>JAEUMR010000017.1 GCA_016791385.1 Hyphomonadaceae bacterium
CGTAGGCGAGCCGGTAGTTTGGATAGGCGCCGACGAAATCGATTTTCGAAAGGTCCTCGAAGACGGGGCGGTCCAGTTGTTTCAGTTCGCCGCCGATGACGAGGTGCAGGAGTTGACGGTCGTCGCTCATGGTCAGGTCTGCGTGTTCTGCCGTGGATCGGGAAAAGCGGATGTGCGCTCGATTAGCAAAGGGTGAAGCGGGGCGCCAGCGGCGGCCACGCCCGGCGTGCGCGGCTGTTGCTGATTGAAGCGCAGCGCTTCGCCCCAGAGGTCGGTGATCTTTCCGCCCGCCGCTTCCACCAACGCCGCGCCCGCGGCGACGTCCCAATCGTGCTTGAAACCGAACAGGACGGTGGCGTCGCCTTGGCCGGCCGCCACCAGGGCAAGCCGGTAGGCGATCGACTGGCGCTCGATGATGTCCATTTTCGGCCAGGGATTCTTCCAGCGCTTGGTGGTGAAGCGGTTCACCTGGCCGATCATGCGCGCGCCATCGAGCGAGTCGCGCAGGCTCGCGCGCATGGCGCGGCCATTGAGCGTCGCCGAAGCGCCGGGCGCGCCCAAGAACATCTCATCGGTCATCGGATTGTAGACCACGCCTGCGAACGCACGATCGCCTTCGACGACGCCGATGCTGATGGTCCATTGCGGCTGCTTCGCCACCAGTGCGCCCGTGCCGTCGATCGGGTCGATCATAAAGGTGCGCGCCTTGCCGACGCGCTGGCCCGGCTCGTCCGGGGCTTCTTCGGAAAGCCAGCCATAGTCGGGCCGCGCCTGGCGCAGCCATTCGCTGAGCAATGCATCAACGGCAAGATCGACGTTGGTGACAGGTCCTGCTTCGCCCTTGGATTTCACCTCAAGCGGCTTTTGCAGCAGCGTGCGCGCGAGCGCGCCCGCTTCACGCGCCGCCGCTTCGAGCAGGACGAGATCAGACGCCGCCGATTGCAAGATCGTCCACGATCAGGCTGGGGATTTCGAGCGCGCCGCGATTGTCGAGGTCCGAACCGCAGCGCAGGCGGGCGAAGATGTCGTGCAGATTGCCCGCGACCGTCACTTCGCTGACCGGATGCACGACAGCGCCGCTCTCGAACCAATAGCCGGCGACGCCGACTGACCAATCCCCCGTGTTCATATTGAGCGAGGGCGAGAACATGTCGGTGACGAAGAGGCCCTTGCCCGCTTCGCGCATGAGACCAGCCAGATCATGCTGGCCCGGCTGTACGAACAGGTTCGACGTGCCGATGCCGGGCGGACCGCCGTGACCCGTGGTGGCGTGGCCGTTCGGCTCGAGCCCGAGCTGGCGCGCCGCTGATGAATTGAGCAACCAGGTCGTCAGCACGCCGTCTTCGATCAGCGCCATCGGCCGCACGGCGCCGCCTTCGCCGTCGAACCAGCGGCTGCCCATGCCGCGCTCGACGAACGGATCTTCGTGGATGCGGAAGCCTTCGGCGAACACGCGCTGGCCAAGCTTGTCCTTCAAGAACGAAACCCCGCGCGCCACCGACGAACCGGAGATCGCCGAAAACAGCGGCGAGATGATGCGGCCCGCCAAGCGGTTCTCGAAAATCACCGGCGCCTTCGTGCTCGCCACCTTGCGGGCGCCGAGGCGGCGCGCGGTGCGCTCGCCGGCGATGCGGCCGATCAGTTCGGCGTCCGGCAGGTCGGCGAAGAAGCGCTTGGTGCGCCACTCATAATCGCGCTCCATCTCGCCGTCCTTTTCGGCGACGGGCTGAGCGCCGAGGCTGTAGGAGGTGGCGCTTTCGGAGGCTTCGAAGCCGGACGAGGTGGCGTAGGTGAAGGTGGACACCTCGCTCGACGCCCCGCCGCCGCCGGAATTGACGATGCCAGGAATGGCCAGCGAAGCTGCCTCGCAGCGCATGGCAAGGTCGAGCAAGTGCTGCGGGCTCGGCCGGGCCGTGTCGGATTGCTTCAGGTCGGGCGCGGGGCCGCGGGCGAGATAATGCTCCTCCAGCAGCCCGCAATATTTGTCTTCTGGCGCGGCCTTGGCCATCGCCACGGTTCGCTCGGCCAGGGATTGCAGGCCCTTGGCGGAGAGGTCGGTCGAGGAGGCGGCGGCCTGGCGCTTGCCGATGAAGGCGCGCAGGGCCACCGAGCGGCCTTCTTCCCGCTCCATGCCCTCCAGTTCGCCCATCCGCACTTCGGCGGAGATCGCCTCGCGGGCGGCGAGGGAGGCTTCCGAGGCGTCGGCCCCGGCTTTACGGGCGTAGTCGATCAGGGCCGCCAAGGCGGCATGGGAATCAGCGTCGAATGCCATGCTGGCAACATGGGCGCTCGCGCGCGGCCCGGCAATCTGGCGCGGCTGTGGATAAGTCAGCCCTCAGAGCTGCTGAGCCATGCCGACATAAAGCAGGCCGCCGCCGATCAGCAGATAGGCGACCCAGGTCAGCACCATCCCGAGCGAGCGGCCGAGATTGAGTGTCCCAGCGTGAAGCCCGAAGCCATGCAAAAGCCTACCGGCGGTTAAGCAGAGTCCGCTCGCATGGAGCAGCCAAACCGGGGTTGCGGGGTCAAACAGCGCCAAAGTGACGATCCCGGCGATGCCGGCTGGAATATATTCTGCGGCGTTGGCGTGCGCCCGCTGGGCGCGGATGAAGTCTTCATTGCCACCGTCGCCCAACCTGATCTTGTGTTTGCGCCGGCCGGCGACCACCAGCACTGCCAGCACCAACAGGATGAGGATATTCACACCGGCATAGAGCGCCGCGATTTCGAGAAGCCGCATCGTCGTTTTCCCTCTGCAAATCCACCTCTAGCGGCTCTGCCGGGGCCATCTCAATCTTTTGTTTTGCTTTCGGAAACCGCGCGTTCACCGCGCTTCGACATAGTCAGTCCATACAAAATGCCTCGAAGGCAACGGGATGGGTGGAGTGATGGACGCCGGACTCTGGAGCGCGGCGTTGGCGATGTTCGCGGCGGCCGCAGGCGTGGGCCTGACGGTTGCCGCGATGGCGCTTGTGCGCCGCGCGGTGAACACCGACCAGCTGGAGTTCGACGGCGGCTACAATGCGCTCGCGCCCCAGCTTGAGCGCTACGCCGGAAGCTGACGGCGCGCGCGCACGCCGCTAAGGTCTCGCCAGGAGGCGAGGCCCATGAAGCTGCGTGCACTGATCTTGGCGGCGGCGCTTGCCGCCTGTGGACAACAAGGCGAGCAGGCGAAGGCGCCCAGCGCGGCCGCGCCGCCTGATCCGTTCGATATCAACATCGAAATTGGCCGCTACGGCGTGATGCTGAGTCAGGTGCATAGCCTTTCGGCCGACCGCCCCGGCGCTTCCGAGGCCGATGTCACCGAGCCGCGCGAGCTGGCGCGGCGCCTGCGCGAGGTGGTGTGGGAATACAATCTTGAGCGCTCCAGCTTGTGCGCGCGCGGCCTCTTTGCCGAGGTCGCCTGCGGCCCGGCGTTTCAGCCGGTCTGGATCGGCGAAGGCGCCGACAGCACGCCGACCATCGAAGAGATCGCCTCGCGCAGCCGCGCCGTCGGCGAAGAGGTGCAGCGCTTCTGGAGCGCCGTCTGCGAAGACGCCCGCACGCGCGCGGCCAATGACGAAGAGCGCCAGTACGTCTGCGCCATCGAGTAGCGCTAGCGCAGCTTCCACACCGCGGCGCGCTTCACTTCTGCGTCTTCGAGCGCGCGGGTGACCGGGATGTCGTAGGCGGCGATCTGTTCGAGCTTGTCGCGCGGTAGATAAGTGCGGCCCGGATCGCCGATCAGCACCGTCTTGCCTTCGCCTTGCTGCGCGATCAGCCAATCGAGCACGCGCGGGGCGAGGTCGCGATCGTAGAAGAGATCGCCCACCAGCACGACATCCGCCGGCGTCGGCTTGCCGATCGGATCGGCGTCGCTGGTCTCAACGCGCACGGCATTGAGCTCTGCGTTCAAAATCGCTGCATGCGCGGCGAAGGCGTCGATATCAACCGCCAGCGCCGACGCCGCGCCCGCCTTCATCGCCGCGATCGCCACGAGGCCAGAACCGGAGGCGACATCGAGCACGCGCTTGCCTGCCACGATCCCGGCATGGTCGAGCACGTAGCGCGCCAGCGCTTGGCCACCGGCCCAGGCAAACGCCCAGAAGGGCGGCGGCAAGCCCAGTTCGCCGAGCTGTTCTTCCGTCAGCTGCCACAGCGCGACGGCGTCGTCCGCGAGATGAAGCTGCAGCTCCGGCACATGGCTCGGCGCCAGCACGCGCGTGTTCTCGCGGATAAAGGCGGGGATGTCGGCGATCATGAGTGCGCTTAAGCCGGCGCAGCTTCTTGCAGCACCGCCGCATAGCCAGGCGCGATCTTCATGCGCGACCAATAGCCCTTGTCCATCAGCATCCGGTGCATGCGCTCAAGCCGGTAGCACGGCACATGCATGAAGGCGTGATGCTCGGCGTGGAAGTGCACCCAATAGGGGGCGATGAACAGGCGCTCGATCGGATTGGCGAGCGTGGTGCGCGCGTGTGTGAACGGATCGTCCTTCGCTTTCACGCAGGCATGTTCGCCGATATTGCGCAGCCGCGTGATCAGCGGCAGCCACGTCGCCATCGGCGCGATCCAGAGCGCCGGATAGGCCCACCAATAGCCCGCCGCGATGCAGCCCGCGAACAACAAAGCGTTGGCGAGCAGGAAGCGCCCATTGCTGCCGTTGAGCACTTCGCCCGGCTTGCGGCCGCCGAACAATTGCGCCGTGCGCTGCTTGAGGAAAGTCTGCCCCGTGAGATCGCGCGCGATCTTGCGCCACAGCGATTTGCGCGAGATCGGAAACGGCGCCGAGAGCGCGAGGTCAGGGTCTTCGGGTTGTTCGGTGAAGCGGTGATGCGTCAGGTGATACTCGCGGTAAGACTTGAGCCGCGCGCCGACCGGCGCTGCGCACAACCATTCACCGACCCAGTCGTTGATCTTCGCGTTCGCATGCAGCGCCCCGTGCGCTGCGTCGTGCATCAGAATGGCAAGGCCGAGTTGGCGTGCGCCGATCAGCATCACCGCGAGGATGTAGGTCAGCGGGTTCGGCCACAGCACGAACATCGCCCCCGCGCCGAAAATGACGCCCCAGGCGCCGGCGACGCAGACAAGCCCCAGCCACGACGAACGGCGCGAAAGGCTCGCCCATTCCTCGGGCGTGAACACATCCTTGGGGTCGAGGCGGGCGACGGCAGGCATAAAATCAATCTAGCGCGAAACCCGCCAGCGCGCAGCCCTGGCTGATCGAAATCAAGGACCCACGCTGCGCTTCGGCGTCAGGTCACGGCGCGAAAGGAGATCAAGATGAAAGCGAATGAAGGCGCAATTGATCGCGTGCTGCGCGTGATCGTCGGGCTTGGCGTTCTGTCGCTCGCCTTTGTCGGCCCGCAGACGCCGTGGGGCTATGTCGGCCTTGTGCCGCTGCTGACCGGCCTTGTCGGCTTCTGCCCGCTCTACGCGGTGCTTGGCGTCAACACCTGCGGCGTGCGCAAGGCCTAGCTTGAGGCGGGCCGCTCGCCCATCGCGAACACGCGGCGCAGGCCCAGTTCGCCCCCGCGCGTGAAATCGACGATGCGGCTTGAGCCGCGCTGCTCGGCCCAGCCGCGTTCGAAGATGCGGTCGAGCAGCGCTGCGCCCAGCGCGCCGGCGAGATGGTGCCGGCGCACGCTCCAATCCAGGCAAGCGCGGCAGAGTGGACGCGCGCCGGCCTCGATCTCGTCGATATCGACTCCGAACGTCGACACCTTGATACGCCCGAGGCGCGTCAGCGCGTACGTCTTCTCCGGCCCCGGAACCATCCACTTGTTCTTGAGGAACGCGTCGAACAATTCGACGCCGAGTTCACCGGCGAGGTGATCGTAACAGAGCCGCGCGTGGCGGAGCGCTGGCTCCTTCGGGCCAGGGCGCGCGCGCAGCGCCTTTGCGCGCGCTGCAACGCCCATCAGCGTTTCCAGCAAGCCAGCGACATCGGAATCAGCGAGCCGGTAATAGCGATGCCGGCCCTGCGCCTCCGCCGCGACCAGCCCCGCATCGACAAGCTTTGACAGATGCGAGCTTGCGGTCTGCTTGGTCACGTTCGCTTCGAGCGCGAGTTCGCTCGGCGTCAGCGCTTCGCCGTTGAGCAGCGCCGTCAGCATGTTGGCGCGCGCCGGATCGCCAACCATGGCGGCGATGCGGGCGATGTTCGGACCTTCTCTCATGGCACGGTTCGACCGTAATCGAACCATCTCCGGCGCGCAATCCGCTAGGTCTGGCGCTTCTGGAGGCCAGCCATGCTGACATGCTGTATTCGTTACGAAATCGATCCGTACAAGCGCGAACAGTTCGAGCGCTACGCTAGGGCATGGGGGCAGGCGATACCGCGCTGCGGGGCCGATCTGATCGGCTACTTCGCGCCGCACGAGGGGTCCGCCACGACGGCCTATGCGTTGTACAACATCGACAGCTTGGCTGCGTATGAGAGCTACCGTGCACGTCTCGCTGCTGATCCGCTGGGGCGGGAGAATTACGCGTTCGCGCGGGCCGAGCGCTTCATCCAGCGCGAAGACCGCATTTTCCTGAAACTCGCGTCCGCACCGCACGCGCCGCTGGTGCAGCCATGTTCGCAGTGATCTTCCAGGTGGAGCCGCACGCGGCGCACCGCGACGATTACTTCCGTATCGCCACCGAGTTGCGCTCGCTGCTCGATGAGATCGACGGCTTCATTTCCATCGAGCGGTTCCAGAGTCTGAGTGATGAGAAGCGCATCCTCTCGCTCTCGTTCTGGCGGGACGAAGCGGCGTTTGCGGCATGGCGTAGCTGCGAAGCCCATCGCATCGCGCAGGAAGAGGGACGCACGCGCATCTTCGACGCCTACCGGCTGCGCGTGGCGCACGTCGTCCGCGATTACGGCCTCGCTCAATCGGCCAGTACGAGATTGTCCATGTAGCGCCACAGGTGCCAAGCGGCGGCGCTGCGCCATGGGCCCCAGCGTTCGCCGTAGGCGGCGAGTTCTTTCGGTGTGAAACTGCGCTTGTACAGCTTCTCGGCGCCTTTGCGGACGGCGAGATCGTCGACGGGCAGCACGTCGGGGCGTCCGAGCGTGAAGATGAGATACATCTCCACCGTCCAGCGGCCGACGCCGCGCGCAGCGGTTAAGCGTTCGATGATTTCGTCGTCCGGCAGCCGCACCAGCGCGCGCGCCGCCGGAATGACGCCCTCGATGCGCTTTTGCGAAACATCCTTCAGCGCGGCGATCTTTTGCCGCGACAGCCCGGCGCTGCGGAGCAAGTCCTCCGGCGCATCGAGGATATCTTCCGGATCGGGGTGATCCTTGTCCGGAAACAGCGCCAGCACGCGGCCGTGGATGGTCGAGGCGGCCTTGCCGGAAAGCTGTTGAAACACCACCGAGCGCACCAGCGCGCGATAAGGGTCTTTGCTTTTTTCGAACTTGGTCGGAAACGGCTCGTGGCCCGGCACGATGCGCGCGAAGCGGCGGCAGACTTTGGTAAGATGCTTTTCCGCCTCGCCCATCACACACCCAGTATCGGCCGCAGCGTCCGCCAGATGGGTTCGAGCGAAAACGCGATCAAGACAGCCGCGCCAATCATGGCATTGCGCTTGAAGGCGGCAAGCGCCGTTTCCGGACGTGCATCGTCAACGCTTTGCAGCATTGGCCAGATCAGCAGCGTCACGACGACCGCCAGTCCCGCGGCGACGGCAAGTGCTGCTCCGCTCATCGCGCCGGCGGCGGTCCAGAACACCAGCGCCAGCACGTAGAAGCCTGCCGTCCATTGCCGCCAGTCGGGCCCGAACAGGCGCGCGGTGGAGCGTACGCCGACAAGCGCGTCGTCTTCGCGGTCTTGCAGGGCGTAGATGGTGTCGTAGCCGATGGTCCAGGCGATGCAGCCGAGATAGAGCACGATCGATTCCGTCGGCACCACGCCGCTGGCATAGGTCGAGGCCGCTCCGCCCACCAGCGCGCCCCACGAGAACACGATGCCCAGCCAAGCCTGCGGCCACCAGGTGATGCGCTTCATCAGTGGGTAAAGCGCCACCAGCGGCACCGCTGCTAGCGCCACGATCTGCGCCAGCGGCGGCAGCATGAAGAGCGCCACGAGGCCGACCAGGCACTGCGCCAGCAGCCAAGCCCACGCCGCTTTCAGCGAAACCGCGCCGGACGGCAGCGGCCGCAGCCGCGTGCGCTCGACCTTCGCATCGATGTCGCGGTCGAGAATGTCGTTATAGGTGCAGCCGGCGCCGCGCATGGCGATGGCGCCGAGGATGAAGGCCAGCGCGTAACGCGCGTCGTCCCAATAGAAGCCATAGCCGATGCGCGCGACGGCGATGCCCATCAAGCACGGCAACAGCAGCAATTGCCAGCCGATCGGCCGGTCGAGCCGTGACAGCTGCGCAAACGGCTTCCACGCGCGCGGCAAGCCGTCGGTCCAATGTTGCTTCAACGCATCGGCGGGTTTCAAATCCGTCACGGCACGCTCTTGCGCGCGGCTTTTTGTTTACGCAAGGGCGTGATCGCGCTATGGGGGCGACCCTTCGACGAAAAGGAGCGCGTCTCGGATGAACACCACCGTATCATAGCACGGCGCCAGCGAACGGTCGCCGCTGAGCCCTGGAAAGCGCTGCTTTCCCGGCTCCAAATTCCCCACCACTAGGGGAAACCGTCTCGCGAAAGCTGTGCTGGGGTGTTCTGGCGTTCTTGACGCTTCGCTTCCGGCGCTTCGTTCCCATTTCCAATTTACGTTCGCCGCCTTGTGCGGCCACGATTCCGTTCCGGTGCTTATTATGAGTGACGTTTACGACGACAATGACGATACGCGGCCGCTGAAGGCGCCGGTACCGGACATCCTCGCCTCCATCTGGCGGCGCTGGATGTCGCAACCGCATTTCTTCTACGCCTTCATCAGCCTCTACGTCGTCGCGGTGGCCTGCGACCTGGCGCTTCCTGTCGTCTCCGGCGTGATGGTGGAGACGCTGTCGCGCGGACCGGAAGCGGGGCAGGCGGCATGGGGCGCCTATACGCTCTTCGCCGTTGTCGCCTTCGGCTTCTACTTCTTCCGCAACACTTCGGTGCGGTTCTGGATTCCGCTCGCGGCGCGCAACATGCGCGCCATCGTCGATGACGGCTTTCGCGACGTGCAGCGCTTCAGCGCCGATTGGCACGCCGACAACTTCGCCGGCGCCACGGTGCGGCGGGTGTCGCGGGCGATGAACGCCTACGACACGGTCTCGGATACGATCGTCTGGCAGGTGTTGCCGGCGGCGATCGTGCTGTCGGGCGTCACCGTGATGACGGCGATCCGCTGGCCGCTGATCGGCCTCTTCGTCGGCGCCTCGATCGCGTTCCTGCTGGTGTTCAATTGGTGGATGTGGACCTTCTATCTGAAACAGGATTTCTCGGTCACCAACGTCGCCGACACCAAGATCGGCGCCGCGTTGGCCGATGCGGTGGGCGCGAACGCCAGCGTCAAAGCCTTCGGCGCGGAAGAACGCGAACAAGCGCGTCTAGCGCAGATCACCGAAGATTGGCGCAAGAAGGCGCTGCGGCTCTGGTACAAGGCGACCAATTCCTGGATATGGCAGAACCTGACGCTGTTCGTGCTGCAGGCGGGCATGCTAGGCCTTGTCGTGCGTGAATGGAGCGAGGGGCGCGCCAGCCCCGGCGATGCAGCCTTCGCCATCACCTCGTTCTTCTTGATGTCGGGCTACCTGCGCACGTTGGGCGAAAGCATCCGCACGCTGCAGAAAGGCTTCGCCGACATCGCCGACGTGGTCGCTTACGCCAAGCAGAAGGAAGGCATCGTTGACGCACCCGGTGCGCCGGACTTCAAGCCGGGCGCGGGCGCGATCCAGTTCGACGCCGTCACGTTTCGCTACAAGAGCCAGGCCGAGCCGCTGTACAGCGACTTTTCGCTGGAGCTTGCGCCGGGTGAGACGGTGGCGCTGGTTGGCCCTACGGGCGCTGGCAAGTCGACCTTCGTGAAGCTGGTGCAGCGTCTCTATGATGTCGATGGCGGCGCCATCCGCATCGACGGTCAGGATGTGCGCGCGGTGAAGCAGGGCAGCTTGCGCCGGGCGATCGCGCTGGTGCCGCAGGACCCGGCCTTGTTCCACCGCTCGCTGCGCGAGAACATCGCCTACGCCCGGCCTGAGGCGTCGATGGAAGAGGTGATCGAGGCAGCCAAGCGCGCACGCGCGCACGACTTCATCGTCAAGCTGCCGCTCGGCTACGACACCGAAGTCGGCGAGCGCGGCGTGAAGCTGTCGGGCGGGGAGCGTCAGCGCGTGGCGCTGGCGCGCGCGTTCCTGGCGGACGCCGGTATCCTCATCCTCGATGAAGCGACCTCCTCGCTCGATGTCGCCACCGAGCGCGACGTGCAGGCGGCGATGGCGGAACTGAAGCAGGGGCGCACGACCATCGTCATCGCGCACCGGCTGTCGACCATCCGCGAGGCCGACCGCATCCTGGTGTTCAATCAGGGCCGCATCGTCGAGCAGGGCCGCCACGCTGATCTGATCAGCGCGCGCGGGCTCTACGCCAAGCTCAACGCCATGTCGCGCGGGGATCTGTTGGCGGATGAGGCGGCGTAACGATGAGTCATTCCGGACGCGCAGAGCGCGATCCGGAACCCAGGGGCCAACGACATATGGCTGCCCCTGGGTTCCGGGTTCATCGCTGCGCGATGCCCCGGAATGACTCTGAGTGCACGCCGGGTTAGTGAAACCCCATGGCCGTCCCGCGTCTCCTGATCGACCAAACCCTCGCGCCCGGCGCCGAGATCGCGCTTGATGAAAATCAGGCGCGCCATGTCGGCACGGTGCTGCGGCTCGAA
>JAEUMR010000022.1 GCA_016791385.1 Hyphomonadaceae bacterium
AACCCAGCCTCCCACCTGGCCAGAAGCGAGCGCCTTGGTGGCGTATTGCTCAATGTATTGCTCGATGAGCCAGCCGAGCGTCCGTGACTTGGTCGTGCTCTTCGGCGCCGCCGACGCATGTTTCGGATCGTCGCCAGCCTCGGCAATTTGCAGCATGGAGTGCGCTTTGGCTCGTGCCGCTGCTAGGCTCACGGCCGGGTAATCGCCAAGATGCATGCGCTTCATCACGCCCTTGGTCTTGTGTCCGGACTCGCTATCGCCGCCGTGCCCCGTCACGCGATAGAGGAGCGACCAGCTGGCGCCGCGCTTGCCCACGCGCAGAAAGAGCCCTGGCGTCGCGCCGTCCAGGTGATCTTTGGGCGCGCCACTCGCCAAGGCGCGGACCCGCAGATCCGTGAAGGGCTTGCTTGCGGAGGCGCTTTTGCGTGGCATGCTGGGTCGCTACCGGGGTGGCTCTCTGTCTAATTTCGGGGCTCCCAGTCTTAGTTCGAAGCCCGGAAATTTGGTAGCAATTTGGTAGCGAAGCTCCAAAATTTAGCTGACCGAATGCGCGTCGTCTCAAATCGTCTCAACTCGTAAAACGGCCATTTTACAACGGAAATTACGTGATTTGCGTGAGCCGAGCTGACCTAGATTGAATCAGCAAAAAACCACAAAAGTGAGATTTGACATCGTAGGGGTCACAGGTTCGATCCCTGTCGCGCCCACCATTGCCAAGTCAGGCGCGCCTGAGCTTTTGCGCCAGCTATACGCAAGCGCGGTCGGGGAAGCTTAGATCGGCGAGCACGGGATAATGATCTGAAGGCAGCCGGCCGGCATCGTGATGGGTCAGAACGCCGTAGCGTTCGACGCGTACGTCGGGACTCACCAGCACGTGGTCGATCGGTGCGGCGTCTGCATGCAGGATGTCGAAGCCATTGAAGGTCCCCGCCGGTCCGAACGGCGGCGATCGGCTCAGCGTCAGGGCGTCGCCGTAATCGGCGCTGAGTTCGCGCAACGAGGCTTCATCAGGCGTTGCATTGAAGTCGCCAAGGACCACGACCGACTCGCAGCGCCTGCGCTCCCCATTGAGCCAGGCGCGGATCAGGCGGGCGCTGTTGAGCCGCGCCGTCACGCCGACATGATCCCAGTGCGTGTTGAGCACGAGCAGGCGGCGGCCGGTGCGGCGATCGGCGAGGCGCGCCCAGGTTGCGAGCCTTGGATAGGCGGCGTCCCAGCCGATCGAAGGCGTCGCCGGTGTCGGCGACAGCCAGAAATCGCCGTGGCCAATCAGGCGGAAGCGCGCCGTACGAAACGCCAACGAGGCAAATTCGCCGCCGTCACGTCCGTCATCACGGCCCACGCCCAGTAGCGTGTAATCGGGCAAGTCTGCGGCGAGAGCATCGCGCTGGTGCAAGCGAACCTCTTGCAGGCCGAACAGGTCGGGCGCGTAGAAGCGCAGGAGCGCGGCGACCGCGGCGCGCCGATGCGGCCAGGCATTGGCGCCGTCATCGGCGGTGTCCAGGCGGATATTGTAGGTCATCACGCGCAGGTTATTTGCCTCGCCCGCGGCCGCGCCTTGCGCGCCGCCAGCGAGGATCAGCGCCGCAAGCGCCAAGGCGGCGATCGCCGACGCGGCCCGGCGGATCATTGCGCCTTCGCGTCCGTGAGCTGGGCCAACTCGCCGCGTGCGCGGGCGTTGCGGCCATAGACCCATTCAAACAGCGGCGATGCAGCGAGCGTGGTGACTATCGCCATGAGCACCAGCATCGAAAACAGCGGCGTCTCGATCACGCCGCGCTGCAGGCCAATATTGATGATAATGAGTTCCATCAGGCCGCGCGCATTCATCAACGCTCCGATTGCGAGCGCGGTGTTATTGTCCTGGCCAGTGAGGCGCGCAGCGGCCCAGCACGCTGCGCCCTTGGCCGCGATCGAGGCGGCGAGAATGAGAAGGGCGATGAGCGCCAGATTGACGTCCGTAACCACGGTGAGCTGCGTGTTGAGGCCCGAATAGCAGAAGAAGACAGGCAGGAGGGCGGTTACGGTGAGCGGCTCGATCCGCTTGCGCAATTCGTCCGCGAGAAGGCCGCGCGGCATGACCGCGCCTAGAACGAATCCGCCGAACACCGCGTGCAAGCCGGCCCAGTCCATTGCGAAAGCGGCGAGCATGAAGAGCGCCAGAACGGCGCCGAGCGTGGTCTGATCGAGCACGCCGCGGCTCTCTGTAGCGCGTGCGAGCGGCCGCAGGAGCCGCGGCGCCATCGTGCTCATGAACAATGCGAACAGCAGTGCGGCGGAGATCGCCTTGACGGCGATCGCCGCGTCGCCGCCTAGGGTCGCCAGCACGATTGCAAGCACGATCCAGGCGCCTGCGTCGTCGATTGCGCCTGCTGACAACGCCAGCGCCCCCAGACGCGAGCCCGCCAGCCCGCGTTCGTGAATGATGCGCGCAAGCATTGGAAAAGCCGTGATGGCGATGCAGGCGCCCATGAACAGGATCGCTTGCGGCGGCGGCACGGTTGCGGCGAAGAGGTGCGGGGTCTGCAACAGCCACGGCGTGATCAACACAGCGAATGCAAAGGGTGCGGCGATGCCGGAGGCCGAGATTGCAACGGCGCTCGCGGCGTTGGCGCGAAAATGCTGGCTGTCGAAGCCAAGACCAACCAGGAACATGTAAAGGCCGACGCCGAGCTGAGCGACCACGAAGAGAACGCCTCGCGAAGCCTGCGGAAACAGGGCTGCTTGAAGGTCCGGCGCGAGCGCGCCGAAGAGGGAGGGCCCCAGCAGGACGCCGGCGATCATCTCGCCGACAACTTGCGGTTGATCAAACAAGCGCTGCGCCAGCCAGCCGACGATGCGGCAAGCGCCGATGATGATCGCCATCTGCAGAAAAAAGAGAACGCTGAGTTCGGCGGGCGTCATGGCGTTGCGCTGTCCGGGGCCAGTTCGGGATCTCGGTCGAGGTGGAATGACAAGGCTGTCATAGGACTGCGGCTTAGGCTAGTCTGCTCTGGCTGGGCAGGGCTTTCTCCTGATCCCGCCCCGGGCGCTTGCGAGGACGGACGGTTGCCGACGACGATCAATGACGTGGCTGCGCGGGCCGGCGTCTCCATCAAAACCGTGTCGCGAGTACTGAACGGCGAGCCCCACGTGCGCCCCGCGGTGCGCGAGCGCGTGCTGGAGGCGGCCAACGCCCTCGCATACACGCCGAACCAGTCGGCGCGCCGTCTTGCGGGCAATCGCTCCTACCTGATCGCGTTTTTCTACAACAACCCTTCGCCGAGCTATATTGCGGGGATTCAGTCGGGTGCGGCGCGGCGGTGCAGGGACCTGGGCTATCACCTGATTGTCGAGCCATTGGAACGGGAGGCCGGCAACGAGCTTGGGCCGGTCACCGGGATGGTCCGGACGCTGGCGCCCGACGGGGTGATCCTGATCCCGCCGCTTTCGGACGATCCGTCGCTTATCAGCCACCTCTCCACATTCAATGTCCCCGTCGTGCGTATCGCCGGCTATGGCGACGGCCAGGGGATCAAACTGGAGACGCCGGAACGTGAAGGGGGGCGTCTGGCGGTGGAGCATTTGCTGGCGAGCGGGCACCGGCGCGTCGCCATCGTCACGGCGCCAGCCATCCACCACGCCGCCGCCGAACGCCTGCTTGGCTATTTCGACGCACTGAAAGCGGCGTCCATTCCGGTCGATTCCGACCTCATCGTTTCGGGCAGGTTCGATCTCGAAAGCGGGCGCGAAGCGGCTGTAAAATTGCTCGACTTGCCGCAGCCGCCGACGGCCATCTTCGCCGCGAATGACGACATGGCGCTGGGGGTGATGCGCACGGCCCGCGAGCGCGGGCTCAAGGTGCCTGAAGAACTCTCTATCGTTGGTTTTGACGACACGCCCGCAAGCCTTAGCGCCTGGCCGCCGCTGACCACGGTGCGCCAGCCGTTGGAGGAGCTCGGCGCGGCGGCAGTAGAGTTGATCGTCCACGCCGAGGCGGCGCCGAAAGACGCGCCCAAGTTCAATCTCGTCGCCCGTGGTTCTGTGGCGCGCCGGCAGCAGCGCTGAATTTTTGCGCCCCTGACCGCAAGATTGTGCTTGACGGGGCGGGGGATGGCATCAGAGGCTGCACCTCTGACAACGTTGTCTTATTAATTGACAGCGCTGTCAAGAAAAAGACAAATCCAGAGGGGGGATCGATGCGGCAGAACGGTCCAAAGCGTAGTCGTTTGGTGTCAACGGTTTCGAGCCTCGCATTCAATGCGTTGGCGGTTTCTTGGCTTTCGCTGGCGGCGCCGGGCTTGGCCCACGCCCAGGATGCAGAGCCCCAGGTTGATGAGGAAGAAGCTGTGGTCGTCGTCGGCATCCGGCGCGGCTTGCAGGATTCGATCAGCATCAAGGAAAGCTCGGATTCACTCGTCGAGGCGGTGTCAGCCGAAGACATCGGCAAGTTGCCTGACGTTTCGATCGCTGAATCGCTTGCCCGTCTGCCTGGTCTTGCAGGCCAGCGCGTCAACGGCCGGGCCCAAGTGATCTCCATTCGCGGCCTTGCGCCCGACTTCACCACCACGCTGCTGAATGGACGCCAACAGGCGAGTTCGGGCGACAACCGGGCGGTCGAGTTCGACCAATATCCGTCCGAATTGCTGTCGAGCGTCGTTGTGTACAAGACGCCGGATGCAACTATCTCCGGCTTCGGTCTTTCGGGCACCGCCGATTTGCGTACGGTCCGGCCGCTGGAGTTCGGCGAGCGGGTCGTTGCGCTCAATCTGCGCCTTGAAGGCACCGATAGCGACCAGCTCAATGACGATGTGAGCACGCTCGGCGGCCGCTATAGCCTCAGCTACATCAACCAGTTTGCTAACGACACGATTGGCGTTGCGTTCGGTTACGCGCACCTCGACTCGCCGTCGCAGAACCAGCACTTCAAGGCTTACAATTACGAGTCCTTCGGCTTCGCAGTGACGCCGGATTCAGCCGATTCCGCGTTGCAGCTGAATGGGCAGGAAATCTTCGCCTATTCGCGCGAGAACGTCCGCGACGCCGCGATCGGCATCATCGAGTGGGCGCCGAACGCGCAATGGCGCAACACCCTCGACCTCTATTACTCGACCTTCTCGCAAAACGAGGTCATGCGCGGCGCGCAATGGTTCTCGAACGGCTGGGCTGACGGCGCCACATTCACCAATGTTGCGACCACGCCAGTCGGCGGCAGTTCGCTGGGCACCTCCGGCACGTTCCACAACGCCGCGCCGATTCTGCGTAACGATTGGAATACGCGGGACGACGAAATCGTGTCGGTGGGGTTGAACAGCGCCTATCAGGCCACGGACCACATCTCGATCATCGGCGATTTGTCCTATTCGCGTAACTCACGCGACGAGCAGGTGCTCGAAACCTACGCTGGTTACGGCGTCGGTCCGCAGGGCACGCGCACGATGGATTCCTACGACTTCGACATCCCGCTCGAAGGCTATCCGACCTACAGCAATTGGGGACTGAACTACGCCGACGCGACCCAGGTTTCGTTGGGCGACCGGGCGCCGTGGGGCGGGTGGGGCCATGACGGCACGTTGCGCTTCCCGCACGTGGAAGAAGAGATCATGGCCGCCGACGTGCGGGCGCGCTTCGATCTCACGACGCCGGTGTTCAATCGCATCGATGTGGGTTTGAATTGGACCTCGCGCGATAAGTCCAAGTCGGTTGTCGAGTATGACGTCAACCTGCTTGGCGTGGGCCGGCCGCAAGCGCTGGTCGCGTCGCAATACCTCGTCTCGCCGACATCGTTGAGCTTCGCCGGCTTCGGCAACGTGCTCAGCGTCGATCTGCCATCCGCGCTTGGCGCGTACTACGCGCTGTCGCCGATCAACGACGCCAGCCATTACGACAAGGCTTGGGAGATCAGCGAAGACGTCGTCACCGCCTATGCTCGCGCTCAGTTCGAGGGTGGTCCTTGGCACGGCAATGTCGGTTTCCAGGCCGTGTTCCAGCAGCAGGAATCGACCGGCGTGCGCATTCTTCCCGCCACCTCTGGCGGACCTCCGGTGGCGACGCCCGTCACCAGCGGCTCCGACTATATCGATCTGCTGCCGTCGCTTAACCTGATGTATGAATTGGGCGGCGGGCATCGCCTGCGTTTCGCAGCGGCCTACACGATGGCTCGCCCGCGCATGGACGAATTGCGGGCCAACCTCACGCCCGGCTATGCGCCGCCGAGCAGCGGCACGCCCGGTTCGACGGTCTTTCCGTGGTCCGCCTCGGGCGGCAATCCCGAACTGGAACCGTGGCGCGCGACGGCCTTCGACCTCGCCTACGAATGGTACATCGACCGGACCAGCTATTTCAGCG
The DNA here is from genome assembly GCA_016791385.1 of Hyphomonadaceae bacterium. GTDB lineage: Bacteria > Pseudomonadota > Alphaproteobacteria > Caulobacterales > Aquidulcibacteraceae > Vitreimonas. The sequence continues at coordinate 6,328 of JAEUMR010000022.1, forward strand.
TCGCCTTGTTCAGAAAGAACCTGGACAATTACATCTACCAGCAATCGGTGCCGTTCGACTTCTCGGCGTTCCCGATCCCATCGGGCTCGCCGGCGCTGCCGCCGGGCACGATCTACAGCCCAATGGGCACGCTTTCGATGCCGGTCAACGGCGATGGCGGCTACATTCAGGGCATCGAGGTCAGCGGTGCTCTGGATTTCGGCATCCTCAACGAAGCGCTTGAGGGGCTTGGCGTGATCGCCAGCTATTCACGCTCGGAAACCGATCTCAATCCGGTCGGCTGCACCAACAGGTATCTCGACACCTGCCCGTCCACGCCGCCTGACGTGCGCATCCCTGGGCTGTCGGACGAAGTGTTTAACGTCACCGGCTATTTCGAGCGGGGTGGGTTCCAGGCGCGCGCCAGCTATCGCTATCGCGGCCCGTTCAAGGGCGAGGTGGTGCAGCTGTTCGCCAACAGAGGCTTCACCGAAATTCTGGAAGACGAGCAGATCGACGCACAGATCGGCTACACCTTCCAGGAAGGCTCTCTGCTGGAAGGCCTCGGCATCTTGTTGCAGGTCAACAACCTGACGGATTCTCCGTATCGCACGCGCCTGGGTCTCGACGACGGCGGCACCCACACTACGAGTGGCGAGACCTTGCCGGAGACTTATGAAGAGTATGGCCGTCAGATCCTGCTCGGCGTGAACTATCGCTTCTGACGTCTTCGCTGGGAGTGCCGTTCGCGCACTCCCGGCGAACCGCCAGGGCCGCCGCCAGGTGCGGACATCCAGGTGATGTGGCTGAGAATGAGTTCGAATCCTACTGACGACCGCCAATGCGCGGCGGCTGGCCGGTCCAGGTTTCTGTCGCGCGCGGCCGCTGCGCTTTGTGTTGGGCTGGGGCTGGTTGCGCTGGCCTCGGCGTGCACGCAGACGCAAATCACAGACCCGAGTGCGAGCAGCGCAGGGGCCGGCCGCGTGGCCGCGTGGCCTGCACACGCCTCTGACCCTGACGCTGCGCTTGAGGCGCGTGTGGCGGCGATCGTGTCGCACATGACGCTTGAGCAGAAGATTGGCCAGATGACCCAGCCGGACATCCGGTGGGCCACGCCTGATGATGTTCGCCGCTACTATATCGGCTCGGTCCTGAACGGCGGCGGCGCCTGGCCTGACATGCACAAGCATGCTCCGCCGGCGGAATGGGCGGCGCTCAGCAGCGCCTATTATCAGGCGTCGATGTCGACCGGGATGGCGTATCCGGTGCCGATCATCTGGGGCGTAGACGCCGTGCACGGGCACAACAACGTCTATGGCGCGACCCTCTTTCCGCACAATATCGGGCTGGGCGCAGCGCACGATCCCGAGCTGGTTTATCGCATCGGCCGCAGCACCGCGCGCGCGGTGCGCGCCACCGGCATCACCTGGGCGTTCGCACCCACGCTTGCGGTGGTGCAGGATCAGCGCTGGGGCCGGACCTACGAAAGCTTCTCGTCCGATCCCGCTTTGGTGCGCCGCTATGCGGAAAGCTATGTGCGTGGCCTGCAAGGCGATTTGAACGGCGCCGGCGATGTGCTGGCGACGGCCAAACATTTCCTCGGCGACGGGGGCACCTTCCACGGCGTCGATCAGGGCGATACGCGTGTCCCGCTCGACCAGCTCATCGGTGTCCACGCGCAAGGCTATTACGGCGCGCTCGATGCGGGCGTTCAAACAGTGATGGTCTCGTACAGCAGCTGGAACGAGAGCGGCGAGGGCGATCGCGGCACGCGCATGCACGCCAATCGCTATCTCATCACCGAGGTGCTGAAGCAGCGCCTTGGCTTCGATGGCATCGTCATCTCCGACTGGAACGCGATCGAGCAGGTGCCGGGCTGCACCCGCACGCACTGCCCTGAAGCGATCAATGCCGGCATTGACATCGTGATGGCGCCGGAGGATTGGCGCGGGTTCATTCGCGAAACCATCGAGGACGTGCGGCGCGGCGACATCCCCATGAGCCGCATCGACGATGCGGTGTCGCGTATCGTCCGAGTGAAGCTGCGTTCGGGCCTGTTCGATGCCGACCCGGGCGCGGTCGCGCGCCAATTTGGCGCCGACGCAATCGCCGACCGCGCCTTGGCGCGTGAGGCTGTGCGCCGGTCCCTGGTGCTGTTGAAGAATAATGATGGCGTCCTGCCTCTGGCGGCAGGTAGCCGTGTGTTGGTGGTCGGGAGAGGCGCCGACAACCTGTCGCTTCAATCAGGCGGATGGAGCCGGACTTGGCAGGGCGACGAGAACGTGAACGCTGATTTCGGCGTTGGCGAAAGCTTGTTGACCGCGATCCGCCATACCGTTGGCGAGGCCAATGCCGTTTACAGCGAGACCGGTGCGGACGTGGACGTGCGGGGTTTCGATGCCGTGATCGCGGTGCTGGCGGAGACGCCGTACGCCGAGATGCGGGGCGATGTCGCCTATCCCGCGCCAATGGCGCACAGCGCGCGTTACCCGCAGGATCTGGCCGTACTCGATGCGGTTGCCGGCCGCGGCGTTCCGGTGGTCACGATCCTCTATTCGGGCCGCACGGTCTACGCCAACGATCTCATCAATCGGTCGGACGCGTTTGTTGCTGCGTGGCTTCCAGGCAGCGAAGCTGGCGGCATCGCCGATCTGCTCTTCCGCGCGACAGGCGGGGCGGCCCCGTACGACTTTACCGGGCGTCTGCCGTTTGCGTGGCCAAGGACCCAATGTGATTCAGTTGGACGGGGCGTGCGGTTTCCTGTTGGCTATGGCTTGAGTTATGCGCGCGCGCAACGCGTCAGCCAGCTTGCCGAAGATACGCGGGCGGACTGTGCGCACTGACGCCGCGCCGAGCATGAGGCGAAGCACGTGCAGCAAGTGAAGAACATCCTGATCGTAGGCGGTGGCTCTGCCGGCTGGATGACCGCCGCGCTGCTGAGTCACCTGTTTCAGGGGCTTTACCGGATTCAGCTGATTGAATCCGAGGAGATCGCCACCATCGGCGTCGGCGAAGCCACGATTCCCGCGATCAAGAAGTTCAATGACCTGCTCAAGCTCGATGAGGCGGAGTTCATGCGCAAGACGCAGGGCTCTTTCAAGCTTGGCATCCAGTTCAAGGACTGGTCGCATCCGGGCTCAAGCTATTTCCATGGCTTCGGCGTCATCGGCCAGGATTGGGAATGGCTTCGCTGCCATCATTACTGGCTGAAGCTGCGGTCGCTCGGCCAAGCGCAGGACTTCGTCAAGTACTCGATCAACACGGCGGCCGCGCTTGAAAACAAGTTCGTGCGCGCGCAACCCAACATGCCGGAATCGCCGCTGTCGCACATTGCGCACGCCTTCCATTTCGACGCCGGGCTCTACGCAAAATTTCTGCGCGGCTACGCCGAAGCGCGCGGCGTGACCCGCACCGAAGGCAAGATTGTCGATGTGAAGCTGCGCGGCGAGGACGGCTTCGTCGAATCGGTGACGATGGAGAACGGCGCCGTGATCGCCGCAGATTTCTTCATCGATTGCTCCGGCTTCCGCGGCTTGCTGATCGAGCAGGCCATGAAGACTGGGTTCGAGGACTGGTCGCACTGGCTCCCCTGCGACCGGGCGCTGGCGGTTCCGTGTGAGCGGTCGGAGGATTTCACGCCTTACACGCGATCGACGGCGCGTCCTGCCGGTTGGCAATGGCGCATCCCGCTGCAGCACCGCACCGGCAACGGCCACGTCTTCTCCAGCGCTTATATGGATGAGACCGAGGCCGAGAAGATCCTGCTTGAGAACCTTGACGGGAAACAGCTGGCCGAGCCGAACCGGATTCGGTTCAAGGCCGGCAAGCGCCGGAAGATCTGGAACAAGAACTGCGTCGCTGTTGGGCTCTCCAGCGGATTTCTTGAGCCGCTTGAATCGACTAGTCTGCACTTGATCCAGTCTGGAATTATCCGCCTCATCCGCCTGTTCCCGGACGGCGTGATCGATCCCGCGAACGTCGCCGAGTTCAATCGCCAATCCGATTTCGAGTACGAGCGGATTCGTGACTTCATCATCCTGCACTACAAGGCGACAGAGCGGGATGACACCCCATTCTGGCGCTATTGCCGGACCATGGACGTGCCCGACACGCTGCAGCGCAAGATGGATCTGTTCCGCGCCAACGGGCGTATCTTCCGCGAGGACGAAGAATTGTTCAGCGAGGAGAGCTGGATTCAGGTGTTTCTCGGGCAGGGCGTGATTCCGCGCGGCTACGATCCGCTGGTGGAATTGAAAAGCACGCCGCAGATTGTGCAGTTCATGAACAACATCGAGACAGTGATTAAGAAATGCGTGGTGGTGATGCCGACACACGCGGCGTTCGTGGAAAAATTCTGCGATGCGCGAGCAGCGTCCTGAGGCGCGCAGATATGGCGGCTCGTCCGCACAGCCGCGGCAGCGCGGCTCGTGAACGTTTCGTCCAGGCGCTTGCTGCATTGGCGGCGCTGGCTTGCGCAGGTTGCGCAAGCTTTGGGGCTGAAGAACGCATCGGCGGTGACAGCCCGGTTGCTGCAGCCGCATGGATCACCACAGGAGATCAGCAGCGTTTGCTCGACCCGGCGCCTGTGCGGCGGACGGCCTCGCGCGAGGCCGCGCTCATCACTGTCGATCCGGCGCAGCGCTATCAGGAGATGGTGGGGTTTGGGGCGGCGCTGACCGACGCATCGGCGATCTTGATGCGCGATCACCTCACCGATGCAGCCCGGCAGGCGCTGTTGCGCGATCTCTATGGCGATGGGCTTGGCCTCGGCATGCTGCGTCTGCCGATCGGCGCATCAGATTTTTCCGTTGAGCATTACACGCTAGATGATGTGCCGCCGGGCCGTGAGGATAGAGCCCTGACGCGCTTTTCAATGGCGCCGATGCGGGCGACTGGTGCGCTGCCGATCGTGCAGGAGATGCGCGCGATCAACCCCGAACTCGCCATCATCGCCTCGCCCTGGAGCGCGCCCGCCTGGATGAAGACATCCGGCAGCCTCATCGGCGGGCGTCTGCGGCGTGAGGCCTACCCGGCCTTCGCTGAGTATCTGCGCCGCTATGCGCAGGCGATGGCGGATGAGGGCGCGCCTTTGTTCGCGCTCACGATCCAGAACGAGCCCCATTTCGAGCCCGCCAACTATCCAGGCATGAGAATGACGCCGGCGGAGCGGGCCACGTTCATCGGGGAGCATCTGGGGCCGCTGCTCGAACGCTCGCACTTGCCCGTGCGCATCCTGGAATGGGATCACAATTGGGACGAATGGCGCGCGCCGATGGCGGTGCTCGCCGATCCGCGCGCGGCGCCCTATGTCGATGGCGTCGCCTGGCATTGTTATGCCGGAGAGGTCGCCGCTCAGTCGCAGGTGCACGAGGCGTATCCGGCGGCGGAGACGTATTTTACCGAGTGCTCGGGCGGAGAGTGGGACCCGGCCTTCGGCGACGCCCTATTGTGGAACGTCAATACGCTGATCATCGGCGCGACGCGGAATTGGGCGCGTGGCGTGATATTGTGGAACCTGGCGCTCGACCAAGATCATGGGCCACACCTTGGTGGCTGCGGCGACTGCCGCGGGGTGGTGACAATCGATAGCCGCACCGGCGAAGTCACGCGCAATGTCGAATACTACGCGCTCGCGCACGCAAGCCGCTTCGTCCGCAGGGGCGCGCGGCGCATCGGTTCGCAAGTTTCAGACGCCGCCCTCAGTGCAGTCGCCTTCCGCAACAGCGACGACGGCTCGCTCGTGCTCATCGTGACGAACGCGGCGACTGCTGGACGGGAGGTTGCCCTGCAGTCGCCGCAAGGAGACTTCGCGTTGCGCCTGGACGCACGCTCGGTCGCCACTGTCGTCTGGGGAGGACGACGCGCCGCCGCTGCACCGTCAAATTGAGGCGGTGAAGCGGCCGAAGAACACGATCCAGAGGTAGCCCAGGATCGGCACGATCAACGCGATGCTAAGGCCGGCGTAATCGGCCGTGAGCCCTGTCAGTACGGGAAGAATGGCGCCGCCAACGATGCCCATGCACAAGAGCCCGGCCGCCTTCGGCGCCGCCCCGTCGATGCCGATGAGAGACTGCGAGAAGATGGTCGGGAACATGACTGAGTTCACCAGCCCGACAGCGAGGATCGCGACGGCGGAGACGACGCCCGTCGTCATTGAACTGGCCGCCACCAGCGCTATCGCGCCAAGCGCACAAGCCATCAGCACATGGCCGGGATTGACGGTGCGCAGAACCGCCGCGCCGATGAAGCGCCCAATCATCGCGCCGCCCCAATAGAAGCTGACGAGTTCGCCGGCGCGCACTTCCGGAACAGCAAGGCGCGGGGTCAGGTAGTTCACCAGCAGCGAGCCGATCGACACTTCGGCGCCGACATAGGCGAAGATGGCGATGACCCCGAAGAGCAGCCGGGGCTGCTTGAGCAGGCCGAGCCCCAGGCCTTTTTCCGTGGCGAAGGTTGGGCGCGGAAGCAGGTCGCGTTTGACCCAGAACACGATCATCAGCACCGCGAGTAGCGCGGCAATGCCGAGGAAGGGCGTCTGCACGCTGGCGGCTTCGGCGATGCGGAGCGCGATCAATTGTTCTGGCGAAAGCGATGCAAGGTCGGCGGGCGGCGTGACTTGGCCTCCAAGAATGAGACGTGCGCCGACAAAGGGGCCGAGAAAGGTGCCGAACGAATTGAAAGCCTGGGCCAGGGTCAGCCGCGCTGAACTTGTCGCCGCCGGACCAACGATCGAGATGACGGCGTTGGCGGCGACCTGAAGGATGGTGATGCCGCCGGCCATGATGAACAGCGCAAGCAGGAAGCCCTCGTAAAGGCCCATGCGCGCTGCCGGCGCGAACATGAGGCAGCCGCCCGCCATCACCACCAAACCGGTGACAATGCCGCGCATGTAGCCAAGGCGGCTGACGATCGCGCCGGCAGGAAGCGAGAACACAAAATAGCCGATGAAGAACGCGAACTGAGTCAGCATCGCTTCGGCGTAACTCAGGGTGAACAGCCCCTTGAGTTTGGGCACGAGGATGTCGATCAGAACCGTCGCGAACCCCCACAAAAAGAACAGCCCAAGCGAGAGCGTGAACAGCACTTGGTCAGGCTTGGTGGAGACGCCGCTGGTGGCGGCCGCTTGTGGTGCGTTGGCCAAACTTCTCTCCCCAGATCAGTCGCGCCGAGGTCGATTGGCAGCGCTGTCATTTTTCTCGTGACAAGGGCCTACACCAAGAATATGCACGGCTACAAGGCCGTCGCATATCGAGGCGTTGGGGCAGGTTGGGTTTGGAGCAGGGCGTGCCGTCGGCTGAAGGCGACCAGATCCTCGTTGGCGACATCGGCGCCACAAACTGCCGGATGGCCGTTTGCACCGTCGAAGGCGGCCGCGTGCGGATCGTCCGCCGCGCCACGCAACGGACAGGCGAATTTGACCAAGTCGGGCAAGCCATCGCCGCATTCGTGGGCGAGCGGGCGCCCGCGCGCGCGGCGCTTGCGGTGGCGGGGCCTGTGCGGGGTGATGATGTTGCGCTCACCAACGCGCGCTGGCGCTTCAGCGCAGCTGATCTCAAGCGCGAATTTGGCTTCTCCGACCTGCTGATCCTGAACGATCTCGTGGCCCAGGCCGAGGGCGTGCTCCAGCTCGACGCCGCCGATTTCGACAGCCTTGGCGGGGGCGATATCAGGAATGCGGGCTCGTTTGCGGTCGTGGGCCTTGGGACAGGTCTCGGCGTGGCCCATGTGCGCCGCGGCGCCGGCGCTGAAGCGCAAGTCGTGCCGACAGAAGGCGGGCACGCGGGCTTTGCTGCTTACGACGCCCTCGACCTGCGCCTGATCGAGGTGATGCGCGAGGAGGTCGGCCGGGTCGTTCTTGAGCATGTGCTCTCAGGGCCCGGGATCATGCGGCTGCACCGCGCGTTAGCTAGCGTCGAAGGGCGCGCGCCGGACGCCCCGGAAAGCCATGAGATTGTCCGCCTCGGCGCCGCTGGCGACGATGCTGGCTGCGCCCGGACCGTGAGCCGCTTTGCGCTGGCTCTGGCGAGCGCATGTGCGGATATTGCGCTGATCCAGGGGGCCCAGGGCGTGGTGCTGGTCGGCGAAATCGCAAATGCGCTGCGGCCCGCCTTGCAGCGCGCCGAGTTCCGCGAGCGGTTCGAGACGCACGGCCCTGGACGTGGATTCCTGTCGAACGTACCGGTTGCGGTGGCCACGACGGCGGACCTGGGCTTGAGTGGCGCAGCCTACGCACTCATCCGGCGCTAGACCCGCGCCGGGAATCCTCCCTCTCTATCGCGAGACCGGTTATGGCTGAATTCATCCCCGTCCCGCCCTTCGACCTCGTTGTGTTCGGGGCCACGGGCGATCTTTCGCTGCGCAAGCTGTTCCCGGCGCTGCTGCACCGCTTTCTCGACGGGCAGATTCCGCCGCAGTCGCGCATTATCGGCGTCGCCCGTTCGGAGCTCGACACCGCCTCGTTCCGCCAGCTGGTGCATGAGAGCAGGGGCAAGTTCGCGCCCGGCGCCTGCGTCGATGAAGCCAAGTGCTCCGACTTCCTGCAGCACATCGAGTATGTGCAGCTCGATGTCAGCGCCCCCGCCGATCAATGGGGCGCGCTGAACACCGCGCTGGCGAACGGCCAGGGCAAAGTCCGCATCTTCTATCTTTCGACCATGCCGCAACTCTTCGTCACGGTTGCGGAGAGACTGGCGGAGGCAGGTTTGGCTGCGCCTGACAGCCGCATCGTGCTGGAAAAGCCGATCGGCCGCGATCTCGCTTCTTCGCGCGCCGTAAATGACGGCGTCGGCCGCGTGTTCAGCGAGCAGAACACCTTCCGCATCGATCACTACCTCGGCAAGGAGACGGTGCAGAATCTGCTCGTGCTGCGTTTCGCCAATATGCTGATCGAGCCGGTCTGGTCGCGCGCGACCATCGACCATGTGCAAGTCACGGTGGCCGAGGAGATCGGCGTCGAGGGACGCGGTGAGTATTACGACAAGTCCGGCGCGCTGCGTGACATGGTGCAGAACCATTTGCTGCAGCTCTTGTGCCTGGTCGCGCTTGAATCGCCGAACTCGATGGAGGCGGATGCGATCCGCACCGAGAAGCTGAAGGTTTTGTCTGCGCTGCGCCGGATTGGCCCGGCTGATGCAGTGGCGAAAACGGTGCGCGGTCAGTACCGCGCCGGCCTCGTCAACGGCGAGGCTGTGCCGGGCTATGCCGACGAAATCGGCCGCCGCTCCGACACGGAGACGTTCGTCGCGATCAAGGCGGAGGTGGACAATTGGCGCTGGGCTGGCGTGCCGTTCTATCTGCGCACCGGCAAACGCATGGGCGCGCGGCGCTCCGAAGTCGTGGTGCAATTCAAGGATACGCCGGTGCACATGTTCGGCCCGCAGGCCGGCGCGCCGGACCGCTTGGTGCTGCGCCTGCAGCCGGACGAAGGCGTGCGCCTCTGGCTGAACGTGAAGGAGCCGGGCCCCGGCGGACTGCGCGTGCGCGCCGTGCCGCTGAACCTCTCCTTTGCTGACGCGTTCACGCTACGCTATCCGGACGCGTATGAGCGCCTGCTGATGGACGTGGTGCGCGGCAATCTATCGCTGTTCATGCGCCGCGATGAAGTCGACGCGGCTTGGGGCTGGGCGGACGAATTGCTCGCGGCCTGGGATGCGCTTGGCGGCGAACCGCATCCCTATGCTTCAGGCTCCAACGGTCCGACGCAATCGGCGCTGATGCTCGACCGCGACGGCAGAGCCTGGTGGGATCCGGAATAATGGCCGCGCTGAACCCAACCATCGAAGCTGTCACCGAACGCATCCGCGCCCGCAGCGCGCAGCGGCGGCGGCGCTATCTCGATCTGATCGACGCTTACGACGCGACCAAGCCTGCGCGGGTGAAGATCGCCGAAGCCAACCGTGCGCATGGCGCCGCTGGTTGCGCCGTGCAGGACAAGATCGACTTGCTCGGCGGCAAGTGGCCGTCGATCGGCATCGTCACCGCCTACAACGACATGCTTTCGGCGCATGCGCCGTATGAGCGCTTTCCGGACATTATCCGCAAAGCGGCGCGGGAGAAGGGCGCGGTGGCGCAGGTCGCGGGCGGCGTGCCGGCGATGTGCGACGGCGTCACTCAGGGTTTCGCCGGCATGGAGCTGTCGCTGTTCTCGCGCGATGTGATCGCGCTGAGCACCGCGGTTTCGCTGTCGCATTTGACGTTCGACGCAGCGCTGCTGCTCGGCATTTGCGACAAGATCGTGCCGGGGCTGCTGATCGGCGCGCTGCGCTTTCCGTGGCTGCCGGTGATTTTCGTGCCAAGCGGGCCAATGCCGTCCGGCTTGCCCAACAAGGAGAAGGCCGCGCGCCGCCAGCTGTTTGCCGAGGGCAAGATCGGGCGCGAGGACTTGTTGCAGGCGGAAGCGGAGAGCTACCATTCGCCCGGTACATGCACGTTCTACGGCACCGCCAATTCCAATCAGATGATGATGGAATTGATGGGCCTGCACATGCCGAATGCGGCCTTCGTCAATCCCAACACGCCCTTGCGCGACGCGCTCACGATCGCCGCAACGCATCGCGCGGCGGAGATCACTGGTCTTGGCGATGATTACCGCCCGATCGGACGCGTCATCGACGAGCGCTCAATTGTCAATGCGATGGTCGGCCTGATGGCGACCGGCGGCTCGACCAACCATTTCATCCATCTGCCGGCGATCGCACGCGCTGCCGGCATCGAGATCAATTGGGATGATTTCGGCGATGTCGCCAAGGTGACGCCGCTGCTGGCGAAGATCTATCCGAACGGCTCAGCCGATGTGAACGACTTCCGCGACGCGGGCGGGATGGCGTTTGTCACGCGCGAGCTGATCGGGCTCGGGTTGGTGCATGGCGATATCGCCACGGTCGCTGGCGATGGACTTCAGCGCTACACGCAAGAGCCCAGGCTCGAAGGTGACAGCGTCGTGTGGCGCGACGCGCCTCCGCTCAGCCGCGACGAACGGATCGTGCGACCGGGCGCCAATCCGTTCCAGCCGCATGGCGGACTGGTGGTTATGGCCGGCGGGCTCGGCCGCGCGTGTGCGAAGACCTCGGCGGTTGGCGCGGCGTTCCTGACAGTCGAAGCGCCTGCGCTTGTGTTCGATACGCAAGCCGATGTGCAGGCCGCCTTCCGCGCAGGCGCGCTGGACCGCGATTGCGTCATCGTCGTGCGCGGGCAGGGGCCGCGCGCCAACGGCATGCCGGAATTGCACAAACTGATGCCGCTGATGGGCGCGCTACAGGACCGCGGCTTCAAGGTCGCGCTCGTCACAGACGGACGCATGTCCGGCGCCAGCGGCAAGGTTCTGGCGGCGATCCACGTAACGCCAGAGGCGGCGGAGGGCGGACCGTTAGCGAAGGTGCGCGACGGCGACGTGCTGCGTGTCGATGGCGCGGCGGGCGTTCTCGACGTGGTTTCGCCAGCCGACTGGCGCGATCGCGCGCCGTCGCAACTGGACCTTGCCGGCAATCAGCGCGGCATGGGCCGCGAGCTGTTCTCGCTGTTCCGCATCAACGCCAATTCCGCCGAGCACGGCGGTACGGCGCTGCCGGACTACGATTAAGGCGACGCCGTCGGCGCCCGCCCATCGTCGCGCCGACAACCACGCCGCCTGCTAAACTGGCAGAGCGAGCGTGTGTTTGACTTCTTCCAGCACTGCGTACGTGCGCGTTTCGCGCACGCCGGGGAGCGTGACGAGGATGTCGCCGAGAAAGGCGCGGTACGCCGCCATGTCGCGCACGCGCGCTTTGATCAGATAATCGAAGCCGCCCGCCACCATGTGGCATTCGAGAATGTCGGGTTGCGTGCGCACGGCCTCGGCGAACGCTTCGAACACATCGCCGGTGGTGCGGTCGAGCAGCACTTCGACGAAGATCAGCAACGCGCGGTCGAGCTTCGAGGGCTCGAGCACGGCGACAGTGCCGACGATGTAGCCATTGGCGCGCAGGCGTTTGACCCGGTCAAAGCAGGCGGCCGGCGAGAGGTGGCAGGCCTCAGCGAGCGCCTGGTTGGTGATGCGCCCATCCGCCTGCAACGCGCGCAGGATTTTACGGTCGGTGTCGTCTAACATCGAAGGTTCTTCGGTCCAGGGGCCAGATGGCCTAAGTTATTCGGTCTGAGGCGCAAAATTATCAAGCACATTCGCCAAGAACGCTGTTATCAGCGCAAAATATTCGGAGGCGATCGGTGTCTGCAGAAGTTCGTTTGTCCGCCGCGCGGCTTGCCATGGCCAACCTCTATCGCAGCCCAGAGCCGGAGGTGCTGCAGGGGTTGCTTGCTGACGCCAGTTTGCCGGCGAATGTCCGCGCACGTGTTGTGACGGGCGCCAAGGCGATCCTCTCCGATCTGCGCGCGGCGCAGTCCACCGGCTGGATCAATCGCTTTCTGCAGGAATATCGGCTCAACACCGATGAAGGCGTGGCCTTGCTGGCGTTGGCGGAAGCGTTTCTGCGCGTGCCCGATGCAGAGACCGCCGACGCGCTCATCCGCGACAAGCTCGGCGGCGCCGATTGGGGCTCGCATTCGGGGCAATCGGAATCACTTCTGGTCAATTCCGCAACGTTCGGCCTTGTGCTGACGCGGGCGCTTGTCAGCGAGGGGCGCGAGGCGGGCGCTTTGCGGCGGCTGGTCGCGCGCGCGGGCGAGCCGTTCGTGCGCACGGCTGTTGGCGCGGCGATGCGCATGATGGGCCAGGTGTTCGTCATGGGCCGCACCATCGACGAAGCGATGCGGCGCGCTGCGGACGAGGACAATCGCGGCTTCACCGCCAGCTTCGACATGCTTGGCGAAGCCGCGCGCACGTACGCCGATGCGACGCGCTATTTCGAGGCGTATGACGCCGCCATCGGCGCGGTTGCAAGCTCGCAACTGGGGCGCGGCCACTCCATTTCGGTCAAGCTCTCTGCGTTGCATCCGCGTTATGAAACCGCTCATGCCGGCAAGTGCGTGCCTGACCTCATCGAAATGACGCGTCAGCTCGCGCGCAAGGCCGCGGCCGCGAACGTCGGCTTCACGATCGACGCTGAAGAGTGCGATCGCCTGATGATGTCGCTCGACATCATAGAGGGCGTGGCGCGCGATCCCGCGCTCAAGCACTGGGACGGCCTCGGCATGGCGGTGCAGGCCTACGGCAAGCGCGCCCGCGCCGTGATCGGCTGGGCCGATGCGCTTGGCGAGGAGATCAAGCGCAAATTCATGGTGCGCTTGGTGAAGGGCGCGTACTGGGATAGCGAGATCAAGCGCGCCCAAGTCGAAGGCCTTGCCGATTATCCAATCTTCACGCGCAAGGCGGCGACCGACGTTTCCTATCTTGCCTGCGCGCGCGACATGCTCGCGAGCCGCAATCTCTTTCCGGCTTTCGCCAGCCACAACGCTCTCACTGTGGCTACTATTCTCGAGTGGGTCGGCGAGCGCCGGGATTTCGAGTTCCAGCGCCTGCACGGGATGGGCGAAGGGCTTTATGAACGGCTCGTGCGCGAGGAGGGCTATGCCTGCCGCACTTACGCGCCGGTGGGCGGCCATCGCGAGTTGCTTGCGTATCTGGTGCGCCGCTTGCTGGAGAACGGCGCCAATTCTTCGTTCGTGCATCAGCTGGCTGACCCCGGTGTCACCGAGGATGATCTGCTCGCCGATCCGGCAGAGCGCATCGCCGAGGACGGCGGCAAGCCGCACCCCGCAATTCTGCTTCCGCGCGACATCTTCCCGGGCCGCCTCAACTCAAGCGGCATCGATCTGCAGGACGCCGCGGCGTTGAAGCAGATCGCTAGCGAGATCAAAGCGATGCCGGCAACGCTGCAAGCTGCGCCGTTGATTTCTGGCGAAGCCCGGGCGGGTGCGGCCAAGCCGGTGCGTTGCCCGGCTGATCGCGCGCGCCTTGCCGGTACGGTGGTCGAAGCGAGCGGGGAAGATGTCGCCGCTGCACTCGCCGCCGCTAGCGCCGCCGCGGACGCTTGGGACGCAACGCCGGTCGACGAGCGGGCGCAGTGTCTGGAGCGGCTGGCGGATCTGTTGGAGCAGCGCCGCGGCGAGCTGATGGCGCTTGCCGTGCACGAAGCCGGCAAGACGATTGGCGATGCTCTGGCTGAAGTGCGCGAGGCGGTGGATTTCTGCCGCTATTACGCGATCCAGGCGCGCGTTCAGTTTGCTCCCGAACGTTTGCCCGGGCCGACGGGCGAACTGAATGAAATCCGGCTCGCGGGACGCGGCGTGTTTGCGTGCATCGCGCCTTGGAATTTTCCGCTGGCGATTTTTCTGGGACAAGTGGCGGCCGCACTGGGAGCCGGCAACAGCGTGCTTGCCAAGCCCGCGCCGCAGACGCCCCTGATCGCCTATCGCGCAATCCAGCTCGCGCACGAGGCTGGCGTGCCGAAGGACGTGCTGCATTTCTTGCCAGGCGGAGCGGAGGTCGGGCGTCTGCTTACGAGCGATCCGCGCATCGCCGGCGTCGCCTTTACGGGATCGACCGGGACGGCCCGCGCTATCGCGCGTGCGCTGCTGGAGGACGAGCGACGCGGCATCGTTCCACTGATCGCCGAGACCGGCGGTCTCAACGCCATGATCGTCGATTCAACCGCATTGCCGGAACAGGTTGTGGCCGATGTCGTCACCTCGGCTTTCCGTTCCGCTGGACAGCGATGCTCGGCGCTGCGCTTGCTTGTCCTGCAGGAGGACATCGCCGAGCGCATTCTTGAGATGCTCAAAGGCGCAATGGATGCGCTCGTGCTCGGCGATCCGCTGGATGTCCGCACCGATGTCGGCCCGGTGATCGACGAGGCGGCGCGCGACAAGCTCGAAGCCTATCGCCAATCCATGAAGGCGCGCTGGCTGCACACGGTCGCAGCGCCCGCCGGCCTGTTCGTTGCGCCGACGATCATCGGACTCGATCAAATCGAAGACCTGAAACAGGAATGGTTCGGGCCAATCCTGCACGTCGCGACGTGGAAGCGCGGCGCGCTCGATCAAACCATTGCGCGCATCAATGCGAGCGGGTTCGGTCTGACCATGGGACTGCATAGCCGCATTGCCGGGGCGTCCGAGCGCGTGCGCCAGTGCGCGAAGGTCGGCAACCTTTACGTCAATCGTTCGATGATCGGCGCGGTGGTGGGCAGCCAGCCGTTCGGCGGCGAAGGCTTCTCCGGCACTGGCCCCAAGGCCGGCGGTCCGCGCTATGTCGCGCGCTTCGCCACCGAGCGCACGTTGTCGATCGACACCACCTCTGCCGGCGGCAATGCGAGCCTGCTCTCGCTGGCGAGCCATTAAGCGGACGCGCGCCGGCGCTCGCTATAGTGTGAGGCTATGCAGACCATCGCTTCGGGCCGCGTTGCATTTTGGCAGGGTGGCAGCCTCTGGGTTTTCGATGTGCCTGGCGGCGCCGCTGCGCCCAGCCGCAACGACATGCATGCGCACCACGCGTTTCAGCTGACCTTTGCATTGGGCGGGGAGTTCGTGCTGCACCTCGAAGACCGGGAGCTCTCTTCATCGGCTGCGGTCGTGGCGCCGGACATCCCGCATGCATTCCAGGCGCGCGGCCTGGTCGGGCTTCTGTTCATTGAACCGGAGAGCCGGGCTGGGCGCGCGATGGCGCAATTGATGTCCGGCGAGCCGGGAAGGCTTATCAGCGCCGAACAGGCGCGCGACGCTCCACACCTCTTCAAGCAGGCGTTCGCCGAGCCCACCGATCACCGCAGCGCGATGCGCGATGCCGGCATGTTAGTCTGTGATCGCATCGCCGGTCACGCGCGCAGCACCGAGCCGGACCGGCGCGTTCGGGGGATGATCCGTTGGGCGAGCGAGCATCTCGACGCCGCGCCGGCCATCAACGCGGCGGCCGAGAGCGTGGGGCTTTCGCCAAGCCGCGCCAGCCATCTGTTCGTGGAAGAGACCGGGCTGCCGTTCCGCACCTATGTGCTGTGGCTCCGCGTCACCCGCGCCGTCGACGCTTATGCGGCGGGAGCGAGCCTCACTTCAGCGGCGCAGGAGGCTGGCTTTGCCGATTCCGCGCATCTGAGCCGCACCTTCAAGCGCATGTTCGGCATGCCCGCCGCTTCGCTCGAAATGTCGTAGCTGTTTCGTTCAAGCGGCCAACGCGGCGTGGTCTTAGGTCTCCTCTTGTCCAGCCCGGACGATATCGAAGACCCAACCCACGGAGACCAAGATGTTCAATGCTCTGAAAGCCTTCCTGGCGAACACCAATGAAGGTAGCTGCGGGTGCAGCGCAACGTGCCGCTGCGGCCCGGCCTGCCGCTGCCAAACCGAGCGCTGCAGCGAAGATTGCACCTGCGCAAGCTGAAGCGAAGCCCGGGGCGCGTAGCGTCCCGGGCGCACGCCTCTGGGGCGACTTAAGCGGGCGATTCAGCCGACAGCTGCCGTTTCCTTCCGTGACACGCTCAGAAGCCCCGCGGTCACGATCAGAGCCCAGGCGAGCGTGGCTTCCCATGGCCCCGATTGCGCCGCTGAGGCGGCAACCGCGAGCCATGAGATGCCGATCACGGGGAGGGTGATTGCACGCATGATAAATCTCCGCCGCCATAGCTAAATGGGGCGAAGCGGGCGGCCAATGCGGCCGCACTGAAGTGTGGCCTTAGGCTGGCTGAACGGTGCGCGGCTGGCGGCGGGCGCGGTGATCAGACGATGAGCAGTGAAAGCTGGTGGATGGAGAGGCCGATCAGGCCGCCGATCAGCGTGCCGTTGATGCGGATATATTGCAGATCGGGGCCGACATTCTGTTCGAGCTTGTCGACTACGGTGCGCGTGTCCCAATTGCGGATTGTTTGCGAGATCAGCCCAGCGACGTCGCCGCCGTGACGGCCAGCGATCTCGGAGAGCAGCGCGCGCAAGCGCCGGTTGATGGTCTCGCGCACTTCGTCGTCCTCGAGCAAAGCGGCGCCGAAGCGCTGGATGCCGTCGCTGAGCGCGGCGCGGGCGGAGCCCGGATCGTTGGCGCTTGAGCGCGCGGCTTCCTTCAGCGCGCGCCACACTTCGCCGAAATAGGCGCCGACGGCGGGGTGGGCGAGGACGTCGCGGACGACTTGCTCGATCTGCGCGCGCAGCTGCGGCGAGTTTTGCAGGTCGTCAGCGAACTTGTGCAGCATCTCGGTAACGCGCTGGCGCACCGGGTGATCCTGCTGCTTGGAGATGTCGTCGAGCGTCTGCTCCATCGCGTCGATCAGCGCGTCGGAGGCGCGCGCGTCGAGCGAGATGAGGCGCCACACCCATGACGTTTGCGAACGCACTTGCTCGCGGATGGCCGGCTCGTGTTGCTCCAGCGCGCGCCAGCCTTCGCTGACGGCGGCGTCGAGCACGAGCTGGTGGCGGCCATGGTCAGTGAGCAATCTGAGACCGCGGCCGACCATCGGCGAAAGCCGCTCGTCGCGGCTCATGTCGCCGATCTGGCGGCGCACGAAATCGGCGACCACTTCGTCATCGAGCAGGTCGGCGATGGCGGGCAACGCATCCATCACGCCGTCGGCGATGCGCGTGGCCGCAGTGCGGTCGGCCAGCTGACGGCCAATCGCGCTGGCGAGATCGCGATCTTGCAAGTGTGCGCTGATGACGGAGGGGGCGAGGAAATTCACGGTGACGAATTCGCCCAGCGCGTCGGCGATGCGGTTCTTGCTGTTGGGGATGACGGCGGTGTGCGGGATCGGCAGTCCGAGCGGGCGCCGGAACAGCGCCGTCACTGCAAACCAATCAGCGAGCCCGCCAACCAGGGAGGCCTCGGCGAAAGCGCGCAGATAGCCCCAGGCAGGATGGCCGCTCTCGCCATGAAGCAGCGCGACGATGTAGAGCGCCGCCATGATGAAAAGCAGGCCGCCGGCGATCCAACGCATCGCCGCGAGCGACATCCGGCGGCGTGGTGTTGCGGGCTCTTCCGCTGCAGATGGGGCGTCCATAGACCTTTCCTCGCGGCAACAATGTCAGCCACCGCCATGTGGCGCTTGATTCAGCACAAGACAAATCTCGCGCCAGGGCGTTAGCATTGCCATGTTGGAGCAGATATGCGGATTCTCGGCACTGTGTTTCTGGTTGGGGCGGGTGTGATTGCGGTTGGCGCCGTGATCGCAGCGCCCCGGATTCTGCGCGTCGCCCGTCCGCTGGTGCGCGACGGCTTGAAGCGCGGCATGGAATTCTATGAGCGTGTGCGCGGTGCGGCGGCGGAATTCTCCGAAGATGTCGAAGATCTGGTCGCTGAAGTGAAGGCCGAGGTCACGACGCCGGCGGCGGCGCGCAGCGTCGAGAAAACCTAAAGCGGGCGGCGCTAAATCGAACGCAAGCAGCCGACATTAGGCGCTTAGGCGCGGCCGCCGCGGCTGAGCAGAAGCGAAAACACGGCAAAGCCGCTGATCAACATCATTTCCGGCAGAGATGGCCGTGCGATTTTCAGCATGCGCCGCAAGCGTGGCAGCAGGAATGGCGCGGCCAGCAAGACAGCGCCCGCGCCGGCGCCGAGTTCCACTGGGCGATCGAAGTGCGCAGCGCCGGGGCGCGCGCCCGGCGAGAGGCGCAGCGCATGCACAAGCTGGTGCGCAGCCAGAGCCAGGAATGTGCGCCCGCGGGTGTCTGGGCCAGCGCCGAAGCGGGCGTGCGAAATGAAATGCGTGATGACCGCCGGCAGCGCGATGCGCAGAGCGTCCTGAGCGATGACGCTAAGTTCGGGTCCGCCGAACACATCGTCGCGGGCCGGACGGGGCGGGCGTCGCAGGATGTCCGGCGCGGGCGCTGCCATGGCGAGGCCCATGCCGGGGAAGATGTCCGTCATCAGGTTGAGCCAGAACAGTTCAGCCGGGCTTTCGATCGCGTCCGGGCCTTGCAGCGCTTCGGCCAAGACCAGCGCGACTTCGCTGCCATTGGTGGAGAGCAGATAGCGCACGGCGCGGCGGAGGTTTTCGTCGGCGGCGCGCCCGCGCGCGAGCGCCGTGGCGAGGCCGTGCAGATCATCGTCGGCGATGACGATATCGGCGACGTCGCGGGCCACGTCCGTGCCAGTCTTGCCCATGGCGATACCGACATCGGCCGCGCGCAGCGCCGGCCCGTCGTTTACGCCATCGCCCGTCATGGCGACGACGTGGCCTTCCGATTGCAGCGCGCGGATGATGGCGAGCTTGTCGGTGGGGCTGACGCGCGCGAACACCTCGCAGCGACGCGCCAGCGCGGCGAGTTCTTTTTGCGGCAAGCCGCGAATTTCGGTGGCGTCGACGACATCCAATGAGCCGTCCTGACCAAGACCCAGATCGGCGGCGAGTTTGCGCGCGGTGGCGGCTTGATCGCCGGTGAGGATCACACGGCGCAGGCCTGCGTCACGGAATAGCCTCACCGCAGCCGGCGCTTCCGGGCGCACAGGGTCGTTGAGGCCGATGAGGCCGAGCCATTCCAATTCGGCAGGATCGCCGTCGCCGAGCGTGCGGCCGACGCCGCGGGCAAAGCCGAGCACGCGCAGGCCTTGACTGGCGAGCGCCTCGTTCTGCGCGGCGATGTCAGCGCGCGTCGCCTCGTCGAGCGTCCGCAGCTCCTTGCCCTCGCGCACATGCGTGCAGAGCGCCAGCACGTGAGCGGGCGCGCCCTTCACAGCGAGAAATGCGCCGCCGCGTACCTTGTGCTCGGTGGCCATGTAGAGGCGCGTGTTGGAGCGCGAGAGCGTGCCCGTGCGACGGCGCGTGCGGCGCAGGCGCTCGACGTCCCCGCCCAGAAGTCGCGCGCCGGCGAGCAAAGCGAGTTCAGTGCCCGAGCCTTGCTGCGTGACATCATCGGCGTCGTTGCACAGTGCGGCGACCTCGGCCAGGCGGCGCAGCGCGGGCGATGGCGGCATGTCGTTTGGGACCGTGAACTCATGCAGGTCCTGCAGCGTGTGCGCGACGGCGGCCTGCATGCGGTTCTGTGTCAGCGTGCCGGTCTTATCCAGACAGAGCACGTCGATGTTGGCTGCGGTCTCCAGCACATTGACGTTGCGCACGAAGGCGCCTTCGCGCGCCATGGCGCGCGCCGCGAGCGCTTTGGTGGAGGTGGCGAGCGCAGGCAGGCCTTCGGGTATCGCCGACACCGCCAGCGCGATGGCGCTCTTCGACACCGCGATCCACGGCGCGCCGCGCAGCTTCAGCAGCAGCGCCACTGCCGCTGATGCGCCGATACAGGCGATGGTGAGGCGTAGGCCGAGCTTGTCGAGCGCCCGCTCCATGGGCGGGCGGGGCGCATGCGATCTATGCAACAGCGCGCTGACGCGGCCAAGTTCGGTGCCGCCGCCGGTTGCGGTGACGACGGCAAAGCCCGCGCCTGTTGTCACGACGCTGCCGCGGAACACCATGTTGCGCCGCTCGCCGAGCGGCGTTGCCGGCGGCGCCAGCACGCTTGCGTCTTTCTCTACCGGCAGACTCTCGCCGGTTAGCGCCGATTCATCGAGCGCGAGCGCGTCCGACTTGACTAACCGCGCATCGGCGACGACCGGCATGCCAGCCTTCAGCACCAGCCAATCGCCCGGCGCCACGCGCGATGAGGGGATATGCGTCTCCTCACCATCGCGAAGCACGACGATGTCCGGATCGGTTGGCCGGCCGAGGCGGCGAATGAGGTTTGCCGTCCAGCTTTCAGTGGAAACACCGATGCCGGCATTGATGGCGATGACGCCGAGTGTAACCACCGCGTCGAGAACCCCGCCCGTGGCGAGCGACAGCACGGCCGAGGCGCCCAGCAACGCGACCGGCGCCGATTGCACCTGCTCCAGCACTAGGCGCGGCAAGCTCGCGGGGGTTGGCTCCGGCAATCTGTTTTCGCCGATGCGGGAAAGCCGTGTGTTCGCCTCTGCATGCGAGAGGCCGGCGCGGCTGCCCAGCGCCGCGGCGACCATCGGCGCGGGCAGGGCGTGCCAGTCTTCGATCTTGCCCGCGTCCGGGGCGACGCGTGTCGGGCGTGTAAGGCCTGAGCGCCAAAGCTCCAGCACCATCTCGCTGATGGCGTGCGAGGTCAGCGCTTTGTCGTGCTCAATCAGCAGCGAGCCGGCCCATGTATTTTCGTGCACCGAACGGATGCCAGGGCGTGCAGCCAGACGCCGCGCCAGAGCGCTCAACAGGTCGGCTTGGCCTTTGAGCGGCGGCAGGCGCATCCGCGTGCGACCGCTGAGGGCGTGATGCACCTGCGCTTGCGGTTCAAGCCGCGCCTCAGTTGCGGCTTCTGCCGCTGCCCCCGCCGTGCTGCTCATTCACGCAGGCGTGTCAGCTGGCGGCTCGGTGGTCGCCACCGCCGTTTCGCGCTTGAGCTTCTCGGCCAGGGCGCTCGCCGATTTGGAGCCCTCCTGCAACGCCACCGCAGCGCCTTGCGCGCCTTTGGAAGCGGCCTCCGCCAGAAAGACAACGGCGTGCCGCATCGCCACTTGCGCCTCACCCGAGAAGTCCTTCAGCTTCGCCTTCACTTCCTCGGTCTTGCCCGGCATGTCGGCGCGCAGCTTCTCGGCCATTTGCGCCGCTTGCGTACGGAAGGCCTGCAGCTTCTCGGTGGCTTCGTCGATCTGCTTGCGCGCCTCGCCGCTGGCTTTCTCAGCGCCGGTGTCGAGGCTGGATTTGGCCTGCACCAGCTTTTCTTCGATGCCGAGCAGCGTGGTCTTGAGCCCTTCGCAGAAATCGATGACGGCTTGGCTCATTCGTGTTCTCCTGCAATCTGACCGGCATCAGCGCACCTTGCCGGCCGCTCCGCCTTGCGGAGAATCAAGCCCTGGCGCTTGCCGGCGCGACAATTGGATGACACTCCGGTCACATGGACGCGCCCCTGCAACCCTCGCACACGATCGAGCTGCGTGTCGATCATCTGGCGCACCTTTTCGATCCGCTCGACCCGTTTCCGACGCCAACCCGCGATCTCTCCAGGACGGCAGAGGACTTTATTGTCGGTTGGGCCCGGGAGCTGCCCGCTAACGCTGCGCTCTCGATCCTAATCTATCTGGGAGAGGAAACAGGCGTGGGCGCCGATGAGGGCGTGCGCGAGGCGATGCGCCGTCATTTCACGGCGCGGGCAGAGCATGTGCGCGGCGACATCAACGAGCTGTTCCGGGTGGGACGCACCTCGCTGCTGATTGGCCTAGTCGTGCTTGCCGGCTGCATTCTCGCCAGCACGCTGGCGAACCGCTTGTTTGGCGGAGCGCCATTTGCGCGCTTTCTCACCGAGGGCCTGATCATACTCGGCTGGGTCGCCAATTGGCGGCCGATCGAGATTTTTCTCTACGATTGGTGGCCGCTGGCTAAGCAGCGCAAGCTGCTGCTGCGTATCGCTGCCGCCTCGATTGAAGTGCGGGCGGCTGCCGAACGCAGAGTCTAAGTCAGGCGGGCGTCGCGCAGGCCCGGTTCCGAGCGCTCCGAAGATGCGGCCTTGCGCGCGCGCATGTCGTTGACCATGTCGAGCGCGCTGCGCGTGGGCTTGGGCAAGTCGCCGTCATAGCGGCCGAGCGGCTCGACACGCTCGCCCCAGCGCACCAGGTGCGAGCACACGGTGAGGCCGCCGCCGAAGGCCGGCATGAGGATCAGCGCGCCAGGTTTCACGCGGCCTTGTTCCAGCGCCTCCGTGAGCGCGACCGGGACGGTTGCTGCGCTCATATTGCCGTAGCGCTGGACCGTGAGCATCACCTTGTCCATCGGCAGGCCAGCGCGGGTGACGACCGCTTCGATGATGCGCAGGTTCGCTTGGTGTGGCACGACGAGGTCGATGTCCGCCGCCGTGACGCCGCACTTGGCCATCACCGCTTGGCTCGCTTGCGTCATGCCTTGCACGGCGTGGCGAAAAATCTCCTGCCCGTCGAAATCCCAGGAGGTGTTGCCGTAGGTGACTCCGAGATTGGCGTAAGCCACGCCCATGCCGCGCACGCGCAGCGTATGGCGCACGTCGGCTAGACAGCCGAGCTGTTCGCCCAGAATGCCTTCCTGCTTGTTGCTGGCTTGTACGACGACCGCCGCACAGCCGTCGCCGAACAGCACTGCAACGTTGCGGTTGCTCCAATCCATGTACGGCGAGATGAGCTCGACGCCGATGACGACGGCGTTGCGCACGACGCCCGTGCGGATCATCGCGGTGGCGGTGGAGAGCGAGTAGAGAAACGAGGTGCAGGCGGTGTTGATGTCCATCGACGCAGCGCGCTTGGCCCCAAGCGAGGTTTGCACCCCCGAGGCGGAGTTGGGCACGATCTCATCGTTGCTGCAGCTGCCATAAACGATGAGTTCGACATCGGCTGGATCAAGCCCGGCGCAGGCGAGCGCGCGGCGGGCGGCGAGCGTCGCCATCTCCGTTGCGGTCACATGGCTGATGCGGCGCTCTTTCATGCCGGTGCGCGTCGTGATCCATTCGTCGTTGGTGTCGAGGAAAGTCGAGAGATCCTCGTTCGACAGAACCGATTGAGGCATGGCCGAGCCCCAGCCGGTGATCGCCGCGTACGTCATGAATGTCCCTCTGTCCCGCCCGTCTCGGCGGGCTGGGAGATGCCCTAAGCCTCTGCGGCTCGGCCTGCAATGTCCTGCTACTTTGCTGCGGCGCCGCAAATGCTGCGGAAGCCCGCGGCTGCAAACCGGACCATGCGCGGCAGGATTGCGTCGATGTCGGCGGATCGGCACTGTCCGTTGGACAAGCGGTCGATGCGGTCAGTCTCCGCGAGCGTCAGCAGCAGCGCGCCGGAGAGGAAGTGGTAGGCCCAGTAGAGGTTGACGTCCGCCGCTTCCGGCATGGCTTTGCGGATGACGCTGATCAAACGCTGGATCACCGGGTCGAACGAGCGCGTCATCACTTCGCCGCCCCATTGCGGCTTGTGGCCGACTTGCGCGACCAGCGCGAGGTAGTAGCGCCAGCCTTCCGTTTCATCCATGCGCGCAAGCGTGGGCGCGAGAAACGCTTCGATTGCGCCTTCAACGCTCACGTCCTTACCTGAGCGCTTCTCGTAGGCGTCGAGCGAGGCCATGCGCTCGACGTTGAGGATGTCGGCGCGGCGCGCGAACACGGCGTCGAACAGTTCGCGCTTGGTGCTGAAGTAATAATGGATCATGGCCGACGTCGCGCCTGCCGCCTTCGCGACTGCGCGCGTCGAGACCGCGTCGTACCCGTGTTTGGAGAATTGCTCCTCGGCGACGTCGAGGATGCGCTCGCGCAAGTCTTGGTCGAGCGCGCGCGGCGGCCGGCCCGGCTTGGCCCGCGGGGATGGGGCGGTTGCTTTCTTCTTCACGTTCTTCAGGGCGGGCGCCGGGGCCGCGGACATGGGGAAGACCTTCTGCATTCGCGCAACACCCCTGTGCCATTGTTGGTTTGGCGGGGCCAGCGGCCATTGACAAAGCCATCACAGCATGGCCCTAAATGCAATATTAATCGACCGCTTGATTAATTGGGAGCGGCGGGGAGGATGAGCATGACGACGCGTGCCGTGTGGCTGGCAGCGCTTTGCGCTGGCGTGAGCACTTTTGCTGTTGGCGGCGTGGCCTTGGCCCAAGAGCCGGCGGCGACGAGCGAAGAAGAAGTCATCGTTACGGCCCGGCGGACCGAGGAATCGCTGCAGGAAGTGCCGGCATCGGTCTCGGCCTTCTCCGAGCAGACGCTCGAGCGCATCGGCGCCAACGACACGACCGGCCTGCAGGGCGCGGTGCCGAACCTCAACATCGTGCAGGGACGTGGTTCGTCGAACGCGACGAACATCTACATCCGCGGCGTCGGTCAGCCCGACGCGCTGCAGACGTTCGATCCCGCCGTCGGCTTCTATGTCGATGACGTGTACTATTCGCGCATCCGCGGCACGCAGCTCGACCTGTTCGACATCCAACGCATCGAAGTGCTGCGCGGACCGCAAGGCACGCTGTACGGCAAGAACACGATCGGCGGCGCGGTTCGCGTGATCACCCGCCGTCCGAGCCAGGACCCGCACGGCCTCTTCCAAGTGACGGCTGGCGATTATGGCCTGCTCGAAGGCCGCGTCGGCGCCTCGGGACCGCTCACCGACACGCTGGCTGGCGGCGTCGCTCTGTTTGGCACCACCCGCGACGGCTACGTCACCAATCCCGTCACCGGCGAGGATTACAATGACCGGAACGCCTGGGCTGGGCGCGTGGCGCTGGCGTGGGACGCAGCGCCCAACCTGTCGGTTGACTGGAACGCAGACTATTCCGCGGAAGACAACGCGCTGGTGATGGGCCAGCCGATCAACACGCTCACGACCCTATTCGGCGTGCCGATCCTGGTGCTGCCGACCCAGGTTCCGGAGTTCAACTTCACCGCGACGCCGACGCCGGGCCTGCCCAACTCGACTCAACTCACGCATTGGGGCAGCGCCCTCAACGTGAACTGGGACGTGACCGACAATTTCTCGATCCGCTCGATTACGGCGTTCCGGAATCTTGAAAACACCGATTACGTCGACATCGATGCGACCACGCTGGAAACCGGCGATGTCCTTGTCGACGTCGATCAGGATCAGACCAGCCAGGAATTCCAGGGCACCTATCAGGGCGAGCGGCTGACGTTTGTCGGCGGCCTCTATTACATGGTCGAGAACGTCACCTCGCACCAGGAAGCGTTCGCCGACGATCTGCTCACCGGCCCTGGCGGCTTCACCTTCCTGCGCACGATCAACGACGACCTGCAGACGACGAGCTGGGCTGCCTACGCGAACGCTTCGTATGCGATCACGCCGCGCCTCAATGCCTCGGTCGGCGTGCGCTATACGGAAGAGGAGAAGGAATACTTCCGCACCACCTCAACGTTCTCGACTTTCCCGGGCCTCACTCTGAATCCGGCGTTCGCGTTCACGATCAACGAAACCTGGACCGACACCTCACCGATGGTGTCGCTCGACTATCAAGCGATGGACAACGTGCTGCTCTATGCGCGCGTCGCCCGCGGCTTTAAGTCGGGTGGCTTCAACGGCCGCGCCAACAATCCGGGCGAGCAGGCGCCGTACCAGCCCGAGACGATGACGTCCTACGAAGTCGGCGTGAAGTCAGACTGGTTCGACAACACGCTGCGCGCCAACCTCGCGCTGTTCTACAACGACTACCAGGACTTCCAGGCGCGCGTGTCTGGCCTCGTGATCGACCCGGGCACGGGCCTGCCGAGCCCCGAACTTTCGGTGCTCAATGCCGGCAAGCTCGAAATCTCGGGCGTCGATCTCGAACTCAGCTACTCGCCGATCGATGCGCTGACGCTCGATGCGCAAGTGGGCTATCTGGATGCGGCCTACGGCGAGTTCGCCGATTCGCGCTTCGCGGCATTCGGCGGCAGCCGGGCCTTCCAAGAGCCGGCCTTCTCGCCGGATTGGACGGCCCGCTTCGGCGCCCGCTACGTGTTCGACCTCGGCGATCATGGCGATCTCGAACTCAACGGTTCGGCGCGCTTCCGCTCGCGCATGGCGCTGGCGGTCGACAACACGCTCACGAACTCGGCAACCGAGATCCCGGGCCTGTTCCAGGACGATTACTGGCTCTACGACGCCAACATCACCTGGCGCCCGACCGACGTGTTCAGCGTCGCTCTCGTCGGCCGCAATCTGAGCGATGAAGTGTACCGCACCGACGGCCAGGAATTCTCCTCGGTCGGCAACATCCGCACCGTCTATTATGGCGCTCCGCGGACGGTGAGCGTGGTCTTCACGGCGCGCTACTAAGAACGATCGGCGCGGAACCCAGCTGAGTTCCGCGCCGTTTTCTTTTCATTTCTGGCATTTGGAGGCGACGCATGCATGCGCATGAGCCTCTCTTGGCTGACGTCATCAGTCTCAACGGCCGCTGGCGCGGCGGTTCCTTGGCGCTTGTCACTGAGACCGAGCAACTCAATTGGCGCACGCTCGATGCGCGGGCCAATCAGGTCGCGAACGGGCTGATCGACGCCGGTTGCGGCAAGGGCGAGCGCGTTGGCATCGTTATGGCCAATGGCGCGCCGATGGTCGAGGTGATGCTCGGCGCCATCAAAGCCGGCGCCATCGTTACACCGCTCAATACCTCGATCGCCGACGAGGCGATCGCGGCGATGCTCGACGATGCAGGCGTCAAGGCGCTGTTCGCGACGTTCGGCTACGCGGGCCGGGTCAGCGGCATGGCGGGGTGCGCAACGCTGCGCGTTTGCGCAGGTGAGGCGAGCGGCTGGATCGACTACGCGGGGTGGCGCGACGCCCAGAGTGACGCCGAGCCGAACGTCGACATTGCGCCCGGCGACGTCTGCAACATCATCTACTCTTCAGGCACGACCGGCCTGCCTAAGGGCATCGTCCATACGCATGCGTGTCGTTTCAATACCGCGCACGATTTCGCGCACACGCTGCGCTATCATTGCGGCGCGCGCACGCTGATCGTCACGGGGCTGTTTTCGAACATCTCTTGGGCCAGCATGCTGCCCACCGTTCTGAACGGGGGCACGCTGTTTGTGCGGGCGGGGTTCGATCCACATGATGTGCTGGAGACGATCGAGCGCGAGCGCATTACGCACATCTCGATGGTGCCGGTGCAATATCAGCGTTTGCTTGAGCACCCCGATTTCGAGCGTTTCGACCGCTCCAGCATGCAGGCGATGATGTGCTGCGGCGCGCCGCTGCCGATCGCGGTCAAAGAGCGCGTGTTCGAAACCTTCCGCTGCGGCCTGATCGAACTCTATGGCTCGACCGAGGGCATCATCACGACACTGGCGCCGGAAGAAGCGCCGGGAAGAATGGCCTCGGTCGGCAAGCCGCTGCCGGGCGAGGACATCGCCATCCTCAGCGACGACAACCGCGTCCTGCCGTGCGGCGAGACGGGCGAGGTAATCGGGCTCAGCCGCATCGTTATGCAGGGCTACTGGAACAAGCCCGAGGCGACGGCGGAAGCGATGTGGATCGACGAGCGTGGCCGCGCGTGGCTGCGTTCGGGCGATATCGGCCGCATCGACGAGGAGGGTTACCTCTTCATCACCGACCGCAAGAAGGACATGATCATCTCCGGCGGTCAGAACATCTATCCCGCCGATCTCGAAGCTGTATTGATGCGCCATCCGGCCGTGGCGGATTGCGCCGTGTTCGGTATTCCCAGCGAAAAATGGGGTGAGACGCCGTTGGCGATCGTGGTGCTACGCGAGGGTGCGTGCGCGAAGGGCGATGATGTCCGCAGCTGGGCCAATTCCCTGCTCGGCAAGCAGCAGCGCATCCATGCGGTGGAGCTGCGGGACTCGCTTCCGCGCAACGCCAATGGCAAATTGTTGAAGCGCGAGCTGCGCGCGCCGTATTGGCCGGGGAAGCAGGCATGACGGGATTTGTCGAGACCTTGTTCGCAACCGCCGACGGCCCGCGCCTCGAGGTGCGGGATTATGCGCCGGCAGGCGCGGTTTCGGGCGCGCCAGTGCTGTGCCTGCACGGATTGACGCGCAATGTGCGCGACTTCGACGAGCTTGCGCCGCGTATCGCCGGGCTCGGGCGGCGGGTGATCGTGGCGTCGCAGCGCGGCCGCGGCGGTTCGGACCGCGATCCGATGCCGGCCCGCTACAATCCGGCGATCTATGCCGGCGACATGCTGGCGCTGCTCGATCAGCTTAGCGTCGAGCGAGCGGTGTATGTCGGCACATCGATGGGCGGGCTGATGACGATGATCACCGCCGCGATCGCGCCGCAGCGCATCGCGGCGGCGGTGCTGAACGACATTGGTCCGGAGATCGACCCGGCCGGCCTGGCGCGCATTCAGAGTTATGTCGGCAAGACCAAGCCGGTTGAGACTTGGGCCGATGCAATCGCATCGACGCGCATACTGCAGAGCGTCGCGTTTCCGAAGGAAACCAGCGACGCATTTTGGGAGGCATTCGCCCGCCGCGCCTACCGTGAGGAGCCGGATGGGCGGGTCGTGCTGGATTACGATCCCGCGATCGCCCAAGCGTTCCAGCCCGCGCCGGACGCGCCGGCGGCCGATCTGTGGCCCTTGTTCGAGGCGTTGAAGCCTGTGCCGGTATTGCTCGTTCGCGGCGGCATCAGCGATCTGCTGAGCGCAGCGACGGTCGAGGAGATGCGCCGCCGCAAGCCGGACCTCAAAGCAGTGAGCGTGCCCGATGTCGGACACGCTCCCTACATGACTGAGCCTGCCGCCTGGGCGGCGATCGAGGATTTCCTGCGCAGCCTTTAGGCTGCCTGCAGCTGCTCCAGCGCCGAGCGGCTACGCACCACGACGTGGCGTGAAGTCGGCAAAGCGATGGCGTGGTCGCGTTCCATTTGCGTGAAGGCGCGCGAGACGGTCTCGATCGTCAGCGCCAGATAATCGGCGATGTCGGCGCGCGACATCGGCAGGTCGAGTTCTTTGTCGGTGCGATTGCGCTCGGCGAGGCTGAGCAAGAAAGCGGCGACCCGCTCGCCAGCCCCTTTGCGGCCCAGCACGAGGGCATGTTCGCGCGCGTCATGAAGTTCGTCGCTGGCCAGCTGCAACAGCGCGCGGGCGACATCGAGGCTTTCGGTGGCCGCCTTTTCGATCAAGGAGCGGCGCACTAGCACCAGTTCGCAATCGGCAATAGCCTCGGCGCTGAAGCCGTGCGCGGCGCCGAGCTCGAAACCGAAGAGGTCGCCCGGGAGATGGAAGGCGACGATCTGGCGGCGGCCGTCGCTGGTGAAGCGGATCGTACGGACCGCTCCGGAAACGACCCGGTAGACGTGGTTCACAGGCTCGCTTTCGCCGAAAACCTCTTCGTTGCGGGCAAAGCGCATGCGCGTGCCCGGAAACGCCTTGGGGCCGATGCTGATCGCGTCGTCGTGGCGGGAAACAGGGCCGCCGCACAGTTCAGTTTGAAGGTCACGCATCGCTCGCTCTCCTCAGGTTGAGGAGAGGAGTACGTGAGGCCGGGGGCGCGAGAAATTCGGGATGAACGCTTAGGGGGTTTCCCGTAGTCTGCCCCTGAAATAATCTACGCCAATTACGGTCCGCCGTTCTGATCCTGCTCAATTGGTCGTATTGGCCGCAGGGGGCGCTCCAGCCTACAAGCGCGGGGTGAACGAGGCCTCGATCAACCCTGCCCCGGGCGGCGCCCAGGAGACGCTGGCGGCGCTGGTGCGGCGGCTGCTGCGCGAGCGCGACGCCAATATCTACCTGGCGACCATCGCCGCCTGCATCGTCGTGGGTCTCATCAATGTGGGCTTGCGGGCCTTGGCCCCCGACACGTCCGTGTACATGGTCTATGTGCCCGTTGTGGTTGCGGCGGCCCTACTCGGCGGCTTCTGGCCGGGCTTGCTGGCGACCGTTTTTGGGCTCCTCGTATCAATGTCGCTCGACCCGTCGGGGTTGGCGACGCCCTGGGTGTTCACAGCGATTTCCGTGGCGGCGTCTTTCGGCGGCGACTGGGCCTACCGGGCGCGCCGGCGCGGAGACGAGGCCGCGCGCGTATTGGCCGAGCGCGAGGCGCATTTGCGCTCGATTTTCGACAGCGCCCCGGACGCCATGATCGTCGTCGACGAGCGCGGCGTCATTCAAACATACAGCGCTGCGGCGCAGCGCATGTTTGGCTGGACCGCCGCCGAGATTTTGGGGCGCAACGTCTCGACGCTGATGCCTAAACCTTACCGGACCGAGCACGACGCCTACATGCAGCGCTATCTCGACACCGGCGAGAAGCGCATCATCGGCATCGGCCGCATCGTCGTCGGCGAACGCAAGGATGGCTCCACGTTCCCGCTGGAACTCGCCGTCGGCGAGTTGCGCTCGCCGCAGGCGCGCTACTTCACCGGCTTCGTGCGCGATCTGACTGAGCGCCAGCAGGCGGAAGACCGGCTGCAGGAATTGCAGGCGGAGCTGGTGCATATCTCGCGCGTGAGCGCGATGGGCGAGATGGCCTCGTCACTGGCGCACGAGCTGAACCAGCCGCTGAGCGCGGTGGCGAACTACATGAATGGCGCGCGCCGCCTGTTGGGACAGGCCGGCGATGCCGACAAGCGCGTGCTCGATGCGATCACCAAAGCCGGCGAGCAGACGCTGCGCGCCGGGGACATCATTCGCCGCCTGCGCGACTTCCTCGCTCGCGGCGAAGGCGAACGCACGATCGAGCCGCTGACCAAGCTGGTGCAAGAGGCGTGCGCGCTGGCGCTGGTCGGCGCGCGCGACCAGTCCGTCCGAGTGCAATACCGCTTGTCGGCGACGCCGATGCTGGTCCTGGTCGACCGCGTGCAAATCCAACAGGTCATTCTCAATTTCGTGCGCAACGCGATGGACGCGATGGAGGGCCAGCCGCGGCGCGAGCTCACCGTCGCGACCGAGGCGGGCCCAGGTGATATGGCGCTGGTGAGCGTCATCGATACCGGGCCAGGGCTCGACCCCAGCGTGGCTGAGCGCCTGTTCCAACCTTTTGTCACCACCAAGGCGCAGGGCATGGGCGTCGGCCTGTCGATCTCACGCACAATCGTGGAAGCCCATGGCGGGCGAATCTGGACCGAAGCTAACCCAGGCGGCGGCGCCATCTTCCACTTCACCGTGCCACTCGCTACGCCTGACGCCGAGACCGATGAATGAATGACGCTGGCGATACCGTGCATGTCGTCGACGACGACGCGGCGATCCGTGAGTCGCTGAGCTTTCTGCTCGACACTGCGGGGCTGAAGGCGTGCCTCTATGAGTCCGGGCACGCGCTGCTCGCGCGCACTGGGGCGCTTGAGCCGGGCTGCATCATCACCGATGTTCGCATGCCGGAGATGAACGGCCTGGAACTGGTGGAGCGGCTCAAGGAAAGCGGTGTTCGCTTGCCTGTGATCGTGCTGACCGGACATGCGGACGTCGCCATGGCGGTCGAGGCGATGAAGGCGGGCGTCATCGAGTTTCTCGAAAAGCCCTTTTCCGACGACGCGCTGCTGCGGGCGGTCGACACTGCGATGGCGGTCGGCAAGCAAGCGCAGGGGCGTGATGCCGAGCGCGCAGAATTGCAGCGGCGTCTGGCCGAATTGACGGCGCGCGAGCGGGAAGTCTTTGACGCCATCGTCGCCGGCGATTCCAACAAAGCGGCGGGCCTGAAGCTCGGCATCAGCCCGCGTACGGTAGAGATCTATCGCGCCAACGTGATGACGAAGATGCAGGCGCACAGCCTCTCGGAACTGGTGCGTATGGCGCTCGCGCTCGAGCGCGCCTAGCGCCGTTGCGCCAAATCAAGACCGCGGACTGGGGATCGGTCATTCTTTCAAGATAGACTGACCGGAGTTCGGGTGCTCGACCGCACATCTCCCACTGTCCTGCTTGTTGACGACGACGCGGATTTGCGCGCCGCGCTTACGTTCCTGTTCGAGACCGAAGGCTATGCCGTACACGCCTTCGCCAGCGCCGAGGCGGCGCTGGAGTCTGATGAATCGAGCGCCGCCTGCCTGGTGCTCGACCAGCGCTTGCCCGGCCTCTCGGGCCTGGACCTGTTGGAGCGCATGCGCGCTCAAGGGTTTTCCGCGCCCGCAATCCTGATCACGACGCATCCATCGGGCCGTGAGCGCGCGCGTGCGCGCGCCGCCAAGGCGCAGGTCCTGGAAAAGCCGCTGCTTGGCGACGAGCTGGCGAAGCTGGTTGGCGGCGCGTCCAGGGCGGGCTAGGCGCCCTTGATCCCGAGGTCGCGGACTTGGCGCAGCCAGCGCGCTGCCACGTTGGGCTGGCCCGCGCCGCCAAACAGGGTGAGCCGGACAGGATCGACGCCGGCAAAGCCGAGGACGCTACGCGCGATGCTCTTGACGCCGAAGGCGCCGAACATCAGCCGGTACATGATCGCCGGCATGCCCATCGTCGCAATCAGGCGCGCGCTCTTGCCCTTGAGCTTCATCGCCCAGCCGCGCTCTGAGACACGGGCGAGGAAGTTGGCGCGTGCGACCTGTTCCAGGAACGCGCGCAGATAGGCGGGCGCGCTGCCAAGCCAGATCGGGAAGATGATGACGATATGCGTCGCCCACTCGATATCAGCGCGCGCGCTTAAGATCGCAGGCGATTGTGGCGCTTGATCGAACTCCGCCGCTGTCCGCAAGAACGAAATTTCGGTTTCGGCGAGCGTAATCATGCGGGTCTGGAAACCCGCCTCGTGCGCGCCTTCGACATAGGCTTGGGCAAGCGCGTGCGTGAGCCGGGCGCGGTCTGGGTCCGGCTGGCCGTCGATCACGAGCACGTGGCGCTCGGCGGTCGTCATGAGAAAATCACTCTCGCGGTCGCTTGGCGCTTGCCTTGCGCTCGCTCAAAGGCTGCAAGTGGCCTGCGTGCGATTTTGAAATTGCGTGGAGTTCCGTAGATGGCGCTGAAGTCCTTGCTGCTCGCCGCCTCATGCGCTGAGGATGACGCGGCCGTGTTCAATGCTGCAGCTGCGCTAGCGCGCCGGTTCAGCGCGCATGTCGAAGCCATCCCGGCATTCTCCGATCCGGCGGCGGATTATGTCTCGTATGGCGCGGCCATGCGCCCGGCGAGCGCCCGGACACTTGAGCGGGTGCGCGAGGCGGAAGCGAGCGAAATGGCGCTGCTGCAGCGACTCGCGAAGGACGCGGTCCAGCGCCAGGGCCTAACGGTCGGCGGCGGCGCCGACATCGTCGTACGCGAGCGCGCGCTCCAGCCAGCGGCCGCCCTCGCTCACGCGAGCGTTCTAGCCGATCTGGTGCTGTTCGGCGCCGCTTCGGTGCGGAAGGGAGCGGCGCTTGGCGCGCTGTTCGCGGAGACGCTGCTGACGACGCGCGCGCCGAGCCTTCTTGTTGGCGCCGGCGCGCCGGCCTTCGAACGCATCGCCATCGCATGGGACGGCAGCGCTCAGGCCGGACGCGCTGTCCGCGCCGCCTTGCCGCTCCTGCAGGCGGCAAAGCACGTTGCGGTGCTCACCAATGTCGACGAGGCGCCGGCAGGCGAACAAGCGCCGGGCGCCGAGCCGCTGCTGGCGCACCTTGGACGCCATGGTGTGGCGTCGATCGAGACGCGGGCCATCCACGGGGGCGACGTCGCCGCGTCTCTGCTCAGCGCGGCAGCTGAGGCCAAATGCGATACCTTGGTGGTGGGCGCGTATGGGCGGCCGCGGCTGTACGAGTTAGTGCTCGGCGGCACCACGCGCGCCCTTGTGCATGCCGCCAATGCGCCGCATCTTCTGATGGCGCACTGAAGGTTTCGCCGATGGACGTGAAGGACGTACTCGCGATCGTGCTCGACCCGGTTGAGGACGAGGCCACGATCGCCATGGCCGAATCCATCGTCGCGGCGTCGGAGGCGCGCGCCGCGGCATTGATCGTGTCGATCCAGCTGGGATCTTCGTTCGCCGAGCCGGCCGCGCTGTCGCGCGTGCTTGAGGATATCGCCAAAGGCCCGAAGGCGGCCGCCGCCGTGACCCGCGAGAAGATCGCCGAGCGTTTGCGCGACAGCGCCGCCAAGTTCGAGCTACGCGACGTTGTCGCTGAATCGGCGCTGTGGGACCGGGCCGTCATCGCCCATGCGCAACTTTCTGACGTGATTGTTCTGCGCCGCGCTTCAGAGACTGAGCACACCCGTCGCGCGCTCGCCGAAGCGGTGCTGATGCAGTCCGGCCGGCCGGTGTTGCTAACGCCGCCGGGCTGGAAGCGCGAGCAATCGTGGGAACGCGTGGTCGTCGCCTGGAACGCCAAGCGCGAAGCGGTGCGCGCGGTCAACGACGCAATGCCGTTCTTGAAGGCGGCCAAGAAGGTTTCGGTGGTGACGATCGATGCGCTGCCGACGCCATCTGGCCATGGCCAGGCGCCGGGCCGCGATCTCGCCGCTTCGCTGGCGCATCGCGGCGTTGAGGTCGAGCTGCGCAATGTCGATGGGCTCGGCCGCTCAGAAGCGCGGGCGCTGCTCGACGAAGCGATCGCGGTGAATGCGGGCATGATCGTCATGGGCGGCTATGGCCACGCGCGCGCGGCGGAATTTGCCTTCGGCGGCGTTACGCGTGAGCTGATGCTGGGCTCGCCGATCCCGCTCTTGCTCTCGCACTAACGCGCGGCCCGGCGCACGAGCTGGGCCAGCCGTTCACACATGGCCGAATGCGGATCGGTTAGAGGCGCGATCACGGTGAAATGGTTGGCGCCGTCGATTTCCTCATAGCGCGTCTCGACGCCATCCTCGCCCCAGACGCGCACGATCTCGGCGCTTTGGCGCAGGAATTCGCCCGATTCAGCGCCGCCGACGACGGCGTCGAGCGTTTTACCTTCGGGCGCGGGCCAGAACAGGGGGCTGAGCGCGCGCGCTTCTTCGGCGCCGAGCCCGATCTTGTCGTTGATGCTGGTCGCGATCAGCGGTTCGAGTTCGAACAGGCCTGAGATTGCATATGCGGACGGCACGTGCGCCTCCGTTGCCAGCAGGCAGGCGGCGAGATGGCCTCCGGCCGAATGACCGCTGACGACCACAGGCGCATTGATCAGGCGCGCAAGCGTGGCGCAGGCCGTGCGGACCTGTTGGACGATGTCGCCAATGAGCACTGCAGGGCACAGATCGTAGCTCGGCACGGCGACGGTGACGCCAGTCTCGTTCAGTCCGCGCGCGTGGATGCTGTGAAAGCTCTTGTCGGCGGCCTGCCAATAGCCGCCGTGGATGTACATTACCGCCGGTCCGGAGCCCGCCTCGAAGAGATCGAGGCGGTGGCGCTCGCCCGCGCCGTAAGCGATTTCGCGCGGCGGCTTCGCCACGCGATAGGCAGCGCTATCGCTGGCCCAGCCGGCCATGATCGCCGCGCTGTCGGGTACCCGCGTGCGATTGTTGTAGGCGGCTTCGAGGTCGCGCTTCATTCTTCGTCGGGGAAATCGAAGCCCGGCCATTTCGAGCCGTAGAGCTGATAGCCGAGGATGGTGTAGGTTTGCGCCACATTGGGGTTGGAGCGGATCTTTTCGGTCACGACCTTCTGGATGGTGTTGAGGTCTGGGTGCTCGATCCGCACCAGGAGGTCCCACTCGCCCATGGTCGAGTAGATGTCCATGATCTCGCCGATGGAGTCGCGCAGCGTGTTGCCGACGCTCTCGGGCGTTGCGCCATGCACGCGCACGAAGATGAAAAGACTGTGGTCAGCCATTGAAGCTCTCCCGTTGGCGACGGGATAGCAGATCGGAGGGGGCGCTCGCTACTCCGCCGGCGTGCGGATTGGCTCCGGCGCCTCCGGCGCGTGGGGCTTCGGCAGGAAGCCGCGCACCCAGCGCTCCAGCCGGTCGATCAGCACGAACATGGCCGGCACAAACACGAGGCTCAGCAGCGTCGACAGCATCAGGCCGCCGATGACGGCCGCGCCCATACCTTGGCGCAGCGTGCCGTCGACGCCCCAGCCGGCGGCGGCGGGGATCATGCCGCCGGACATCGCGAAGGTCGTCATGATGATCGGCCGCGCGCGTTTCATGCCGGCTTCGAGCAGCGCTTCGTTGCGGCTCATGCCCGCGTGCATGCGCTCGACCGCGAAATCGACCAGCAGGATCGAGTTCTTGGTGACAAGGCCCATCAGCATCAGCAAGCCGATGAAGGCGAACAAGGACAGCGGCTGGTCGGCGACGATGAGGCCGACAAACGCGCCGCCGAGCGAAAGCGGCAACGCCATCATGATCGTGACCGGCTGGAAGAAGTCGCGGAACAGCAGCACCAGCACGATGTAAATCAGGATGACGCCCCAGATCATCGCCGTGCCGAAGGCGGCGGTCATCTCGGCGAAGTCTTCGGTTTGGCCGCCGGTGGCGAGGTGCGCGCCGGGTTGGTTCTGCGCCTCGGGCAGGGAGAACACACGCTGCTGCGCCACGCTGAGCTGGGTGCCGGGCACGACATTGGCGCCGACGGTCACGGCGCGCTCGCGGTCACGCCGTTCGATCGCCGCTTCCCCGAGCGAGAAGCGGACCTCCGCCACCGAGTCGATGCGCACAGGCGCGCCCGTCGCCGATTGCACCGGCAGGGCGCGGATCGCGTCGAGATCTTCGCGCGAGTCCGGGCGTAGCGTGACGCGGATGGGGATTTGCCGGTCGGCGAGATTGTAGCGCGCCAGGTTTTGCTCGGCGTCGCCGCTGGTGGCGATGCGCACGGCGGCGGCGAGGCTCGCGGAGGTGACGCCGAGGCGCGCCAT
Source organism: Hyphomonadaceae bacterium (assembly GCA_016791385.1). GTDB lineage: Bacteria > Pseudomonadota > Alphaproteobacteria > Caulobacterales > Aquidulcibacteraceae > Vitreimonas. Next base: position 43,285 of record JAEUMR010000022.1, read on the forward strand.
GTCTTCTTGGCGCGGTTGGATCTGGATCTCCGGACGGCGCAGCGACGAAGACGAGCGCACGTCGGCGAGTTCGGGCATGCGGCCCATGGCGGCGGCGAGCCGTTCGGCGGCGGCGTTCACCGCACTTGGGTCTTCGCCGACGAATTGCACCGTGATGTCAGAACCGGATTGGCCGCCCTGGTCCTGTACGAAGGCAGCGCGATAATCCGGAAACGCAGCCAGAATCGGCCGCATCACCTGCTGGATGGCGTATGAGGAGCGGCCGCGTTCCTTGCGCGGTGTCAGCTGGATGTAGACATTGGCGTCGGGCGCCGAGCCGTCGGCGCCCGAGAGCGAGGTGAATACGCCTTCCACCTCCGGCACTTCGGCCCGGATGCGCGCGCCCATCTCCTGCAGCACGCGGTCGGCTTGCAACACAGGCGTACCCGGCGGGATTTCGACACGCACCTGCACCATGCCGTTGTCGAAGCGCGGGATGACCACCGACGGGACCGACATGGCGAGCGCGAGCGAGGCGATGAAGACGCCGATGCCGACGCCGACCGTCTTCCACGGATGGCGGATCGACCAATTGAGGATGTCGCGATAGGCCAGCGTCAGCGTGCCGGGCGGCTTCTCTTCGTCGTGTCCTTTCGCGGACAGGAAGAATGCCGACATCAGCGGCGTGATCAGGCGCGCGACGACGAGCGAGAAGAATGCCGCAATGGCGACGGTCAAACCGAACTCGCGGAAGAACTGGCCCATGCCGCCGGTCATGAAGCTCACCGGCACGAACACGGCGATGATCGATGCAGTGGTGGCGACGACGGCGAGGCCAATTTCGTCGGCCGCTTCGAGTGCGGCCTGATAGGCGGATTTCCCCAGCCGCATGTGCCTGACAATGTTCTCGATCTCGACGATGGCGTCATCGACCAAGACGCCTGTGACCAGCGCCAACGCGATCAGCGTCACCATGTTGAGGGTGAAGCCGAGTACTTCCATGCCCGCGAAGGTGGGCATGATCGAAAGCGGGATGGCGGCGGCGGCGATGAGCGTGGCGCGCCAGTCGCCGAGGATGAGGAACACGACGATGCACGCCAGGATCGCGCCTTCGATCAGGGCGTGGATCGAGCTTTCGTGCATGCCGCGGATGAATTCGACCGTCGAGGCGATCTCACGGATTTGCAGGCCTGGACGCTCGCGCTCGATCTGACGCAAGCGCGCGTCCATGCGGTCGAACACCTGCACTTCGGAGGCGCCGCGCGTGCGCAGCACCATGAAGCCGACGACGGGCTGGCCGTTATAGCGCGAGATCGCCTGCATATCGCTGGCGGCGTCCGTCACCGTGCCGAGATCGGCGAGGCGGACGCTGCCGCCGCTCGATGTGGCGATGCGGAGGTTCTGCAGCTCTTCGATCGAGGTGGCGCTGCCCAGCGTGCGGATCGACTGGGCTTGGCCGCCGACTTCAGCTTGGCCGCCGGGGAGGTCGATATTCAGCGCCCGTAATTGCGAGCTGATCTGATCGGCGCTGACGCCATAGGCGAGCATGCGGGCCGGATCGAGTTCGACGCGCACTTCGCGGTTTACTCCGCCGAGGCGCTGCACTTGCGCAACGCCGGGAACGGCAAGCAATTCGCGTTGCAGGTCGTTGTCGATGAACCAGGAAATGTCCTGGGGCGACATGCCTTGGCCTTCGACAGCGTAATAACCGATCGGTTGGCTTGCCGCTTCGATGCGCGTGATGACCGGCTCGCTGATGTCGGCGGGCAGGTCGGCGCGAATGCGGTTCATCGCGTCGCGCGCTTCATCAACGGCGCGGCCGAGATCAGAATTGCTTTCCATCTCAACGCGCGTGACCGACACCCCGGGCGAGATGGTCGATGTCGTGCGTTTGACGCCTTCGACCGCCGTCAGCGCGGCTTCCACGCGCTGGGTGATCTGTGTTTCCATTTCCGCGGGCGCTGCGCCCATTTGCGCGACCGTGACCGTGAAGCCGCCGAACTCGACGTTCGGCAGCTGGTTGATCGGCAAGCGGCCATACGCGGTCCAGCCCGCAAACAGCAGCGCCAGGATAAGCAGGATTGGCGGGATCGGGTTGCGGATCGCGCCGGCGGAAATGTTCCAGGCCATCGGATCAGCCCTCGCGGCCGCGCAGATTCGCCTCGGGCCCGGCGGCCGGCGCAGCCTGCGCTTGCAGCGGCTGCACGCGGTCGCCGTTTTGCAGGAACGCCGCGCCCGCGCCAACGATACGCTGATTGAGTTCGAGGCCTGAAACGATCTCGACGAAATCGCCGTCGCGCGCGCCGAGCGCGACATTCACGCGCTGCGCGTGGTTCTGCGCGTCGATCGCGTACACGTAGGCTTGGCCGTTATCGTAGAGCACCGAGCTTTGCGGCACGGCGAGCACGTCGCGCGCCGGCAATTGCGCTTCGCCGCGCAGATACATGCCCGCGCGCACGCGCGAGCCACCCGGTAAGGAAAACAGTGCTTCGCCGGTGCGGGTGCGGCTGTCGATCGAGCCGGGCAGGCGGCGCAGGCGCGCGTCTATGGTCGAGCCATCGACAAGCGTGAACACGGCGGGCTGGCCCACTTGGAGCGCGAGCGCTTCCGCTTCCGCCACTTGAGCAGACACTTCGAGCTGGTTGCCGGCGGCGATGCGGAACAGCACTTGGCCGTCGACATTGCGCCCGACTTCCGCCGTGCGGCGAATGACAAGGCCACTGGCCGGCGCACGCACGTAACCCCCGCCGAGGCGGGCGTTGACTTCAGCCAGTTGCGCGCGCGCAGCAGCGAGTTGCGCGTCAGCCGCGATAGCGGCGGCGTGGCGCGCTTCAATTGCTTCGGTCGAAAGCGCGCCGGAATCGCGGATGCTCTCGGCGCGATCGTACTCGCCGCGCGCACGCACGGCGGCGGATTGCGCCTGCGCTACGCTAGCTTGGGCGGCGCGGATTTGCGCTTGCGCGACATTGGTGTCGAGCCGGGCCATGGCTTGGCCTTGGCGCACGCTATCGCCTTCATCGACGAGAATTTCGAGGATGCGCACGCCGCTCGCGGGCGCAGTCACCTGGATGTCGCGCACCGGACGCGCCTCGCCGTTCAGCGCGATGGTCGGCTGGATGCTGCGCGTGGAGGTGTTGACCACCGTCACCGCCAGCGCTGTGTCTATTGGCGTGTGCGTCGCGTTCTCGCCCCCGAGGCGGCTCACTATGAAGAGGACTGCGACAAGGATGGCGATGCCGCCGCCGAGCAGCATGAGCACGCGGCGGCGCCGGCCTTCCTCGGTGGGGGCGTCGGTAGCGCGCTTCCAAGCGCCTTCGCTGGCGCCGCGGGCAGTCCTGTACACGCGGCCGCCAGCGTCAGCGGCGCGCCTGAACAAGCCGCTGGCGCGGGAAAACATCTCGGGGCGTTCAGGCTTGTTCATGGACAGGCCTCAAATATCGTTCGGCTAGAGTTCGGAATTGAGCGACGGCTTCTTCGGCCGCGGTGGTACGTTGAAACGCCCTCCGCAGACCTATGCCTTCGATCGCGGCAAACAAGGTCTCGGCTGAAATCGTTGGGTCGAGTGTCGAATCGACCTCACCCCGCCGCTGCGCGGCCTTGATGGCCTCAACCATCACCACCACGCTGCGCTGGTCGATTTGCTTCAATTGTTCTCCGATGGCGTCGTCCCGGATGCCCTCCGAGATGATCTCCGCAATCAGGGCGCTATCGCCTTCGGCGATCTTGTCGAAGAATCCGCGGGCGGAGCGGACCAGCGCTTCAATCAGGCCCTCGCGCTCGGCCGCACGCGCGAACGTGGCGTCGCCCTCGTCTCGTTTGTCTTCGGCGATAGCGGCGATGATTTCGGTTTTGGAGCCGAAATAACGATAGAGCGCGCCCGCGCTGATGTCGGCCTCGGCGCAGATTTCGGCCATCGTCGCCTGGTGGAAACCCCGGCGACGGAAGCATGCCACGGCGGCGTCCATGATCTGCCGGCGGCGCCGCTCGGCCAGAAGGGGATCGGGTAGTCGCGCCAAGACCAGAAACCTCGCTCGCCCAGGCCTAGCCTCTTGCCGGCCTGCGCTGCGCTGCATATAAAGCGAACGTTCGTTCTTTAAATCTTAAGGCGAGCGAGTCAACTGAAATTCCGGTAGCCGCGTATCCGGGATTTCTCCGGCCTCAGGACCTAAATAGCAGCCAATGCTAAGAAATAGCTCTCCAGCCGGCCGCCTTGGCCTTGCGCTGATGTCGGCCCTCGCGCTCGGCGCCTGCTCGACCATGCCGCGGGAACGGCCTACCGCACCTGCGCTGCCAACGGTTTGGCAGGACGCGCCTCAGGGGGCGGAAACGCCGGTGAGCGACTGGTGGCGCAGCTTCAACGACCCGACGCTCGATGCCCTTGTCGCCGAAGCGCTGAGCAACGGGCCGTCGGTGCGCATCGCTCTGGCGCGCGTACGCGAGGCCCGGGCGCTGTCGCGAACCACCATCGCGCAATATCTGCCCGAGCTGCAGGCGACGGGGCGGGGCCAGTACACCCGCGCGGTCGATGGCGACATCGCTTCGTCGACTGAACGCGAGCAAATGACGGGCACGTACGGCGCGCAGGTTTCGTGGGAAGTTCCGCTGTTTGCGCGCATCGAAGCCGCCGTCCTTGGCGGGCGCGCCACCACCCAGGGCGCTGTTGCCGACGTGCGCGCCGCGCAAGTCGCGCTCGCTGCCGATATCGCGCAAGCCTATGTCGACCTGCGCGCTGCGCAGCAAAGCCGCGCCGCGCTTGAGCGCGCCGTGCAAACGGCCGACGAACTCGCCCGCATCCTCGCCATCAGCGCGCAGGCCGGCATTACCTCCGAAGCAGACGCTGCCGATGCGCGCCGTCTGGCTGAAAGCACGCGCGTGCGCCTGCCGGGACTCGTGATCGAGCAGCGCCGCGCCGAGAACGTGCTGGCTGTGCTGCGCGGTCTGGCCCCAGGAACGGAGGCGGAGGCGACGCGTGCGGCGCTCAGCGCGTCTGCGGCTGTGCCGTTCGTTGACCTTACATCGGCGCCTGCCGCACCGGCGGATCTACTGCGCTTGCGTCCCGATATCGCGCGCGCCGAAGCGCAAGCGCTGTTGGCGGCGACGAATGTCGCCGACGCGCGCGCCAACCTGTTGCCGCGCTTGAACCTCACGGGCTTGATCACCTCATCCGAAGCGATCATCGGCAATCCGACCGGCGCCGGCTCCACGTTGATCAACGCAACGCCAGTGATCTCGATTCCGCTGTTCGATTGGGGTTCGCGCCTTGCGCAGGTGCGTCAGCGAAACGCGCAGTTCGATCAATCGCTGATCCAATACCAGCAGACGGTGACGCAAGCGGTGGCGGAGGCGTCCAACGCACTGGTCGGCCTCGATCAGGGGCGGCTGCGGCTGCAATCGGCGCGCGTCGCCGAACAGGCGGCGGAGACCACCGCGCGTGGCTCACGCGCCGCCTATGGCGCCGGCATCCAGAGCTTGGCTGATCGGCTACGCTCGGAACAGCAATTGATCGACGCGAATCTCACGCGCATCGACGCCGAAGCCCAACTGGCGCGTTCGACGATCGCGACCTATCGCGCCTTCGGCGGCGGGCCGGCGGTGGAGGCGGCGCAGCCGCGCTAGACAGCTCTCTTGGCAATGCTAGCGTGCCTCCATGAGTGGGGGACAATCCGAGCCGCAGGGCCTGCGTGCGGCGCCGTGGGCGCTGGCGCCGATCGCGTTGGTCTTTTTCGCGTTGATGTACGCGGGGATGTTGATCCAGCCGCCGCCAGTGCGTGCGCACAACGCGGCCGATCAATTCGACGCGGCAGCGGCGCGCGAACGGCTTGAGCGCATCATCGGCGCGGGCGCCCCTCATCCCATCGACAGCGCGGCGCAGGACGAGGTGCGTGGGCGCCTGTTGCATGAGATCGAAGCGCTCGGCCTTCGACCCGAAGTGCATGAACGTTTTGCCTGCCGGCCGCAGCCGCGCGCGCCGCTGATCGATTGCGGCTATGTGCGCAACATCGTCTTCAGCGTAGGCCCGGCGCAGGGCCCGGCCGTCTTGGTGGCCAGCCATTACGATTCGGTGCCCGCCGGGCCCGGCGTCAGCGACGACGGCGTGGGCGTGGCTGCGTCGCTTGAAATCGCGCGCCTGCTGATGCGTGAGGACTTGCAGCGCCGCGTCATCTTCCTGATCAGCGATGGTGAAGAGCAAGCGCTGCTCGGGGCCTATGATTTCGCCCAGCACGACCCACTGATGGCGGATGTCGAAGCGCTGGTGAACCTCGAAGCGCGTGGCACGCGCGGGCCTGCCATGTTCTTCGAGACCAACCAGCCGAACGGCGACGCCTTCATCGCATTTTCTGGCGCACCGCGCCCTGTCGCCAATTCGGTGATGGCGGACATCTATGCGCTGATGCCGAACTCGACTGACGTCAGCGTGCTGACGCGCCCGGGTCTCGATGTCATCAATCTCGCGTTGCTCGACGGCTTCGAAAACTATCATACGCCGCAGGACTCGCTGGCTTCGTTCAACACGGCCAGCCTGCAGCACATGGGCGATACCGGCCTGCATGCGGTGCGCAACTTCGCACGCGCGCCCGATCTCGGTTCAAGCACGCGCTTCGTTTACAGCGACATCGCCTCTCGCGTGACGATTTCCGCGCCCAGCTGGGCGGGACAGGCGGCATTGGCATTCTGCGTGCTCATCGCTCTTGCAGCCTTCTGGCGCGGCGGCGCGGAGCGGCGCTGGCGGACATTGGCCCTGCCGCTCCTCGCGCTCGTGTTCGCGGCCGCGCTCGCCTTTGCCGCGGGGCTCGGCCTGAGCCTGCTGCGTCCAGGAGAGCAATATTGGTTCGCGCACCCAGAGTTCACGCGCGCATGGTGCGCGCTCTCGGGGCTGCTGGGACTGGTGTTGTCATTCGCGGTGTTGCGCGCTGGCGATGCGGTTCGCGTGAGCGCCGCAGGGTTTTTCTGGTTCTCCCTGGTTGGGCTGGCGGGTTCGTTCTTCCTCAGCGGCGTTTCGATCCTATTTGCGGCGCCGGCGGTGATCTTCGCGCTCGGCGCGCTCGGGGCTCTTATCTGGCGGCCAGCGTTGGGCCTCGGCGCTGCTGTGGCGGCCCTCTTGTCGCTCCTGATCTTTGCGCCGCTATTCTCGCTGGTCGAGCTTGCGCTTGGCTATGACTTGCCGCTCGCCTTTGGCGTCCTTGCCGCCTTGCTTGGCTGGGCCTGGGCGGGCGTGATCGCGGCCGCGCAAGGCCGAGCAGGCTGGCGCGCGACAGCGCTTGTGCTGACAGTCGCGTGGCTCGCCGCAATTGCCGGTGCAGCACAAGCGCCGGCCGCTTCGGCGGCGCGCCCGGCGCCGCTCAACCTCACCTACTTTGTCGACATCACCGCTGCTCAGGCGCGCGTCGTGGCCGGCCAATCCCGCCGCGCGTTGCCTCCCGCATTGCGCAATGCGCACGCGTTCGCGGCTGAAACCATTCTGCCTGGCGACCGCTACCCATCGTGGGCGACCCCCGCTGCAACGCAGCCCGCGCCCGCGCCGGCTTTGCTCGACCTCGCGGTTGCCGAGGCAGCGGGCGAGCGCACGGTGCGCGCCCGGCTCGTCAGCAATGGCGCGTATCGGGTGATCCTGCGCCTGCCGCGTAGCGCTGGGCCGTTGCGCGCCGCGATCAACGGCGCTGGTGTTGCGTTCTCCGATGCCGGCAGCGCCGACAGCGACTTCGTCAACCTGGCGTGCCAGGGCAGGGCCTGCGATGGCGCGCTTGTGGAGATCGTGCTGGCCGCTGATGGCGCTGCAGGCGAGTGGTACCTGATTGGCCAGACGCCAGGCTTCCTCCCCGAAGCGGCCGCGGCCGTTCGCGCCGCCCGGCCGGTGACTAACACCGCGATCCAGTCCGGCGATGGGACGGTCACGCTGTCGCGCCTTGCCCCCATCGGCTGAAATCCGGGGCCCGGACTTGCAGGGAATGCTTGCAAGTGCCCGCAAGCCTCGCCATTAAGCGGGCCTCCGGAGAGGTGCTAGAGTGGCTGAATAGGCCGGTCTCGAAAACCGGAGTACGTGCAAGCGTACCGAGGGTTCGAATCCCTCCCTCTCCGCCAGTTCCCTGACGGACGCATGGATCTTGCAGAGTTGAACGGGCGTGCGGTCGGGCGCTCAGCGCGCGCGTGCGCGTAACCGTCCAAGTTCGTAGAGGTCGTTGCGGGTGAGGCCAAGGCGCGAGCTGACGGCGGCGGTGACGGCCCGGCCCAGTTGGCGTTCGAGCCGATCCAGTGCGCCGATTTTCTCACGCACGCCGGCGCCAAGCGCGGCCTGCCCTCCATCGTGCGTGGAGAGCATCAATTCTTCGGCGCGAAGGACGAGTTCGAGCTTCAATTCCACATAGGCGAAGACTTGGCCGGCGTCGGCGTTGCGAAGCGCGGCGAGGTCTGCGCGCAAGGCTTGGCCCTGTTCTCCTGCCCAAAAGCGCCCGGCGCGAATATCTTCAAGCAAGACCCGGTGCGCCGCAGCATCGGAGGCGAGCCAGACGCGTGTAGCGCGCTCGCTTTGGGCCAAGGTGGAGAAGAGGATGAGGGGGGCGAGGAACGCGGTGGCGACCATCGCCATCAGCGGCTGCCCCGGGAAGTGATTGAACAGCGAATGGCACGCCATCGCCACCGCAAGGCCGGGCGCAAACGGGATCGGATCGAAGTGATACTGCGCGGCGGGCGCTGCGGCCTGCTTTTCCAGCATCTCATGCGAGATGACGGCGAACAGCGCGCTCGCGGCGCCATGCATGATCGCGGTGCCGAAGCCGCGCACGAGCCAATCGGTGGCATTGGTTCCCGAAAGCGTGGTGAGATACCAGAGGTTCTCCGCCACCGAAAAACCGGCGCCGACAGCAAAGCCGGCGATCGCCGCTTCGATTTTGAAGCCAAGCCGATTTCTGGCGTACAGCGCGATCAGGGGCGCGGCTTTGAGACTCTCTTCGATGATGGGCGAGACATAGCGCGTGAACGCGCTCCAGCCGATTGGAAAGCCGTCCAGAACGCGCCAGTTGGCGATGAAGCTCAGCAGCGCCAGCGCTGCGCCCGTCGCCAGCAGCGCGCCGATCTCGCGCATCGGGATGAGGTCGAACACATCGAGCCGGTCGAACACGAACAGCAGGATGAGAACCGGCGCAATGGCGATCGCCGCCTTGAGCAGGAGATCCGCAGGCATCACATGATCTTCAAAGAGAGCAGCACTTCATCGCCGCGCCGTTGCCCATCCTCAAAGCCGCGGGCGTAGCCGAGCGACAGCACCATGGGCAGGCGGTGGGCGGCAGTGAAATTCCAGTCCATTTGCACCCCGGCGGTCTGCAGCGAGCGGCGCGCACCGGTCGCGCTTTCCACTTCAAGGCCGCCGGCGAACAGCGCGGTTCGGAGTGAGCTGAGATAGAGCGCGGCGACGCCCACATCTTCGAAGCGGACAGGCGGTAGGTTGAGTTCACCCACGGCGCGGACGAACCGACGCGCGCCGATTTCGTCGATGTCGAAGCCGGGGAAGCTATCGTAGTGGCGGTAGCGCTTGATCTCGCGATCATCGACGTAATTGTTGCCGAAGGCGCCGATATAGAAGCTTGAGAGCGGGCTTGTCTCGTCGCCTTCGATGGCGCCGGCGGCTGTGTAGATCCAGGCCGATGAATTGTTCAACGGCAGCGGCACGCCAACATCGAGGCCCGCGCGCAGGCTTGGAAACACATCGCCGTTGGCGTGGTCGGCGCCCGCAGCGAGTGTCCAGGCCCAGCCGCGCTCGTGATCAACGGCGCCGAGGGAGCGGGTTTCGTTGCTGTAGTGGAGTTCAGCGTTCAGCGTGGCGAGCGTATCGAACTGGCTTGAAGCCACCTCTTGTGCAGCCGGAAGCGTATCGAGACCGGTGTAATAGGCGCCGGTGATGTCGAGGTCGAGCTGCCGGGGCGGATCGTAGATGAAGGAGCGGCGATAGCCGGCGATCAGCGCATCGCCGGCGCGCGCGCGCTCGGTTGGGCCGAAGAGATCGTAGAAATCTGCGTCATTGTGCCAATAGCGCAGCCGCCAGCGCAGCGTTCTGTACTCGATGTCGAAATGCCAGTCTTGATCTTCGAACTGGGAATTGACCGTGCGCGAGAGTGTGGCGTTGAGTTGATTGAATTGCAGCGGATCTTCGTAGGTGACGTGATAGCCAAGCGCTACGCGATTGCGATATCCCTCGATCACTGGATAGGCTGCGCCGAGGCGCATCTCTTCGCGCGGACGATAACGCCCCTGGGCTGTGATCATGGTCTCGAACGGGACCGAAGCGGGCGAACCGACGGTCCAGCTTTGCACGATGGGGTGTTCGCGCGCGATCTCGGCGCCGAGGAAGCGGACCGTCCCCAAATCCTGCAGGGGGGTGGGTTCAATGACGACGGGCTGAAAGCCGGCGCCGGTATATTCGTAGACGACCAGCGTCCCGTCCGGGCGCGGAATGGGTCTGAAGAAGCCGGTTTCGGCGTTGCTGACCGCTTCGATCTGCTGTGTCGCGAGCTCGAAGCGGAAGATGTTGGACACGCCGGTGTAATAGGCGCTGCCATAAAGGTAACGTCCGTCGGGCGAGAAGACGAAGCCCTCGGGTGTCGATGCGCCGAGGGTGAAGCGGGTGGTTGGTTCGGCGCTGCCGGCAAGCAGATCCTGCGTGTTGAACACTTCCACGGCCTGCTCGCCATTGATCTCGCCGACCGAGGCTGAGAGCAGCGCCCCGTCCGGTGAAATGTCGAGGTCGAACGCGGTGCGGCCGAACGGGAATGTGTGCACCTGGTTCCAGCTGGAATAGGGCGGCGGGATGCGCACCAGGGTGACGTAGCCGTTGAGGTGGCGCAGGCCCCACAGCGAGCGATCCTGAGGATTGAAGACGATGTCGCCGATGCGCCCGTCGCGTAGCACCATGTACTGGCGCCCGGTGGCGACATCGATTTCCATGATGTCGCGATACGCGTAGTTGTCCGTGGTGTACCAGGCCGTGTTGGACTGTGGGTCATAGGCAAGTGAAGTGACGCGGTAGAGCATCGCGCCCTTGATGTCGGCGAGGCGGCGAATGGCGCCGGTCTGCGGGCTGAGCACGCCGACATGGGCGATGACGCCCGGATAACGGAAGGCGCCGACCAGCGCGCCGGTGCGCGGGTCGATGAAGCTGCGGGAAATCGATCCTAGCGCGCGGGGCGCCAGCGGCTGGCCTTGAGTGAGCGGATAGGCATTGAGCGCGTCAAGATTGGCGCGCTGGAAGCGGTGCTCCCAGTCGATCCAATCGGCCCAAGCTTGCGGCAGGCGAACGCCGAAGACGCGGGCGAATTGATCCTGGTAATAGGCCGCGCTCTCTTCATCGCGCCGCAACCATTGGATCACCTGCTCTGGCGAGTATTGCATCGCCAGATAGCTGAAGAAGCGCGTGCCATAGAGATAGTCATTCACCCCGACTTGGAAGTCGGTGAAGATGCCTTCCGATTCCAATCCCACGGGGGAATAGAAGTGCGCATCGTCACGCACCATTGAGCGGAACACCATTTCGTCATAGGCGCCTTGCGCGCGCCCGAAGCCGCCCGCCATCCAGGTTTCCATGAAGACGGCGCTGCCCTCCAGATACCAGCGCGGCACGTTCACGCGTGGTGTCGTCAGATAATTGTAGAGAATAGTCTCCGGGTGCGCCTCCACCGGCATCGGCTTGCCGAAGAAGAGGCGCCGCCATCGCGCATCGTCGCTGTTCCAGACATCCATCAGCGCCACGTGCGTGAGTTCATGGTCGGTGAGAGTGAAGAAGCGCTCGCCCGGACTGAATGTGTCGAAAGCCAAGCTCAAGGGGGCAACGTCGATCAGCATCGCGTTGTTGGGCGAGGCGCGTGCAGCCGCATTGCCGTAGTCAGAAAAATCCTTGAGCAGGAGCGTTGTCTGCTCCCAGGGCCGCCAGCCGAACATGCGCTGCTCGTAGGCCATCGCGTTTTCGAAGCTGCGGCCGAGGTATGGCGTGAGGTAGGTTTCGGCTGGATCGAAATAGAGCAGGCGCAGTCGCTCTGTTTCGATCTGCGCCAGATCGATCAAGGGGATGTCGTCGGGGGCCCGGCTCGGCGGCGGCTGCGTTGAGGGAGCAGGCTCAACGACGGGTGGGGCCGGGACGCTAGTTTCTGGCGCAGAGGCAGGCGCCGGCGTCTGTTCGCTCGTTTGCGCATGCGCCGGCGAAAGCTGCGCAAGCAACAAGACGGCGAGACATATCCCCCAGCGCACTCTCACGCCTTGGACGCTAGCACGGGCGAGAGCGCAGCGATGGCCGCCATCTCCCGCCCGGCGCGAAAGTGCCCGTCAATTCGCCCGAATGGCGTTGGCGAAGCTGGCATCGCGCGCCATCGCCGCGAAGGCGGGCTCACGCGCCAGCGCAGCAAAGGCGGGCTGACGTGCGAGCGCGGTGAACGCCTGCGCATTGGCGGCGAGCGCCTGCAGCGCCTGAGGATTGCGCGCCATCGCCGCGAACGCCTGCGGGTTCTGCGCCATCGCCGCAAACGCTTGCGGATGTTGCGCCATCAATTGGAAGGCTTGCGCATTAAGTCCCTGTGCGGCGCGGGCTGCGCCAGCCTGCGCTTGGAATGCCTGCGCATTGCGCGCCATGGCGGCGAGGGCGGCGCTGTTTTGCGACAGCGCCTGGAACGCCTGCGCGTTGGCCGCCATCGCCTGGAACGCCTGTGCGCTTGCGCTGAGCGTGCTGAGCGCCTGCGCGTCCCGCGCCAGCGATTGGAACGCCTGAGCGTTGGCGCCGAGCGCCTGGAACGCTTGTGCATCAGCGGCGAGAGCGCTCATGGCTTGTGCATCGCGCCCCAGCGCCTGGAAGGCCTGGGCGTCCTGGGCCATCGCCACGTTGGCGGCGGGGTTGCGTGCGGCGGCGGCGAAATTGGCGCCGCGTGCGAAGCTGGCGAAGGCGGCAGGATTGGCGGCCATGGCCGCGAACGCTTGCGGATGGCGGGCGAGCGCGGCGAAGGCTTGCGGGTGCTGCGCCATGGCGGCGAAAGCTTGCGGCGCACGCGCCATCGCCGCGAACGCTTGGGCGTTGGCGGCGAACGCCGCAGCGGCGCCCGCATCGAAGGCGCGTGCGGTTTGCGCTTGAGACTGGAACGCCTGGGCGCTCTGCGCCATCGCCGAGAGCGCTTGGCTATTGCGGGCAAGCGCTGCGAACGCTTCGGCGTTGGCGGCCATCGCTTCGAATGCGGCGCTGTTGGCGGCGAGCGCGCTAAAGGCCTGGGCGTCGCTCGCGAGCGCCTGGAACGCCTGCGCATTGGCGGCCAGCGCCTGGAACGCTTGTGCGTCAGCGGCGAGCGCGCTCATGGCCTGCGCGTCAGCGCCAAGCGCCTGGAACGCTTGTGCATCGCGCGCCATGGCTTGTTGGGCCTGCGGATTGGCGACGGCTGCAGCGAAATTGGCGTTGCGTGCGAACGCGCCGAAAGCTTGAGGATTGCGCGCCATTGCGGCGAAGGCTTGAGGGTGTCGCGCCAGCGCCGCAAAGGCTTGGGGATGTTGCGCCATCGCCGCAAACGCTTGCGGCTGGCGCGCCATGGCGGAGAACGCGGCGGCGTGCTGGGACATAGCTGCGAACGCTTCGGCGTTCGCAGCTTGTGCGCTCATGGACTGGGCGGCGCCCGCCTCAGCCGAACGGGCGAGCAGTGCGAACGCTTGAGGATCGCGCGCGAGCGCTGTGAAGGCCTGCGCATCCTGCGCCATGGCCAGCAGCGCCTGTGGATTTTGTGCGAGCGCGGCAAAACCCGGATCAGAGGCGAGCGCTCTGAAGGAGGGGTCGCGCACCATGAGTTCGAACGCGTCGGTCTGCATCAGCAGCGGGACTGCATCGTCGCCGAGGCGCACATCGCTGTCGCTGACCTGCGCAGAGCGATAGCGCTCAGCCGGCGCGATGGTGCCGCTCATCTGCGCGCCGCCCGGGGGCGAGACGGTGCCGATCGCAAGAGCTGCAAAGGCGGCGATGCCGAGGCCCGCCGTGGCCGCAGCGCCAAGCTTGACGCTGTTGGAGAGCGTGGTGCGCATGTCGATCCTCCTCCTCGCGCCGTTAGCGTGCGGCCAAACATTACCTTCCGTCAACGATTGTTTGAGGCCGGAGCCTGCGACCTGCCTTTGCGAGGCAAGCCGTGCATGAGCGGAGACCGACGACGAGTGTAAGCGTCATTTCGGCTGGAGCGCTTGCCCCGTAGCCGGCGGCGGCATGCCGATGGACGCCGTGGTTGCCCGCATCTTTATTTCACAGCCAGCTGGTGCAGCAGGGCGGCGGCTTCGATCTGAGATTTGACGCCGAGCTTTGCGAACAGCGATTTGAGCTGCGCGCGAATGGTGTGTTCCGATACGCTGCGTGCAAGTGCGATCTCGCGCACCCGGCGCCCTTGGCGAAGCATGCCGGCGACCGCCGCCTCTGAAGGCGTCAGGCGAAAATCGCGAAGCAAGTGTTCTTGGTTCTCGCGCTCGCTCGCCGCGGAGTCCGTTTCAGTGAATGTCACGCAGACGACGGACCGTTCCGCCGCTGCATCGCCGGCTGCAGGCAGCGGCGAGGCCCGGATGCGTCTGAGAACGCCATCGCCCAACGCCACCAAGCCTTCATGCTCGGTGTTCGATGCGCGTGCGGCGTCGATTATGGAGGCGACGGCGCGGTCGTTGACAAGCAGTTCGCGGTCAACGATCGCCAGCGTCTCGCCGTGCCCGGTAAGACGGCGCGCGGCTTCATTGGCAGCGACGATCTTGTTCTCGGCGGTCAGCAACAGAACCGCATCGCGCAGAGCCTCGAAAGCAAGGGCGTACAGACAGGACGGGACCGTCCCAACGCCGTCATGTGCGCATGAGTAGGGCGATTTGACCGCTTGGCGCGTTCGGCGCGGCGCCCCCTCAGCGCCGCCAGGCACGCCGCCCGCCGCGCCAATTCCCTCTCCGACGATCGAGTCTGTCTTTGGAAAGTCCATCCGGGCGAGCCCCCTTCACCTCAGATTTGAGGCTGCCTAGGTTGCCACCTGCGGTAGATTTTGCCGCCGCAAATCTGGGAACGGGGTATTGCCTAAATCGAAGCACCGGGAGAAGCGGCCCAGCGCCCGGCTGGACTGGGACGACATTCGCATCTTCGCCGCCGTAGCGGCGGCGGGGAGCGTGAACAAGGCCGCGGTGGAGCTCAAGGTCCAGCCATCCAGCGTGAGCCGCCGTATCGGCGACCTCGAGAAGCGGATGGAAGCCAAGCTGTTGCTGCGAACGCGCACCGGCGTGTCGCTGACGGCGGCAGGCGAAGACCTGCTCGACCGCGCCCAATCCATGCAGCGTATCGCAGACGATATTGAACGTGCGGTGCGTGCGCGTGACAAGCGGGACGAGGGCGGTGTGACGATCGCCGCGCCGGATGGGGTGGGCGCGCTCTGGTTGGCGCCGCGCATCCCGGATTTCCTCGATCGGTATCCTCAGATCCAATTGGCGTTGAATTGTATCCAGGACGGAGCGGCGCCTGACCTCGTGCGTCGCCCAGATATCAGCATTTCGGTGGACAAGTCGCTCGCAGATATTGGCGATGACGCCTCCGAGCTTGCGACCATGCACTACGTCTTCGCAGCCTCACCGGCGTATTTGAAAGCGCACGGAACGCCCAATTCTCTAGCCAGCGCGGCGGTTGATCACCGCGCCCTTAAGCATACCGGTCAGGTGATGCAGCGTGATAACCGGACTTCGCGCGCCTATGCCGCCGCAGCGCTTGCGTCCTTTTCGCTGGAGTCGAACTCGAGTTCCGCTGTTGTCGCTGCGCTCAGGGCGGGCGCTGGAATTGCCACTGTTCCCACCTATTTGCTGACTCTCGCGCCTGAACTCGTGGTGATTGGCGGCGAGCAGAGCGTGCCGATCAAGCTGTGGCTGATCGTGCACAAGCAATCGCGTCACGCTGCGCGCGTCGCGCGGGCCGCTGATTGGCTCAGGTCTGTATTCGATGGCAAAACGAACCCGTGGTTCCGGGCCGAATACGTCCCTCCCGACGAGTTCGAGACCTAGCACTTAGCTGCTCAGCCGGCGGCGCGCGGCGTCGACGTGCGGCCCAACGAGCTGCTCCACAATGCGTTGGCTGAGCCAGCACCTTAGCTGCGCTGTTTCAACAGGTCCCGGATTTCGCCGAGCAGTTTGATGTCCTCGGGCTTCTCGGGCGCGCTTGCTGGCGCTTGTTCCTGCTTGCGCTTCATCTGGTTGATGCCCTTCACGAACAGGAAGATCACCCAGGCAACAATGACGAAGCTGATCAGGGTGGTGATGAACTTGCCGTAGTTGATCGTCACCAGCTCAGCGTCCGGCGGCGCCATTGGCGAGCGCGGCAGCGTGATGGCGAGGTCGGAGAAGTCGAGGCCGCCTGTCAGCCAGCCAATCGGCGGCATGACCAGGTCATTCACCAGCGATTGCACGATGCCGTTGAAGGCCGCGCCGATGATCACGCCGACGGCGAGATCGACGACGTTGCCCTTGAGCGCGAACTCGCGAAACTCTTTGACGATGGACATGGGCTCGGTCTCCCAGACTAGGCCTGTGGGCAAGATACCCCTGATTTGCGGGCGTCGTGCAAGACCGACAGATTTGCGCTGGGCGCAGGCTGACGTGCGTCAATCCGGCGGACGCTTACGGCTCTTCGCCGCCATTGACCTTCAGCCGCAATTCTTTGCCCGGCTTGAAGAAAGGAACACGTTTGGCGGAGACCTTGACGGTCTGACCCGTGCGCGGATTGCGGCCGGTGCGGGCCTCGCGCTCGCGCACCGAAAAGGCGCCAAAGCCGCGCAGTTCGACGCGGCCGCCCTGCGCCAGCGCCTCACCGACCTCGTCGAGGACGATGTCGACGGCGTGCTCGATTTCCGACGCCTTCAGGGGCGCCATCTCTTCCTGCAGCTTCGCGACCAGTTCAGAGCGCAGCATTGGCCGGGTCCCCAACATTCCCGGCGCATCAAGCCCTGGGGGCGGACCGGCGTCAACCGTGCAGATGCTTGAACTCACGTAAGAAAAAGGCCTCGCGGGGGCGAGGGCGCGCAAAAATGAAAAGGCCCGGCGCACCTTGGCGGGCGCGCCGGGCCTGATCGCAGCGAAGGGTCTTCGCTTATTGCTTGGTGCGGTCCTTCAGGGCCGCGCCGAGGATGTCGCCCAGCGAGGCGCCGCTGTCGGACGAGCCGAACTGCGCGATCGCTTCCTTCTCGTCGGCGAGTTCCATCGCCTTGACAGAGAGCGAAACGCGGCGGCTCGACTTGTCAAAGCCGGTCACCATCGCGTCGAGGCGGTCGCCGACCGAGAAGCGGTCAGCGCGCTGCTCTTGGCGGTCGCGCGAGAGGTCGCTCTTGCGGATGAACGAACGCAGCGCATTGCCTTCGCCGAACGAAACCTCGATGCCGCCGGAAGCGACGTCGACAACTTCGACGGTGAGAATCTGGCCCTTGCGATAATCGGCGTCGGCCATCGGGTCGGACGCGACTTGCTTGATGCCAAGCGAGATGCGTTCCTTCTCGACGTCGACGTCGAGAACCTTGGCCTTCACCACATCGCCCTTGTTGTAGCGGGCGAGGGCTTCCTCGCCTTGGGCGTCCCAGGCGATATCGGAGAGGTGGACCATGCCGTCGAGTTCGGCATTGAGGCCGACGAACAGACCGAATTCGGTGATGTTCTTGATCTCGCCTTCGATGACCGAGCCAACCGGGTGCTGCTGCAGGAAGGATTCCCACGGATTCTGCTGCACTTGCTTGATGCCAAGCGAGATGCGGCGCTTGTCGCCGTCCACGTCGAGCACTTGCACGTCGACTTCCTGGCTGGTGCTCAGGATCTTCGAGGGATGCAGGTTCTTCTTCGTCCAGCTCATTTCCGAGACGTGGACGAGGCCTTCGACGCCCGGTTCGAGTTCAACGAACGCGCCGTAGTCGGTGATGTTGGTCACGCGGCCCTTGAACACGCCGTTGGCCGGGTACTTGGCTTCGACGCCATCCCACGGGTCGCTCATCAGCTGCTTCATGCCGAGGCTGATGCGCTGGGTGTCCGGATTGATCTTGACGATCTGGACCTTCACCGTGTCGCCGACATTGAGCACTTGGCTCGGATGCGACACGCGCTTCCAGCTCATGTCGGTGACGTGCAGCAGGCCGTCGATGCCGCCGAGGTCAACGAACGCGCCGTAATCGGTGATGTTCTTGACCACGCCTTCGCGGACTTCGCCTTCACGCAGCTGACCGACGATCTCGGCGCGTTCGGAGGCGCGGCTCTCTTCGAGCACGGCGCGGCGCGAGACGACGATATTGCCGCGCTGGCGGTCCATTTTCAGGATCGCGAACGGCTGCACGATGTTCATCAGCGGGCCGACGTCGCGCACCGGGCGGATGTCCACTTGGCTGCCCGGCAGGAACGCGTTAGCGCCGCCGAGGTCGACGGTGAAGCCGCCCTTCACGCGGCCGACGATCGCGCCGTTCACCGCTTCTTGCGCGGCGAAGCTCTTTTCCAGACGCGTCCAGGCTTCTTCGCGGCGCGCCTTTTCGCGGCTGACGACAGCGTCGCCGAGCGCGTTTTCGATACGGTCGAGATAGACTTCGACAATGTCGCCGGCCTTCGGTTGGCCCGCGCCGTCGTCGACGAGGAATTCACGCAGAGGGATGCGGCCTTCGGTCTTGAGGCCGATATCGACAACGACGAAATCGTTTTCGATTGCGACGACGGTTGCCGGGATCACCCGGCCTTCGACCATGCCGCGAGAGCCGAGGCTCTCACTGAGAAGCGCGGCGAAATCGTCGCGCGTGGGGGAAAGGGCTTGTGCCGCCATACTTAGTTCAACTCCAGTTCGCTTAAGGGCCGGCCGGTTGTCTCCGGCGGTCTCGGCCGCACCATGCGACCGTCCTTCGTCTCGATTGCTTCCCCGACGGGGAAGTTTGGGAGGAAACAGAAAACGCCCCGCGGACCTCAGGTCCCGGGACGCGCCAGCGCCGCGTCGATAATCCGACACGCGGCCTCCACGGACGCCTCTATAGAAAGATGAGTGGTGTCCAGCAAGTGCGCATCGGGGGCCTGCCTCAGCGGGGAATCCGCCCGGGTCATGTCCCTCTCATCGCGTTCGGCAATCTGGGCCTTCAGGGCGTCAAATTCGATGCTTTCGCCGCGGCCCCGAAGCTCCTTCAGCCGCCGCTCGGTGCGGACCTTGAGGTCCGCCGTCACGAACAGCTTCACCTCGGCGTCCGGGCAGATGACGGTGGCGATGTCGCGGCCGTCCAGGACCGCTCCAGCCGGGTCGGCGGCGAAGGCGCGTTGGGCCTTGCGCAGAACCGCCCGCACGGCGGGGATGGCGGCCACCTTCGAGGCGGCCAAGCCGGCCGCGCTGGAGCGGATGCGCCGCTCGTCGATCGCGCCAAGGTCCAGCGTCTCAGCCGCGGCGACCCCGGCCGCCGGGTCTGCCGGATCGCCGCCGGCGTCGAGCACGGCTAGTCCCACGGCGCGATAAAGCGCGCCCGTGTCGAGCCGTTTCAGGCCGTAATGCTTGGCGACCCCCGCCGCGACCGTGCCTTTGCCGGATGCGGTGGGGCCGTCGATGGCGATGATCATGGCCGGGCGCTTAGCAGGAGAGGGGCGCGAAGGCGAGCACGCCCCCTGCCGCTAAGGGACGCTTGACAGAAGTCATGCCGTCGCGCCGGAGTTGAGCATGCAAACCGAGACCTTCGACGTCATCGTGGTCGGCGCCGGCCTGTCGGGCATTGGCGCGGGCTACCATCTGCAGAACCGCTGTCCGGACAAGAGCTACGCCATCCTCGAAGCGCGCGAGGCGATCGGCGGCACCTGGGACTTGTTCCGCTATCCCGGCATCCGCTCGGACAGCGACATGTACACGCTGGGCTACAATTTCAAACCGTGGACCGAGCAGAAGGCGATCGCCGATGGCCCCTCGATCCGCAAGTACGTGAACGAGACCGCCAAAGAGTACGGCATCGATCAGCACATCCGCTTCAAACACAAGGTGACGCGCGCCGATTGGTCCTCGAGCGAAGCGCGCTGGACCGTCACGGCGGAAACGCCGGAGGGCGTAAAGCGCTTCAAGACGCCGTTCCTGCTGATGTGCGCGGGCTATTATCGCTACGACCAGGGCTATCTGCCCGAGTTCAAAGGCACGGAGCGCTTCAAAGGTCAGCTCATTCATCCTCAGCACTGGCCGGAAAATCTCGACTATGCCGGCAAGCGCGTTGTCGTGATCGGGTCCGGCGCAACGGCGGTGACGCTGGTGCCATCGATGACCGACAAGGCCGCGCACGTCACCATGCTGCAGCGCTCGCCGACCTACATGATCTCGATGCCGGCGGAAGATGCGCAGGCCAATTGGCTGCGCCGCCATTTGCCCGCGAAACTGGCCTACGATCTGACCCGCCTGCGCAAGGTGCTGTTCCAGCAATTCTTCTTCCGGCTGGCGCGATCGAGCCCGCAGAAGACGAAGGAGCGTTTACTCGGTTTGCTGCGCGAGCAGCTCGGGCCCGACTACGATCTCGATACCCATTTCACCCCGCGCTATAATCCATGGGAAGAGCGGCTCTGCCTCGTTCCCGACAACGACATGTTCATCGCCATCCGCGAAGGCAAAGCGTCGGTGGTCACCGATCACATCGACGAGTTCACCGAGAAGGGCATCAAGCTCAAATCCGGCAAGGAACTCGAAGCCGACATCGTCATCACGGCCACGGGCCTCAATCTGCAGGTGCTTGGCGGCACGGAGGTCTATGTCGACGGCGAGAAGGTCGATACGGGCAAGTCATTTGCTTACAAAGGCGCGATGCTGTCGGACGTGCCGAACCTGGCGTTCGTGTTCGGCTACACCAACGCCTCGTGGACGCTGCGCGCCGATTTGATCTGCGAATACGCCTGCCGGCTCGTCAACTATCTCAGCGAGTACGGACTGGCCTCGGCCACGCCGCGCATGCGCCAACACTTGGATGAAAAGCCGTTCGTCGATTTTTCGTCCGGCTATTTCCAGCGCGCTAAGAACATCCTGCCGAAGCAGACCGCGATGGCGCCTTGGAAGCAGAACCAGAGCTATGCGCACGATCTGATGGATCTGCGCTTCGGCGCTCTGGAAGACGGCGTGCTCGAGTTCAAGCGTGCGCCGGAAGCGCCGGCGCAAGGCCAGGCGCAGCCCGCTCGGCAGGCGGCGCTGGCGAAGTAAACCGCCTCTGGCGTGGCGCGTGCTCCTCGTTTACCACCGCGTAAGCTGAAGGGGCGCGCCGCGTGAAGATCATCAGTTTCATCGTTCTGCTGGCGCTCGTCGCCGGCATTGTCGCGGGCGCGCTGATCCGCACCGAGGCGCCCGCGCTCACCGGCGCGGCTAATGTCATGGAAGCGTTCGGCGGGCTTTGGCTGAATGCGCTCAGGATGACGGTGGTGCCGTTGATCGTGGCGCTGATCGTTACCGGCATCGCTTCCGTGGCGGACGCGGCGCAAACCGGCGGCCTTGTTGCGCGCGCGGCGCTTCTGTTCACCGTGCTGATCTTCTTGGCGGCGATCTACACCACGATCGCGACCACCGCCTTCCTCAATGCCTGGCCGCTCGACCCTGAAGCCGCGCGGGCGTTCGTCGCCAGCATCGGCGCAGACGCGCCCCACATCACCGAGGCGCCGACTTTTACGAGCTGGTTGCAGAGCCTTGCGCCCGGCAATCCGGTGGCGGCGGCCGCCAATGACAATATCCTTTCGCTTGTGGTGTTTTCGATCTTCTTCGGCTTCGCCGCGACGCGGCTGGAACCCGGCCTGCGCCAGCACATTATCGGCTTTTTCCGCGCCGTTTCCGAAGCGATGATCGTGATCGTGCATTGGGTGCTGCTGGCGGGCCCAATCGGCGTGTTCGGGTTGGCGCTGGGCGTGGGCCTGCGCGCGGGCTTCGGCGCGGCGGGTACGCTGACGCAGTACGTCGTCATCGTCACCAGCGTGACGGCCGGCAGCACTCTGATCGCCTGGCTCATCGGCATCATCTTCGGCCGCCAACAGATTGGCCGTTTCACCGCTGCGTGCGCGCCGGTCTGGGCGGTCGCCGCTTCAACGCAATCTTCGCTCGCCTCTCTGCCGGCGATGTTGGAAGCGTCGCTTAGCAGCTTGCGTTTGCCAGCGCGCGTGGCGGACGTCGTATTGCCGCTGGCGGTCGCTGTGTTTCGTTTCACCTCGCCAGTGGCCAATCTTGCCGTGGTCTATTTCGTGGCGCGTCTGTACGGGTTGGACCCAAGCATGATGCAAATCGGCAGCGCCATCGTGGTCGCCTACGCCGTCAGCATCGCCGCGGTGGGTTTGCCTGGGCAGGTCTCGTACATCGCCTCGATCGCGCCGATCTGCATCACCATGGGCGTGCCAACTGAAGTGCTCGGCGTGCTGATCGCGGTTGAAGTGATCCCTGACATTTTCCGCACGCTCGGCAACGTCACCGCTGACGTGGCGGCCACGGCGATCCTTGCCGGCGGCAAGACCGAAGCGCGTGCAGACGCCGGCTAGACCACTTCGCTGATGTCGGCGCCAAGCGCGGCCATGCAGCGGGCAAAGCCAGGGAAGGAGGTGTTGATCATCTCCGCTTCATCGACGATCACGGGCTCCTTGGCCGCCAGGCCTAGCACCAGGAACGACATCGCTACGCGGTGATCGCCCATAGTGCGGATCGTGGCGCCGCCGCGCACGCTCTTGCGCCCATTACCGCGCACAATCAGCCCGTCCGGCAGCTCCTCAGCGTCGACGCCACACGCTTTGAGGCCATCCACCATCAGCGTGATGCGGTCGCTTTCCTTCACGCGCAGCTCAGCAGCGCCGACGACGCGCGTTTCGCCTTGCGCAAAGGCGGCGGTGACGGCGAGGATCGGGAATTCGTCGATCATCGAAGGCGCGCGCCGCGGCGGCGGGGCGACCCCGATCAGATCGCTGGTGCTGGCGATGATGTTGGCGATCGGCTCGCCGATCGGGTCGCGACGTTCTTCGTAGCGGAGCTTTGCTCCCATCTCGAGCAACGTCTCGAAGAAGCCGAGACGCAGCGGATTGACCAGCACGTCCTCGACGCAGACTTCCGAGTTCTTGGTGATGAGCGCCGCTGCGATCAAGAACGCGGCGGAGGAGGGATCGGCGGGCACATAGACGCGCGCGCCGGTCAATGTGCTTGGCCGCACACGCGGATGCAGTGCGCCGTCGATTTCGACCTGGTCGCAATGTGCGCCGAACACCTTGAGCATGCGCTCGGTGTGATCGCGAGAGCGCTCCGGCTCGATCAGCACGGTTTCACCTTCGGCCTGGAGGCCGGCGAGCAACACCGCCGACTTCACCTGCGCCGATGAGACGGGCGAGCGGTAGACGATGCCCTTCAAGCCGCCGCCATGCACGATCAGCGGCAGTTTGCTTTGCGGGGCGTCGAAGCGCGCGCCCATCTGTGAAAGCGGGGCGATGACGCGGTTCATGGGCCGCTTGCGCAGCGACTTGTCGCCATCAAAGCGGGCGCTCAGCTTGTAGCCGCTGGCCGCCCCGATCAGCAGGCGGGCGGCGGTTCCGGAATTGCCGCACTCGATGGTCTCGCCAGGCTGTTTGAACCCGCCCGCGCCCTCCACGCGCCAGGCGCTTTCGCCGGTCTTTTCGACGATCGCCCCAAACTGACGCGCCGCGGCGGCGGTGCAGAGCACGTCGTCCGCTTCGAGCAGGCCCTCGACCTCGGTCCGGCCCCGGGCCAGCGCGCCCATGATCAGGGCGCGGTGGGAGATCGACTTGTCGCCGGGCGGCCGGGCGCGGCCCTTCAAAGACCCGATGGGGCGCGCCCTGAGACGCATGGAAACACCTTATCTGATGGTCGCCCGAGGAGGAGGCGACAAAGCTTTTGACAGCCGCGTCCGATGGTGGCAAGCGAGCGCCCCGCGCAGCCGAGGCGACTCTGTGGCGCGGCAGCGAAGGAGAGCGGCTTGGTCAGAGCTGACCTGGGTGATAAGCAGATTTGCCCGAATTGCGGGGCAAAGTTCTACGACCTGCGTCGCCGCCCCGCGGTGTGCCCCAAATGCACAACCAGTTTCGACCCCGCCGAGGAGGGCGTCCGCGCCCGCCGCGGCCGTGCTCGCGTCACTGCCCACGATCCTGCGTACGAGGACGAAGAGGAAGAAGTCGAGGCCCCCGCCCGTAAGACCGGCGACGAGGACGAAGACGAAGAAGCCGAGGTCACCCCCGAGGTCGACAGCGAGGCCGAAGCCGAGCCATTGCTGGCCGAGGAGGACGAGGATGCCGCAGCGCCCAGCGGCGACGACATCCCGGAGGGCTTCTCCGAGGACGAAGGCGATCTGGCCGGCGAAGGCGCCGACGACGACGTACCGCTGCTCGTCGACGAGGAAGAATTCAACGAGGACGAACTCGGCGATTTGCCGGGCGATGACGAGGACGACGATAGCAGCCGCTGAGATTGCGGCTTTAGCGGCTTGAACCGCACCCGCGCGAAGCTTAGGTTCCGCGCGTCCCATTTCCGGCGCAGCTTCGGCGGCGCTACGGGCCCATAGCTCAGCTGGGAGAGCGCCTGCATGGCATGCAGGAGGTCAGCGGTTC
The DNA here is from genome assembly GCA_016791385.1 of Hyphomonadaceae bacterium. Taxonomy (GTDB): domain Bacteria; phylum Pseudomonadota; class Alphaproteobacteria; order Caulobacterales; family Aquidulcibacteraceae; genus Vitreimonas. The sequence continues at coordinate 67,807 of JAEUMR010000022.1, forward strand.
GATCCCGCTTGGGTCCACCATCTCAGCGGAACGTTGTACAAGCCGCGCCGCTCGCAATGACATTGTAGGGCCCTGTCGCGCCCACCATTTCGTCGTTGCGCGGCGCTACCAGATGATCGGCTCGTTGGCGCCGCCGCCATGCACATAGCGCCGCTGCAACGCGCCCGCGCCATTGTACTCCGCCGCCAGCCGGGTCGCCGTCATAGAGAAACTGCGTGACCGTCGCCCCCGCACTCGTCTGCCGCAGCCGGCCGAGATGACGCTGCCCTGGCGATCGGCGATCAGCTGACGGCGAGAACGCACCAAAGTCGCTGCGCCAATTTTGCCCCCAAGCGTCGGAAGGTTGCGCGTCCTGCTGTCGCGGAGGGCTCTCTCCGGTTGGGATTTAATGGAAATTCCGGCCCTTCGGCATGACCTTCTGCGCAGCGGCGGAAAGATCATGACGCACATTGCGCGGATGTGTGCGTGAATCAGCGCCTGGTCTGCGCACTTCATCGGCGGGTGTTGGTGGCGTATTGAGCGGATCGGCGGAAAGCTCGGCCAGCAGTGAGCTATAATCGTAAAGTCTCTCGGCCACGATATGGATCACGCCGCGCTCGCTTTGCACCACGCCATCGACGGCGCAAAGCCGCGCGCCCAACACCTCTGGACGAAAGCGCTCAAACACGCGCGGCCACACCACGATATTGGCGATATGGTTTTCGTCCTCCAGCGTCATGAAGATGACGCCGGAGGCCGTGCCTGGGCGTTGGCGAACTAGGACAAGTCCAGCCACGCGTACGCGCGTTCCGTTGCGCACAGTACTCAGCTCATCGTTCGGCAAAATCCCGCGCGCGCCGAGCGAAGTGCGCAACAAGGCGGTGGGATGTGCTTTCAGCGATAGACCGAGCGTCCGATAATCCTCGACGACATGCTCGCCAACCGCCATGGAAGGCAATACAAAGTCGCGCTCGGCGGAGAGATCAGATCCAGCAGCGAAGAGTGGCAAATCTTCTTGCCCGCCGACGCGGTTAAGTGCGCGCGTTGCCCAGAGCGCGTCACGCCGATCAAGACCTAACGAGCGAAACCCGTCGGCGTCCGCCAGCTTTTCGATCGCGGAGAGTGAAAGCCCGCCTCGCAGCCAAACATCGCGTACGGAGTCAAAGCCTCGCCCGCGTGCTGCGACCAGCGTTTTCACGTCATCTTCGCTCAGTCCGTTGATTTGCCTGAATCCAAGCCGCACTGCTTTTTTCGTCCGCACATCGTCTTTCATCTCGCGGTGGCGATGAGCGAGACGCTGCGCGGCGGCGGGGCCGGGTTCAAGCTGATTGTCCCAATCAGAGTGATTCACATCCGGCGCGCGCGTTTCGACGCCATGCTCTTCTGCGTCGCGCACGATTTGCGCTGGCGCATAAAAGCCCATGGGCTGAGCATTCAGAAGCGCCGCAGCGAACACATCTGGATAATGGCATTTGAGCCAGGATGAGGCATAGACGAGGAGCGCAAAACTCGCGGCATGGCTTTCAGGAAAGCCATATTCGCCAAAGCCCTCGATTTGCGAGAAGGCGCGTTCGGCGAAATCCTTTGCATAATTATTGGCGACCATGCCGGAGATGAACTTATCTCTCAGCGTTCCGATTGTACCGACCCGCCGGAATGTCGCCATGGCGCGGCGCAGCTTATCGGCCTCTGGCGGCGTAAATCCCGCCGCGACGATGGCGATCTGCATGGCCTGCTCTTGAAACAGCGGCACGCCTAATGTGCGCTTCAAGACACCTTCTAATTCTTTGGAAGGATAGGTGACATCCTCCAAGCCCTGCTTGCGCTTCAAATAAGGATGCACCATCCCGCCTTGGATTGGGCCAGGGCGTACGATCGCGACTTCAATCACAAGATCATAAAATTTATCAGGCCTAAGGCGTGGCAGCATCGACATCTGCGCGCGGCTCTCGACCTGAAACACACCGATAGAATCGGCGCGCTGCAGCATGGCGTAAACGCGAGGATCTTCTTTCGGCAATGTGCTGAGGTCGAGCTTCTGCGCTGCGCTTGTCCAGTCTGGATAATGCGTTTCGACCATGTCGAACGCCTTTCGCAAACAAGTGAGCATGCCCAGACCTAGAATGTCGACCTTAAGGATTTTCAGCTCTTCGAGGTCGTCCTTATCCCACTCAATGACGGTGCGGTCGTCCATCGCAGCGTTCTGAATCGGTACGATGTCGTCCAGCCGATCCCGCGTGATGACGAAGCCGCCGACATGCTGCGAAAGATGGCGCGGGAAGCCAGTGAGCTCGCGCGCCAAACGGATGCAGATCATCAGCCGTTTATCGCCTGGATCGAGGCCAAGCCCTTGCAAATCGTCTGGGGTGACGCCGCTTGACCACCATTGTTGCGTCTTGGAAAGCGCGGAGATTCTGTCTTCTGAAAATCCAAATGTTTTTCCAACTTCGCGAATAGCGCTACGTCCGCGATAACAAATCAGCGTCGCGGCCAGTGCAGCGCGTTCGCGGCCATATTTATCATAGACATATTGAATGGCTTCCTCGCGCCGCTCATGCTCGAAATCCACATCGATATCCGGCGGCTCATTGCGTTCGGTCGAAACAAATCGATCAAACAGAAGCGTGTTTTGCGTCGGATCGACGGAAGTGACGCCAAGGCAATAGCAGATGGTTGAATTGGCCGCCGAGCCACGCCCTTGGCAGAGAATGCCGCGCTCTTCGCGCGCATATCGTACGATGTCAGCGACGGTGAGAAAATAGGGCGCGTAATTGAGCTGTTTGACGATATTTAATTCGCGCGTCAGCGAGGCGCTTACTGTCTCTGGAATGCCATCGGGATAGCGCTTGGATGCCCCTTTCCAAGATAAATCCTCTAAGGCGGTTTGCGCATCGGGATAACCGGCAATGGTTTCCTCCGGATATTGGTAGGAAAGCTCATCGAGCGAAAAGCGCGCTCCATCGAGGAAACGCAACGTTTCCGCCACGGCCTCAGGTTCATCCTGATAAAGCCGCGCGATTTCTTCTGGCGGTTTGAGGTGACGCTCTGCATTGGCCGCGAGCAGGCGGCCGGCGGCATCGAGCGTTGTTTTCTCACGAATGCAGGTCAGCACATCGAGCAGAGCGCGGCGCTCAGGACAATGTTGCAAGGGCTCGGTGGTGGCGAGAAGATGCGCGCCTGTCTTCTCCGCAAACGCTTTCAAAATCCGCAACCGGCGGCGGTCCTCGCCGTCAAAAACGAAACGCGCTGCAAGCCAAACGTGTCCGCATGCTTCACGCACTTTGCGAAGAGCGTTTTCGAGTGTTGCATCCGGCGCCGCGCCCACTGCGAGCGTAGGCGCAATAATCGCCTGCTGGCCTTCGGCGTGGGCGAGGAAATCCTCTAAATCCAGCCAGCATTCGCCTTTTGGCGCACGGCGATTGCCGATGGTCAGCAGCCGCGTCAGGCGCGCATAGGCGGGCCGGTTTTGCGGATAGACAAAAATATCCGGCGTTCCGTCGCGAAGCACCAGCCGCGCGCCGACAGCTAGACGCACCTCCGCTTCCTTCGCCGCCGCATGCGCGCGCACCACGCCGGCCAGTGAATTGCGGTCCGCGACGCCTAGGCCGGCAAGGCCGAGCGCTTTTGCCTGAAACGCTAATTCCTCGGGATGAGATGCGCCGCGCAGGAAGGAAAAATTCGTTGTAACGCAAAGCTCGGCGAAGTTTGGCGGCATGCTCATGCGAACAGCCCATGCAGAAACCAGCGCGGCGCCTCCGCTGCGCCATAAAAGCCATCGCGATAAAGCCAATAGCGTTGGCCTTGTTCATCCTCGACGCGATAATAATCACGCGTGCGCGCATCATCGGCTCGCAGCCAATTGGGCGCGATGCGTTCGGGACCTTCGGCGCGGACGATGGTGCGCAAAACACGGCGCCAGCGAAATTTGAGCGGCGGCCCGTCCGGCACGGTGGCGATAGCTTCGATTGGTTGGGCGCGTGGAAACAACGTTAAAGGACGGCGCATGACGCTATCGTCGGGCATCTGCGTGGAAACATCGGGCGCCATGGTCCATGTGCTTGCGCGTTCCGGAGCGTGAACACTACAAACGCTAAGCTTGCCGACGCGGCCGGATCCAAGCCTTGCGGTGACCGTATCAACCAGGCGTACTTCGGCTTCCGTATCATAAAGCGCAGCGGCGGGCGCCAGGTCCGTGGGCTGTAAAGACCATGGCGCAATCTCCAACGCATCGAGCCGCATAGCTTCAAAGCCAAACTCGGCGTTGAGGCGCTCAGCTGCGCGCTCAAGCTTTTCACGGAAAAGGCGATGCAATGTTTGCACCGAACGTTCGCTGCGCGACAAGCTCAAGCCCACGCGCCGTACTTTGCCATCAAGTCCGAACGCCGAAAGCATCAGGCGGCGGGCGCCCATGCCTTTGCCGTCAAGCGCGGCGCAGAGGTCGGCGCATAAATCTGCCGTCACCAGCAAAAGCGCATCGAGCGTGATGATTGGTTCAGCCAGTTTACGCAGTGCAAACAGCGGCGGCGGCGGGCGGCGGGGGCTTAGGGCTTCGGGCGCGCTGCCCAATGCTTGGTCCAGCCGCAATATTGCATTCTGGCCGGCGCGTGCGGTGAAAGCGGCGCGCGGGGCATTGAAAAGCTGCCCGATACGTTTGAGACCAAGCCGTCTGAGCAAGGCCGCAGCATTGTCTTCAAGCTGCAGGGCTGAAACAGGTAAGGACGAAAGCGCGTTTTCGATTTCGCTTTGTTCAACTCGTTCAATGTCGCCATGGCGCGATAAAGCCCAGGCGGCGCCTGGCGTGGGTGCAATGGCTACGCGATTGGCGAAGCCCTGCGACTTTAATCGCGTCCTTGCATCGTTCAGCAGCGCATGCTCGCCGCCATAAAGATGCGCACAGCCGGTAATGTCGAGCAGGAGGCCATGCGGTGCATCCAGCACCACAACCGGGGTATAGCGTTCGCACCAAGCGGCGATGGCGTTGAGTGCGCGAGTATCCGCTTCTGGCTCGGCTTCGCGCGCGTCGAGCGCAGGGCAAATAGCGCGCGAGTCGGCAAGTGCCATGCCCTCATGCAAGCCTAGATGCGCAGCGCGCGCGTCGACGGCGATCAGTGCAAATGCATTGCCGCGTTTGGTGTAAAGCGCGAGCGGACGGTCAGACGGCGCGGCGGCGATGCGGCGCAACCTGTCGGTTGACAGCCGAGGCAGCCAAATCGCCATCCAACGCGCGCTCATCGTCTCTTTGGCTTGAAGAGATGAAAGCATGGGTTTGTGCATTCCAAATCAAGCGCCAGGATTGTCCGGCAGGGCCGCTCCGATTGCGCGTTAGCAGAACGTCAAACGCCGGCGCGCCGAGTTCGCGGGCTTCGGCTTGGCTTGGCGCGCTCTGCACGCTGAACCGGACCCAGGCTGCGCTGGCGGAGGGCTCATCGAACCGCACCAGCACGCAGCGGCTTCGATGTTTTTCAGTTAGCAGAATGAGGCGGCGTGAAGCGGTAAGACTCATCCCCTTCGGCGAAGAGGAGATGGTGCAAATCGCGACCGCCCCTGGAATGGCTAAGGCTTGCTCAATCGCCCAAACCGCATCCGTCTGGTTGGCCGCGCGTACGAAAACAAGGCGCTCAAGCGGCGCGCCGAATTGCGCCAGGCCCTCGGCATAAAGCGCGCCATGTTCATTTTCGAGATGCTCTGGAAACGCCCATAAAAGTAGGCCATTGGCCTGCGCAAGCGCCCAGGCGAGGGCAAAGCCGATAGCGGCGGGGGCGTTCCAGGGCGTGGCGGAGCAAACCTCAGTCAGCGGTGAATGGATCGGTAGACTGGAAGCGCAATCTGCCGCTTTCCATGCGCCTTTAAGGATGGGCGGAGGCCGGGGAAAATGATTTCGCTTGGGCACCAAAAAGAGTTAGAACAAAAATAGAACATTCGCAAGCGTCACCTGCGAGACGCTCTGCAATCGAGAAGATTGAAGAAACGCCCATCTGCATCGGTCTCAGGTAAGGGCGATGGTCGTGCGCGCGCGACCCCGGCGCCTTGCGTTAGTGTGCCGGCGTGTGAGGAGGGACGAGATGCGCATTAACCGCCGCGACGCATTGCTGGGCGCTCTGGCGCTCTCGGGCTGTGCACACGCGCAGCCACAACAGGACCTGCTGATCCATGGCGGCGCGATCTACACGGGACGCACCGATGCGCCGCGTGTTGACGCGGTGCGCATCCGCAATGGCCGCTTCGTCGCCGCCGGCGCGCTAGGCGAAGCGCGCGCTGGCGGGCCTGCGCGCGAGATCAATCTTCGCGGCGCGGCTGCGTTCCCGGGCTTCACCGATGCGCACGTGCATCTGACCGGCGTCGGCATGGCGGCGATGGTGCTCGACTTGGTCGGTGTTGAATCGATCGCGGCGCTGCAGCAGCGGCTGGCGGAGTACGCACGCGCGCATCCGGAAGGGGCCATCTATGGCCGCGGTTGGATCGAAACGCATTGGCCAGAGCGCCGCTTCCCCAATCGTGCCGATCTCGACGCGGCCGTCAGCGGGCGGCCGGTATTCCTTGAGCGTATCGATGGACATGCAGCCGTCGTGAACGCTGCGGGACTGGCGCTCGGAGGCATCGATGCCAGCACGCCGAATCCTGAGGGCGGCCGTATTGAGCGCGATGCGTCCGGCGCTGCGACTGGCATGCTGATCGACAACGCGATGGGCATCGTGCAATCGCGTTTGCCGGCGCCGACGCCGGCGATGCTCCGCCAGGCGCTGGCGCAGGGCGCGCGCATCTATGCCGAACGCGGTTGGGCAGGCGTGCACAATATGAGCACGAGCCTTGCCGAAGCACTGCTGTTCGAAGAGTTGGCGCGGGCCGGGGAATTGCCGCTGCACGCCGATCTCTATTTGACGCCGGAGGATTCCGGCGCCGTCTTGCAGCGCGGTCCCTACGGGCAGGGCGCGGTGCGCGTGCGCGGCGTGAAATTCTACATGGATGGCGCGCTCGGTTCGCGTGGCGCGGCGCTGCTCGCGCCCTACAGCGATGCTGATAGCGAAGGGCTCTTGCTGACGCCGCCTGAGCAGCTTCGCGCCATGTACGCAGAGGCGCGCCGGCGCGGGGTGCAAGTGACTACCCACGCGATCGGCGACCGCGGCAACCGGCTGGTGCTGGACGCCTATCGCGATGTGTTCGCCGGCGATCCGGCGGCTCTGCGCGCCGCGCGCTGGCGAATCGAGCACGCGCAAGTGCTTGCGCCAGACGATTTGCCGCGCTTCGCAGCGATGGGCGTGATCGCCTCGATGCAGCCTTCGCATGCGATCAGCGACCTGCATTTCGCGCCGGCGCGATTGGGCGACGCGCGCCTTGGCGGCGCTTATGCGTGGAAAGCGCTGCTTGATTCGGGCGCGAGCGTGTGTGGCGGCAGCGATGCGCCGGTCGAACGCGGCGATCCGCTGATCGAGTTTTACGCAGCGGCGTACCGGCACGACCTTTCCGGCTTTGCGGGGCCGAACTGGCATCTGGAAGAAGCGGTGTCGCGCAGCCAGGCGCTGGCGATGTTCACCAGCGCCGCCGCGTATGCCGCATTTTCGGAAAGTGAGCGCGGCGTGATCGCGGTGGGTCAGCGCGCCGACCTTTCCGCGTTCTCGGCTGACCTGATGACCTGTGCGCCGCCGGACATCCCGCGCGCCCGGGCGGTGCTCACCATTTCCGATGGCCGCGTCACGCACGAAGCGCTCTGAGCAAAAGCAATCACCCCGGTGCAGGGCGCCGGGGTGATCAATTCCGTCGGGAAGAGGGGTGGCTTAAGCCGCGACGCCGCTGGTCGGGGTCGCAGTCGCGCCGAGTTCCTGCGGATCGCGCAGCACATAGCCGCGGCCCCACACCGTCTCGATGTAGTGCTCGCCGCCGGTCGCGGCCGCCAGCTTCTTGCGCAGCTTGCAGATGAAGACGTCGATGATCTTCAGTTCCGGCTCGTCCATGCCGCCATAGAGATGGTTGAGGAACATCTCTTTCGTCAGCGTCGTGCCTTTGCGCAGCGAAAGCAGCTCCAGCATCTGATATTCTTTGCCGGTCAGGTGAACGCGCTGGCCGGAAACCTCGACCGTCTTGGCGTCCAGATTGACGACGACATCGCCTGTTTTGATAACGGAATGAGCATGCCCCTTCGAGCGGCGGACGATGGCGTTGATCCGCGCGATCAGTTCGTCCTTGTTAAAGGGCTTGGTCATGTAATCGTCGGCGCCGTAGCCGAGGCCGCGGACCTTGGTGTCGATATCGGCGGTGCCGGAGAGGATCAGGATCGGCGTGTTCACGCGCGCAACGCGCAGCTGCTTCAGCACGTCGAAGCCGTTCATGTCTGGCAGCGTCAGGTCGAGTACGATGATGTCGTAATCGTAGAGCTTGCCGAGATCGATGCCTTCCTCGCCGAGGTCGGTCGAATAGATGTTGAACCCTTCGGACTTGAGCATCAATTCGATGCCCTGCGCCGTCGCGCTATCGTCCTCGATTAAAAGAACTCGCATTGAGAACCCTCTCCACGACGGCAAGCGCCGCTGCCCCTGGCCCGGTTAATTCACAGATTCGCATCCTTACTCTTTAAGAAAGGTAAATGTGCGAAAAGTGAACCTCGTCGAACTTGCAAAGAAGGTTCTGAATCTATTCGACTCAATGCGTCAAGCACTCGTTAAGCATACTAGTGCTGGTAGCTGGTGAGATTCCGGAAGCGGAATCAAGTTCATGGTCACGCCTGTAAATCCGCATTAACCCGCAGCGCCGCATGCGTGGTGCGCGCATGACATCTTTGCTCACACGATTGGCCGCCGAAATCGACGCGATCGATCCGCGCCGCTTTGAGGGTCGCGTGACCGGTCTCTCGGGCTCGCTGGTTGAGGTGACTGGCCCGTTCGAAGCGTTGGCGTTGGGCGCGCGCGGCACGATCCAGGGCCACCGCGTCGCCCGCGGCGAGATTGTCGGCTTTCGCGGCGACCGCGCCTTGCTGGCGCCGTATGACTCGATCGAAGCCATTCGTCCTGGCGCGCGCGTGACGCTGGAGGGCGATGCGCCGCTGGTGCGCCCTTCGCAGGCTTGGCTCGGACGCGTCATCGATTGCTTCGGCGCCCCGGTGGATGGGCAAGGGCCGCTCGTTTCTGGTTTGAAGCCGCGCCTCGTTCGCGCGCCGCCGCCTTCGGCGCATGACCGGGCGCGCGTTGGCGGACGGCTCGATGTGGGCGTGCGCGCCATCAACATCTTCTCCGCGCTCTGCCGTGGCCAGCGCATGGGCGTGTTCGCGGGCTCCGGCGTCGGCAAGTCCGTGTTGATGTCGATGCTCGCGCGCGGCGCGGCGGCGGATGTGATCGTCATCGGCCTTGCCGGCGAACGCGGCCGTGAGGTGAAGGAATTCATCGAAGACACGCTGGGCGAAGAGGGGCGCCGGCGTTCCGTTGTCGTTGTCGCCACCTCCGACGAGAGCGCTGCGCGCCGCCGGCTGGCGCCGCATATGGCGTGTGCTGTCGCCGAGCATTTCCGCGACGAAGGTCTCGATGTGCTGTTGTTGATCGACAGCGTCACGCGCTTTGCCATGGCGCAGCGCGAGATTGGGCTTTCCGTTGGCGAGCCGCCAACGACGAAGGGTTATACGCCGTCCGTGTTCGCGGAATTGCCGAAGCTGCTTGAGCGCGCCGGCCCCGGCCACGAAGGCCAGGCCGGCTCAATCACGGCCCTGTTCACGGTGTTGGTCGATGGCGATGACCACAACGAACCGATCGCCGACGCCGTGCGCGGCATCCTCGACGGCCATATCGTGATGGAACGCGCGATCGCAGAGCGCGGCCGCTATCCCGCGATCAATGTGCTGAAGTCGATCTCGCGCCTGATGCCGATGTGCCATACGGGCGAGGAGAACGTGCTGGTGGGCCGCGCGCGCGAGGCGCTCAGCCTCTACACAGAAATGGAAGAGCTGATCCGCATTGGCGCCTACAAGCCCGGCGCCGACGCCTCGGTTGACGAAGCGGTGCGCGTCCGCCCGGCGCTCGAGCGCGTGCTAATGCAATCGCGCGACGAGCAATGTTCGATCGACGAGAGTTTTGCCCTTCTCGCTGAGGCGTTGGCATGAAGTCTTTCCGCACTCTGATGAAGATCGCCAATCGCGAGCTCGAAACGCTGCGCCGCGCGCTGGCGGACCAGATCGCGCGGGACGCAGCGGTTGCGCAGCGCATTGCTGGTCACGATCAGACCATCCGCGCCGAGCAGGCGATTGCGCAGCGCGACTATGAATCGGCGCGGGCTTATGGCGGTTACGCAGCCGCCGCACTGGCCGTGCGCAAGGCGCTCGAAGCCGAGCGCGTTCTGATCAATCAAGAGGCCGAGCGCCTGCGTGCGCTGATCACCGAGGCGCACGTTGAAGTGCGCAAATTTGAGCGTCTGATCGAACTGGAAGAGGCGCGCGAGAAGGCCAAGCGCGAGAAGCGTGAGAACGCCGAACTCGATGAATTCGCGACCATGCGCGCAGCGCGCGCTATCCCGCGTTAAGCGTCTCGACGATCCGGATGATGTCTTCGTAGGCTTGGCTCTGCGGATGCCGCACGGGCAACGGCGTCTGCGCGCGGATCGAGTCCGGCACGCGCGGATCGCGGCTGATGGCGCCGGCGAAGCGCGGCTTGAAGCCGAGATACTCGTTACAGGCCATCGCGAATTGGTCGAATACCTTGCGTCCTTTGACGCGGTTCTCGGCCATGTTGACGATCACCCACGGCACGACGGACGAGCCCTGCAGCCGCAGCAGCTTCACCATTGCATAGGCATCGGTGAGTGCGGTTGGTTCTTCGGTCGTCACCAGGATCAGCCGCTCGGCGGCGCGGGCGAAGCGCAGCACGGTCGGGTCGATGCCGGCGGCCAGATCGAGGATCACGCGATCATAGTGCGGTGTCAGCTTGTTGAGCCCGTTGGCGATGCGCGCCACTTCCTCAAGCTTGACAGCGCCGAGCGCGCCGGAGCCTGAATGGCCGGCGATGAGGTCGAAGCCGCCATTGCGGCCCGGTCCGCCCATGATGGGCGTCACGGCGGATTCAAGTTCCAGAAAGCCGCGCACGACCGAGTGCACGTCCGCCTGCGGCCGCACCCCGAGCTGCACATCGACATTGGCGAGCCCGAGATCGCAATCGACCAATAGCGCGCGCTGGCCGGCGCGGCCGAACGCGGTCGAGAGCATGGTCGAAATCCAGGTCTTGCCGACGCCGCCCTTGCCGGACGCAACCGCATAGATCGGCGCCGCGCGGGTGCGCGGGACGGGCGGCTCGGGCAGGGCGTGTGCGCCTGACATAGCCGAGATATGCGCGCCGAGTCGTTGCGGCGGGGTTAGCGGCGCGAGCGCTTTGCGTAAACCAGCGCTTAATTACCGCGAATTCGGGTATCCAAACGCTAACGAGTGTGACGCTCAGGTGCAGGGCGTCTCAGCGGCTCCGTCGCCGGAAGTTTATGTAAGTCCGCTGGTTCATTTCGCAGGCAAATGGTTCGTCCCGTTGTCAATTCGAGCGGGTGGCGGCGGCGCGTTGGAAGAACGAGCCGCAAGCGCCGTTCCAGAGATCGTGTGCATGGGGATTGCTCGAAAGGAGCGAACCATGTGTGTGCTCGAAGTGTCGGAACTCGTGTTGTTCATTGGGTCTGGGGTGTGGATTGTTCCGTTGCCGAGCCTCGGCTCGAAGCCTCATCGCAAGGTACGGCGCCTCATCAGAAGACTAATGCGGAAGCGCAGGTCATGAGCCGGTGACGCTTGCGCCACAAGCGCGCTCTTGCTTAGACCTGCCCCAACGCCTTGAGGCGCACCTTTGCGTGCACTTCCGACTGGCTCATCACCACGCTTGAGGGCCGGAACCGCTCGATCAGCGAGCGCACGAAGGGGCGGACGGAGGGCGAGGTGAGCAGCACGGGCGTTTCGCCGGCCTTGGCCGCGCGCTCGAACGCGGCGCGCACGTCGGCCACGAACTCGTGCAGCTTCGAGGGCGCGAGGGCCAGCTGGCGATGCTGACCTTCGCCGACCAAGGCCTCGGCAAACGCTTGTTCCCAAACCGGCGAGAGCGTGAGGATCGGCAATGCGCCATCGGGATTGCGGTGCTGGTAGCAGATCTGCCGCGCCAGGCGGGCGCGGACGTGCTCGGTGATGAGCACAAGGTCGTGCATGGCCGGCGCCGCTTCCGCGATCGCTTCGACGATGGCGCCGAGGTCGCGGATCGAGACGCGCTCCTTCAGGAGGTTCTGCAGGATGCGCTGCACGCCCGACCAGGAGATGTGCGCCGGCGCGACATCATCGAGCAGCGTCTGCGTATCTTTCGGCAGGTCTTTGATCAGCTTCTTCACCTCGGAGAAGGTGAGCAGCTCGCTCATATGCTCCTTGATCACCTCGGTGAGGTGGGTCGCGAGCACGGTGGCGGGATCGACAACTGTATAGCCGCGGAAGCTTGCCTCCTCGCGGGCGCGCTCGTCGATCCATTTGGCGTCGAGGCCGAATGCGGGCTCCTTCACCGCCTCGCCGGGCAGGGCGACGCCGGCGCCGGTGGGGTCCATCGCCATGAGCGCGCCGAGTTTTAGCTTGCCTTCGCCAGCCTCCATCTCGCGCACGCGGATCTGGTAGGCGTCGGCAGGGATCTGCACATTGTCGAGGATGCGCACGCTCGGCATCACGAAGCCGAAATCCTGCGCCAGCGATTTGCGCAGCGCTTTGATCTGGTCGGTGAGGCGCCGGCCTTGCACGTCATTGATCAGCGGCAGCAACGAGAAACCGAGTTCGATGCGCACATCGTCCATCGCCAGCGACGCGGCGGGCGTTTCCTCGACAGGCGCAGCTTCGGGCGGCGCGGTCGCCGCCGTCTCAGCGGCAATGCGGCCGGACTCGCGCAGGCGCCAAGCAAGCAAGCCCGCCGCGCCCGCCAGCGTCCAGAACGGAATGATCGGCATGCCGGGCAGAATGCCGACGCCGAAGGCGCAGGCGGCGACGACACCGAGCGCGACGGGGTAGGAGGCGAGCTGCTTGGCCAGCGCCTTGTCCGCCGCGCCGTCGATGCCGGCCTTGGTCACCAGCAAGCCCGCTGCGACCGAGATGATCAGCGCCGGAATCTGCGTGACGAGACCATCGCCAACGGTCAGTAGCGTGTAGGTGCGGCCGGCTTCGCTGAAGTCGAGGCCGTGCGAAACGACGCCGATGACGATGCCGCCGATGATGTTGATGAAGACGATCAGCAGGCCGGCGATAGCGTCGCCGCGCACGAATTTGCTGGCGCCGTCCATGGCCCCGAAGAAGGCGCTTTCGTCTTCAAGCGCACGGCGTCGCTCGCGCGCTTGCTGTTCGTTGATAAGGCCCGCCGAGAGATCGGCGTCGATCGCCATCTGCTTGCCCGGCATTGCGTCCAAGGTGAAGCGCGCCGCAACCTCGGCGATCCGGGTCGAGCCGCGGGTGATGACGACGAAGTTCACGATCACTAGGATCGCGAACACGATGACGCCGATGACGAAATCGCCGCCCATCACGAATTGGGCGAACGCGGCGATCACTTGCCCGGCCGCGTGCTCGCCGGATTGGCCATTGCCGAGAATGAGGCGCGTCGAAGCGATGTTGAGCGCCAGCCGCAGCAGCGTCGTCAGCAGCAGCACGGAAGGAAAGGCGGTGAACTCGAGCGGCCGCTTGATCATCAGCGCCGTCATCAGCACCAGGATCGAGGAGACGATCGAGATCGCCAGCAGGAAGTCGAGCAGCACCGCCGGCAGCGGCACCAGCATGATCGCCAGGATGCCGAGCACGCCGACCGCCAGCGCGATTTCGCCGCGCATGACGAACCCGCGCAGGATGTCGAAGGTGAGGGCTGAGCCCTGTGGTTGTGCGGCGTCGGTCATGGCTTAGCGGCTACGCGGCCTGTCCGGTGGGCGGGGGCGGCACGCGCAGGCCTTCGTCCGAATATTGCTTCAGCTTGTTGCGCAGCGTCCGGATCGAGATGCCGAGAATATGCGCGGCGTGCGTGCGGTTGCCGAGGCAATGGGTCAGGGTTTCGAGAATGAGGTTCTGCTCGACCTCGGCCACGGTGCGGCCGACGAGGTTTCGCGCTGCATTTTGCGCCGCTTCTATCGCCTCGCCGGTGAAATCGCGTTGCCCGACCGGTGCGCCGTCCGGCGCGCGGATCGCATCCGCGCCCACGTCTTCGCCGTTGGCGAGCAGAACCGCGCGGTGCATGGCGTTTTCGAGTTCACGCACGTTGCCTGGCCAGCCGTGGGCGAACACTTGCGCCAAGCCTTCCTGCGAAAGCTTGCGGGCGGGGCGGCCGTTCGCGCGGGCGTACTTGTCGATGAAGAACTGCGATAGCGCGGCGAGGTCGTCCTTGCGTTCGCGTAGCGGTGGGATGCGCAGATTGACGACGTTTAGACGGTAGAGCAGGTCCTCGCGGAACTCGCCGGCGCGGACCAGCGTGGAGAGATCGCGGTTCGAGGTCGCCAGAACGCGGATGTTCACGGGCACTGGCTTTGATCCGCCAACACGATCGATCACACGCTCTTGCAGCGCTCGCAACAGCTTCGACTGCAGCCGCAAATCCATTTCCGAAATTTCGTCGAGCAACAGCGTGCCGCCGTCAGCTTCCTCGAACTTGCCGATGCGGCGGGCGATCGCCCCGGTGAACGCGCCTTTCTCGTGCCCGAACAGCTCGCTTTCCAGTAGGCTCTCGGGGATCGCCGCGCAATTGACGGCGATGAACGGCTTGTCCTTGCGCTTCGACTTCTTGTGCACGTAGCGCGCCAGCACTTCCTTGCCGACGCCGCTTTCACCGGTGATCATGATGGAAGCGTCCGAGCCGGCGATCTGATCGGCGAGCGTGATCACTTGCTTCATCGCGGCGTCGGCGGCGATCATCGGACGCTCGTCGTCACAGACAGCGGCGAGAACGGCGGCGATCAGCTCTGGTTCAGGCGGTAGCGAGATGTACTCGCGCGCGCCGGCGCGGATCGATCTTGCGGCCATGCTGGGGTCGACGCCGACGCCGGCGGCCACCACCGGCACAACGATGTGCTCGGCTTCGTTGGCCGCAATCAGCGCTGCGATATCGAGCCGGCAATCGACCATCAGAAGGTCGGCGCCGCGGCCGGCGCGCAGGGCGGTGGTCGCTTGTTCGATGGTGTCGACATGCGCGACCTTCGCGCCGTGCTCCATCGCGATCTTGGTCGCGGCCGAAATCTGTCCACCGAGCGGGCCAACGATAAGCAGGCGCATTCTGTTCTCCTTCGCCGGCTTAGACGGCGTCGCCGTCCTTGATGATTTCTGTCATGGTCACGCCCAGGCGCTCGTCGACGACGACGACTTCACCCCGCGCCACCAGCCGGTTGTTCACGTAGATATCGATCGCTTCGCCAACCTTGCGGTCGAGTTCGATCACCGAGCCGCGTGAGAGCCGCAGCAGCGAGGCGACCTCGAGATTCGCGTGACCGAGCACGGCCTGGATGTTGACTGGCACGTCGTACACAGCCGCCAGGTCGGCGGCGCTGCGTTCACTGACCTCAAGCGACCCCGAATCGAGCGGGGTCGGCGTGAACTCGTCGAGCTTCATGTCGGAACTCATCAGATCGCCTCGTTTGTGTTCGGCGCGGCAAGCGCGGCCTCAACCAGCGCGTCGATGCGCTGCGCAGTCTCTTTCGGGTCCATATGGATGACGCCGTCGGACCAATCGATCACGACCTCGCCGGCGCGCAAGCCGGGCTGCGGACGCACAAGGATGGCGCCGGCATAAGCGTGCGTATCGCTCATCTGCTGGATGCGCGGCTGCAGCCTCTCGGCGGCTTCCGGCGTGAGTTTCACGACCAGGCGCGGCTGGTGACGCAGCATGTCAAGCGTTGCTTCGATCGCGGCGGCGATGCGCTCCTCGCCATATGCGTCAAGCGCAGCGCCGGCGACCTTCCGAGCGGCGGCGAGAGCGAGGCGCGCCGCTTCCTCACGCATGGCGCGGCTTTCGGCGTCGAGGCGGTGCAGGATGGCGGAGGCGGCGTCCGCCAACGCTTGCAGCGCGGCGGCGGTTTCGCGCTCGGCTTTCGCGGTCGCATCGTCGGCGCCGCGCTTGTAGGCGAGCGCGCGCTCGGCCTCGACTTCTTTCTCTTCGTATTTCTTCGGCGCATCCTTGAGGATCGCGCCGTCCGGCGCGAACTCGATGTCGAAGGCGTATCGGCGGATCTGACTCATCAGTAGATCAGCTCGTCTTCGGCCTTGCCGTCGGACAGCACGATCTCGCCGCGCGCCGCGAGTTCCTTCGCGTTCGCCACCATGCGCGCCTGCGCCGCGTCAACGTCTTTGAGACGGACAGGCCCCATCGCCTGCATTTCTTCCTTGAGCAGCTTGCCGCCGCGTTCGGACATGTTGGAGAAGAAGAGCTGGCGCAGCGAGTCCGAGGCGCCTTTGAGGGCGAGGGCGAGGTCGGTCTTGTCGACGGCGCGAAGCAGCGTCTGCACGCCGCCGGAATCCAGCTTGCCCAAGTCCTCGAAGACGAACATCAGCGCGCGGATGCGGTCGGCCGCGTCGCGGTTCTTCTCTTCGAGCGAGCCGATGAAGCGGGCCTCGGTCTGACGATCGAAATTGTTGAAGATTTCCGCCATCAATTCATGGCTGTCGCGCTTGGAGGTGCGCGCGAGGTTCGACATGAACTCCGTGCGCAAGGTCATCTCGATCTTTTCTAAAATGTCGCGCTGCACAGGCTCCATGGCCAGCATGCGGTTCACGCACTCGGTGGCGAAATCCTCAGGCAGCTCGGCCAACACCTTGGCGGCGTGTTCGGGGCGCACCTTTGCCAGCACCACGGCGACCGTCTGCGGGTATTCGTTCTTCAGATAGCTGGCGAGCACGGTTTCGTTGACGTTGGCGAGCTTGTCCCAGATGTTACGGCCGGCCGGACCGCGGATTTCCTCCATCAGCGTCTCGACCTTCTCCTTCGGGAGAATTTGCGAGAGCATGCGCTGGGTTTGCTCGTACGAGCCCATGATCGCGCCCGAGCCGGACATCTTCGTCACGAACTCGATCACGAGCGCTTCGACGGTCGCTGCCGGGACAAGGCCCAGCGAGGACATGGATTGAGAGATCTCCTTGATCTCTTCCTCGTCGAGCAGGCCCCACAGCTTTTTGGCCTCCTCGCCAAGGCACATGAGGATGATCGCGGCTTTTTCCACGCCGGTATAGCGGGAAGTGTCGGCGCTTCCCGGCGCAGTCGCCGCGGCGGCGGGGACGGCGGGGGCGGTTTCTTGCGCCTTGGGTTTGACCACTGCGTTCATGGGCGTCACAACGCGTTATTGAGCCAACCCCGGATGATCTGGATCGATTCATCAGGGTGTTTTTCGACGACTTCAGCGACTTTCTTGACCGACGAGGCGCGCACCCGGCCTTGGATCTGCGCGATGTCGATGCTGGCGGGTTCAATTTCATCGATCGGCATGGCCGCCGCCGCGCCCGCAGGGCCGGGCAGGGCTGGCACAGGCGATGCGCCTGCGGGCAGGGCGCCGGCGGTTGCGTTGCCGCCGCGCACCAAGCTGCCCACCAGCGGCCGCAACACGAAGAACACGAATGCGAGCGAGGAAATCAGTGCGGCGAGGATTTCGACGATGCGCATTACGTCGAGATTGCCGAGGAAGGCGAACATGCCCGGGTCAGGCGCCGCCTCGGCGGTTGGTGCGCGCGCGAACTGGGTATTGACGACCTCGACAACGTCGCCGCGTTCCTGATTGTAACCGACGGCCGAGCGCACCAGCGCTGTCAGGCGCTGCATCTCTTCTGCACTACGCGGCTGGTATAGTGGTTGCGCGTTGGCGCCTTGGGCTGGGGCCGTGACGCCGTCCACAGCAACCGCGACCGACAAGCGCCGCACGCGGCCGCCTTCGCTCACTTCGGTGCGGGTGGTGCGTGAGATTTCGTAATTGACGGTTTCTTGGCTGGTGTTGTTCTGGCTTTGCGTGCCGTTGCCGGAGCCGCCATTACCGGTGTCGGGGATGTTTGTCGCTGCTGTTGCGCCTTGAGGGCGCTGCGAATTGCTGGCGGTTCCTTCGGACGTCGAGGTCGACCGCACCACCCGGCCTTCCGGGTCGAACCGTTCGGATGTCTCGCTGACGCGATTGAAGTCCATCTCCGCGGTCACCTGAACCCGCGCATTGCCCTGGCCGACCACGCCTTCGACGATGTCAGTCACGGTGCGGCGGATGCGTTCCTCGACCGCGACCTGGCGGGAATCAATGCCCTCGGCCACTTCGCCTTCTTCCGTCTGCGCCGCAGCGAGCAGGCGCCCCGCCTCATCGACGATGGTGACGCGGCCAGTGGTCAGGCCCGGCGTTGCGCTGGCGACGAGATTGCGGATCGCACGCACCTGGCTGGGCGAGAGCTCGTCGCGGCGCAGGCGCAGAACGATCGAGGCGGACGGCTGTTCGGTGTCGCGCGAGAACAACTGCCGTTCCGGCAGCACAAGGTGCACGCGCGCCGAGGCGATGCCGTCGAGCGAACCGATGGTGCGGGCAAGCTCGCCTTCCAGCGCACGCAGCCGGTTGATGTTCTGTTGGAACTGGGTTTGCCCGAGCGCGTCTGGCTGGTCGAAGATCTCGTAGCCGATCGAGCCGCGCGAGGGCAGGCCGTCGGCCGAGAGCATCATCCGCGCTTCGAGCACGCGCGAGCGCGCCACGAAGATGGACGAGCCATCGCCGCGCAACTCGTAGGGAATGTCGGCTTGCTCAAGGCGCTGGGTGATTTCGCCGGCCTCACGCATGTCCACATCGGCGAACAGCAGCGACTTGGGCTCCGAGCCCAGATTGAGCATGAGGGCGAACAGGGCCGCTGCGGCGACGGCGGTGATGCCAAGCGCCGCGAACAAACGCGCCGGTCCTGCCTTCAGCAACAGATCGGTGATGCCGTTCACACCCAGCCTCTGCTCATACGGCGTCGCCCAGAGGTGCTGGGCAAATCTCGCCGGTCGGCAGAAATTGCCTATGAGGGCATGAAGGGATGGTTAAACACGCCGAACGCGCAAAAGCCCCCGCGGGGAGGCGCGAGGGCTTCTGGGGGTAACTTCAGTCGACGCGGGGCGCTCGACGGCGCGGCCTGTTAGAGGCCGGCGCCGCGATAATGCTGGATGCGCGTCGTGCGCAGGCCGGGCAGGCCGTGCTTTTCGATCGACTTACGCCAGCCGTCGAATTCTTCTTCAGACAGGCCGTAGCGCGCGCACGCATCTTCAAGCGTCAGCAGTCCGCCGCGCACAGCAGCGACCACTTCGGCCTTGCGCCGGATCACCCAGCGCGTCGTGCCCGCAGGCGGAAGGTCGTCCAGCGTGAGGGGATTCCCGTCGGGACCCATCACCACCCCATCATAGCGGCGTTGCTTCTGCATGCGCCTTTCTCCTCGTTCTTGAGCTGTCGACTATAAATCGAACGGCTAAAGAAACGACTAAGACCAGGAGTTAATCCTGATTAGGCGCTTGTATCGAATTAGAACACAGCACTCCTTACTCATTTCTTGACGCCATCAAGTTTCCTAGCGCTTAATCTGCAGCAATTCTTCGAGCATCTGGTCGGCTGTAGTGATGATGCGCGAAGCGGCCGAGTAGGCGCGCTGCGTCGTGATCAGATTCGTGAACTCCGCCGCGAGATCGACATTCGACGCTTCGAGCGCGCCAGAGACGATGCGGCCCGCGCCGCCCGCGTTCGACGAGTTGATGTTGTAGAGGCCCGATTCCAGCGTGGTGCGGAATGCGCCGCCCTGATCAGGGGCAAGGCCGTTCGGGTTGAGGAACGTCGCCAGCGGGACTTGATAGAGCGCGCGGGCGCGGCCGTTGGAGAATTGCGCGGTCAGGAAGCCGTCACCCTCGAGAATGAGGCCGACGAGATCGCCTGGCGGCACGCCGTCGGCGGTCACGCTGGTAACGCCGAAGCTTTTGGCGAACTGCGTCATGCCGGTCGTGAGGTCGAGATCGATGTCCTGCGGGGCAGCGCCGGTGGAGGCGGCCCAGGGAATGGTGAAGGTCGAGCCGATCGTGCCGGTGACCGAGTTCACCGTGCCGTCGGCATTGAAGTTGAGCGATCCGGTCGCCAACAGGCCGCCGGTGCCGGCGCCGCCGGTGATGTTGGTGTTCGGGCGGGCGTAGGCCTCGACCTGCCAAGTGTTGGGACCAGTCTTCAAGAAGCCGAACGCGATCGTGCGCGGCGCGCCCAAGCTGTCGAATACTTCAAGCGAGCTTTCGAAATGCGGCGAGACCGTGCCGTCGGCCATGTCGCCGGCCGCATAGACGCCCGCGTAGTTTGCTTGGTCGGAATTGAGGTTGGCGTTGATGCCGACACTCTCGGTAGGCTCGGCAAGGCCGCCGACGCCGGAGATGTTCACCGGCTCGATGGCTGACAGCGAGGTCGGCGAAGAGACAACGCTGCCGTCGCTGTTCACGGGCCAGCCCTGCAAGAAGAGGCCCTGCGCGTTGACCATGTAGCCATTGGCGTCGATCGTGAACGAGCCCGCGCGCGTGAACAGCACCGAGCCTCCGTTCGAGAGCTGCTGATTGCTCGGCGAGACGATGAAGAAACCGTCGCCGGAGATCGCCAAGTCCGTTGGCGAACGCGATTGCTCAAGCGAGCCCTGCAATGAGATTTGCTGACGCGTCAGCGGCAGCACGCCGCCGGCGTTGTAGGTTGTGTTCGAGTTCTGCGCGTTCACGAGCGCGCTGAAATCGACGCCCGAGCGCTTGTAACCAACCGTGTTCACGTTAGCGATGTTGTCGGAAATGACGGCGAGCGCGCTTGAGTTGGCGGTGAGGCCAGAGACGCCCGCGCGCAGGGCGGTGTAGATCGACATAATCCAGCTCCATCGCCGCGTGCGTCCCCGCAAGCGGCAGCTCAAACTCTGCAATGGAGCGCTTCTGCGCGTGAGGCGCGCCGGCGTTCGGCCGGCGCTCGTTTAGTTGCGATCGAGCACGGAGCGGATCGTATCCAATCCACGTGTGCCCGAAGGCGTGATGACCACAGGCGAGGTTCCGGAGAAATCTACGCCCATAATGGTTTCGCGAACCGTTACGGTCGGCGTCATTGCGTTGCCATCCGCGCCGGTTGGTTTGACTTCGATTGTGTAGACGCCGTTCGGCGCGCTTGCGCCTGCCGAGGTCTTGCCGTCCCACGTAAACAAGTGCTCGCCCGCTGAGCGCACAGCTGTGTCGGTGGTGTAAACGGTGCGGCCGCTCGAATCTTTCACGTTGATCGTGAGGCTGGTCGCCGACGTTGGCAGACGATAGGCCCAGTTGGCTTGTCCGCCCGCAAGCGTCGTCGTGTTCGACTGGATGATGGCGTCCTTGCCAAGATAGGAGAGCGCCGCGCCAGCCGAGGCTGCCTGGTACTGCGTGACCAGCCCTTCAAGCTGCTCGTTCGTGCGGATCTGTTGTTCGACCTGGCTGAATTGCACCAGCTGCTGCGTGAATTGCGTCGAATCCATCGGCGCCAGCGGATCCTGGTTCTGGAGCTGCGAGGTCAGCAGAACGAGAAACGTGTCGTAATTGTCCGACAGACGCGTGCGATCGCCGGTCGCTTGCGACTGCGCCGCCGTGGGATCGGTGACTGATGTAACCGTCATCGCTTCGTCCTCACACCATCATGTCCACGCGTACGCCGCGCCAGCGCTCGTAACCGAGCGGACGGGCAGGCGTTGCAATTTCTGCTTCGCTTTGATCTGCACTGAGCGAACCGCTCGTGTTGTCGCCGCTATTGTCCGCCGTCTCGCCGCGAGAGGGCTCACGCCGCAAATCGAACGAAAGCCCGTTGTCGTTAAGCTGCAGTCCCGCCGATTGCAGCGTCTGCTCAAGCTCGCGCGCGTGCCGCACCAGTTCGGTCAGTGCTTGCGGAGAGTCCGCAGCGACCACGGCGCTGACGCGATGATCGCGCGAGACCTCGAGTCTTACCTCGACACGGCCAAGCTCCGGCGGATCGAGCCGCAGTTCGAAGCGTGTGTTCTGGCCATCAAAGCGGCGGATGATCTCGCGGCCGACCTGTGCGGCGGCGGGAGCGGCTTGCGTGCTGGCTTGGCTTGCCACCGCCACACTCGCCTGAGCCGCTGGTGCCGCCGATGCCGGCAGAATGCTTGCGGTGGCGGAGGGGGCTTGGGTGTTCTGCACTGGTTGCGGCGCAGCAGTGTCGGGCGCGGCCGCCGCCGCGAAATAATCGGCGCGCGATTTCGCAGCGCCCGATGGCTTCTCTTCGGACTGCGGCGCGCGCGGCGCAGCATCGACAGCGATCTCCGGCTCTTCGGTGACGGTCTGCTTCGGCGCGGCGGTTTGCTCCGCCTTCGCCATGCGCGGCGCTGTGGGCGCGCTTTGCGTGGCGGAGGGCGTAACCGGCTTCTCTTCGGGCTCGGTCTGGAGCGCGGCAAGAGCGGCGGCGGCCTCATCCGGGATCGGGGTGACGGCTGCTTTCGTTGGCTGTTGAGTCTGTTGAACCTGCTCCGCCTGCTGCGGCTGCGCTGATTGAGGTGCAGCGTCGGCATTTTGCACGGGCGCCGGTGGCGCTGCTGCGATCGGCGCGTCCGCCGTGTCCACTGTGTTGGTCGCCGGCGCCGCGCTCGCTGCGTCAGTCTCTGCCGCCTGCGGCGCTGCGGGCATGACCGGCGCCGGCGGCGTATCAGATGCGGCGCTGATCGCTTCAGGTTCAGGCATTGCATCTGCTTGGGCTTGCTCGGCGCCCAGCAATTGCGCGAGCACCGGCGTCATCGCTGGCTGCTGCGGCGCTGGCTGTTGCGCTTGCACCTGCGTGTCAGCGCTCGCGTCCTTGTCCTTCGGCTCATCCTTGGCGTTTGACTTCGCTTCGACGGGCGAGGCGTCGTCCTTTTCGTCACTGGCTTGGACGGCATCGAGATGGGCGTCGAAATCGGACGCATCGTCAGCGCCGCGCGCAGCCGGCCGCGCCGGCGGCGGTGCGATCGCATCGGCAATGGCGTCCGCCGCAAAGTCCATTCAGGTCCCCCAATCGCCGCGCGCACGGCGGCTCGGACCTGAGAGCAAGGGCCGGGCCAGTCGGTAACCATGAAAAAATGCAATGAAATCAATGATTGATGTGAAAGCGGCGCGCGTCTCTTAGGCAAGAGGCGCCGGGCGGGCGGCAATTTCTTCCCTCCGCTTAACCATGGCCCCGCCCTTGCGAGGGAAAGGTCCAGAGCAGGCGCGAAGGCCCTCCGCCAAACGCCTGCGCGCGGAGGAAAAGACGTGTGTTATCATAGTCTTGCCCGTTTCGTCGCGGCCCACCGCGGCGTCTCCGCTGCCCGGCAGATTTGGCCGGGCGCCCGGCGCCTTTTGCCGGGAGCGCGCGCATGAGCATCAGCCAAGTCCTGCTCTCGGGCCTCAGCGGCCTGCGCGCCTCGCAGACGAGCATCGGCGTCATCTCGAACAACATTTCGAACGCCAACACGCCTGGCTATGTCCGCACCGACGTCACGCTTTCGCCGGTCACTTATTTGGGCGCGGGCGGGGGTGTGCAGGTCGAGAGCGTCAAACGCGCTGCGGATCGCTTCCTCGCTACTGCAAGCTATATCGCCGAGGCGAACCGCGGCGCTTCGGCAGTGCGCAACGACATTCTTGCGCGCGCGCAATCGAGCTTCGGCGATCCCGCCAGCCAAACCTCGATGTTCGCCATGCTCGACGATTTCTGGTCGGCGCTGACCGAGATCGGCGTCGATCCATCTTCCGCGCTGCGCCGGGGCGATGCGGTAAGCGCCTTGCAGTCGATGTTCACCGAAGTGCAGCGCATCGGCGAGTCGATTCAGGATCTGACCGGCGAGGCCGACCAGCGCATTTCCGACAGCGTCGACGAAGCGCAAAGCCTGATGGATCGGATCGCGCAGCTGAACAGCGAAATCCAGCTCAATAAGCGCACCGGCGCCGACGCGAGCGGAGCGGAAAACGCGCAATCGGCGCTGATCGACCAATTGTCCTCGCTTATCGACGTTCGTGTCAGCCAGCTGCCGGAAGGGGGCGTGCATGTGCGCACCAGCGGCGGCGCGCTGCTCGTCGGTTATGAGGCGTCGCAGCTCAGCTACACGCCGAACACCGCGCCGTTCACCTCGCACGGCGTGATCAAGATCAACGAGCAGCTAGGCACGCAGTCGAACCTTGAGCCAATGCTGATGGGCGGCGAGCTCAAAGGCTTGCTTGATGTGCGCGACCGCGATCTGACCGCGCTTGCCGATGCGCTGGGCGGCTTCTCCGGCGCACTCGCTGACGCGCTCAATCAAGTGCACAATGAGAACGCATCGTCACCGGCTGTCTCGCAGATGACGGGGCGGCAGACGGGGCTGCTTGCGACCGACGCGATCGGATTCACGGGCGAGGCGACGATCGGCGTCGTCGATTACAACGGCGCGCTGCGCCAGCGCCTCAGCATTGATTTCGATGCGCAGACCATCACAGGCGAAGCGCCTGCCGCGACGTACAGCTTTGCTGGCGGCACTGTCGGCGCCTTCACGACGGCGCTGAATAACGCGCTGGCTGCCGGCACGCCGGCGGGCTCTGCCTCGTTCGCGAACGGCGTGTTGTCGATGAATGTCGGCGCCGGCGGGGGTCTCGTCGTCCAGCAGGACAGCGCCGATCCGGCCGATCGCGCAGGCCGCGGCTTTTCGCATTTCTTCGGCCTCAACGATCTCGTCTCGCGCCCGACGCCGCTCTTCTTTGAAAGCGGCGTGCAGGGCAGCGACGTGCATGGCTTCAATGCAGGCGGTTCGCTTACCTATCAGGTTCGCGACACTGCGGGCCGCCTCATTGGCTCGCGTACCGTGACCATCAGCGGCGCGCTTGCTGCGCCCGGCGCCGATTGGGACGATCTCCTCTCCGCGCTCAACGCAACCGGCACGGGGCTGGGCGATTTCGGCGCGTTCTCGCTGGATTCCACCACAGGGCGGGTGACCTTCGCCGCCAATCCGACCTTCAATGTCACGCTGGTCTCCGACAGCACATCGCGCGGTGGTACAGGCGTTTCTTTCACCGCTCTCAATGGGTTGTCGCAAGCTGCAACCGCCGGACGGGCGCTCGAGCTCGACGTTAACAGCGCCATCGCATCCGATCCTGCGCGTCTGGCCGTCGGACGTCCCGATCTGAGCAGCGCGCTCGGCCAGCGCATCGTCGAAGGAGGCGACAATCGCGGCGCCGCGGCGCTGCTTGCCGCGCGCGATGCAACACGCAGCTTTCCTGCCTCGGGCGTGCTGACCGCGCAATCCACGACCCTTGCGGTCTATGCGGCTCGTCTCGGCGGCGAAGCGGGGCGTCTTGCCGCCGATGCGCAGCGCTCCGCAGATGGCTCACAGGCGGTCGCCACCGCTGCTGCGGATCGTCGCGCTCAAATCGAAGGCGTTAGCCTGGACGATGAACTGATGAAGATGACGGTCTATCAGAACTCTTACGCTGCCGCCGCGCGCGTAATCCAGGCCGCAACGGACATGCTCGATATTCTCATGTCGATCGGATATCGCTGATGAGCGGGCCTCTTACTCTCCGCTTCACGACGCAGGCGCAGCTCGACATCCGCCGCATCACCAGCGACTTGTCAGAGTTGCAGGGCCAAGTCGCGTCCGGCGCCGCGGCGAAGGACTTGCAGGGCTTTGGCGGCGCCTCCTCGCGCCTGCTCAACGCGCAAACGCTGAAAGCCAACGCCGATTCCCGCGCATCCTTGATCAATCAGCTGCAGGCGCGCTTTGGCGTGCAGGGCGCAGCCCTTGGCCAGGTCGCCGAGGCGTCCAACCTGCTGGCGCAATCGATCCGCGAAGCGATCAGCGCCAACGACGGCCGCGGCATCGCTACCGAACTTGACCTCTCATTCGCCAGCATCGTCTCGGCCCTCAACGAAACCTGGAACGGCCAGCCGCTGTTTGCCGGCGAACGGCAGGGCGCTGGGCCGATCAAGGTCAAGACACTTGATGACCTCGTCGCGGCGGTTGGCCCGCAGGACATCTTCGATGAAGCGACGCGCCACCAGGTCGCCGATCTTGGCGCAGGCGATCCCATCGTGGTGTCAGCGAAGGCCTCGGAGCTTTCCCAGGGCGTGTTCGACGCGCTCAAGGATCTGAAGCTGATGATCAATGGCGCTGGCGGCACCATCGGCCAGCCGATCACGGCGACGCAGGTCGCCCAGCTGCAGAATATCGCTGACCGACTCGACATTCAGGCGAACAATTTCACCAATGAGGAAGGCCGCGCCGGCCAGCTGCAGAAGCGCTTCGAGACCGAGCGTGCGCGCCTCAACGAGCGCTCGAACTTGCTCTTGAAGGAGATCGGCGAGCAGGCCGACGCTGACGTCGCCGCCATCTCGATCAAGCTCAGCAGCCTGATGACGCAGTACCAAGCTGCGGCCAAAACCTTCTCCGAGCTTTCAAAGCTCACCTTGCTCGACTATCTGTAGGCCTTCGCCCTGGGCCTTGACCCCAGGGGGAGGACAAGATGACCGAAACCGCACTCGCCGCGCCGCCTGACCGCGCGCGCACCCTCAATTCCCTCGGCTTCGCCAAGCCCCCGCGCGAGACGCGCGTCGTCGCCGCCATGTCCGGCGGCGTCGATTCCTCCGTCGTCGCGGCGATGCTGAAGCGCGAGGGCTATGACGTCGTCGGTGTGACGCTGCAGCTCTATGATCATGGCGCGGCCGTGAACAAGCCGGGCGCATGCTGCGCCGGGCAGGACATCCACGACGCGCGCCGTGTCGCCGATTCCTGCGGCTTCCCGCACTACGTGCTCGACTACGAAAGCCGCTTCCGCAACGCGGTGATGGAAGATTTCGCCGACACCTATCTCGCGGGCGCAACGCCAATCCCGTGCGTGCGCTGCAATCAGACTGTGAAGTTCAAGGATCTGAAGCGCGTAGCGGAAGATCTCGGGGCCGACTGCCTCGTCACCGGCCATTACGTGCAACGTATCGACGGTCCGCACGGACCCGAATTGCACCGCGCCGCCGACGCCAGCCGCGACCAGACCTATTTCCTGTTCGCCACGACGCGCGATCAGCTCGCCTATCTGCGCTTTCCGCTTGGCGGCATGCCGAAGGCGAAAGTACGCGCGCTGGCCGACGAACTCGGCCTGCGCGTCGCCGCCAAACCGGACAGCCAGGACATCTGCTTCGTGCCGAACGGCAAGTACCAAGCCGTCGTCGAAAAACTGCGTCCCGGCGCCTTCGAGCCCGGCGAGATCGTGCATATCGATGGCCGCGTCATGGGCGCTCATAACGGCGTCATCAATTTCACCGTCGGCCAGCGCCGCGGGCTCGGCATCGCCACCGGCGAGCCCTTGTTCGTGGTGAAGCTCGACGCAGCGAACAAGCGCGTCATCGTCGGCCCGCGCGAAGCGCTGGGCGTTAGCCGCATCGCGTTGAAGGACGTGAACTGGATTGGCGGGCCTGTCGTCAGCGAAGATGAACTCGATGGCCGCGATATTCTCGTGCGCGTACGCTCGACGCGCCCGCCCGTGCCGGGCAGGCTCGGCATCGGCGCGGGCTGGTCGGTCTTGCTTGACGCGCCGGAAGAGGGCGTAGCGCCAGGACAAGCCGCCGTCTTCTATGACCCGCATTCCACGCGCGTTCTCGGCGGCGGCTGGATCGTGGCGACCGAATGAGCATCGACGAACAAGCCCGCGCGTTGCTGGATGAAGTGATGACGCCGAAGCGCCGCGCGCGCCCGCGCATCGCCGAGCCGCTGCGCAACGCGCAAGACTTCGAAATCGATACGCCGACCGGAAAGGTGGCCGCGTGGCGCTTGGGCGAGGGCCCTGCGGTTCTGTGCGTGCACGGGTGGCAGGATGACAATTCGCTGTGGAGCCCGCTGATCCAGTCGCTGAGCGACATGGGCATTGCCGCCGTGGCGTTCGACCTTCCCGGGCACGGCTATTCGCAGGGCGATCGCTGCTCGCCAGCTGCTGCGGCGGCCGCAATCGACGCCGTCACGCGAGCGCTTGGCCCGATCGAGGCGGTCGTCACCCATTCCTTCGGCGGCCCCGCGACCGGGCTGGCGCTGATGAATGGCTTCAGCGTGCGCCGCGCCGTGCTGATCGCCGCGCCGCGCGGGCGCAACAAGCGCTGGTTTCACCTCGCCGAGGAGCGCGGCCTGCCGGAGGAGATCGTGCATCGCGCACGTGAACTCTACGCCGCTGACGTGGGGCCGGCGCTTGCCAGCTTCGACCTCGCCGCGGTTGCGCCTTCGGTGGAGACGCTCGTCATCCATTCCATGGATGATGACGCGGTTGA
>JAEUMR010000016.1 GCA_016791385.1 Hyphomonadaceae bacterium
CGCACCGATGGCCGCGCCCGCTTCGTGATGACGGACGGGCAGGTTTGGGAGCAAGTCCTAGTCGAGAACGCCCGCAACGTGCGCCCTGGCGACACTGTGACAGTGCGGCGGGCGGCGCTCGGCAGCTACATGCTTTCCCCAGCGCACTCCGGCCAAGCCCACCGCGTCCGCCGCCAGAACTAGCAGAGAAATCAGCGAGATCGGCCCTCGCGCTGACCTCGCCGGGGCCCCGCCCCTACCGCACCAGCGCCGCCGCCTGCGGCGTGCTCGCCCCGCGCCGCTTCATCTCGCGCAGCCAGCCGTGCAGGCCTTCGCAATCGAGGCCGTGCATCATCAGACGGTAGCCGGCCTGTAGTGTCGTCAGCGGCACCATCGGGTGGCCGTTCTTGATGAAGGCCAGGTGATAGTCCGTGCCTAAGAGCCGGGCGAGGTAGATGGCGATGGTCTCATCGAGCTGCAGCGAGTTCGAGGCGCGGATGAAATCGTTGCGCGGCAGCAGCAGCGCATAGAGCGGGGTGTACGCCTCCACCGCCGTCTGCACGTCGATGATGTTGAGCAGGCCCTTCTTGGTTGGCTCGATATCGAACGGCCCGTCGCTGATCATCGAGAAGTCGAGCTTCTCTGGCGGTTCGAGTTCGCGTCCCTGCTTTTTCAAACTGAGATTCAGCTGGATGATGAAATTGAAGATGTTGAGGTCGTGCTGAAGGAAGACGTTGTCTTCCAGATCCTTCAGCGTGCGCGGCCGCAGCGGCACGGTCTCGACATCGGGCGCGCCGGCATTGGTCTTGATGAAGGCCAAGATCTCCGTGCCGATATGGAAGTGGCGCAGGATCAGATAATTGCAGTCGGGCGAAGCGAACGTCTTCAGGCCCCAATAGATCAGCCGGTGCAGGCTGGTGTTCATGTTGGGAAAGCTCGGACTGACGCCGCGGAAAATTTTCGCGATCAGCAGGAAGACGAAGAAGAACGGCCGCGCGATGTTGAACAGCCAGTGCCGCGACCACGACGCCGCGCCGCGCAGCAGCGCCCCCTTCGCACTCTCATCGATCGGCAGACTCTGATCGAGCTGCAACGCCAGCCAGGGATTGGGGTCCTTGGGATCGTATGCGGCGGCGTCGATGCTGCGCCAGTTCAAGCCGTGATCTCCTCAATCTGCAACGCATAGAGCCGCGCCGTCACGCGCGCAGTCTTGACGATCCGCTGCGCCAGCACTGCATCGGGCAGCACCATCGCCAGCATCTGTTTGAATTCGCCGATGTGCTCAACATCGTTGTCGCCGTGATAGAGCAGGAAGCGCACAGCCTCGTCCGGCAGGTTCAGCGCCGCCTGCGCGGCCCTGCCCCATTCCTTCGCCTTGATCGAGCCCAGCCCCTCGATGATCCACATCGCGCCCAACAGATCGAACGGATTCGGTTGCGAAGCCCGGTGAAACATCCAGGCCGACAGCGCCTCCGAACCGACATTCTTCTCCGCCGACTGGATTGTCTCAAGCGCGCCGCCGGTGGCGACGTAGTCTGCTTCGAGCAAACGGAAGTCGCGGTGCTCGGTGACGGCGTGGCGCATCAGCTGCGAGCGCAGCTCCAGATGTGCTTCATCGATGTTCGAGGCCGCGCGCGACATCCATAGCGCGCCGTCCTTCACCTGCTGGCGCAGGCCGATCAGGAACGCCTGGTAATCGGCAAGCTCAAATCGCCCGCGCGTCAGCTTGCGAAGCAGCGGCATCTGCTCCAGCCGCCCTTCGAACTCGGTGAACACGACCGTGAGCTTGCGCAGCACGTCGGCGACATCATCGCTCATACCGCCTCCAGCACCATGAAGCCGACCAGCGCGCGTCCGCTCTCGGGCACGACGCACAGCACTTTGTCGCCGCGCTTTACCTTTCCGCTCGCCAGCAGGTCGGCCAGCATCACCCAGATCGTGGCCGAGCCGATATTGCCCTTCTCGCGCAGGATCGAGTGCCACTTCTCTTCCGGGATCATGCCGCTTGTGTCTTCGAGCAGCGACACGATCTCGGCGCGCAGCGACTTGGCCGAATAGTGCACCAGGCAATGATCGATCTCGCCAGGGACGATGCGGCCCTCATCGACCTTCTGCAGATAGACCCCGACCCAAGCACGGATCACGCGCTTCAGCAGTTCGAAATCCTGCAACAGCGCGATGGCGCCAGCCGCGTGCGCAGCGCGCGGACCGGAATGCGCCCATGAGGTGGTCAAATCCGCGCGCGTCGCGATCGGCGCGCCCGCCCACATGCACGGATCGAAACGGTCCGCCAGTGAGACGACATCGATCAGCGCAATCTTCAGCGATAGCCCGTCCGGCTTCGGCTTGGGCTCCATCACCGCGGCGCCGGCGCCGTCCGACAGCGTGAAGCGCAGGAAATCCGCTTCCGGCCGCACCCGGCCCTTCTCGTCGCACAGCGCCGTGCCTTCGTAGAAGCTCGGCCTGAACCAGCGCGAGGAGAACTCGCCCGCACACGCGGCGGCCACATCGTGCTCGCCCGCGCGCACATTGAGCCAGGCCGCCTTCGCCGCCATCAGCGACGAGCCGCACACCGACTGAAAGCTGGCGATCTCCATCGGCCGCGCGCCAAGCTCGGCGTGCACGGCCGCGGCATGGCCCGGCACGAAATAATCGCCCTGCGTCGTCGCCGCGGCGAGGAACGACAGCGCCTTCGCATCGAGCCGAGCGTCTTCGAGCGCCGCGCGCACCGCGTTGGCGCACATCTGCGCGTTGCTGTGGCTGATGCTGCCGTCGGGCGCCATCGCGTAGTGGCGGCTCTCGACGCCGTTCCAGCGCAGCGCGCGCTTGCCGAGCAGGCTGTCGCGGCCATGCACGCGGCCGAGATGATCTTCCATCTGGTCGTTGCCGACCGGCGGTCCGGGTAGAAACGCCCCCGCACCGGTAATGAAGACGTCCCGCAAATCGGCCATGGCCGGAACTTACACGGCCAACGGCGCCGGAACAGCGACCGTTTTGCGGCTCGCTTCGCGCTGGCGTTCGCGGCGGCGGCTTCCTACTTTGTTCGCATGCCACGCACCCGCACTCCCCCGCCCGGCGTCGCCGAGGCGTCCGCGACCTTCGACACCAAGGCGGCGCTGTGGATGCCGCACCGGCCGCAGCGCGCGTGGGAGAAGCTGGAAGGCGGCAAGCGCTTCAAGCTGGTCAGCGATTACGAGCCTGCCGGCGATCAGCCGACCGCGATCGCCGAGCTGGTCGAGGGCATCAACAAG
>JAEUMR010000027.1 GCA_016791385.1 Hyphomonadaceae bacterium
CGGTTCCGATGGGACCGCGGCAGGATCGGCCTGCTCGTCCGCCACGGTCGCTGTGGGGGCGGGGGCGCTCTCTTCGGTGGCGGTGGGTTGTCCGCAGGCGGCCAACGCGCCCAGTGCAATCACGGCAACAATCTTACGCAGCATGGCGCGCCTCCTTGACCCGATTGCGCATAGCGCGCGGGCGATGATGTGTCCACGCGTTCAGCCAAGCGCCGGATTTGAGGCGGATATTTGCGTCCGTGATGAGACGGGGGAAAAGCAAAGGGCGCGGAACCTGTCCCGTCCCGCGCCCGATGAGGTGCTACTTCCAACCCAAGTTCAAATTCAGCGCGCTACTGGCACGCGAGACATTCTTCGTAGTCGGTCTTTTCCGTCATCTGCATCGGCGCTTCGGCCTCGGTTTTCGTTTCTTCACCGGCGAAGCCCGCGCGCTGCACGCTCTTGGAGCGGCAATAATAGAGGCTCTTCATGCCGCGCTCCCACGCCATCCAGTGCAGCATGTGCAGATCCCATTTATCGACATCGCCCGGCAGGAAGATGTTGAGCGATTGCGATTGGCAGATCAGCGGCGTGCGGTCGGCGGCGAGTTCGACGATCCAGCGCTGATCGATTTCGAACGCGGTCTTGAACACCGCCTTCTCATCGTCGCTGAGGAAGTCGAGGTGCTGCACCGAGCCTTCGTTCTTCAGGATCGAAGACCAGACGCTCTCGGTGTTCTTGCCCTTCTCTTCGAGCACTTGCTCGAGATAGGGGTTCTTCACCGCGAACGAACCGGACAGCGTCTTATGCGTGTAGATGTTGGCCGGGATCGGCTCGACACCGGCGGAGGTGCCCCCGCAGATGATCGAGATCGAGGCCGTCGGCGCGATCGCCAGTTTGTGCGAGAAGCGCGCCATCACGCCTTGTTCGGCCGCGTCCGGGCAGGCGCCGCGCTCTTGCGCCAGCTTCACTGAGGCAGCGTCGGCGCCGCGGCGGATGTGACGGAAGATGCGGTTGTTCCACACCTTCGCCATCGCCGACTCGATCGGCACGCCTTGCTTTTGCAGGAAGGAGTGGAAGCCCATCAGCCCAAGGCCCACTGAACGCTCTCGCATGGCGGCGTAGATCGCCCGTTCCATTTCCGGCGGCGCACGCTCGATGAAGTCCTGCAGCACGTTGTCGAGGAAGCGGAACACGTCTTCGAGGAAGTCCGGCTCCTTTTCCCACTGATCGAACGTTTCGGCGTTGAGCGAGGAGAGACAGCACACGGCGGTGCGCTCGCGCCCGTTATGATCCATGCCGGTGTGCAGCATGATCTCCGAGCACAGGTTCGACTGGCGCACCTTCAGGCCGAGCTTCTTCTGGTGGCTCGGCATCGCCTTGTTCACGGTGTCGGAGAAGATGATGTAGGGCTCGCCGGTTTGCAGGCGCAGCTCGATGATCTTCTGCCACAGCTTGCGCGCGTTCACGTGCTTGAGCGGCTCTTGGTTCTTCGGCGAGCGCAGCGCGAACGGCAGATCATCGCGCACCGCGATCATGAATTCGTCGGTGATGTTGATGCCGTGGTGGAGGTTGAGGCTTTTGCGGTTGAAATCGCCTGCCGCCTTCCGGATTTCGAGGAATTCCTCAATCTCGGGGTGATGCACGTCGAGATAGACAGCCGCAGAGCCGCGGCGCAGCGAACCTTGGCTGATCGCCAGCGTCAGCGAGTCCATCACGCGGATGAACGGAATGATGCCGGAGGTTTGCCCGTTCTGGCCGACCTTTTCGCCAATGGAACGGACGCCGCCCCAATAGGTGCCGATGCCGCCGCCATTGGAGGCGAGCCACACGTTCTCGTTCCAGGTGTCCATGATGCCGTCGAGTGAATCGCCGACGGCGTTGAGGAAGCACGAGATCGGCAGACCGCGCTCGGCGCCGCCGTTCGACAGCACCGGCGTCGCCGGCATGAACCAGAGCTTGGAGATGTAGTCATAGATGCGCTGCGCGTGGCCGATGTCATCGGCGAACGCGGTGGCGACGCGCGCGAACATGTCCTGATAGGACTCGCCGGGAAGCAGGTAGCGATCGGTCAGCGTTGTCTTGCCGAACTCCGTCAGCAACGCGTCGCGGCTCGGGTCCGTAACGACCTTGTCGACCACCTTCAGCGGACGCAGAGGTTTAGGCTTGCCGCGATGGACCTCGCCCATCCGGTGAACCCCCGCTTTTTCCGCGCGTGCCTGCATTACATCCGCCCCTGTTTAGTCTCGTGTTAACTAGACTCGGTCCCGGCGCAGACCACGATCCCTTGTGGTCCCGTCGCCTTGATCAGCTAGATATAGTGATGCCACTGGTTAAGGGTGGGTCAATGGAGAACCCGTCTTCCGGCTCATTTTTCCGGGGGCAAGCTGTTGATAAGGGGCGGCGCCGAAGGCCCCGTTAACCAAGAAAAACGCGGCCAATCCTGCCTCATTTCGCCCTATTCGGAAGGCGCCGTTTACGGTTGGCGGAGACGCCCGCCGGCGCCCTTGGGCCGATAATTTTCATCCGGAGCGGTGGGGCGGCGGCGAATCTCGCCGGGCGGGGCCCGGCGAGTCGGGTCTGCGGCGGCGACCGCGCCGTGACGGTTGCCCTCCGGCGCCAAAACGCGCATTGGCCTCGGCTCTATTGAGCGCTGAACGCGAGGCGGGACGGGCATGAACGGCAGGGCTGCGCTGGCCGTCCTCTTGGGCGCCACCCTGATCGGGCTCGCCCCGATCGGCATCCGCCTTTCGGACCTGCCCCCGGTGGCCACCAATATGTGGCGCTACATTTTCGCGCTGCCGATTTTGGGCCTGATGGCGTCGCGCGAGCGACCGACGAGCGGGCGTGACACGCGCCTTCTGCTGATCGCCGGCGTTTTCTTCGCGCTCGAACTCAGCCTCTGGGCCGCCTCGCTGACCAAGACCACCGTCGCCAATGCGACGCTGCTCACGAATATGACGCCGATCTTCGCGGCGCTGTTCGGCTGGGTCCTGTTGAAAGAACGCATCGCCAGCGGCGTGCTGCTTGGCGGCTTGATCGCCTTGAGCGGGGCGGTGCTGCTCGCGATCGGGCGCTCGCACCATGGCGAAGGGCCAGGCGGGGGTGAGCAGGGCTGGGTCGGCGACCTGATGGCGCTTGGCTCGGCGCTGGGCTACGCGGCCTACCTGCTGATGCTGCGTTCGATCGGCAAACGCGTCGGCGTCGGCGGGGTGATGTTCTGGGCCGGCGTCAGCGGTGTCGCGGTGACTTTTGCGCTGGCTTTGCTGTTGCAGGAACAGCTTTTGCCGCATTCGCTGCGCGGTTGGCTGATCGTCGCCGGGCTTGGTCTTGTCACCCAGGTGGGCGGACAGGGGCTGATCGCTTATGGCGTTGGCCGTTTGCCAATCCTTGTCTCAACCGTGTTGCTGTGGATGCAGCCGCTGGCGGCGGCGGTGCTGTCCTGGATCCTGTTTGGCGAGGAACTGGGACCGCTCGCGCTCGGCGGCGCGGCGCTGATCCTTGCGGGCCTCTTCGTCGTGCAGCGCACGCGAGGCGCGCCGGCGCCAGTGAAGACGAGCGCCTAACGCTTAGAGGTGCAGCGGGCGCAGCCAGCGCTCCATCGTGCAATTGATGGTGCCGTCGCGCGCGCAGGCGTCGACGCGTGTCGCATAGATGAGTTCAGCGCGGCCGATCAGGTTTTCGACCGGCACCGGGCCCATGCCTTGCCAGCGGCTGTCGAGCGAGTTGTCGCGGTTGTCGCCCATGAAGAACACATGGTCCGCGGGCACGACGTACGGGCCGAAATTGTCGAGATCGCCGTGGTCGGTGAGGTTGAGCACCGCGTGCGTGACGCCGCCCGGCAGCGTTTCATCATAACGCTGCGCCCATTGGCGCGTGCTGGGATAGGCGCGGCGGACGATCAGTTGCGGTTCTGTCGTTTCGGCGGGTTCGCCATTGATGAAGAGGGCGCCGCCGCGCACCTCGATCGTGTCGCCCGGCAAACCGATAGCGCGCTTGATCAGCGTTTCGCCTGAGCGCGGATGAATGAACACGACAACATCGCCGCGGCGCGGCAGGTTCTCGAACAAGCGGTGTTCGCCAGCCGGCAGAGCCCGGCCGATGCCGAACGGCAGCGAGTAGCGGCTGTAGCCGTAGGCGTATTTCGAGACGGTGACGCGGTCGCCGACTTCGAGGTGCGGGACCATGCTTTCGGACGGGATTTCGAACTGCGCGAACGCAACCGTGGTGAAGGCGACATAGGCCATGAACGCGCCAGCGAGCGTTTTCAGCCATTCCAGCGCCTCATAGCGCCAGGAATGGCTTTGGGGCTCGGCGGTTTCGTCCATCGGTAAATCTCCTTGGCGCGAAGCTGATGAGCGTTCTATCTGGCGTCAAGCAGGAAGCGGCAGGAGGGCTGGATGCGGGCGATGACCGCGATCCTCAGTGGCTTGAAAGACGTCATCTTCGGGCGCCTGACGCTGCTGGCGCTGCTCAACCTTGCCGTGGCGGCCACGCTGACGGGCGCCGCGGCATGGGCGCTGATCCGCTACGTGGTGCCGATGATCCCGAACGGCGCCGGTTGGCTCGCCAATGTCTCGACGTTTGGCGAGTTCATGGCGAGCGTCGCGGTGGTGGTGTTGGCGATCGCGATTTCGCCAGCGGTGTCGATGCTGGTGGGCGGGTTTCTGTTCGACGTGGCGGCTGAACGCACCGAGAAGGCAATTGGCGCGCCGGTTGCGCGCAAGGTGCCGTTGCTGGAAGCGCTGGCGAACGCGGCGCGCATCGCCGCGCCCGCGCTGCTGCTCAATCTCATCGTCATCCCGCTCTATTTCGTGCCCGGCCTCAATGCGATTGTGTTCTATGGCCTCAATGGCTTCCTGATGGGGCGAGAATATTCGACGGTCGCGGCGGTGCGCCACATCCCGTACGCGGAGGCGGTGGCGCTGCGCAAGCGCAACGCGCTGGCCGTGTTCGCCATCGGCCTTGCTTGCTCGATCGTGCCGTTCTTCGCTCCGCTCGTCGGCGCCGGCGCGATGACGCGCTTTGTGCAGGCCGCGCGCTCCGCTTAAGGTTTGCGCCAGAAGCAATAGGTGGAAAGGCGTGAGAAGCCTTCGCTTTCGTAAAGAGCGATGGCGGAAGCATTGTCCGCATCGACTTGCAGAAACGCCGTGCGCGCGCCCCACGCCGCGCACTGCGCCATCAGCGCGCGGAAGATGCGCCGCGCCAAGCCTTGACGGCGCGCTTCGGGCGCGGTGCGCATCAGGAAGATGCCGGCGAGGTCGCCGCTCGCTGCGGCCATACCGATCGCCATGGCGCGGCCATTCTGTTCGATCAGCGCGAACGCCGCCGGCTGCGGGGCGCGCATGGCGATGCTGTGGCGTTCGTCATATTCGGACTCGTCCTTGGCCGTTTCGTGCAAGACCGCATCGAAGGCGGCGGGCATCGTGGCGGAGATCAGCACCTCCGCCGGCGCCGCTGCGGGCGAGACGGGCGCTGTCATGATCAGCGTCGGCATCACCGGCGCATAACCCCGCGCCTGCAGCGCCGCTGGCAGTTCGGCCGGCGCGTAAGCGCCGTCGGTGAGCTTGAAACGCGGCGGCAGGCCGCGCGCTGCGTACCAGGCCTCGGCGTGATCGATGGCGCGATCCAGCGCAGCGCCGCGCCAATCGAGCGGCCACACCGCATTGACGCGCCCAGTTACGCCGCCCGCGGCGAGGTAAACCCAGCCGTCATGCTGTTCAGTGACCGCAGCCGGCCACGTGGTGATGGTGGCGAGATCAATGTCGCGCGGTGTCAATCGAACTCACTGACATCTGGATGAAGGTGAACGATCCATTTGGACAAAGCGTGCCTTGCCGGAAGTCCCATCACATGAAAGGCGACTTGATAGGCAGCCTCCCATTCGCGCGCGCGGTGTGGCCCGCCCATATCTTTGTCGCCGACAAAATTCACAAGGACGAGCCAAGCCGGCAACCCCGCGCTGCGTAAGAACCACAGATGCGCCAAGCGGTTTGCGAGTTGGAAGAACACCTCGCTCCAAGGTGCTCTTGGTGCAGCGCCGAGCGCCTCTGCTGTGGCACGCAAGGCGATATTGATCCGTTCTCGCGATGTTTCCCTCGCTTGCGTGGCTGGCGACAGCATTTCTGCAATGTGCGCCTTCGCTTCAATGAGCAGGATGTCGTTGCGGTCCGAGACGGCCAGCGCATCCCATTGCGGGCCGCGCTGGGGCCAGAACTCGGCGAGGCTTGCAACGACGTCGCCCGCGCCCACAAGTGTTAGAAATGAAGCGTCACGATACTCAGCGAACTGGTCGGCGGCGAGCGGCGAGCGCCACTCCACTGCGCGTGCGCCTGTGGCTTCAATAAGCGGCGCGTCAAGAACCTCTGGCCGCTCGTTCACCGCACGTTGAATCCACTTAAGGCTACCGCGTGTGCCGGCGGGTTGGACAATTCGGCTCATGTCCGCGCGGCGACGAGTTTCACGACGTCGGCCATGATGCCGGTGATTTTGAAGTCTTTCGGCGTGTAAACGCCGGCGACGCCCATTTGCCGCAAAGCCAATGCGTCGGGCGGGGGAATGATGCCGCCGACGACGAGCGGTACGTTTTCCAGCCCCTCGGCGCGCATCAGGCGCACCACTTCCTGCACCAGATCGAGGTGCGAGCCGGAGAGGATTGACAGGCCGACAGCGTGCGCCTTCTTCTCCTTCGCGGCGGCGACAATCTCGGCCGGCGTCAAGCGAATGCCTTCATAGATGGCGTCCATGCCGACCGCGCGTGCGCGTGCTGCGATCTGCTCGGCGCCGTTGGAATGGCCGTCGAGGCCCGGCTTGCCGACCAGGAAGGTGAGCTGGCGGCCTAGCCTTTCGCTCAGCGCTTCGACGTCGCGCTTCACTGCATCGACGTCTTCGCCGCTGCTTTCGATCACGAGCGCAACGCCAGTGGGGCCGCGATATTCGCCATAGACCTTGCGCAGGGTTGCCGCCCACTCGCCGGTGGTGACGCCGGCTTTGGCTGCGGCCAGCGAAGCCGGCATGATGTTGGCGTCGGCGCGGGCGTCGGCTTCCAGCTGCGCCAGTGCGGTCTCGACGGCGCCCTTGTCGCGCGCGCTGCGCCACGCCTTCAGCCGTGCTATCTGCTCGGCTTCGACAGCGAGATCGACGGTCTGAATATTCTTCTCGCCGGCTTCGAGCGGCGAGGGTTCGGCTTCGATGTAGGCGTTGACGCCGATCACCTTCTGCGCGCCGCTTTCGATCTGCTCGACCCGGCGGCGGTTGGATTCCACCAGCGCCGCCTTCATGTGTTCCAGTGCAGCAGCTGCGCCGCCCAGGCGCTCGATGCACTTCAGTTCCGCGCGCGCGCCCTCGATCAGTTGCGCCACCTTGGCGCCGATGACCTTCGAGCCGTCGAAGATGTCTTCGTATTCGAGCAGGTCGGTCTCATAGGCGAGAATTTGCTGCATGCGCAGTGACCATTGCTGGTCCCAGGGCCGCGGCAGGCCGAGCGCCTCGTTCCAGGCCGGCAGCTGCACCGCGCGCGCACGCGCGTCCTTGGACAGCGTGACGGCGAGCGTTTCGAGCAGAATGCGGTAGACGTTGTTTTCCGCCTGTTGCTCGGTAAGGCCGAGCGAATTGACCTGCACGCCATAGCGGAAGCGGCGCGCCTTCTCGTCGTCGACGCCATAGCGCTCGCGGCCGATTTCGTCCCACAGCGTCACGAACGCGCGCATCTTGCTGAGCTCGGTGACGAAGCGCAGGCCCGCGTTGACGAAGAAGGAGATGCGGCTGAACACGAGCGCGAAGCGCTCGGGCGCCACTTCGCCGCGCGCTTTCACCTCATCAAGCACGGCGATTGCTGCGGCAAGCGCGAAGGCGAGTTCCTGTTCCGGCGTCGCGCCAGCTTCCTGCAGGTGATAGGAGCACACGTTCATCGGATTCCACTTCGGAATCGTGTCGAGGCTCCAGGCGATGGTGTCGGCGGTGAGCTTCAGGCTCGGCGCGGGCGGGAAGATGTAGGTGCCGCGCGAGAGATATTCCTTGAGGATGTCGTTCTGCGTCGTGCCGGTGAGCTTCTTCGGGTCGGCGCCTTGCTCCTGCGCGAGCGATACATAGAGCGCCAGCAGCCAGGCCGCCGGCGCATTGATCGTCATCGAGGTGTTCATCTGTTCGAGCGGAATGCCGTCGAACAGCGCGCGCATGTCGCCGAGATGGCCAACGGGCACGCCGACCTTGCCGACCTCGCCGCGCGCCAGGATGTGGTCGCTGTCGTAGCCGGTCTGGGTTGGCAGATCGAACGCCACCGAAAGGCCGGTTTGCCCCTTGGCCAGATTGGCCCGGTAGAGCTTGTTCGACTCCGCAGGCGTCGAGTGGCCGGCATAGGTGCGGAAGATCCAGGCCGGATCGGGGGCGTGTTGGAATGCGTTCATCGTCGCGCCACCGAACAGCACTTCATGCTGCACTGCAAGAAGGAGCTGCCCGGAAGCGCGACGGGAAGGCGTCTAGCTCGCCCGGCGCACGAGCCCGAGCAGGAGAAGAAGGATCACGGCGCCGATCGTCGCGTAGACGATAGAGGTGATGATCGGGTTGCCGAGGCTAAATCCGACGCCGAGCGTGGGCAGCAGCCAGCCGGCGAGGAATGCTCCGACGACGCCGACGGCCATGTTGCCCACAAGGCCGAGGCCGAAGCCCTTGACGATCACGCCAGCGAGCCAACCGGCGATCAGGCCAATGATGAGAAGGATCAAGAGCGACTGCAGGTCCATGCGAACCCTCCATGCGCTGGGCGCAGCCCGGATCGAGCCGCGCTGTTATCGTAACGTTAGCAGAGATCTTCGCGGCATGCGCGATGCTGAACTGCGGCGTGTGCATCGCGGGTGGAGATGA
Source organism: Hyphomonadaceae bacterium (assembly GCA_016791385.1). Lineage (GTDB taxonomy): Bacteria > Pseudomonadota > Alphaproteobacteria > Caulobacterales > Aquidulcibacteraceae > Vitreimonas. Next base: position 8,842 of record JAEUMR010000027.1, read on the forward strand.
GGCCTGGCTCACCCACGGTGACGCCATTGACGAGGACCAGATTGCTGGCATTGTGCATTGCAGCATAAATCAAGGCGAGGGAGCCATGGCTCAGGCCAACCTGAAGTCCGTGAAGGACATTTACGCGATTGGCGAGATTCCGCCGCTGTACCACGTGCCGAAAATGATGTGGGCCTGGGCCATCCGTAAAGAGCGGCATGGCCGGCCGCTGAAGGCGATGCAGCTGGAGCAGGTGCCGGTGCCGGAAGTCGGCGAGGACGAGGCGCTGGTGCTCGTGATGGCTGCGGGCGTGAATTACAACGGTGTGTGGGCGGCGCTGGGCGAGCCGATGAGCGTGCTCGATGTGCACAAGCAGCCCTATCACGTGGCGGGCTCGGACGCAGCGGGCATCGTCTGGGCAGTTGGTTCCAAAGTGAAGCGTTGGAAGCCGGGCGATGAAGTCGTCATCCACTGCAATCAAGACGATGGCGACGACGAAGAATGCAATGGCGGCGACCCGATGTTCTCGCCGAGCCAGCGCATTTGGGGCTACGAAACCACCGACGGTTCGTTCGCGCAGTTCTGCAAGGTGCAGGCGCGGCAGATGATGCCGCGGCCCCAGCACCTCACTTGGGAAGAGAGCGCGTGCTACACGCTCACGCTCGCGACTGCCTACCGGATGCTGTTCGGCTGGCGTCCGAACGTGCTGCGGCCCGGCCAGAACGTGCTGGTGTGGGGCGCTTCAGGCGGCCTCGGCGTGTTCGCGACGCAGCTTTGCGCAGTATCGGGCGCACACGCGATCGGTGTCGTCTCCGACGAGAGCAAGAAGGACTACGTGCTGTCGATGGGCGCGAAAGCCGTCCTAAACCGCAAGGACTTCAATTGCTGGGGGCAATTGCCGAAGGTGAACGGCCCCGAATTCGGCGATTACATGAAAGAGAGCCGCAAGTTCGGCAAAGCGATCTGGGAAATCACCGGCGGCAAAGACGTCGACATCGTGTTCGAGCACCCCGGCGAGCAGACATTCCCGGTCTCGGTGCTGGTGTGTAAGCGCGGCGGCATGGTGGTGATCTGCGCCGGCACGACGGGCTATAATCTCACCATGGATGCGCGCTTCCTGTGGATGCGGCAGAAGCGGGTGCAGGGCTCGCACTTCGCGCACCTCTATCACGCGGCTCAGGCCAACCAGCTGGTGATCGATCGCCGCATCGACCCGGCCATGAGCGAAGTGTTCCCGTGGGACAAGATCCCGGACGCACACGAGAAAATGCTCGATAACAAGCACCCGCCCGGCAACATGGCGGTGCTCGTCAACGCGCAGCGCTCGGGCCTGCGCACATGGGAAGACGTGCTGGAGAATAGCGGCGCGCGCGGCTAATTGCGCTGGCTCAAGGCCCGCAGCGAAACCTGGTTCAAGCATGGCGGCTGTTGGAGGCTGCCGTGCTCACACCCGCTCAACGCGACCAGATCGTTTCCATTCTCGACGCCGCCGATGATCTTACCGTCGCGACGGTGAGGGCGGATGGGTGGCCGCAAGCCACCACGGTCAGCTTCGTCAATGACGGCCTGAAGATTTACTTCGGCACGTGGTCGAAGTCGCAGAAGACGCAGAACATCACGCGCGATCCGCGCGTCTCGATGACGGTGAACGCGCCCTACAAAACCTGGGAGGCGATCCGCGGCGTTTCGCTGGCAGGGCATGCGCGCCGCGTTACGGACGCAGGCGAAATGCAGCGCATCTTCACGCTCATGGTCGAGAAGTTCCCGCAGATCGGGCAGTTCGTGAAGAGCGACGATGTGGAAATGGCGCTGTTCTGCGTCGATCCGGAGATCGTCTCCGTGCTCGATTACAGCCAGGGCTTCGGCCACACGGAACTGGCCACCGCCTGAGTTCAGCGCGCCGCTATCGCCTTGTCGAACTCAGCCTTCCAGTCGGCGACCATGCCGCGATTGTCGTCGTCCCACGGATGGAAGCCGGGTCTGTACCAGGCGAAATAGGTCTTGGCGTTGCGGGAGAACAGGCCGGGCTTGCGCCAGACATAGCCTTTCACGGCCTTCACCGCGTCCTTGTAGGAATAGCCGTCGGCTTCCAACAGGCGCGCCGCGTAGTGGGTGATGTTCTTGGTGAAGAAGAAGGTGATCAGCGCCATCGCCAAGGTGCGGCGGAAATAGCGCCGCCATGCCGGCCAGTGCCGCGTCGCATGCAGGAACACATCGTACGCGACCGCCTTGTGTTCGGTCTCTTCCACCGCATGCCAGCGCCACATGCGTTCGATATCCGGCGCCACGTGCTCGAATAGGTTGCGATGACGTGCATGCGCTTCGGCCATCATGGCCGTGAAGTGCTCAAGCGCGATGGTGGCGATCAGCATCCGCATCGGCCCGCGTGAGCGCGAAAAGGCGACGCGTTCGCGGATTTCGTGTTCGATCTCGTCGACCGGATAGCGGCTGCGGTCGATCAGCTGATTGAGCTGGTGATGCTCGCGCGAATGGATCGCTTCCTGCGCGATGAAGCCCTTCACATCCTCGGCCAGCTTGCCGGTGACCTCGCCGCGATAATGGCGCACCGCGTCGATGAACATGCGCTCGCCATCGGGGAAGGTGAGCGACATCGCATTGAAAACGGCGGTGCCCACCGGGTCGCCGCCCATCCAATGGCCCTCGCGAGCCTGCGAAACATCGAAATGGATGTCGCGCGGGGGGACGCTCACATCGGCGGGGGTTGATTTCACGGACATGGGATCGACCTGCGCGAAAGGCTTGCCTTGAGGCTTTCGGTCGGCTCTATCGACAAAAATGTCAACAGCAAAGAACAGCCGAACCCGGGTCCGCAGGCCATTGGAGGAGGCGCGCGAGCACATCCTCGCGGCGGCGGAGCGCCTGTTGATCGAAGAGGGTCCGCTTTCGCTCAAGCTGGTGGATGTGGCCGCCGCGTCGGGCGTGGTGAACGCCACCGTGCTGCATCATTTCGGGTCGATCGGAGGGCTCCATTCCGCGTTGATGGAGCGGATGATCGGGCAGCTCGTCGCCAAGGTGTTGGCGCTGGGCTCCTACGCGAACGATGCGCCGGTGCAAGCCTCGGCTGGGGTCGAGGCGCTGTTCGAAGTGTTCGAAACCCGCGGAGCGGCGCGGCTCGCGGCTTGGCTGCAGCTGACCGGTGAGTGGCGGCGCATGACCGTCGTCGGCGATGCCGTGCGCCGCGTGGTTGAGCAGCGCACCTCGCGTGGAGGCATGAGCACCGACGACGCCAACGATCTTGTGCTCGTCAGCGTCGTCATGGCTATGGGGGCGGGCCTATTCGGCCGCGCCTTCTCGGAGCAGGTCGGCAAACCACCCGACCACGCCCGCAAGCTCGTCGAGCAAATGCTGCGCGAGCACGTTACCGCGACGGTGAGGCCTAGCGACGTGAACGCCGCTTAGAACCGCCGCCCCACCCGCACGCCGCCGTTGAGCGGCCTGATGACGACATCGTACGGCTCGCCGGCGCAGGTGGTGATCGCGCACTCCGTATAGCGGCCGGTGACGCCGCGCTCATCGAAGATGTTGTCGATGAACGCTGAGAGTCGCCATCCGTCGCGCTCCACGCCGGCGGAAACGTCAGCGGTCCAGTAGGCGTCGAGCGTGCCGATGAGCGCGGCTTCGGTTTGCCGGATGTCGATGCTGCGTTCGCCGACATAGGATGCGCCGCCCTGTACGAACGCCTCCCAGGCGCCGAGCGGGAACTCATAGCGCGCCGTGAAGTCAAGCTTGAGGTCCGGTGCGACGGGAAGCTGCGTTCCCGCCACGGTGTCGACGATCTCCGCGCTCGTCAGTTCACTGTCGAGCCAAGTCCCGGCGGCGGTAATGGAGAGCCCTTCTGCAGGCGCCCACACGAGGTCCGTTTCGATGCCGTTGATCTCAGCGTCGCCCGCGTTCTGAATTTCGGTCAGACCGTTGGCGCCGAGGAAGGCGAATTGGAAGTCCTTCCAGACTTCGTGGAAGATCGCGCCATTCCAGCGCAAGCGCCCGTCGGCCCAATCGGTTTTCCAGCCGACCTCGTAATTATCGAGATAGTCGGCAGCATACGGGGGCAGCGTGCCGCGCCGGTTGATGCCGCCTGGACGGAAGCCTTCCGAATAGGTGGCGTACACCATGCGGTCGTCGTCGATGCGGTATTCCAGATTGGCGCGGTAGAGCTGGCCGTCTTCGTCCGTTGATTTGTCGAGATTGGTGCAGGGCTCGCCGCCTACGCTGGGCGGGCCAATGCAGGTTTGCTCGCCCGGATAATCTGGGTCGAGCCCGTAGAAGGCGGCGAAGGTATCGTTGAAGCCGAAATAGCCGCGCAGTGAGTTTTCCGTATGGAAAACACGCGTGCCGACCGTGCCGGTTAGGCGGTCGGTAATGTCGTAAGAAAGCTCGCCGAACACCGCGGTCTCTTCATCGGTGCGAAGCTGCTCGGTGAGCCAGATCGTATCTCGCCAGCCGGTCACCTCGTGCGCATCATTGAAGCCTTCAATGACGTAACGCTGATGGATGTTGTGTTCCGAATGCTGGAAGAACGCGCCGGCGATGAAGCGCAGGCGGTTCTGGGCCGGCGAGGCAATGCGCGCCTCGTAAGTGCTGCGATCATAATGATCGCGGCCTTCGACCTGTTGAGCAGGATTGATCGGGTTGAAGGCGTTATCGGTGAAGTAGCTGCCCGAGCCGACCAGGGTGTCGTAGAAATAGCCGTAATCGGCGTAGTCCTGGTTGGAATCGACATCGCGGCTGAGTTGCGATGCGGCGAACACGATATCGAAATTGCTGATGCTGCCTTCGATCGTCAGCGCGCCTTGAATCCACTCGTCGTGATTCCACTCCGGGAACCAGTGCATGACGGCGAGATCGCCCACGCTTGGCTGTTGCGCGAAGACGCCGTTCGTCTCTTGGCGCTGCGCCATGATCTGCGGCGTGACGGTCCAGTTTTCGTTGAGATCGATGCCGAGTGCAGCGCGCGCGCCGACGGTGTCGACAGTGTTGTAATTGTCCTCGGCGACGTCGCTATTGTTGTCCAAGACGCCGGACGTCGGATAGAGGCGTGTGCCCGGGCGGTTGTCGATGTAGCCGTCCTGATGCTCCGCCCAGCCGACGATGCGCACGGCAGCGCGGTTCGAGATCGGAATGTTGACGTAGCCCTGACCCGACTCGCCGATGCCGCCGTCATGGACGGCGTCGGCTTCGAGATCGAAGGCGGCGGTGAATTCGTCGGTGTCGGGCCGGTTGGTGATGATCCGCACCGTCCCCGCTTGCGAGCTTGCGCCGTAAAGCGTGCCTTGCGGGCCGGCCAGCACTTCAACGCGCGCGACGTCGTAGAGGTGCAGGTCGAGATTGCCGGTGATGGTTGTGATCGGCTGTTCGTCGAGGTAGGTGCCGACGCTCGGCATCGAGCCTGAGTGGTTGCCGTTCTCGCCGCTGGCCACGCCGCGCATGAACGGGCGATTGTAGCCGGGGCCATAGCTCGGCGAATAAGACAGCGTCGGCAGGTGCTGCGCGTAGCCTTCGAAATCGGTGATGTTCAGCTGATCGAGCCGTTCGCCGCCGATCGCTTGCACGCTGATCGGTACGTCTTGCAGGTTTTCAGCCCGCTTCGTGGCGGTGACGATGACCTCCTCCACGCCAGTGTCCTGAGCGAGCGCCGCGGTTGCGGCGCCGCCGCCCGTGAGCGCGGTGGTCATGAACAGAAGGGCGTTCCAGCTGAATCGCCCGGCGTTGCTCTTTTTCATTCGGCCCCCGATCAGCGTCAGGGCCCCGCGAGGTCGGGACCGAGCGCCTCTTTGAGCGGGCCGAGCCATGGCTCGAAATTGCGCCATTGCTCGACCGCATCTCGATAGAGCGGCTGGCGCACCTGTTCTGAACTGGCGGTGCGTACAGCGCGCGTGTTCCTGTGAAATTCAAGGCAAGCCGGCTCGAATGGCAAGCCGCAAAAGGCCAATAGCGCGCGAATTTCTCGTTCTGGCGCGTCGATCATGTTTTCGTACCACACTCGATGCACCCGCCCGGCCAGTGCGGAATCGTAATGATCCATCAAACGCACGTAATCGCGGTAATAGCGGCCAAGCTCCCTAAGGTCATAGCTGAAGGATTGGCCGCGGGCGAAGTGCTGCTTGAACGAGGAGAAGCAAGCGGCCATCGGGTGACGCCGTGCGTCGATCAGCTTTGCGTTAGGTAAGATCAGCGCGATCAGGCCGAGGTGCTGGAAGTTGTTCGGCATCTTGTCGATGAAGAAGGGACGGCCGGTTTTCCGCTGCACGCGGGTGCGCGCGAGATACTCCTCGCCCAAGTCCTGCAGTGCTGCGGGGGGCAGGTCTGCGATGGCTTCGGGATAGAGATCGCTCCGGCTTCTGCCGCCGCCGATGCGCCGCGCGAGCATCAGAATGTCAGGCAATTCCATTGTGCCTTCGACAGCGGAATGACTCGACAGGATCTGCTCAAGCAAGGTGGAGCCGGAGCGTGGGAGGCCGACGATGAAGATCGGGTCGGCTTCCTGCGCGCCTTGCCCCTTTCTCGCGGCGAACACATCCGGCGTGAAGAAGCGGATCAGGCGGTCGGTGAACTCAGTGTTCTCTGCCGCGTCGTAAGCGAGCGCGGAGCGCCTAAGTCTGGCGCCTTCGGCGTAGTGCTCGAACGATTGAGCATATTGGCCGGAATCTTCGAACGCCTTGCCGAGAGCGTAGTGCAAATGCAGGCGATCTTCGTCTGTCGCATCACGGCGCTGCAACGCCGCGCGCATCGCCGCGATAGCCGCTTCGTCGAAGCGATAGGTCTTGGTGTTGGCGAGGCTCCAATACGCTTCGCCGAACACCGGGTTCAGCGTGGTGCAGCGGCGATAGGCTTCGATGCTCTCCGCGGTTTGCCCAGCTGTCTTGCAGGCGTGCCCGAGGCTGAGCCAGCCGCGGACATTGTCCGGATGCTCTTGAAGGATGGCGCGATAGATCGCAATGGCGGCTTCGTATTCGCCGATCCGCGTCAGCGCCGCGGCTTTGAGGAAGCGATAACTGGGATTGTCGGGATCGTTCTGAAGCAGAAGATCAATCTGCGGCAGCGCTTCGGCTGACTTGCTCTGACGATGCAGGACGAGCGCGTAATTGTGACGTGCGGCGGTGAAGCCAGGGGCAAGCTCAAGGCAGCGGCGCAGCAGGATTTCCGCATCCTCAAAGCGTCCCAGGCGCGCGGCCACCTCGGCCAGCATGCGGATAGCTGCAGGATCGGTGGGGTTTTGCTTGAGATGGGTGCGCAGCGCTTGTTCAGCGACGGCGAGCTTTCCTTCGCATAGCGCGACGGCAGCGCTCATGAGGCGCGGATCGTTCACCCCGGTGCGGATGGATTGTGCGTAGGCGGCGTCAGCCGCCTCCGTTTCCTCAAGCAATGTCAGCTGGTCGCCAAGCGCGCGCCAAACCTTGCTGACGGATCCATCGAGTTCGGTGGCGCGGCGCAGGCTCGTGACGGCAGCCGCGTGGTCGCCCTGCGCCGCGTGCGCCATGCCAAGCGCGAAGTGCGCTTCGGCATGAGCGGGCGCGACTTTCAGGATTTCACCCGCTTGCTGCGCCGCCAATCCCGGGTCGCGGCGCAACAGGCGCCACGTATGCGCCATGGCGGTAACGATGGAGCCCAATTGGTCTTCTGGCGGGGGCGAACTCATGCGACCGATGAGGCCGGGGAGGCTGGCGACAAGTCAAGTGGGCCGGTCGTTTCCGTGCTCGACCGACTCGGCCCCCTCGGCTAAACCCGCGCCCCCAATGCGAGCCTCCCGCCCATACGCCATCGATCTGCTGCGCCTTGCCGGGCCGGTGGCGCTGGCGCGCCTTGGCATCATCGGCATGGGCCTCGCCGATGTCATCGTCGTTGGTCAGCTGGCGCCTGATGAGCTGCCGCACCAGGCGCTTGGTTGGGCGCCGACGGCGGTGTTTCTGGTGGCGTCGATCGGTCTGCTGCAAGGCGTGCAGGTGCTGGCGGCGCGGGCGCTGGGCGAAAAGAATCCCGAAGGCGCGGGCGTTGCGCTGCGGCGTGGCCTTGTGCTGGCGCTCGGCGCAGGCCTCGCATCCATGCTGTTGATGTGGCTGCCCGGCGAGCGACTGTTCACCGCGTTCGGCATCGAGGAAGCTCTCGCCGCGCCCTCGAGCCGCGTGATGCAGGTGTTGGCGCTGTCGATCCCGCTGCACCTTTGCTACATCGCCGGCACCTACTTTCTCGAAGCCATCAAGAAGCCGGCGATCTCAACCGCGGTGATGTGGGCCGCGAACGCGGTCAATCTTGGTTTGAACCTGCTGTGGGTGCCCGAGCACGGCGCGATCGGTTCGGCGTGGGCGACTGTGGGCGCGCGCGTCTTTCTCGCCGGCGTCTTGCTGCTCTGGATTTACTTGCTGCGTGACGGACGCTTTTACGGCGTACGCAGGCTCGGCGCTCCGGGGCCGAGCTATGGCGGTCTGCTCGCCGTCGGCATCGCGGCGGCGGTGAGCCAGGCGGTGGAAGCGGGCGCGTTTTCCGCAATGACGGTGATCGCCGGGCGGCTGGGCGCTGACATCGTCGCTGCGTATCAAATCCTGCTGAACCTGATGGCGTTCGTGTTCATGCTGGCGCTGGGCCTTTCAGCGGCGACGGCGGTGTTGGTTTCCGAGGCCATCGGGCGAAATGCGCCGTACGACGCGGCGCGCGCGGGTTGGACTGGGATGGGGCTCAACGTCATCGCCATGCTGATCGCGGCGGTGGCGATCCTGGTGTTCGCGCATCCGATCGGACGCGCTTACACCGCCGATCCCGCGCTCGCGGCGCTGATCGCTTCGTTGATGTGGGTGGCGGCGCTGGTGCTGACGCCGGATGGCACGCAGGTCGTGACCGCCTCAGCATTACGCGCGCGCGGCGACAATTGGTTCCCGACCTTCAGCCACATCCTCGCTTATGCCGTTGTGATGCCGGTGCTCGGCTATTGGCTGGCTGAGCATCAGGGCATGGGCGTCGCCGGATTGCTGTTCGCGATCTTCTGGTCGAGCGTGGTGAGCGCGGGCGTGCTGGTGCTGCGTTGGTGGGCGTTGGCCAAGAAGCCTGCACCAGCATTCGCCGGCTAGGCTGGCGCGCCGAGAATCCAGCCTTCTTCGCGTTCGACCGTTTCCCGGCGCGGATCGTTGCCTGCCGGACCGAACATCGCCGCGAGTTGGCCCTTCTCGTCGAGGGCGTTGAAGCGCTCGCACGCCACGCGCACCTGTGCCTGATCCTTGATCTCGCCCGCACCCGGTTTGGCGCCGAACAAGCTGGGATAGATTTCCGCGACCACTGCCTCGCACTCGCCGAGATCATCTGCGCTGAGCGGGCGCCAGCCGGTTTCGAACGGCCACAGCTTCACCGCGCGCGTATCACGCAGGCGCTTGATCACCGGCAGGCCGGTCAAAGCCTGGCCGCCGACGGAACCCTGGTAATAGAGCTTCCAGATTGGCGAGGGGCCCTTGATCGCCTGCTCGCAGTGGCGAAATTCCGGCAGGTCTTCGGGCGAGTGCTCGCGCGGCCGCTTGGTAGAGAGCGTGGCCTGCTTGTCCCGTTCCGGCGCGCCCCAGAACGGGAACGCCTCGCCGGTCATCAGCCGGTTCATCTTGGCGCCGACCTGGAAGCGATTGTTAGTGTTGTCCGGCTTGTCCTTCACTTCCTTGGCGACGAAATCGATCATCGCCCGCCAAGGCTCGCCGCCGAGCTTCAGCGCCGCCGCCGTGCCGCGCGGAAACGCCAGCGGGAAATCGAACCCCACGAGCACGCGCTCGCTCTTGCGTTTGAGATCATCAAGGATCGCGCCCATCAGCTTTTCTGCCTCAGCGCGGGTGCTGGGATTGTGCGCTTCGAACGCCATCTGAAAGCGCACATTGCGCTTCAGCACGCCGATCCAAATGGAATCGGCGCCAGTCGTCGGCTTGGTCGCTGCGTTCCAGTCGACCATCACATAGGCTTGAAACAGACGCGCTTTCATTTCAGCCGAGCTTCACCAGCATCTTGCCCGTGTTGGCGCCGGTGAACAGATTGAGAAACGCCTTCGGCGCGTTCTCGATCCCGTTCTCGACCGTCTCTTCCCACTTGATCTTACCTTCGCCGACCCACTTGCCCATATCGGCGAAGAATTGCTCGCGCATGTCCATGAAGTCGCTGACGATGAAGCCCTGCATCTTGATGCGCTTGCCGACGATGTAAGCCATGTTGCGCGGGCCGGGTGTCGGCTCGGTGGCGTTGTAGATCGAGATCATGCCGCATTCGATGAAGCGCGCGAACGGACGTGCGACCTCGAGCGCCACTTCCAGATGCTCGCCGCCGACATTGTCGAAATAGATGTCGATGCCCTTTGGCGCCGCCTCACGCACTTGCTTCAGCAGATCGCCCTTCTTGTAGTTCACCACAGCGTCGACGCCGACCGATTTGAGCCATTCCAGCTTCTGGTCCGAGCCAGCCGAGGCGACCACGGTGCAGCCGCGGATCTTGGCGATCTGACAGACCGCCGAGCCGACCGCGCCGGCAGCGCCGGAGACAAACACGGTCTCGCCCGCCTTGGGTTCGCCAATGCGGTGGAAGCTCGAATAGGCGGTCATGCCCGGCATGCCGAGCACGCCAAGAAAGGCCTGAGGCGGCGCGCTGGTTTGCGGCAGCTTGTTGAGCGCCGCGCCGGGAGCGACGAACGCCTCGCGCCAGCCGTTCATGCTGTCGACCAGGTCGCCGGGCTGGAATTTCGGGTCGTTGGAGGCTTCCACCCGCCCGACCGCGCCGCCCTGCAGCGCCTCGCCCAGCGCAAACGGCGGCACATAGCTCGGCCGGTCGTACATGCGCCCGCGCATGTAAGGATCGACCGACATCCATAGATTGCGCACTAGCACCTCGCCGGGGCCGGGGTCGCGGAGCGTGGCGGTGGCGAGTTCGAAGTTTTCCGCCTGCGGCATGCCGTCCGGGCGGCTCTTGAGCCGGATTTCACGCGACGTGGTCGCCATTTCGCTCTCCCTGTGCTGGCGCGCACCCTAGGCCTGCAATCGCGCATATCAAGCCGGACCGTTACGCTGGACATAAGGCGGGGCGCGGACGCATAACCCGGCGCTTTCCCGCACAGAGTCTGACCAGATGTCCATCCGCCTCCGTTTCGCGCCGTCGCCCACCGGGCGCATCCATGTGGGCAATGTCCGCACGGCGCTGATGAACTGGCTGTTCGCGGTGCGCGAAGGGGGGCAGGTGCTGTTGCGCATCGACGACACCGATCTCGCCCGCTCGACCAAAGAGTACGAGCAAGGGATCGTCGACGATCTCGCTTGGCTTGGTCTCAAGTGGAACGAGCGGGCGAACCAATCGCATCGCTTCGATGTGTACGAGAAGGCGGCGGCCAAGCTGAAGGCCGACGGCCTGCTCTATCCCTGCTACGAGACCGAGGACGAACTCGACCGCAAGCGCAAGATCACGCAATCGCGCGGACGCCCGCCAGTCTATGATCGCGCGGCCCTAAAGTTGACGGCGGAAGAGCGGGCGAAACTCGAAGCGGAGGGCCGCAAGCCGCACTGGCGTTTCAAGCTTTCCGGCGGACGCAAGGATTGGGTCGATCTCGTACGCGGGCCGCAATCGATCGACACCGCCTCGCTGTCCGATCCGGTGCTGATCCGTGAGGACGGCGCGTTCCTCTACACGCTGCCGAGCGTTGTCGACGACATCGATTTCAAAATCACGCACATCGTTCGCGGCGAAGACCACGTGACCAATTCCGGCGTGCAGATCGAAATCTTCGAGGCGTTGGGCGGCGAGGTCCCTGCGTTCGGCCACTTCCCGTTGCTGGTCGGCGCCGATGGCGGCGCGCTGTCCAAGCGCATTGGTTCGCTCGGCGTCGGTGAACTGGCGGCGGAGGGCTATGAGCCGGTGGCGGTGCTCTCGCACTTGGCCAAGATCGGCACCTCCGATCCGGTCGAGCCGCGCCTGACCATCGAACAGCTCGCCGACGAGTTTGCCTTCGAGAAGATCGGCCGCGCTCCGGCGCGCTTCGATCCGGAAGAATTGAAGCGCGTGAACGCGGCGGTGCTGCACCAGCTCGACTATGCGGCGGTGAAGGATCGCCTGGCGAAGCTGGAGGCCGACAAAGGCGAAGGGTTCTGGAACGCCATCCGCGCCAACATTCAGTTGCTGCCGGAAGCGCGGCAATGGGCCCACATCGTTGACGGCCCGATCGAGCCGTTCGTGCCGGATGCCGCGTTCGCCGATGCGGCGCTCGAAGTGCTGCCGAAGGGCGCCTATGACGGCGCCACCTGGGGCGCCTTCGTCAATGCCGTAAAGGAGAAGACCGGCGCGAAAGGCAAAGCCCTGTTCATGCCGCTGCGCCAAGCGCTGACGGGGCTCGATCATGGCCCTGAGATGGCCGCGCTCTTTCCGCTGATCGGTGAAGACCGCGCGCGCAAGCGTTTGCAGGGCCAAACGGCGTAGAGAGCGAAGCGAGCTTGGCGCTCAACCCCTTCATCAACGCGCAAGGGCGTTTGCGTTCGGGCTGGTGGCTCGCGTTCTTTTTGTTGGTTCTGCTCGCGTTGCTTGCGCCGCTGATCGTGCTGGCGAGCAATAGCGGGGCGGGCGTGCCGATCTGGCAGCAGGCGCTGGCCGTTTTGGCCGCGTCGATCATTTGCCAGCTTCTGCGCCGCCGCCCGCTGCAGGAGATGCTCGGGCCGTTCGGTGGCAGCTGGCTCGCGCAGGCCGCGACCGGCGGAGCAATCGGGTTTGCACTGATGGCGGCGCCGGCTGCGGCGCTTGCGGCGCTTGGTGCGGTCCGGTTCGAGCTTGCCCCGCTCGATGCTGCGGCGCTGGCGAGCGCATTCTGGCTGTTCGTCGGCGTCGCCGTCACCGAGGAGCTGATGTTCCGCGGTTTTGCGTTTCAACGCCTAATCGACGGCTTGGGCCTGTGGCCCGCACAAGTGATCGGGGCCAGCTTCTTCGTTCTGACGCACTCGGACGCGCTGAAGGAGATAGGCGCGCTCGGACTGCTGGCGGGCCTGAATATCTTCATTGCCGCCTTGATGTTCGGCTTCGCGTTCCTGCGCACGCGCAGCCTAGCGATGCCCATCGGCATCCATCTGATAGCGAACTTCACGCAAGGCGCGCTGCTTGGATTTGGCGTCAGCGGAGGCGACATGCAGGGGTGGTTGCGGCCAGCCTTGGTTGGACCCGACTGGCTGACGGGCGGCGCGTTCGGTCTGGAAGCGAGTGTTCCAGGTCTGATTTGCGTAAGCGCTGTGACTGTTCTGCTGGCGCGCTATGCCGGCACGAACCGCAAGGCTGCGCCGTTGTTGCAGTAACGCAGGTTGGTCGGGCGCGGGCCGTCGCCGAACACGTGCCCCTGGTGCCCCAGGCATTGCGCGCAATGATATTCGGTGCGCGGTTGCAGTAGCAGTAAGTCGGCTTTCGTGCCGACATTCTCGCGCATGATGCGGAAGAAGCTTGGCCACCCGGTGCCCGAATTGAATTTCCACTCCGATTGAAACAACGCCAGTCCGCAACCGGCGCAGACGAAGGTTCCCTGCCGGTGCTCATTGTTGAACGGGCTCGTGCCCGCGCGCTCGGTGGCTTCCTGGCGCAGGACACGGAACGAGAGCGGCTCCAGCCGCTCTCGCCATTGCGCTTCGGTCAGACGCCGCCATGGCGAATTGGCGTAGCGGGCTTCGTTGGCGGCGCTGTTGATGCCAAGGTTCTCCTGGCCCTCGGCGGTGCACGCGATCAGGGGGGAGAGAGCGGCGGAGAAGATGAGGGCGCGTCGGGAAAGCTCGGTCATGTCAGCCAATACGAGCTGACCCCCGCGCCGGTTTCAAGCGGGCGCCGCGATGCGGGCCTGGATCGCATCGAAACAGGCATCGATGGACCGCGCGTAGGCGAGCACATCGCCAAAGCTCGGCGGGGTCAGGTTGGCCTCCATCGTGTGCTGGATCAGGGAGAAGAAGGGGGCCCAGAAATCGTCTTCCGAGAGGAACACCACAGGCTTGGCGTGCAAGTTGAGCCGCGCCCAAGAGAGTGTTTCGACCGCTTCTTCGAGCGTGCCGATGCCGCCGGGAAGCACGACGAAGGCGTCGCTTTCCTGGAACATGATCATTTTGCGCTCGTGCATCGTATCAACCATGCGATGGGGCACGGCATCGAACACGATTTCACGGCGCTCGAGAAAGCGCGGCATGACGCCGAGCACGTCGCCGCCGCCAGCGTGCGCCGCTTTCGCGCAGCGCCCCATCAACCCGATGGCGCCGCCTCCATAAACCAAGCGCAGGCCGCGTTGTGCGAGCGCCGCTCCGAAACGGGTCGCAAGGTCGAGATACTCGGGCTTCGTGCTCTCAGACGAACCGCAATAGACGCAAACAGAGCGAAGCGGTCTGCGGGTAGGGCTGGAATCGGCCATCGGGCTCATCTCATCTAGCCATTACGGCGCATTGCAGGCGAAAACCAGCGCGCCTAAGTGCGCTGCTACAAGGATTGTTCCATGGCGCGCGGCGAACATAAGCAGGTAGGGCAGCCCGAACCCGGCGCGGACGTTTCGCCGCCGCTGTTGAAGACCGTTTCGCGGCTGATGAGCCTGATCGGCGGGCTCAGTGGCCCAGGCTACCGCGTCCGCTTGTGGGCCGCGCTGGGCCTGACTCTGACCGGCAAGGTGTTGGCGGTGTTCTCGCCGCTGGTGCTGGCCGAAGGCATCAACAGGTTAAGTGGCGGCGACGCGGCAGGCGCGCTGCCGGCCTTTCTCGGCCTCGCGGGCTTCTGGGCGGGGTTGCGTTTTGCCTCAACAGCGGGCCCACAGCTGCGCGACGCCATTTTCCAGCCGATCAGCGAAGAGGCGCAGCGCCGTGCGGGCACGCGGGTGTTCAGCCACGTGCACCAACTTTCGGTGCGGTTTCATCATTCCAAGCGCACGGGCGCTGTCTATCGCACGATCGAACGGGGCGTTCGCGCCATCGACTTCCTGCTGCGCTTCCTCGCCTTCAACATCGCGCCCACCTTGATCGAACTCGTGCTCGCGGCAGGCGTGCTTGGATTCAAATATGGCTGGGGCTTTTCGGCGATCGCGGCGCTGACGGTGGTTGTCTATGCGTGGCTCACCTTCGGCATCACCGAGTGGCGGCTGCGGCACCGGCGCGAGATGAACGAGGCCGATACTGAAGCGGCGGGCCGGGCGGTGGATTCGCTGCTGAACTTCGAGACGGTGAAGAGCTTCGCCGCCGAAGCGCGTGAAAGCGAACGTTACGACCGCGCCCTGGCGTCCTACGCTTTCGCCGCCGTCCGCTCGAACACATCGCTTGTGATGCTGAACGTGGCTCAAAACCTCGTTATGAACGTGGGGCTGGTGGCTATGGTGCTGGCTGCCGGCGCCGTCGTTGCTCGCGGGCAGATGGGCCCCGGTGATATCACCGCCGTCATCCTGATCATGACCAATATCTACGCGCCGTTGAATATCCTCGGCTTCGCCTATCGCGAGATCAAACAGACGTCGATCGATATGGAGAAGATGTTCACGCTGTTGGATGAAGAACCCGACGTCGCCGACGCGCCCAACGCGCCTGCGCTGAGGCCTGGACGCGGTGAAGTTGCCTTCGAGCACGTATTCTTCGCGCATGAAGGCCGCGATCGAGGCCTCAACGGCATCTCGTTTACGGCGCCGGCCGGCAAGACGACGGCCATCGTCGGGCCCTCAG
Organism: Hyphomonadaceae bacterium; assembly: GCA_016791385.1. Lineage (GTDB taxonomy): Bacteria > Pseudomonadota > Alphaproteobacteria > Caulobacterales > Aquidulcibacteraceae > Vitreimonas. Next base: position 24,489 of record JAEUMR010000027.1, read on the forward strand.
GCGCCGGCAAGTCGACAGTGCTGAAGTTGCTTTTCCGCTTCTATGATCCGTCCGCGGGCCGCGTGCTGATCGATGGGCAAGATCTGCGCAGCGTGACGCAATCGAGCCTTCGCACGGCGCTGGGCCTGGTGCCGCAGGACGTCGTGCTGTTCAACGATACGATCCGCTACAACATCGCCTACGGCAAACCCGATGCGACGCAGGCTGAACTGGAAGAGGCGGCGCGGCGGGCGCAATTGCTCCACTTCATTGAGGGCCTGCCGCAAGGGTGGGACACCCGCGTCGGCGAACGCGGGCTGAAGCTCAGCGGCGGGGAAAAGCAACGTGTCGGTATTGCCCGGGTGGTGCTGAAGGATCCGCGCATCTTGATCCTGGACGAAGCGACATCGTCGCTCGACTCCGCCACCGAAGCGGAGGTGCAGGCGGCGCTGGCGGAGGCCGCGAAGGGGCGCACAACCATCGTTGTCGCCCACCGCCTGTCGACGATCTCGGATGCAGATCAGATTGTCGTGCTGGACCAGGGCGAGATCGTGGAACACGGCTCGCACGCATCGTTGATCGCCAGGGGCGGTCTCTACGCGGACCTGTGGAAGCGGCAAGCTGAGGAACCGGAAATCGCCGCTGCGGAGTAATGTGACGCTGTTGTAACCGAAGGTTTAGCGGGTCAGGCGTTTTCCCTTGCTTGGTGGGCGCCCGGCGGCGCCTCTCTTGCGTGTTCGCAAGCGCAATGAGTGGCCCCAGTGTCTATTAAGGATGTAGCGAAAGCGTCGCTACGCCCGGTCGTACGCACAGCGTGGCCGGCCGTGGAGCTGCTTGCCCGCGCGCAAGCGCCGTCAGTGCGCACGCACATCGCCTGGTCCTCGCATTGGACGGGCGCATTCGACGCAGCGCTGGAGCGCCTGCCGCCGTTGAAGGGCGTGCCACATTCGCTCTATCGCGAACTGCTGCAGCCGACCGGCGTGCCAAAGATGCACGCTTTGGCGACAGAGGACGGCGAGCCGACTGCGGTTCTCTCTCTGCGCCGCCGCAACCTGTTCTGGGAGCCTGTCGCCTATCAGTGCATCCCGATGGCGATTGCGCCTGCACTGGACGATGAGGCGCTGGGGCGGGCAATCGAAGCGCTCGGCGTCGAGGTGCGAGTGTCGGCGGGATTGGGCGCCGAGACAGAGACGCTGCATCCGCAGCGCTCCTGGAAATACGACTTCTACAAAGTCGACCTGAAGGGCGATTACGAAGCACACTGGCGCGAAAAGAAGCGCCAATACACGATCCGCCGCGCGCGTAAGACGTTGGCCGAAGTTACGACGCGGATTGACGGCGAAGGCGACCTTGAATGGATCGTCGGCAATTGGCGCGAGCAATGGAAGGGCCATCCCGACAACGAGGTTGTTGCAGCGCCGGACCGGTTGCGCTTCTGGGGCGCATTGACACGCGCGCCGTCGAACGCGCTTGGCCTGCACACGCTGCAAGTGCTGAGGGATGGCCAGCGCGTGGCGGGCTTGGTGTTCACGAGCAGCGGCGACACCGCCATGATCCAGTGCGGCGGCCGCGATCCGGCCTTCGATGACGCCTACGCGCGCGCAGCCGCGCTGATCGCCGCGATCGAGTGGGCGAAGGCGCATGGCTTTGCCTATCTCGACATTGCCGGGGGCGACGAAAAGCGGCTCTGGGCGCCGATCGGCGGGCAGCGCTATGGCGCGATCTTCCGCCCGCCGCTGATGGAGCGGCTCTATTGGGTTCAGGAACCCTAGGCCGCCTCAAACAAAAGTCCGCAAACCCAGACGCTTGCCGCATCGTGACCGGCGTCATCTTCCCGCCGCGCCAGCGAGCCCTTATGGAAGGGGCAGGGACATTCGCGGCGCGGGAGAACCCCGGGCCCAGGCAGGGGCGGTCAATGGCCGACGTTTTTGTTTCGTACGCCAGTGAAGATCGCGCACGTGTGCGCCCGCTCGCTGAGGCGCTGCAATCGCGCGGCTTTAATCTCTGGTGGGACCGCTCGCTCGCGGCGGGACAGGATTACGCGGCCACCATCGAGCGCGAATTGAAGAGCGCCAAGGCGGTCATCGTCGTGTGGACCCAGAGTTCGGCGCTCTCGACCTTCGTGCGTGACGAAGCGGGCCGCGCTCGCGACGACGGCCGGTTGGTGCCGGTGCTGTTGGACCCGGTGGAAATCCCGCTCGGCTTCGGCGCCTTCCAGGCGGAGGATTTCACACGCTGGAACGGCGGCGCCAACGCAGCGCAGATGCAGATCCTCGATGAAGCGCTGCGCGCGAAGATCGAGGGACGCGACGCCGACGGCTCAGCCATCGCGCGCAAGCGCCGCAAGCTGATGACGCGCGTGCGCCTCGTCTCCATCCTGACGGTGATCGCGCTCGTTGTCGGCATTGCTGTCGGCGGGCGCTATCTGCTCAACCCGCCGCAGCAGCATCAGGTCACCGAAGCGGATTTGCGCGCAGAATTGCTGCGCTTGCTGGCCGAAGGCCGGCTGACGCCGGAGCAAGCCATTCAGCTCGCTCAAATTCTTGAGTCGGGTTCTCTGGGAACGCAGCAAGCGTCGCTGGAAGCGCCGTCGAGCGCAGCGCCAGGCGCTTCTGCTGACGTGGCGGCGTCGCGTTCCGCAGGCGCGGAGACGGCGAGCATCTCCGAGGCCGAGTTCGATACCACCGCGCGAGACACCTATCGCCGTGCATTCCTCGCGCTGGCGCAACACCCAGCCGCGGAAGTGCGGCTGGCGGTGGCGCAGATGGCGGTGCCCGCTTCGCGCGACGGGGCGATGCAGACGATGTGGGCCTATGCGCAGGCGCATCCGGAAGATCCGCTGCGCGACGACATCTATCTGCTGTGCGGCTCGGTTGGCGAAGCGAACGACAATCCCCTCGGTCAACGCGCGCTCGAACAAGCGACGAGCCTTGCGCCCCGCGATCCAGCTGTGTGGCGCATGCTGTCGCGCTCCTATCAGCGCACCGACCGCAGCGGCGAGGCGCAGGCAGCCGCGTTGGTTTCGCAAGGCGTCGAAGCGCAGAACCAAGGGCAGGCCGCCGAAGCGGAGCAGGCGCTGCAACAGGCGTTGCCGAACTTGTCTGCACCCGAATTGCGGGCGCCGGTCGTCTCTGAACTAGGATCGATCGCTGAGGAGCGTGGCGACTACACCTCCGCCAGCGCGCGGTTCGCGCAGGCGTATCAGTTGCGCGAGCAAACTGCCGAGCAGACGCCGAATTCGGCGGCGGCGCAGGTGATAGCCGCGGATGCGCAGCAGCTCGTCCGCGCGCTGGATCGTAGCGGCCGCACGCGCGAGGCGTGCGAGCGGTTGCGCCAAGCGCAAGAGCAGCACGACGTGGCCGCGCCAGATCAGGAGACTCTGGATCGGTGTCAGACCGTACTGCGCACGCCGCTGCGCAACCGTGTTGAGCTTGCGCCGGCGCTACGTGAGCAGCGAGCGGTTGAACCGGCGCCCGTGCAGGAAACGGCGCCGGCGCAGCGGGCGGTGGTGCGGCCTGCGCCGACCCCCTAACGAGCAGCTGCAACAGCGCTCGTACTAGGTGCGCCGCAAGAACAGCACCTTGGCTGCGCCATAGGTACGCTCGTCGAACGTGCTGTAGCCGGGCAGCGTTGGCGTCTCGTCCGCTGCGCACTCAAGGACGATGAGCGCGTCAGGGGCGATCCAGCCGCCTTCGCCGAGCCGCGCGAGCGCGCGTTCGCCAAGGCCACGGTGGTAGGGCGGGTCGAGGAACACGAGATCGAAGGGATCGCCGAGGCCGGCCGGCTTGACGCCTAGATCGGTCGCGTCGCGGCGGTGGATGCGTGTCGCGCCGAAGAGGCCGAGCGCCTCGATATTGTCGCGGATGGCGCCGCGCGCGCCGGCGTCGGTCTCGACGAACAGCGCAAACGCTGCGCCGCGGGACATGGCCTCAAGGCCGAGCGCCCCCGATCCGGCGAACAGGTCCAGCACCCGCCGGCCCTCCAGGCCGGGCGACCAATCGGCGTGCGCCAGAACGTTGAAGACCGCCTCGCGCGCGCGGTCGGCGGTGGGGCGCGTATCCCGGCCGGGTGGCGCGGCGATCGCCCGCCCTTTGAACTGCCCGCCAACGATGCGCATGCGGCGTCAATAAAGCCTGCGGCCTCAACGGCAAGGGCGAACCGGTGCGCGGCCTTGATCGAGCAGCGCTTGACGGCGGGCCGGGGGATCGTGACAAACCGCCCGGCGCCGGTGCAGGCGGGCAGGAGACGATCCGTAGTGGACTTGGTGATCGCCGACATCGTAGCGCTGCTTCAAGTTGTTCTGATCGACCTCGCCCTGGCGGGCGACAATGCGGTCGCGGTGGGCTTGGCGGCGGCGGCTTTGCCGCTGGCGCAGCAGCGCCGGGCCATCTTCTGGGGCATCGTGCTGGCGCTGGTGCTGCGCATCTTGTTTGCCGGCGTCACTATTCAATTGCTGCAGATCAAGGGGCTGCTGTTTCTAGGCGGCGCGCTCTTGTTCTGGGTCGCTTGGCGCATGTGGGACGATCTGCGCAAGCACCAGCCAGTGATGGTCGGTGAGCCGGAAGCGGGCGAACACGTCGCCGAAGCGATGGTGTCCGGCGGCAAGAAGCCGAAGACATTCATGAGCGCGCTGCTGACGATCATCATCGCCGACGTTTCGATGTCGCTCGACAATGTCCTCGCCGTGGCCGCCGTCTCCAAGCACAATGTCTACATCATGGCGTTTGGTTTGGTGTTATCGGTGATGCTGATGGGCGTGGCCGCTTCAATCATCGCGCGCGTGATCAACCGCTTCCAGTGGATCGCGATGATCGGCATCGTCATCATTATCTTCGCCGGCACGCGCATGATCTGGGAAGACGCGCACAATTTCTTCCCCGCCTATGTGCCGGCGATTCCGCAATTTCTTGGCGGACACTAAGTCAGCGCATCTTTCCCGAGCTGCTCGCGCAGCACCTTGCGCGGCACTTCCTCGACCGCGCCGGGCGCCAGCGTGCCAAGCTGGAACGGGCCGTAGGCGATACGGATCAGGCGGTTCACCTTGAGCCCGAGCGCATCGAGCACGCGCCGCACCTCACGGTTCTTCCCTTCGGTGAGCGACAGGGTGATCCAGGAATTGGCCGCCGCGCGCTCGAGCGTGGCCTCAATCGGGCCGTAGCGAACGCCGTCGACGGTGATGCCGTTCTTCAGCTTGTCGAGTTCTTCCTGTTCGACCCGCCCGTAAGCCCGCGCGCGGTAGCGGCGCAGCCAGCCATTGGCGGGCAGTTCGAGCTTGCGCGCCAGTGCGCCGTCATTGGTGAGCAGCAACAGGCCCTCGGAGGTGAGGTCGAGGCGCCCGACCGAGATCACGCGCGGCATGTCCGGCGGCAGCCGTTCGAACACCGTGGGCCGCCCGGCGGGGTCACGGTGGGTCGTCACTAGGCCAGAGGGCTTGTGGTAGCGCCACATGCGCGTCGGCTCAGCTGCGCCCACGAGCTGACCGTCGACCATCACCTTGTCATCGGCGCTGACCTTCACGGCCGGCGTATCGAGCGTCTTGCCGTTGAGTTTGACCCGCCCCTCGGCGATCAGCCGCTCTGCGTCGCGACGCGAGCAAACCCCGGCGCGCGCCAAGAACTTGGCGATGCGCTCGCCTTCGGCGTTAGAAAGGGGGGAAGAGGACGTCGCCATGTTCGCCGTGATGTATCGTTGGCAGGTCGTACCAGGGCTTGAAGCGCAATTCGAGGAGGGTTGGCGGCGGGGGACAGCCCGGATCGCCGCCGAGTTCGGCGGTTTGGGGTCCCGGCTGCACAAGGCCGGCGCGGGCGTCTATGTCGCCTACGCCCAATGGCCCGATGAGGAGACTTGGCGGAAGGCGATGGAAACGCGCATGCACCATAGCGATGACGAGGCGCGGCGCATGTACCGCGAGGCGATCGTGCCCGGCACGTTCGAGACGCTCGCGGCAGGGCCGGTGGTGGCGGACCTCTTGGAGCTGCGCCGCGCATGAACGATGAAGCGCTCATGGCGCGCGCGCTGGCGCTGGCGGAAGCGGCTGCGGCCGCAGGTGAGGCGCCGATCGGCTGCGTGATCGCTGACGAGGACGGCGTCATCGTCGCCGAAGGCGCCAACACGCCGATCTCCGCCCATGACCCAACGGCACATGCCGAAATCGTCGCGCTGCGGGCAGCGGCGGCGAAGCTCGGCAATTATCGTCTCAAGCCGGGGCTCACGATGTTCGTTACGCTGGAGCCGTGCGCGATGTGCGCCGGGGCTATCAGCCACGCGCGGGTGGCGCGGCTGGTGTACGGCGCGAGCGATCCCAAGGGTGGCGCAGTCGAGCATGGGCCGCGCTTCTTCGAACAGCCGACCTGTCATTGGCGGCCAAGCGTGACCGGCGGAATCTCCGCTGAGCCTGCGGCAAAGCTGCTGCGAGATTTTTTCAAGGCGCGACGGTAGAGGTGGTGCATGAGCCTTGAAGCGCGCACCCTCTATTTCGAAGACCTTTCGCTCGGCCTGAGCGAGACCTATCGCAAACAGATCACCTCTACGGACATCGTCGCGTTCGCCGAGATCAGCGGTGACCGCAACCCGATCCATCTCTCCGAAGAGTTCGCTGCGACGACGCCGTTCGGCGTGCGCATCGCGCACGGCATACTCACGGCAAGTTTTATTTCTGCCGTCATTGGCATGCGGCTGCCGGGGCCGGGTTCTGTCTATATTGCGCAGAATTTGCGTTTTCTTGCTCCCGTGCGCATCGGTGATGAGGTTGTAACCACGGTAGAAGTGGTTGAGCTGACTGAGAAAGGCCGCCGCGCGAAGCTCAAGTGCGAATGCCGCGTTGGCGATACGCGCGTGCTTGAGGGCGAGGCCGAAGTGAAAGTCCCGGCGCGCCCGGCGGGCTGAAACTCTGGGTTGGCGTTAGCCAATCGTTACGCTCTCTGCCGTATCAATGGCGTCGTGAGCAATCTCGACGGCCGCCGTGATCTTTCTCTAATCCGCGCCAGCGGTTCGACGGCGCGCGTGCTCAATCTGGCCCTCGTATTCGAACGCTTCGGCGAGACCGAGGAGTACAACAAGCGGCCGTTGTTCAAGAACAAGCAACTCAATCGCTGTTTGCTGCTCAAGCACGTGCTGCGCCCGCATGAGCGCGAGTTGTTCGAGCGCCCGAAGCGTACGGCCACCAAAATCATTCTGCCGTACTCGACCGCGGAGCTTGGGCTCGGCGGGGTTTCCGTTTTGGTGGGGGAGCGGCGCTACGAGAAGATGCTGGGCGACGCCTCGGGCCGTGAGCGCGATCCATCGGCGTTCGAGGCCGACCTCGAGACGATCCGTCTGCTCTCGTCCTTGCCGTCATTCGACCCCTTCCTGATGCGTGAACGCTTGCGACACGCCGGGGTCGATCCGGCGCGCTGCTATTTTGATCTGGCCGAGGCTGACATCGGGCGCATGCGCGCATTCGTGAGCAAGGAGATCAGCCAGCTCATCGATCTCGCGTTCGCCACGGGCGGGCGGGGTGCGAGCGACCTTTCTTCAAGGTTGGCTGAAAAGCTAATGACGGACGAGACCGCGAAGGCGCTCGATCCATTGCGGGAAACGCTGCGTCTATCCGGGCAGGACTACATCGAGGGCGTCTTCGCCTGGAAGGGCTTCCTCTATTACAAGTGGCTGATGGCGGAGTTCAAACCGCAACTCGCCGAATTCAAGCCAGGCTTCGCGGGGTGCCGGATCATCGGCGCGACCGCCGAAGAACGTCGCGAGCTGGCAGAGACGCGCAAGCGCATCCTCACGATGATGGACCGCGCGGTTGATCGCGTCGAAGAGCAATTGGTGGCTTACGGGGCGGCCTTCGCTGGTTTGGCGGATGGTCAAGCCGGCGCATTCCGCACCTTCCTGCTCGAAGCGCCGTCGCTATTCATACCGATCGGCGAAGCGGTGGGCTTGTTGCGGCACATCTATTCATTCTGGCGTTTCCGTTTCCCCGAAGGCGGCTCGCCCATGGTCGAGATCGACGAAGCGATGGAGTTGTTCCACGATTTCGAGATGAGTCTCACCGGCATCGAACTCAGCCGCCAGAACGTGCGGGCTGCTTAGCGCCCGACCAAGGCGCGCCTTGCGTTGATCACATCCTGCCGCATTTGTTGTTTCAGCTCTTCAACGTCGCTGAAATGCGCCTCATCGCGCAGGAAGGCGATCAGTTCGACCTCGATCTTGCGGCCGTAGAGATCGCCGCTGAAGTCGAGCAAATGTGTTTCAAGCAATGGTTCGGGGAGGGCGCCGACAGTTGGGTTGACGCCAACGCTGGCAACGCCCGGCATCCACGGCCCATCGCCGATATCGACGCGCACGGCATAAATGCCAAGGCGCGGGCGGACATATTCGCCCAACGCCACGTTGGCGGTGGGGAAGCCGAAATCGCGCCCGCGGGCAAAGCCGCGCAGCACTTCGCCTTCGATGGCCCAGGGGCGGCCGAGCAGATGCGTTGCTTCGTCCATGCTCCCGCGTGCAAGCGCGTCGCGCACGGCGCTGGATGAGACCTTGTTTGCGCCGCCTACCGGCGCGACCGCTTCGACCGTAAATCCGAGTTCGGCGCCGTAGGCGGCGAGGCGTTCTGCATCGCCCATGCGCCCTTTGCCAAAGCGGAAGTCGGCGCCGATGCTGACGTGGCGGATGCCAAGCACGTCCTTAAGGACGCGTTCGGCGAATTCACGATCGGTCGATTGAGCAAGCGCTTGGTCGAAGCCGAGTTCGTACACTTCCTCCACGCCAAGCGCCGCGAGCGCACGCGCTCGTTGCGTGCGCGTCTGCAGGCGGAACGGGGCAAGGTCTGGTTTGAAGAAGCGGCGCGGGTGCGGTTCGAACACGGCGACGCCAAGCGGTGCGCCGAGCGTTTCAGCGGCGGCTTTCGCGGAGGCGATGACGGCCTGGTGGCCGAGATGGACGCCGTCGAAATTACCCAGCGCGATGGCGGCGCCGCGCGCATCGACCGGAACCGTCTTGCTGGGAGCGCGCTCACGCATTCGTTCACAAACTCTTGCGCGCGTAACCAAGCGCAGTCACGTGCGTTGCCAATCCGTGAGTTGGCCGAGCGCGATATGGCTTCCGTTCACTCATCATTAAACGCTGTTTTACCGAATATTTTCGGCTCCTTGTTATGCGTATCGCCACAACGGCGCAACAACAGCCGGAACACGTCTTGCCGCCGGGCCGTCGCACCCCGGTCTGGCGGCAGGCGTTCCCAGAGCAGCGCTGCGGGTATGTGGAGAGGAATGCGTATGGCTGTGTCGATGACGATGCCGATCCTGATTGTGGATGACTACAACACCATGATCCGGATCCTGCGCAATCTGCTCCGGCAGCTTGGCTTCACAAACATTGACGAGGCCTCCGACGGCACCACCGCGCTCGCCAAGATGCGGGCCAAAGAGTATGCGCTGGTCATTTCCGACACCAATATGTCGCCGATGAGCGGTGTAGAACTTGCGCAGCGCGTGCGCGCCGACGAGCGTACCAAGAAGACCCCCTTCATCATGATTGCCGGCGACGCTTCGGAAGGCGCCGAGGCTGAGCGCCGCGCCGGCGCGTCCAGCTACCTGGTGAAGCCGTTCACGGCGCAATCGCTGAAGTCGAAGCTGACGCCCGTCATCGGCGCGTTCTGATCACGCCGCCATCACGCCGCCATCGATAACGATGGTTTGGCCGGTGATGAAACCTCCCGCTTTGGAAGCGAGCAGCACCGCCATGCCGGCGATTTCGTCGGGCTGGCCGATGCGCTTGAGCGAGGAGCGTTCGGTCGAAGCCTTGAGGATGGCTGGGTTCTCCCAGAGCGCGCGTGCGAAATCTGTCTGCACCAAGCCGGGCGCGATTGTGTTGACGCGAACATTGTCCGGCCCGAACTCGCAGGCGAGATTGCGCGCCAGCTGCATGTCGGCGGCTTTCGAGATGTCGTAGGCGCCGATCACGGGTGAGCCTTTGAGGCCGCCGATGGACGAGATGATAATGATCGCGCCGTCCTTGCGCGCGCGCATCTCCGGCGCGCACATCTGGATCAGCCAATGGTTCGAGATGACGTTGTTTTGCAGGATCTTCAGAAACTGGTCGTCGCTGATGCCCCCCATCGGGCCGAAATAGGGATTAGAGGCGGCGTTGCAGACGAGGATGTCGATCTTGCCGAGGGCCCGGCGGGTCTCATCCGCCAGGTGTTGCAGTGCGTCCTTGGAGGCGATGTTGGCGGGGACGGCGATCGCTGCGTTTCGCCCGAGGGCGATGTTGATCTCAGCCGCCGCCGCCTCGCATGCATCCGCCTTGCGGGAAGAGATCACGACATCGGCGCCGTGCTCGGCGAGGCGGTGGGCAATGGCTTTGCCAATACCGCGCGAGGAGCCGGTGATGATGGCGACCTTCCCGGTCAGGCCGAACAAATTGGCCATGCGCGCCCTCCCTGTTATGTGAGGGCGATCCTAGGCGCGGCAACGCGGACTGGTCTAGGCTGGCGCAGGAGGGGAGCGATGCGGCGAACGCTTGTGATCGGCTTGGCGCTGGCGGCTTTGCTGGCTGGGTGTCAGCGCGAGCAGGACCCGCAGGCGGAAAACCGCAGCACCTGCCTCAACGCGAATGCGGCGGCGCAGCCGCGCGTCGACGCCTGCACCGCGCTGATCGACGCCGGCGTACTCACTCAGGCCGAACGCGCGGATGTGCTGGCGGCCCGCGGCGTTGCCCATCGCAGCGCGGGTCAAGTCACCGCGGGCCTGCGCGATTTCGAGGCGGCGTTGCGCGTCAACGAACGCCAAGCGGACGCGCTGGAAGGCCGGGCGGCGATCCTTATCGCCAGCGGCCAGCTGGACGCGGCTGAGCCGATGATCGAGCGGCTGATCGCCAGCGGTGAGCGGCTCGATCAGGCTCACCTGATGGAGGGCGATATCGCGCTTGGCCGCGGCGATGCAGTGTCCGCCGCTGCCGCCTACGATCAGGCGATCGCCAGCAACGGCGATTTGGCGCTTGCCTATGCCCGGCGAGCGCGGGCCAAGGATCGCCTCGGCGACCATGACGGGGCCCGCGCGGACTATGACGCCGCCATCAGCAAGGATGGCGCGCTTGCAGAAGCGCGTGCCGGCCGCTGCTGGCTCAATCTTGTGCAGAAAGCCAATCTTGAACAGGCGCGCAACGACGCTGAAGCGGCAGTGGCGGCTGAGCCGCGCCTCGTGGAGGCGCAGCTGTGCCGGGGCGTGCTGCAATTGCAGGGCGGCGAGTGGGCAAACGCGCGCGCCGCGTTTGAGGTGGTGCTGTCGGTGGAGCCCGGCAATCCAGTGGCTCTGTTCGGCCACGGCGTTGCGCGGCGGCGCAGCGGCGACGGCGCCGGCGTCGAAGACATGAATCAGGCGCGCGACTTCGATCGCCATATTGGCGAGACGTTCGACGAACTGGGCGTCGAGACTTACTAGGCGAGCGCCGCCATCACATAGCTGGCGCGCACGCTTTCGCTCTCCAGCGCAGCTTCGACCTTTGCCGGATCGAGTGCGCCATCTGTCCACAACGCTTCGCCGTGCATGCCTGAAGCTATGAAGAGGCTGTCGAGACCTTGGTCATTGGCGCCGGCGATATCGGTTGGCACGCCATCGCCGATGCAGAGCACGCGGCGCCGGTCGATCTGGCGCTTGGTAAGCGTCTCGAGTTCGCGGAAGGCGAGGTCGTAGATCGGCGCATAAGGCTTGCCCGCCATGACGACACGCCCGCCGATCGCCTCGTAGTCGCGCGCGATGGCGCCGGCGCACCAGATCAGGCGATCACCGACGCGGACGACGATGTCCGGGTTGGCGCAAATCATCTCCAGATCTCGCGCCCGCGCCTGGCGAAGCAGGTCAGTGTAGTCGGCGGGGGTTTCATCGTAGCTGTTGAGGCCGGATATGCCGATGAAGCGGGCCCCATCAAGCGGGGCCTGTTGCAGCCCCAGGCCCTCCCACAGCGTGCGGTCGAAATCTTGCGGTCCGATCCGATACATCGGTCCTGGCGCACGCGCTGCGAGTTCTGCCCGCGTTGCATCGCCAGAGGTGACGATGGCGTCCCAAGCCTCGCGCGGCACGCCAACAGCGTCGAGTTGGGCGGGGATAGGCTCGCGCGGCTTAGGCACATTGGTGAGCAGGATGACAATCTTGCCCGCCGCGCGCATGCGCTGCAGCGCCGCGATCGCCGCTGGGTAGGCGCGCTTGCCGTTATGGACAACGCCCCAGACGTCGCAGAAAAGGGCGTCGTACTCGTCCGCCACTTCTTCAACTGAGATGAGCGCGCGGGTCACGACAGCGCCTCCAGGATGCGCTCAGCGTTGCGCTCGGCGTCAGCATAGGTCGCGCCGAAGGGCGAAGCGATGATGATGTCGGCGAACGCCCGTTGCGGCTCAACGTAGGCCTCGTGCATCGGCCGCACATTGCTGAAGAATTGCGACAGGATGCTGTGCGGCGTCCGCCCGCGCATCTCGATGTCACGCACCATGCGGCGGCCCAGACGTAAGGCTTCGTCGGCCTCAACGAAGACCTTGAGGTCGAAAAGTGGGCGCAGATCGGGGGCCGCGAGCAGGTGGATGCCTTCGACAATCAGGGCCTCCGCGTGCGCGATGCGTTCAACCTGCGGCTGGCGGCGATGCGTCACCAGATCATAGACCGGCTTGTCGAAGGCGGCGCCGCTGCGGGCCAGCGTCAAGTGCTCGCACAGCAGAGCGTGTTCTTTGGCGGCGGGCGCGTCGAAATTGTGCGTGTCGGCGTCGAAGGCGGGAATGGCGGAGGCGCAGCGATAATAATCATCTTCGCAGATGGTGACTGCGCCTGCGCCGATTTTGCGCGCCAGCGCCTGGGCGAGCGTTGTCTTACCGGCGCCCGACCCGCCGGTGATAGCGATGATCTTCATACGGTAATTGTGCGCGATGGGCTTGGGCGGGTCTAGGCGATGCGTCCCGACTGGCGCAGCAGAAAGTCTTTCGGAGGCGCAGTTTCCTCCATCAGGCTGTCTTTGATCGCCCGCGGCGCGCCGAACAGGTGTCCTTGACCGAACGGCACTTCGAGATCGAGCACTTCGAGCACAGCCTCTTCGCTCTCGATGCGTTCGGCGATCAGGTCGACGCCATAGCGTTGGAAGACAGCGCCGATGTCGGCGGCGGCAATCTCGCGGGTAATGGCCGAGCGCGGACGGACGCCTTGGCGCACCACCTGGTCCATCATCGTCGAGGCGGCGACTTTCAGATAGCGCACGCCAGAGCGCTCAAGGTCTGGCAGGTCGATCTCGACCGAGGTGACCTTATCGATAGAGAAGCGGAAGCCGAGATCCACCAGCTTGGCCATGGCGCGCGCTTCGATCGAGGTGCGGGCCTCGTACGCGGCTTGCGGAATTTCGAAGATGACGCTGCCGGCGAGGTCGCGGTTCTCGCGCATGAAATCGAGAAACTGCGGAAAGAAGCTCTCGTCGGCGAGGGCGAGTGGGCTGATGTTGCAGAAGATGCCGATGCGGCGGTCCTGCTTCAGCAGCTTGCGCACGATCTGGACGCAGCGAAACAGCAGCACATTGTCGATCGACGACATCAACCCAGCCTGCTCCGCCGCCGGGATAAATTCTTGGGGCAGGATCAAGCGACCGGTGGCGTCCTTGAGGCGGGTGAAGGCCTCATAGAAGGCCGTCTTGCGCTGCGGCAGCTGGACGATTGGCTGCAGATGCAGTTCGACGCGGTTGTCCAGCAGCGCTTCGCGCACGAGGTCCATGGGCCCGCGCGCAGAATGAAGCTGGGTGACATTGGGGGCGGCCTGGATCGTCTGCAGACGCGCATCCATGGCCGCGCCCAACTTGTCGACGATCTGATCGATCAGCTTGAGCTCGATCTGGCCAGCGCTCGCGGGCGGCGCCTCCAATTGCGGTTGCGGCGGCGGCGCGTAGGCGGCGGTGACTTCGATCTGATCCAGGCGCGTCTGCACGGCGTCGATATCGGCGCTGATCTCGCGGTGGGCGGTGCGCAAGCGATCCATGTCTTTATGGATGCGCTTTTCCACGCTGGCCGCGCGGCCTGCGGCGCTCGTTGCGGCGATACCGCCATGCGTCACAGCGCAAGCGCAAAACAGCCCGATGCCGCCCAGGAACGAGCCGCCAATGTCTTGGCCGCCGATCTGGTTCAGCGCGATGCCCACCGTCGCCGAAATCGTGGCGTAGGCGGCATAGAGCAGCACATGGGTGATGATAGGCATTATTTGCCGTCCCGAATCTCTCGCATGACATGGGGCCGGTGCGCCGGTTTATGGAAGCTTAATTCGATGCGATCTCGTTGCGGTGAGCCAACGAACGTTCATCGCGCCGCGGCGAACAATTGCGCGGCCTGGATCAAGTAGATGAGCCCAAGCGCGGTGACGATCCAGCGCGTGTACTTCAGAAAATTTACATCGCTCAGACGATCGAGCACGCGTCCGCCGAGGACCGCGCCGAGCATCGCCAGCGGTGCGGCGGCGAGGAAGAACCACCACGGCGGCAAGCCGGTCTGCTCTGCGGCGGCAAGCAGCGGCAGGCCGTAGAACGCCACCTTGATGGTGTGACTGAAGGCCTGTGTCGCGGCTTTGGTCGCGACGATCTGGTGGCGGGTAAGCTCGGTGCGCACGAAGAAGACGTCGAGCAAGGGGCCGGAAACGCCGGCAAGGACGTTGAGCCCGGTGACGCTGAGCCCGCACAGGGCCGCGTGCAGGGGCTTTGCCGCGTCGAGGTGGAAGCTTCGCTTCGGCAGCCAGGCGAGGCCGGGGACGAGCCCCAGCATCAGGTAAACCCAAGCCTTGGTCGGTGCGTAGGTCACCAGCGCCAAGCCCAGAGCGGCGACCGCTGAGCCTGCGCCATAGAGGCCGATGATCGGCCATTGTATGAAACGCCTGTGCAGCACGGCGCGCCAGCCGTTGGAGACGAACTGCACCGCACCATGGCTGACCATCGCCGCCGAGACCGGCATGGCGAGCGTCAGCGCCCCCATGAGCATGAGGCCGCCGGCCATGCCGAACACGCCGGAAATGGTGGAGGTGACGAGGACAACCAGAAGCAGGAGGATTTGCGTCATGCGCGCCCTCCGATGCGTGGTGATGTAATGCGTGCGAGCTGTGACACGCGCGCCTCCCTGAATAGGTGGAGAGAGCGGCGCGGCGGGGAGCGCCCCGACAGCCGCGAAAGCGGCGCTCGCGTCGACTCCAATCTAGGCGCGGCCGCGCCGATTGCAATCAGGCCATTGCCGCCAAGCGCGCCTCGATGCGCGCGCGCAAGCCGGGCCATTCGTCGGGAATGACCGAGAAATAGGCGTTGTCGCGCATGGAGCCGTCGGGCCGGCGCATCTGGCGCCGGAAGACGCCCTCGAAGGTCACTCCGAGCTTTGAGAGCGCGGCGCGCGATTGGGCGTTAAGCGCGTCGGTCTTGAACTCGACACGTTCGGCGCCGCAGGCGAAGGCGTGACCGATCAGCAGCAGCTTCGCCGCTGGGTTGATCGCTGTTCCTTGTGCTTCACGGCAATACCAGGTGCCGCCGATCTCGACGCCGGCATGCTCCGGGCGGATCGTCAGGTAGCAGCTCTGGCCGACGATACGGCCATCCGGCGCATGGACAGCGAAGGGAATCAAGCGCCCCTCGGCTTGCTCGCCACGAAGCCAGTCAAACCAAGCGCCGTAGCCCCGCGCGGCGACCGGGAACGGCATGTGGCGGAAGATCGATAAGTCCGCTGCGGCCGCCTGCGTCAGCCCCGCTCGGCGCCGTTCCTCGAACGGCTCCAGGCGCACGTAGCCGTTGGATAATGTCGCAGCGGCAAGTTCCATTGACCGCATTGCTCCTCTCGCCCTGGAGCCTTAGCGTGCCTCAAACAGGCGCGCCAGTAAGCGGAGATCACGATGCATTTCGAACATACAGCCGAGGCGAAAGAGTGGATCGGCCGCGTCCAGAAATTTATGGACGATTACGTCTACCCCGCCGTGCCGGTTTACGAAGCGCAGCAGCATGAAGGCGGACGCTGGAAAGTGCTGCCGATCTTGGAAGAGCTGAAGGCGAAAGCGAAAGCGCAGGGCCTCTGGAACATGTTCATGCCGTCGTCGAGCGGGCACGCGCATGTCGACGACACCTTCAAGTTCGAGGGGCCGGGTCTCAGCAATCTCACCTACGCTTCGCTGGCCGAAATCATGGGCCGGGTGGGCTTCGCCTCCGAGGTGTTCAACTGCTCGGCGCCGGACACAGGCAACATGGAAGTGCTCGAGCGCTACGGCACGCGCGCGCACAAAGATGAGTGGCTGAAGCCGTTGATGAACGGCGAGATCCGCTCGGCCTTCTTGATGACCGAGCCGGGCGTTGCCTCATCAGACGCAACCAACATCCGCTGCGAGATCAAGCGCGAGGGCGATGAATACGTCATCAATGGACGCAAGTGGTGGTCGTCGGGCGCGGGCGATCCGCGCTGCAAGATCGCGATCCTGATGGGCAAGACCAACCCGGACAATCCCAAGCACAGTCAGCAGAGCCAGATTCTGGTGCCGCTTGATGCGAAGGGTGTGAACATCCTACGCCCGCTCAACGTGTTCGGCTATGACGACGCGCCGCACGGCCACATGGAAATCGAGCTGAAGGATGTGCGCATTCCGGTCGAGAACCTTGTCCTCGGCGAGGGGCGTGGTTTCGAGATCGCGCAGGGCCGGCTTGGACCGGGCCGCATCCACCATTGCATGCGCACGATCGGGGCGGCGGAAGCTGCGCTGGAAGCGCTGTGCCGGCGCGTCACCAGCCGCGTGGCGTTCGGCAAGACGCTGGCCGAACACTCGGTGTGGGAACAGCGCATCGCCGAAGCGCGCATCGACATCGAGATGACGCGCCTGCTGTGCCTCAAGGCCGCGTACATGATGGATACGGTCGGCAACAAGATCGCCAAGAACGAGATCGCCATGATCAAGGTGGCGGCGCCGCGCATGGCGCTGAAGATCATCGATGATGCGATCCAGGCGCATGGCGGTGCGGGCGTTTGCCAAGACTTCGGCCTTGCCAAATCGTACGCCGGCATCCGTACGCTGCGCTTGGCGGACGGGCCGGATGAAGTGCACTGCCGCGCCATCGCCCTCAATGAACTTGGGCGCTACGGCTGGACCGGCAAGCGCGCCAAGACGGAAGGCGAGAGCCTGCCCGGCATGCGTTGATGCTGCTGATTGCGGCTTGGATTGTGAACGCGCTGGGGCTGGGCTTCGGCGCGTTCCTGGGCCTTCGCGGTCTGATTGATCCGAAATGGGCGCAGCGGCTTGTGCGCCTGACGCCAGACCAGCAGGGCGGCGGCTTCGCCGAATTTCGCGCCACCTATGGCGGCGTTTTTCTCGGTCTGCATGGCGTCGCGCTGTTAATGACGCTGCTCTATTCGCTGGGCGGAGAGTACGTGGTCGGCGTTGCCGCCACGGGGGCCGCGGCCGTGCTGAGCGCCGGCTGGGCGGGCGCCGCGTTTGGTCGTGTGCTGTCGATGTTGCTCGACGGCGCCGACACCAAATTCAACCGGCTGAGCGTTGGCGTTGAAGTGGCGCTTGCACTGGCGATCGCCGCGCCTTGGTTTGCTTGGCTGTTGGACTAATACGCCTACTCTTTATTTGCCGAGAAACACCACCGCTGCGCCAAGCGCGATGAGCGCGAATCCAAGCAGGTGGTTCCAGCCCAACGACTCCCGCAGAAAAAGTGTTGAGAAGCCGACGAACACGGTGAGGGTGATCACTTCCTGCATCGTCTTCAGCTGTGCGGTGGAATAAGTGGCCGCACCGATGCGGTTGGCGGGCACGGCCAGGCAATACTCGACGAAGGCGATGCCCCACGACGCCACAATGGCAATGAGCAAGGGCGCCGAGCGAAATTTGAGGTGCCCGTACCAAGCGAAGGTCATGAAGATGTTCGATCCGAGTAACAACAGGATCGGTGCAACCTGGGGCGATGTCAGAAAGGACGGCATGCGGGCTCCTTCGAGTCGCCCGCACCTTAGTCAGAAATCGTTGATGCTCATATCGGCGCGCCATGGCCAGGCGTCGGGCCGGAGGCCGCAAGTCGCGGGAGTGAAATTCTCTTTCGTGACGGCGACCGTGTTGGTTGGCGTCTCTTCGATCCGCACTTCGCTCACGCTGAAGGGCAGACCATCTGCCTCAAGGAAGGCGGTGAGTTTGAGCCAGAAGCAAGCAGCGAGCGCTTCGGTAGTGGGATCGCCTTGAAACGTCATGACTTGCTTTAGACGCGCAGGCTCATGTGCTTGGAAATAGCCGATGAGCGGATCGTCTTCGCCGAGGTGCAGCGTGTGATCGACGTGTTCGTCGATCCATTGATGCCAACGGCGCTTCACCTGCTCGAACGGGGCTGCTGAGTTGGCGCCGCCAAAGCGGAATTGCTCCAGCGGATCAAGCCGGACGGTGACGAACTCGTTGTGCCCGTGGGGGATCGCACATTTGCGGCTGTCGGTCTTCAACAGCCTGTGCGCCATCGCATAGCGACGGGTGAATTCTAGCGCAGCCATATCTCTTCTTCCGGGCATTCCCGCAGAACAGACGGGCGCCAGGGCGCTGCTTAGGCGCTTGCGCAGCCGATCGCAATCAGCGGTGGTTGTCGTTCCAAACCGGCTTGCCGAGATTGACCTGCTCGGGGGAGGTGAGCCCGCCCACGGCCGCGCCGATAATGGCGCCGGGGATGACGCCGACACCGCCAGCGATCAAGCCAGCGCCGCCGCCAATGGCCGCGCCCGAGGCGAGCCGGTCGCCCGTTTGCGTGCCGCAGGCAGCCAGCGCGAGCGAGGCGGCGACAAGCAAGATGCCCTTGTTCATGATGCCCTCCATTGGGG
Organism: Hyphomonadaceae bacterium; assembly: GCA_016791385.1. Taxonomy (GTDB): domain Bacteria; phylum Pseudomonadota; class Alphaproteobacteria; order Caulobacterales; family Aquidulcibacteraceae; genus Vitreimonas. The sequence continues at coordinate 43,276 of JAEUMR010000027.1, forward strand.
GGATTGGGAAAATGCGCCGGGAACAAGCGGCGCCCATGTGGAAGAATTGTGGCTCTTCCCCTGCGAATTGAAGCGGGCCGGCGCGCCGGTGGTTTTGTCGCGCACTTGAACGCCTGGGTCGAGAGCGTGGTTCCCCGGGATCAGAACCAGCGCCGCCATTTCGCCACGCCGAAGAGGGCGGCGGGGGCTAGCAGCATCAGCGCAAACCCAACCCAGGGCCCCCAAGGCTCATGGAACCAATCCATCGCCTCGAAGTTCATGCCGAAGATCGAGGCCACGAGGGTGGGCGGCACAAACGCCATGGTTGCAAGCGACAGCGCTTTCAGGACGTTGGTCTGCTGGGCGTTGATCAGACCCAGCATCGCGTCCTGCAGATACGAAAGGCGCGGCTGCAGCGTCTCCGAGATGCGCTCAAGTTCGCTCACATCGCGCGTCAGCGCGGCGATGCGGACGCTGTCGAGGCCGTACCTGCCCTTGGTGGCGCGCGCATAAACGAGAAGTCGCTGCAGGCTCGCCAGGGAGTCATGCACCAGCGCCGAGAGAGCGCCGACGCGGCCGAGATCGCGAAGCGCCGTGCGCAGGTCGATGCTGTCGGCTTCATTGAAGACGCGGCCGGAGATGGTGTTCGCTTCGCGCGTGCCGTCAGCGAGGACGTCCGACAGTCGCTCGGCCGCGCCTTCGATCAGCGCCAGCATGACGTCGGCGCCGGTTTGCGCGGAAGCGACGCGCGCCGAGGATCGGCCTTGACCAATCTCGAACGCGCGCGGCCGGATCTGGCGCACGGTGACGAGCTTGCCCTGGGTGAGAATGAAGGTGACGGGGCCTGAGACAAATCGGCCTTCGTCTCTGCGGCCCAACAGGGTGGCGGTGAGGTGGAGGGACTCGCCTTCCTCATAGAAGCGTGCCGAGTCCTCGAATGCTGCGCGCTCAGCAGGGGTCGGCACATCGATGCCGAGCGAATGCTCGACCTCGGCCTCCTCGGCCTCGCTGGGCGATTCCAGGTCGTACCAAAGCGCGCTTGCGTCACCGCACGGCGCTTCGGCGCCGCCGCGGGCGATTACACGAAGCATGGCGCCAGATAGGACTGCGCCGCGCCTTTGGGCAAGCGCCGCCTGCTATTCGTTCTTCTGCGCGACCCCGCGCGCCATGACGAATCGCACGTTCATGAGCGTGGCGACGTCGGCCAGCGGGTCGCCGTCCACAGCGATGATGTCGGCGGAATAGCCCGTGGCGATGCGGCCAGCGACGGCGCCAAGCTGCAGGTGGTCGGCAGCGTTCACGGTCGCCATCTGGATTGTCTGCAGCGGGGTGTAACCGGCGTCGACCAGCAATTGGAACTCACGCGCATTCATGCCGTGCGGGGAGACCCCGGTGTCGGTGCCGAAGGCGATGCGCACGCCAGCAGCACGCGCCATGCGCACCATGCGCACGAGATCGGGGCCGACGCGGCGCGCCTTGTCAGCTTGCGCCGGCGTGAGCACGCCGCCTCGTTCGGCCAGTTGGCCAACCCACCAGCCCGCCATCATGGTCGGAACGAGGTAGCGATCGCCCTGACGCAGCAGGCGGATCGACTCGCGGTCGAGATAAGTGCCGTGTTCGATGGAATCGACGCCTGCCCGCAGCGCCGCGTTGATGCCGTCCGTGCCGTGCGCGTGCGCCGTCACCCGGCGACCCATCATATGCGCCGCGCGTACGATGGCGGTGAGTTCCTCATCGGTGAGCTGCTGGGAAACGCCGGCTGCGGTGTTCGAGAGCACGCCGCCGCTCGATGTGATCTTGATGATGTCCGCGCCGGCTTGGATCTGGCGGCGGGTCGCGCGCATGCAGGCGTCCGGACCCGAGCAGGCCGATACGCTGCGCAGAACGTTGATGATGTCGGGCGCAAAGCCATTGGCGTCGCCATGTCCGCCGTCAGGCGTGACGGCGGAGCCAGCGGCGATGATGCGCGGACCCGGCACGCGGCTCTCAGCGATGGCGCGGCGAAGGGCGAAGATGGCGTCATTGCTGGCGCCGAGGTCCGCCACTGTTGTGAAGCCCGCCATCAGCGTCTTGCGCGCATTCTCGGCGCCGCGAAGCGCCTGGTCCGACACAGTGAGCTGCACCTCATCGAGCAATTGGTTCGGGCCAAGCTCGCTGGTGAGGTGGACGTGGCTGTCGATGAGGCCCGGAAGGACGAAACGATTGCGCTCGTCGATCACTCGGGCGCCGGCTGGCGTCACATAGCCGGGGGCGATTTCGAGCACGCGTCCGTCCGCGCCAACCAGAATGGATTGCTCGTTGAGCACCCGCCCGGTCGCCGGGTCGGCGAGCAGGCGGCCGGCGTGGATGACGGTCGCGGCCTGACCATTCGCCTCTTGGGCGAAACTCGATCCGGCCAGCAACGCCATCGAGGCGAGTGCACCGATCCAGGTGAGTGCGCGATGCAGCATAGTATCCCCCTTGCGGGCTCATTGATCCGCTGCCCGCAGCGGCCCGTCAACGTCGTTGCGGCGATTACCAGTACATGACGAACTGCGCGATGATGAAGGCGGCGATCACGGCGAACGCAATCGCGACGGCAAGCGCAGGGCCGCGATCGGAAAGCTGCATCACGGGCTTGTGGTCGGGTACGCGCGCGCCCGCGGCCAGGAGCGCCTGATACTGAGTTTCCTGGCCCATGAAGATGCGGTCAGCGCCAATCCAGCCAATGGAGGCAAAGGCAGGAATGGAAAGCGCGAACAGGCGCAGGTCAGAGAGCAGTTGTCTGCCGGTCTCGTAAGCGTGCACGCCCGGTGTGTGCGCCCCTTGTCCCTGCAGCAAAAGCGCGAAGACGAAACCGCCCAGTGCACCAATGGCGAGCCCACGCAGGCCAATTGCAAACCGGCCGGGGCGGCGCCGGTGCGACCACGCATAAAGGAAGAGATCGCGCTGCCGTTCGTTCACTTAAGGCCCGCGCGCTGTGCATACATGAAGGCCGCGTTCGCGAGCGGGCGAATACGCGCGATCATCTGCGTGGCGTGCGCGCTCGCTGCGGTGCCGTCGCGCACGCGGCCGGCGATGCCTTGCAGAATGCAGGCGAGGCGGAAGGCGTTGTACGCAAAATACCAATCAAGCGCCGGGATGCCGTCGCGGCTGGTCTGTTCACAATAGAGCGCGACCGTTTCAGCCAGCGTTGGGATTCCCAGGGCTTCGCAATCAAGTCCGCCAAGTCCGGCGCGGCCATCGTGCGGCATGACCCAGTTCATCAGGTAGTAGGTGAAGTCGCCGAGCGGATCGCCGAGCGTAGAGAGTTCCCAATCGAGCACCGCGATCACGCGCGGCTCCGTCTGGTGCACGATCAGATTATCGAGCCGGTAGTCGCCATGCACGATCGACGTGCGCTCGCCGGGGGGAATGGTCACCGGCAGCCATTTGATCAGCCGGTTCATCTCATCGATGGTCTCGGTCTCGGACAGTTTGTACTGCTTCGACCAGCGGTCGATCTGGCGGGCAAAGTAATTGCCCGGCTTGCCGAAATCGCTGAGACCGACTTTCTCGTGATCGGTGTTGTGAAGCTTCGCGAGCGTGGCGATCTTGTTCTCGTAGAGGCGCCGGCGATCGGCCTTTTCCAGTTCGGGCAATGCGCCGTTCCACAGCACGCGGCCTTCCACCATCTCCATCACGTAGAACATCGCGCCAAGCACGCTGTCGTCGGTGCAGAGCGCGTAGGGGCGTGCGACTGGAAAGCCGGTTGGGTAAAGCGCCGAGATGACGCGAAACTCGCGGTCGACCGCATGCGCCGAGGGCAGCAATTTGCCGCCGGGCTTCTTGCGCAGCACGTACTTTCGGTTCGGCGTAACGACCTGATAGGTCGGGTTAGACTGACCGCCCTTGAACTGATTGATGCTCAGCGGCCCCTGATAGCCTTCGACATTGGCCTTCATCCAGGCATCGAGCGCCGCTTCGTCCAGGCGATGGCGTTCTTCGACCGGCTTGACGCCTTTGAAATCGGCGTGGGGGTCTTCTGTGTTCTGCGTCATGGGCCCGACCTTAGAGACGAGGCCGCGCGCAGGGCAAGGTGCTACAGCGAGAGCGCGCGCCAACCGATGTCGCTACGGCAGAAGCCGCCGGGCCAGTCGACCCGCCGCACGGCGTCGTAGGCCGAGCCGATCGCATCCTTCAGCGTCTCGCCAACCGCCGTCACGTTGAGCACGCGTCCGCCCGCGGCGCGCAGCGTGCCGTCTTCGTCCAGGCGCGTGCCGGCATGGAAGACCTCGACATCGGGCACTAAGCTGGCGTCGGCGAGGCCGCGGATAACCGAACCGGTCAGCGGCTCGTCGGGGTAGCCTTGCGCGGCGTAGACGACTGTGACCGCCGGGCGGGGATCCCATTCGAGCGGCGCCGCGGCGGCGAGTTCGCCTTTGGCGGCGGCGAGCAGAACGGGCGCCAAGTCGCTCTTGAGACGCCGCATCAGCGTCTGGCATTCTGGATCGCCGAAGCGGACGTTGAACTCGATCAGCTTTGGGCCCTCGGGCGTGATCATCAGGCCCGCGAACAGCACGCCGACAAAAGGGCGGCCTTCGGCCTTCATCCCGCGCAGCGTCGGCAGGATGATGCGCTCCATGGTCTGATCGCGCACCGCGTCGGTGAATACTGGCGCTGGGGAATAGGCGCCCATGCCGCCCGTGTTGGGCCCCTTGTCGCCATCATAGGCGCGCTTGTGATCTTGTGCGGCGACCAGCGGGATCGCGGTTTCGCCATCGCACAACGCAAAGAAGCTTGCTTCTTCGCCGGGCAGGAAGTCCTCGATGACGATGCGCTGTCCGGCGGTGCCGAACTTGCGCAGGAAGAGAATTTCATCGATCGCCGCATCGGCGTCGCGGCGTGTTTCGGCGATGACGACGCCTTTGCCGCCTGCAAGTCCATCGGCCTTGATCACGAACGGCGGTTCGCGATCGCCGAGATAGGCTTTGGCGCGAATGGCGTCGTCGAAGACCTTGTACTCCGCCGTCGGCACGCCGTGCCGGAAGCAGAATTCCTTCATGAAGGCTTTCGAGGCTTCGAGTTCCGCAGCCGCCTTGCTCGGGCCGAAACACGGCACCCCGACTTGCGACAGCGCATCGGCCAAGCCCGCAGCAGCGGCGGCTTCCGGGCCGATGACGACGAGCCCGACCTGCTCACGCATCGCGAACGCGGCGAGTTCGCGTGTATCCTCAGCCTTGATAGGGACGGTCCGCCCAAGCTCCGCCAGCCCCGGGTTTCCCGGCGCAGAGATAACTTCGGAAACGAGCGGGCTTTGCTTGAGTTTCCAGCCGAGCGCGTGCTCGCGTCCGCCTGACCCAACGACAAGAATCTTCATAGCTGCTTGGCTTGGGGCGGGACGCCTTTAGGGTCAAGATGAACCCGACGGAGATGCATCATGAGCGACCTGATCAACCCCACCAAGGAGCAATTCGCCGCGTTCCGGGCGCTTCCGGATGAGGGGCCGATCCACATGCTCAACCTGATCCGGCTGCGTGGCCGCGCGGCATACGAGGATGGCCGCGCCGCCACTGGGGCGGAGGCCTATCAAGCCTATGCACGCGAGAGCGGGCCAGTGTTCGAGCGCGTCGGCGGGCGCCAGCACTGGATCGGCCGTTTCGATTGCATCGTGATCGGGCCGGAGGAGGAGCGCTGGGATATCGCCTTCATCGCCGAGTACCCAAACCCGGGCGCGTTCGTCGAGATGCTGCGCGATCCCGTCTACCGCGAAGCCGTTAAACACCGCACGGCTGCGGTGGAAGAGAGCAGGCTTATCCGGCTGAAACCGCAGCAGAGCGGACAGGGGTTTGGAAGCGTTCTCTAGTCCTCCCGCGTCAGGACCTCAGGCGCCAACGAAACGATCAAGATCGGCCAGCATGTTTCGCCACGCTGCTGCCGTTTCAGCGCTCCAGTCAGCGCCGCAGGCGTCTCGGACTGTCTCGGAGATGATGGCGAAGAAGCGTGAGAAGGACGTCCGCGGGACATTGTAGGCGTCGTGGTTGCTGGCTTCGGCGCTGATCATGTGATGCGCGTAAGCGCGCTCGCCGATGAAGTCGAATAGCGTGTCGAAGGCCCGCGCCAGCATCTCGCCCCGCACAGCGCCGTTGGTGTCCATCACGAACAGCGGCTCAAATTCGGGGCGCTCGCGAAAGAGGCGCGCATAGATCGCCTCCGTGAGATCACCCCCGCGCTCGGCGGCTAACTCAAGGCTGGCGTTGATCAGGGCGGCGTCTGTAGCAGGCGTCTTCGCGGACACGGCGGCCTCAGGATATCCACAGGTGGGGCTCGCAATATGCTCCACGTTTGCGGCGGGGCCAACGCGCCGCGCCGAGTCGGCCTATATTGAGCCGATGACGGACGTCGCGCCCGCCCCAGCCAACTCCAATTTACCCGAGCTCACGGTTTCCGAGCTCGCGCAGGCGGTGAAGCGCACGGTCGAGCGCGATTTCGACCGTGTGCGGGTGCGCGGCGAGCTCGGCCGGGTGATGATCGCCAAGTCCGGCCACCTGTACGTCGATCTAAAAGACGCGGACGCCTCGATTTCCACCGTGATGTGGCGCTCAAATGTGCAGGCGCTGACCTTCAAGCCGGAGGAGGGACTGGAGGTGGTGGCCGAGGGGCGGCTGTCGACGTTCCCGGGGCGGTCGCAATACCAGCTCGTCGCCGAGCGGATGGCGCCGGCGGGCGTCGGCGCGCTGTTGGCGCAGCTGGAAAAGCTGAAGGCGCGGCTGGCGGCGGAGGGCCTGTTCGCGCCGGCGCGTAAGAAGGCCATTCCCTACTTGCCGCGCACCATTGGCGTCGTGACCTCGCCCACTGGCGCTGTCATTCGCGACATTCTGCATCGCCTCGCCGAACGCTTCCCGCGTCGTGTCATCCTCTGGCCGGTGCTGGTGCAGGGCCCCGAGGCGGCCGGCCAAGTCGCGCGCGCGATCAAAGGCTTCAACGCGCTTGAAGGCGAGATGCGGCCGGACGTTCTGATCGTGGCGCGCGGTGGTGGCTCAATCGAGGATCTTTGGGCCTTCAACGAAGAGGTCGTCGTACGCGCCGCCGCGGAGAGCGCGATCCCGCTGATCAGCGCCGTGGGCCATGAGACCGACACGACGCTGATCGATTTTGCCTCCGACTTGCGCGCGCCGACGCCGACAGGAGCGGCCGAAAAAGCGGTGCCCGTGCGCGCCGAATTGATTGAACGGATTACGACGATCGAGGGGCGCTTGCGCAACGGATTGGTGCGCGGCGTGGAGCGCAGGCGCACGGAAGTGCGAGCGGCGGCGGGGCGGCTGCCGCGGCTCGAAACGCTCTTCCAGATTCCCCAGCAACGCTATGACCGGGCTGCGGAGCGGTTGAATGCGGCATTGGTTGCGAACGCGCGCGCTGCACAATCCAAGTTGGACCGCATCGCGGCGCGGTTGCGGCCACAGGCGCTGGGGCAGGACATCGTCCGCCGACGCGAGAAGCTGTTGCAATGCGCGGCGCGGCTCGATCCGGCGGTGAAGCGCGGCCTTGACGCACGGCGTCAGGAATTGCAGAGCGCCGCGCGCATGCTGGAATCGCTTTCGCACAAGAGCGTGCTGGCGCGCGGTTTCGCCATGGTGCACCGCGAGGACGGCACGCTGGTGCGCTCGGCCAAGGAACTCTCCGCTGGCGACGAAATCGACCTTACCTTCGCAGACGATACGCAGAAGGCGGTTATCGATCCCAAGCGCGCGCCGGAGGGAGCAAAACCCAAAGCAAAGGCCAAGCCCGGCGGCGACCAGGGCAGCTTGTTCTAGTTTGCGCGGGCCTGCGCCTGCACTTGCCGCACCCGCGGCAGGATTTCGCGCTGTGCGCGGTCGCTAATATCGGCGGTGTAGCTGATCTGCGTCCAGGGTCCGCGCATAGCGAAGGGCACGACGATGCCGCCACGCGGGGAGCGCGGCGCCAAGCGCAGGTCGAGCCGCCGTTGCGGTGTGTCGATCACGCCGATGCCGGGGATGCGCAGATCGGGCGTGTTGAAGGAGAGATTGTCGGACGCCAGCACGCCGTCGGCGATGGCGAAAGTCGCCGAGAACCCCTGGAACGGCGTGCTCGCTTCCGGCGCGATCAGCTCGCCGCGTAGGGCGTTGCGGATGGTGCGGGCGACGCCGCCGAGATCGACGCCATGCAGCGTGCCGGAGACGACCTCGATGTGCGCAGCCCCATCCAATGCGCCTAGCAGCTCGCTTTGCGTTGCGCCCCGCGTGCGCAAATTGAGGCTGACCTCGGCGTGCCCCTCGATGTTCGAGAAATTGATTGCGTCGGTGAGGAAGCTGCGTGCGTCGACACGGTCGAACACGAATTCCTGCACCATCCGCGTCGCCGGTTCGCGCGCGTCGATCTCAAAGCGGCCGTGCCCCGAACCGCCATAGAGCGTGATGTTTTGCAGCGTTGCGGCGAGAAAGCCGTCATTGAGCACGAGATTGAGGCGCGAAGCGTCAACGCGCATGTGCTGCACCAGCACGGCGTGCGTCACCAGTTCGAGGTCGGCGTTGATGGAGCGGAGGCCGGAGAAGTCGACTGGCGCTTGCCCCGTTGCGCTCTGCACGTCGAGCGCCCGCGGCGCGGCTTCGACAGCGGCGATCTGCGCCGTGGGCGCGCTCGCATCGGCGAGAGCGGTCGGGGCTTGGCCCTCGGGTGTGGCTTGGCCGGTGAGATAGGGATTGAGGTCGAAATCGAACAGCTCAAGCCGGCCGCTGATGTAGGGCTTGCCGCCGCGCTGGGTGACGGCGAAATCGCCGCGGCCGCCGATGCGGTCGAGCGTGAAGGCAGCGTTGGTGAAATTGTAGAGCCCGCGGCCGACGGCGAGACGGCCAGAGACGCGGAATGCCTGCAGGTTGGCCTCGCCTGCGATCGGCGCGCCTGTCCATGCTGCGAGCTGGCGCAAGCTCGGCCCTGTTGCTTCTACAAGACCAGCGACCTCGCCAGAGGCGGCAATAGTCTGACCTTGGAAGCTGGCGTTGAGGAGTTCGCTCTCCATCTGCAGCGTCAGCTGCGTGATCTGCCCGCGCATCGCCGCGCCGGGCTGGGCGATACTGAGCGCGAGCGTGATCGGCTTGTCGGCGTAGCGCACGGAGCCTTCCACGTTCATCGGCCGGTCAAGACCGTCGAGCGCCGTGCGAAGTTCGACATCGCCGACGATCCAGCCTGCGCCGCGCCGCGCGTCGAAATAGCTCACCTCGCCATCGCTGATGCGGATGCTTTTGAGCGTGGTGCGCGCGGCGTTGACCGCGGGAGGGCGCGGCGTGGCGGGGGCGGGGGACGGCGTCGTGCTCGGACGCGCGGTCAGCACCCAGTTCGGGCGCCCCTGCGCGTCGATCTCAAGGGCGATGTGCGGCGCCTGGAGCACCAGATTGCGCACCACGACCTGACGGTCGAGCAGGGGGCGCAACTCGACGCCGACATCGAGTTCGCCGGCGCTGACGAAGGCGGGAGCGCGGCCGCCTTCGACGTTGGCGATGGTGATGTCTTCGGCGCGAAGGCCTAGGACGGGCCAGAAGCTGACGCCTGTGGGGCCGGCGATCACGACGTCACGGCCGGTGGCGTTCTCGATCGCCCGTTCCACCTCCGCGCGCACGTCGATCCGGGAGACGAGGTAGGCGAGCGCCCCTGCGGCTAACAGGATCAGAGCGACAAGGGCCCCGAGGATGATGATGAGCCAGCGCCAAACGCCCTTCATGCGGCCTCTCCCAGTCTCGCTGGGACAGCCTAGCCGCTGGCGCCGTCCGCCGGAATAGCTATCTAGAGGCCATGACCCAACCCGTTCCCGTCACCGTGCTCACAGGCTTCCTGGGCGCGGGCAAGACCACGTTGCTCAACCGCATCCTGACTGAGCAGCACGGCAAGAAATACGCCGTCATCGTCAACGAGTTCGGCGAGATCGGCATCGACAACGACCTGATCGTCGATGCCGATGAAGAAGTGTTCGAGATGAACAATGGCTGCGTCTGCTGCACCGTGCGCGGCGACCTCATCCGCATCATCGAAGGGCTGATGAAGCGCAAGGGGCGCTTCGATGCGATCCTGGTCGAGACGACCGGGCTGGCGAAGCCGGCGCCGGTTGCCCAGACCTTCTTCGTCGATGCTGATGTCCGCGCGAAAACCAAGCTTGACGCGATCGTCACGGTCGTTGACGCCAAGCATGTGCTGCATCAGCTGGAGAATTCTGAGGAAGCGGCGGAGCAGATCGCGTTCGCGGACGTAATCCTGCTGAACAAGACCGATCTGGTTTCCAAGGAAGAGCTGGCTGCAATCGAGCGCCAGCTGCGGGCCGTCAACGCGACCGCGCGGCTTCACCGCATGAGCCGCGGCGATATCGCGCTCGATGCGATCCTCAATCTGCACGCGTTCGACCTGGACCGCATCACCGAGATCGATCCGCACTTCCTACCCGATCACGCGTGCGACGATGCCTGCGCGCACCATCATGAGCATGAGCACGGCCACGATCATGAACATGGCCACGATCACCATCATCGTGAGCATGACCATGTCGCCGCCGCCGGCATCAGCAGCATTTCGCTTTCGACGGACAAGCTGATCGATCCGCAAAAATTGCTACCGTGGTTGAATGACCTGACACAGCAGCGCGGTCCCGATATTCTGCGGTTAAAGGGCATCTTCGCATTCCCCGACGAGCCGAAACGCTTCGTGGTGCAGGGCGTGCATATGATCATCGAGGGCGATACCCAGCGCGACTGGCGCCCGGACGAAAAGCGCTCGTCGCGCCTCGTTTTTATCGGCCGCAACCTCGACCGCGCCGAACTGGAGCGGGCCTTCGTCGCGTGCGCGGCGTGACCGCGCAAGTTTATCAGACCGGCCGCCGGCTTGCGCTCGGCGCCAGCGCCTCGTCCGTGCATTGGCTCGGCGATGAGGCGCTCTTTGCGCTCGGCGACGCCGCCGTGGTCGCGGCGCGGCGGGAGGGTGAAGCGCGGCGGATCGAGGCGCATGACGGCGCGATCTTGAGCGCTGCGCTGCATCCGGACGGCAGGCGGCTCGTGACCGGCGGTGACGATGGACGCGTCAAGGCAATTGCTCCAGATGGCGGCGTTGAAACAATGGCCGAACTGCGCAGGTGGGTGGATCACCTCGTGGCCAGCCCGGTGTCCGGCGTGATCGTTGCGGGCGTTGGCAAGCAAGCCATTGTGCTGCGCGATGGCAAGGAGAGTCATCGCTTCGATTATCCGTCGAGCGTCGGCGGCCTTGCGTTGGATGCGAAGGGGCGGCGGCTCGCGGCAAGCCACTATAACGGCGTCACTTTGCGTTACGTGCTGACGGCGGACGACAAGGGAGTCGCCCTCAATTGGGCAGGCTCACACCTTGCCACCACCATTTCGCCCGACGGCGCCTACGTCGTCACCGGCATGCAGGAAAATGCGCTGCACGGCTGGCGCCTGCCGGAGAAGACCGATCTTCGGATGGATGGCTATCCGGCCAAGACCAAGAGCTTTTCGTGGGACAAGCGCGGCCGCTGGATGGCGACATCGGGCGCTAACAGCGCGATCGTCTGGCCGTTCGTCGGCAAGCTTGGCCCGCAAGGCAAACCGCCATTGCAGCTGGGTGAACGCGAAGCGTTGGTGACTGCGGTTGCGTTCCATCCTGCAGAGGAAACGCTGGCGATCGGCTACAGTGATGGCGCCGCGATCGCCGTGCGCCTTTCAGATCAGATGGGTGTGGAGCTCGATGAGCCAGGCGAGGGTGCGGTGTCAGCGCTCGCTTGGAGCGCCGATGGCAAGCGTCTCGCTTTGGGCGACGAGGCCGGGCGCGGGGCGATCATCGACCTCGGCTAGGCTGGCGGCCGCGCCGCCTGCGCGGTCAGCACTTGGTCCATCATTTTCACTACGCCCGCGATCTCGTCGACGATGCGCCGTGCGCGGGCTGGATCGACCAGCGGCTTGAAAAGATCGCCCGGCTCGAAAAGATTGCCGCCCTCGACCGCGACGAGCACGTCGCCGCCCTGGAAGGCGCAGCGAATGCGCTTGCCGCGCAGGGCTGTCTCGAGCGCGATCAGGCGCTCCATCATCACCGGGTGGAGCAGGTAGCGCGCCTCGACTTGGTCCGTGCTGTAGACTTCGAAGGCCTTCTCAAACTGCGATGCGACCAGCCCTACGCGCTCAAGTTTGCGGTCGTCGATTTCGCCGCCGCCGAAGCCGTTGAAAATGCCGGCATCGCGCCGCACGATGGTGACGCCAAGGAATTCACGCGGGAATTGCATGCGGATGATCTGGCCGCGGAAGACGGTGGTGTAGCGCGTGCGGCCCTTGCTGTCGGTGGTGCGCTGCTCAAGGTGCGCTTCATAGAGATCGTAGCGCGCGCCCTTGTGTGTGCCGGAGAACATGTCTTCGAAGTTCGAGCGCTGATAGCTCGGCAGAAGACGCAGCTGCTTCACGCGTGAGAGCGCGGGCGGATCGAAGCCGCCGAGCTTGAAACTGGCCGCCATCGCGTCGGCGATGGCGGAGCAATATTGTTGCTTCAGCCGTTTTCCGAGTTGCGCGAGCGGTTGATAGGCGATCGCCAGAGCAATGACGCCGGTAACGAGGGCGGCCATCAGGCCCGGCATGAATGCGTGCGCCCAGATCCCGACTGCAAACGCGGCGGCAAGCGCAACGCCGCCGCCGATCAGCGCGCGGCGCTTGAATGATTCAACCGCGGCCAGCCGATCATCCTCATTGGAAGAAAAGCAGGGCTCGATCCGCTCTTTGTAGAGACGCTGAAACGTCGCTTCATCGAGGTGTGCGAGGTCGAGCGCGGCTGCTCCGCTTTCGCTCATGCCGCCGCCAGCTCGCGCAGGCCTTGCTCAACGGAGATGACGGGTTGGTAGCCCATTTCCGCCCGCGCCTTGTCGTCTTTCAAGACGCTGTCGCGCGACATGATCATGGCGCCGAAGCGCGTCACTGGCGGCTCGCCCTTCAGGTTGAACGTGCGCCAGGCGAATTCTGAGACGCTTGCGAGCGAGTCAGCCAGCCAAGACGGGATGTTCTTGTCGGGCAGGGCGATGCCTTGGGTTGCGGCGATGGCGGAGATGATCTCGCGCATCGATCGGACGCCGTCATCGAGCACGAAATAAGCTTGGCCGCCGCGCCCCTTAGTCAGCGCCAACTCGATCGCGTGAACGAGATTGGCGATGTGGGTGGTGGAAGTTTGGGCGCGGCCGCCATTGATCCACATCCACTGACCAGTCTTGGCCATGTGACGGATCGCCGGCAACAGCGTTGTGTCGCCCGGCCCCCAGATGAAGCGCGGACGCAGAATGATGGTTTGGAAATCGCCCGTGTTGGCCGCTTCCACCAATTCCTCGGCGCGCGCCTTGGTCCAGGAATAGGGGTAGGGCGAGTTTGGCGCGCGCGGGTAGGTTTCGTCCACGCCGCGCAGATGCTGGCCGCGCCAGAGCACGCTCTCGGTGCTGATATGGATGAAGCGCTTGGCCCCAGCCTCACGCGCGGCCTTGAGCACGTGCGCCGTGCCGTCGATGTTGAAGCGCTTCCACGCTTCAACGGGGCCCCATTGTTCAACGAACGCGGCGCAGTGGAGCACGGCGTCAGCGTCGCCAATGTGCGCGGCTGCCACGTCTTCCAGGTCGCAGCGGACGGGCGTGGCGCCGAGCGCGCGGATAGCCGCATCGGATTTCTCCGACCGTGACATCGCCCGGACGTCATGCCCATCGGCGACAAGCTTCTTCGCCGCAGCGCCGCCGACAAATCCAGAAGCGCCGGTGACAAAGATGCGCATTATGCCGCTCCTTTGATCTGAGCCAGCGCGTGTTTCAGCTTGGCGGCGGAGGCGCCGGCTTCTTCGCGCCGTTCGCGCAATTCCTCGACGACCTCTTCGGGCGCCTTGGAGATGAATTGCGCGTTGCCGAGCTTTCCGTCCATCTTGCCGATCTCGCCTTCGAGCTTGGCGATTTCTTTGGCGAGGCGAGCGGATTCAGCGGGTAGGTCGACCACGCCCTGAAGCGGCAGCGCGACCGTTGCGCCGTTGAGCACAAAGGTGACCGACCCCGCCGGCGCCTCGTCGGCGCTGGTCGAGTATTCAAGGCGCGCCAAGCGATCGATCAGCCCCTGATAGCGTTCGAGCCGTTCATTGGCGGCCTCATCGGCGCCAATCAGCAGCAGCGGGATTTTTGCCCCGGCCGGCACGTTTAGTTCTGAGCGTGTCGAGCGCGTCTCCTCGATCAGGCGCACCATCCAGCCGATTTCCGCTTCCGCAGTCTCATCAATGAGGTCCGGCGAAAGGTCGGGCCAGGCCTCTGTGATGAGCATGCCGTTCCGCTTGGCGCCAAACTCACCGAGGCGGGTCCAGAGTTCTTCGGTGATGAACGGCATGAACGGATGCAGCAGGATCAGAATCTGATCGAGCACCCAGGCCGCGGTGCGGCGTGTTTCCAACTTGGCCGCCTCATCTTCGCCGTTGAGCAGCGGCTTGATGAGTTCAAGGTACCAGTCGCAATAGACGTTCCAGACGAACTTGTAGAGCGCGCCCGCCGCTTCATTGAAGCGCCGCGCCTCCAGTTCGCGCGTCACCGCCGCCGCCGCTTTCGCGGTTTCACCGACGATCCACTTGTTGACCGGCTGCTCGGGCGAACGCGGATCGTACTGATCCCACACCGCGCATTCGTTCATCTGGGCAAAGCGGGCGGCGTTCCAAAGCTTGGTGCCGAAATTGCGATAGCCTTCGATACGCTGTTCGCTGAGCTTGATGTCGCGCCCTTGCGCCGCCATCGCCGCCAGTGTGAAGCGGAGCGCGTCGGCGCCGAATTTGTCGATCAACTCCAAGGGATCCATCGTGTTGCCCTTGGATTTGGACATCTTCTGTCCCTTGGCGTCGCGCACAAGGGCGTGAATGTAGACTTCGTGGAACGGCGCTTCCTTCATGAAGTGCAGGCCCATCATCATCATGCGCGCGACCCAGAAGAAGATGATGTCGTGCGCGGTGACGAGGATTGAGGTCGGATAGAACTTCTTTAGCTCTGGCGTCTTCTCGGGCCAGCCGAGCGTGGAGAACGGCCACAGCGCCGACGAGAACCATGTGTCGAGCACATCCTCGTCCTGGCGCAGCGCAACCTCCTTGCCGTAGTGCTTGCGCGCCGCGCTCTTGGCGGACTCAGCGCTGTCTTCCACGAACACGTGCCCGTCGGGGCCGTACCAAGCGGGAATCCGATGCCCCCACCAGAGCTGGCGCGAGATGCACCAGGGCTCGATGTTGCGCATCCATTGGAAGTACGTCTTGGTCCAGGCTTCCGGCACGAAGGTGGTCTTGCCGGTTTCGACGGCCTGGATCGCGGCCTTCGCCAACTCGGCGGCGTTGACGTACCATTGATCGGTCAGCATCGGCTCGATGACGACGTTCGAACGATCGCCGAACGGCTGCATGATCTTCTTGTCTTCGACACGATCGAGGAGGCCGAGCGCCTCGATGTCAGCCACGATCTGCTTGCGCGCTTCGAAGCGGTCGAGACCACGATACTTCGCCGGCACGTGCGGGGCGTCGGCCATCCGGCCCTTGCTGTCCATCAGGACGTAGAGCGGGATGTTGTGGCTCCGAGCGACTTTGTAGTCGTTGAAATCATGCGCACCGGTGATCTTCACCGCGCCCGAGCCAAATGTCGGATCGGGGTATTCGTCGGCGATAATCGGGATATAGCGGTCGGCCAGGGGCAGCAGCACCCGCTTGCCGACAATCCCGGCGTAACGCTGATCGCTTGGGTGCACCGCGACGGCGCCGTCGCCCAGCATCGTTTCCGGACGCGTGGTGGCAATGGCGATGTAGTCGCGCGTTTCCCACTCGGTTGGATTGCCGTCGCCGTCGTGCGCGATCGGATATTGATAGGTCTCACCGTTTTCGAGCGGATACTTGAAGTGCCAGAAGTGGCCATTCACTTCGCGGTTTTCGACTTCGAGATCGGAGATCGCCGTTTCGAAGTGCGGGTCCCAGTTCACCAGGCGCTTGTCTTTGTAGATCAGGCCTTCGCGGTGCAATTGCACGAACACCTTGAGCACGGCGGCCGATAGGCCTTCGTCCATGGTGAAGCGCTCGCGCGACCAATCGCAGGAGGCGCCGAGGCGGCGCAGCTGATTGAGGATCGTGCCGCCGCTTTCTTCCTTCCAGGCCCAGACGCGCTTCAGGAATTCTTCGCGCCCGAGCGAGCGGCGGTCTTCATTGGCGCCGGCCTCCGCCAGTCTGCGCTCGACCACCATCTGGGTGGCGATGCCGGCGTGATCGGTGCCGGGCTGCCAGAGCACGCTTTTGCCGCGCAGCCGCTCGAAGCGGACCAGCACGTCCTGCAGCGTGTTGTTGAGCGCGTGCCCGATGTGCAGCGACCCCGTCACGTTTGGCGGCGGGATAACGATGCAGAACGGATCGGCCTTCGGGTCGGCCTTGGGCTGGAACGCCCCGGATTCCTCCCACGCCTTGGACCAGCGCGGCTCTACTTCCTTTGGATTGAACGTCGTTTCGATCATTTGCCAGCCTATAGCAGGCGGGACCGCCACCGGGCGAGATGGCATCTCGCAGCTGCAAACGAAAACGCCCCGGCCTTGGCCGGGGCGTTCGCAATCCGTGCTGTCTGGCGAGCTACCGCGCCAAACGCGCAATCCGCTCCAGTTCGGCCTCAACCCGGGCTTCGACGATCGAGGGCAAGTTCTGGTCGAGCCATTCCTTGAGCATCGGCTTCAGCAACTCGCGCACGACGCCTTCGACAGTCTGGCCGGGCGTATCGGCGATACGCAACGTGCCCGCGAGGCGAGCCATTGCACCTGCGGCGGCGGTCGCGCTCGGCGTGGACAAGATTGTGTCCACCGTGGGCTCAATGGCGGGCGCAACCGCGCGCGCGGGCGTTGGCGCTGGAGCAACAGGAGCGGGCGGCGCTTCCTGCGCAACGACCTGTTCCACAGCCTCAAAGACGAGGTCGTCATCAATGGCCGGGGGCGGTGCAACCGATTGTTCGGTCTGCGTCAGATCGAGCACCGGCTCGTTCGGGGCTTGCTCTTCCTCCGAGATGATCCTGCGGATCGACGCCAAAATCTCTTCCATGGAAGGTTCGGCTTGCGGGTCTTGCAGCGCCATCTTCAGCCTCGCGAATTCCAAAATTGAGTCGTTCGACTCGAAGCGTATTGCGCGCGCTGATTCCCGTCCATCGGACCAGGGCTCACGCAGCGGCTTTGAATCTCTTGCCGCACATGCTGGCGGCCGAGGAATAAAGGAACGTTAATGGAGATTGCGAACGGCTAATCGTTCCGTTTCACCAACGCCGCCTCAGAAGGCAAACGCGCGCGGTTTGGCAAGGCCGGGCGCCAGCGGCGGAAACGCATCAAAGGCGAGGCGGTATCCAATCGCACTGTCGCTGCGTGCATAGATTCGCGCCGAACCCACGGCGCCGTCGCGTACAATCACGCCCAGCCGCCCGCCTGGAGCCAGCTGATTGAGCCATGCCTCCGGGACAAACTCCGCTGCGCCGTTGAGCATGATCACATCGTACGGCGCTTCATCCTTCCAGCCGTCGGCAGCGGAGGTCGAAACCGTCTTCACATTGGTGAGGCCGCAGGATTCGAGCGCGGCGCGGGCCGCGAACGAAAGGTCTGGGTCGGGATCGAGCGTGATCACTTCCTTGCAGCATGCGGCCAGTACGGCTGCGCCATAGCCCGTCGCGCCCGCGATCTCGAGAGCCCGCTCGTGCGGCTGCGGATCGAGCGCCTGGATCAGTTTAGCTAAATCGCGCGGGCGCATCAGCGTGCGTCCCGGAGCCACATCAGGCTCAAGATCGGCGTAGGCGAGCGGTCGTTTGTTGGCTGGCGCGAAGCGCTCGCGCGGCAGCGAGCGCATGGCGCGTTGGATGCGGGTATCGGTCACGTCCGCGGTGCGAACCTGACTTTCCACCATGATGTCGCGCGTGTGGGCCAGATCCATCTGCCGCCGTCTCCTTGGGGCGCGGGGTTAAGCTGCTGCCCGCCCCGTTGCAAGCAGTCGGCTTGCCGCGGAACCGCCGCGCTCCTTGACCGCGCCCATCGCACGCGCCTAGGAAACGCGTCCCTCAGCGGCGGCCTCGTGGCGGAGTGGTGACGCAGCGGACTGCAAATCCGTGCACCCCGGTTCGATTCCGGGCGAGGCCTCCATATTCCTTCGCAGAATTTGTCAGGCGCTGACGGCGCGGCCCGCGCCAGCACGAACGCGGGCGTGACATCAGCGCCGCCGGCGAGTGCCAATTGCGGGCAATTTCAAGGATTTGGCAAAGTCGGTGAAGATCCGTTTGCCTATTAACTCGGCCTTAACCGGTTAGTGCGATCTTACACCTTGTCTTCCCTTGGAGACACCCCACCATACCCAACGCCTTCGAGGGCCCCGCAAGGGGCCCTCGTTTTCCTTTGGGGATGGCGCCGATCAGGTCTTTCCCCCTGGCGTCGAACTTGATAGAGACCCCGCCGCGCAGCGTTTTGCGGCGCTAGAATGTTCCTCGGTAGCTCAGTGGTAGAGCAACCGGCTGTTAACCGGTTGGTCGTAGGTTCGAATCCTACCCGGGGAGCCATTCTCCTTTCTTCATCTGGTTGGAATTTCTTCGCCCGCTGGCCGTCGCCCGCGGGCTTTGTTTTTGGCGATCAGCCGGCGCGGGCGCGGATCGTTGGCGGCGCGATCAGGTTCAGCGCCTTGAAGAAGAAGACGCCGGCTAGGCGCATGAGGCCCCAATGCTGGCGGATGATGCCGAACGGGCTCAGCACGTGGACCATATCGCGGAACATGGTCCATTCCTGTTTGGCGCCGGCGCGTTTCGAGCCGACCTTCTCACCTTTTGGCGTGTGAAAGACTTCCCGCCAATCAACGACAGACACGCGCAGCTTTTGCGCGATGATCAGCTCGTTGATGAACACTTCGCCGCCCCAGCGCGGCAAGCATGACATTTCATCGAGAGCGGAAGTGAACAGACTGCGCGGCAGCACGCGTTCGCCTGAGATAAAATCAATTCCGAGCGTGCGGTAAAGCGGCAGCGTATCGCCGCGCATGGAGATGCTGGTGTCCGCGGCGCCTGAAAGCACGGGCTTTGCCAAGCGATCTATCGCGTGCTTGCTCAATCCGACGAGGTCGGCGTCGAGCAGCATCAAGTATTCGCTCTTGGCCATGGCGATGCCGCAGGTGAGCGCCTGGGTCTTGCCCCCGTTCGGGTTGATGGTGACGACCGTGACGCCCGCAAACGCGCGCGCGCGCGCTTCGGTTTGGTCGGTCGAGCCATCATTGATGACGATGATTTCGCTGATCAGCGGGTGGCCGACCACGGCGCGCAGGACGCGGCTAATGCGATCGGCTTCGTTGTAAGCGCATATAATGCAAGAAATAGAATTCGCAGGCGGCTGTTGCTGCGCGGCTTCTTCTGTGCTCGCGTTCCCCACCATGCTGCTCCAAGGCTTGTCCCCGAGGTGGCGCGGACATTAGCGGTCCATTAAGCTTCCTCCAAGTGCCGGTTTAGGGGCCCTACGTCGCGGCAACAGCGCCCGAATTCAGCCCTAATTGGCAAATTGCGGGGGTTCGGTTGGAATACGACGTCATAATCATCGGCGCAGGCCATAATGGCCTTGTTTGCGCTGCATACCTCGCCAAGGCCGGGCTCAAGGTGCTGGTATTGGAGCGGCGGGGCGTGGTCGGCGGAGCGGCCGTCACCGAGGAATTCCATCCCGGCTTCCGCAATTCGGTGGCGTCCTACACGGTCTCGTTGCTGAACCCCAAGGTCATCGCCGATCTCGACCTGCCGCGTCACGGCCTTCGCGTCGTTGAGCGGCGGGTGTCGAATTTCCTGCCCTTGCCGGACGGCCAATACTTTATGTCCGCCCCGGGACTCACGCAGTCGGAGGTGGCGCGCTTTTCCAGCCGCGACGCCATGCGCCTGCCGGAATATGAGCGGCGCCTTGAAGTCATTGCTGACGTGGTGCGCGCGCTGCTGCTTGAGCAGCCGCCCAACCTGGTCGAACACGGCCTTACGCGCGGCATCGAAGAGGCGCTGCGCGCCGCTCAACTCGGCGGGCGCCTCAACAAGCTCGACATCACCGGCAAGCGCGACTTGCTGGACCTCTTCACGAAGTCCGCGGGTGAATGGCTCGACGGCTGGTTCGACAGCGACCCGGTCAAGGCGCTGTTCGGCTTCGACTCGATCGTCGGCAACTTCGCCAGCCCTTACACGCCGGGCTCGGCGTACGTGTTGCTGCATCATGTCTTCGGCGAGGTGAACGGCAAGAAGGGCCTGTGGGGCCACGCGATCGGCGGCATGGGCGCAATCACGCAGGCGATGGCGGCGTGCTGCCGCGAGCGTGGTGTTGAAATTCGCACTGGCGTCGCCGTGAAGGAATTGCTTGTCGAGCAGGCGGCTCACATCGCGGGCGGCGTCAAGGTCCGGGAAACCGCTCACGCCCACGGCGTGATCACCGATGCTGGTGAGACCCTCCGCGCCAAAGCAGTGATCTCCAATCTCAATCCGAAGCTTCTGTTTGAACGCATCGTTTCGCCAGACCAGCTGCCGGCCGATTTCCGCGAACGCATCCAGCGCTACAAGGTGGGCTCAGGCACATTCCGCATGAATGTCGCGCTTTCGGAATTGCCACGCTTCAACTCGAAGCCAGAAGCGGGCGATCACATGACGGCTGGCATCATCATCGCGCCCTCGCTTGCCTACATGGATCAGGCCTACGACGACGCGCGCGCCCATGGTTGGTCGAGGGAACCGATTGTGGAGATGCTAATCCCCTCGACGCTCGATGATTCACTGGCGCCGGCGGGCAGGCATGTGGCCAGCCTCTTCTGCCAACATGTTCAGCCTCAGCTCTCCGGCGGCCGCTCTTGGGACGACCACAAGGAAGAGGTTGCCGATCTCATGATCGCGACCGTTGAAAAGCATGCGCCGGGTTTCGCCGCGTCTGTGCTTGGGAGGCAGGTGCTTTCGCCGCTCGACCTTGAGCGCACGTTCGGTCTTGTTGGCGGCGACATCATGCACGGCGCGCTATCGCTCGATCAGCTTTTCAGCGCTCGGCCGGTGCTCGGCCACGGAGATTACAGAACGCCGATCGCTGGCCTTTATATGTGCGGCTCGGGCACGCACCCGGGAGGCGGTGTCACCGGAGCGCCGGGGCACAACGCGGCCCAGGTGGTGGCGCGAGACTTCCGGCGCGGCGCGATCCGCTGAGCCGAATCGAAGCAGGCTGGGCTAGGATGCATCGATGCCGGTTTCGCTTTCCCAGCTGACTGCCAATCTAGTCCTCGCAACCGGCATGGTGGCGGTGACGACGCTGGTTCACTTCTTCGGCCTCATTCTTCTGACCCGGCTGATGGGTCGCGCGCACCGGCGGCTGAGCCGGCAGCAATCGATCATGCGGCAGGCGGGCATGATCGTGCTGGTCGTTTTCGGCATATTCGCGCTGCACACGATCCAGATCTGGCTCTATGCGGCGCTGTATGAGGCGCTTGGGGAATTTCAGACCTTCGAGGCGGCCCTCTATTTCTCGACCGTGACATTCTCGACTGTCGGTTATGGCGACCTGACCATGTCGGTTGATTGGCGTGTGCTGGGAGCGATCGAGGCCGCTAACGGTCTTGTGCTGATCGCCTGGTCGACCGCCTTCCTCCTTACGGTAACCACGCGCTTGAAGGTGCTGGAGCACGACTGGCTGGAGCAGGATGATTGAGGGGCGTGCCCGCGACCTTTGATCACAAAGCTGGCTAGGCGGATTGACCGGCCCTCTGCCGACGCGTTACCAAGACCTCAATGCGTCTTGTTGCGTCCCCCTCAGCCGCCTCCAGCCCCGTCCGGGCTGTGATCGCGCATGAGCATACGCACCATCATGGTCACGCCGCGCACCATTGCGCGCGACATTGACGCTCTTCACCGCCGTTTAAGCTGAAGAGCGGGAGCGCCAAGGGCGCCCCAGCACCCCATCAATGCGTCCCGGAGTCCGAGCCCTGCGCTCACAAGACTCCCCCTCCGTGAGCACCCCATGACCCAAAAGCGCCTGCACATCGCCATCCAGAAAAGCGGCCGTCTGGCCGAGAAGAGCCTCGACCTGATCCGCGACGCGGGCTTCCGTCTCGTCAAGAGCGCCAGCGATCTCGCTTACAGCGTCGAGAACGCGCCGATCGACCTCTGGTGTGTCCGCGACGACGACATTCCGACCTTCGTCGCCGATGGCGTGGCCGATCTCGGCATGGTTGGCCGCAACGTGCTGGCCGAACGCGCGGCCGGGCCAAACTCGGCCCCGCTGGTCGAGCTGATGCCGTTGGGCTTCGGGCGCTGCCGCCTCAGCATCGCCGCGCCGCTGAACTTCGCCTATGCCGGCGCCAAATCACTGAGCGGACTGCGGATCGCCACCACCTATCCGAACCTGCTTGAGAAATTCCTGGCCGAACAGGGCGTCGACGCCAAGATCGTGACCATGCGCGGCGCCGTGGAAGTGGCGCCGCGGTTGAAGCTCGCGGAAGTAATCTGCGATCTCGTTTCAACCGGCGCCACGCTTGAAGCCAACGGTCTGGCGCCATTGCAGACAGTGCTCGAAAGCGAGGCGGTGCTTGTCCGCGCCCCGCGCGTGGCGAGCGAAGAGATCGAGCGCGCCATTCAGAGCGTGACGGCCCGCTTCCGCGGCGTGATCGCCTCGCAGGGCGCGAAATACGTGATGATGAACGCGCCGCGTTCGGCCCTGCCGGAGATTTCGCGCATTCTGCCCGGCGCCGATGCGCCGACGGTGACCCCGCTGGCGGGCCGTGACGATGTCGTGGCGGTGCACGCAGTTTGTCAGGAATCCGTGTTCTGGGAGACGCTGGAGGCGCTCAAGGGCGCCGGCGCATCGGCCATTCTCGTGCTTCCGATCGAGAAGATGATGTGAGGGCGCGATGAAGAGCTTCGACTGGTCCGCGCTATCGGCAGAGGAACGCAAGCAGGCGCTCGCGCGTCCGGCCCACCGCTGTTCTGATGAGGTGAGCGGCGCGGTGCGGGCGATCTTCGAGGAGATTGCTGCGGAAGGAGAAATCGCGTTGCGCCGCTGGGCGGCTAAACTCGATGGCGCCGAACCCACGGCTCTTGCGTTGACGCCGACGGCTGTGGATCAAGCGCGGGCCGCGCTGGCGCGCGAAGACGTCGAGGCGATCGAGTTCGCGGTCGATCAGGTGCGTTTCTATCACGAGGCCACCAAGCCGAAGCCGCAGAGCGTCGAGACATCGCCGGGCGTGCTGTGCCGCCGCGTGTGGCGGCCGATCGAGACGTGCGGACTCTATGTCCCCGGCGGCAGCGCGCCGCTGGTGTCGACCCTGATTATGCTGGCCGAGCCCGCGCGCGTCGCGGGCGTGCCGAACCGCGTGGTGGTGACGCCGCCCGGCCGCACTGGCATGCCGCACCCGGCGTTGATCGCCGGAGCGGTGGCGTGCGGTGTCGATCAGCTCTGGCTCATGGGCGGGGCGCAGGCGATTGCTGCGCTGGCGCTGGGCGTGCTGACGCCGAAGGCGCAGAAGATTTTCGGCCCCGGCAACGCCTATGTGGCTGAGGCGAAGCGGTACGCATCGGGCTTGCCTGGCGGTCCCGCGATCGATCTGCCGGCTGGGCCGAGTGAGTTGATGGTGATCGCTGATGGCGGCGCCGACGCCGAACGCGTGGCTGCGGATCTGCTGAGCCAAGCCGAGCACGACTGCGACGCACAGGTGGTGCTGGTGTCGACATCGCGCGAGCAGGTCGACGCTGTGCGGGCAGCCGTTGATCGCCAGCTTGAGACATTGCCCCGCGCAGACATCGCGCGCAGGGCGCTCGCCCAATCGCGCACGATCTTCGTACGCGACGCCGGCGAAGCGGCCGAGGTCGCCAACCGATACGCGCCCGAACACCTCTCGGTGCAAGTGGCGGCGCCGCAGGCGTTGGTTGATCAGATCACAAGCGCGGGCGCGGTCTTTGTCGGCGGCTTTGCGGCCGAGACGTTTGGCGACTACGTCGCCGGCCCGAGCCACGTGCTGCCGACCGACGGTGCGGCCGCCTGCTTCTCTGGCGTCGGCGTCGCCTCCTTCATGACCAGCTTCGCGGTGCAGGAAGTCACGGCTGCCGGCGTGCGCGCGCTGGCGGGCCCGGCGGCGCGGCTGGCGCGGCTCGAAGGTCTCGAAGCGCACGCGCGCGCCGCGGACATCAGGCTGGATGCTCGTCAGGACCAGGCGCGCGAACCGGTTGCGCGCCGCCGCCGCGCCAGCGTCGTGCGCAGCACGCGCGAAACCAAGATCGTCGCTTCGGTCGATCTCGATCGCGCAGGGCCGGTGAAGCTGGAAACGGGAGTAGGTTTCTTCGATCACATGCTGGAGCAGGTCGCCGCGCACGGCGGCTTTGCTTTGACGCTGACCTGCGCGGGCGACCTTCAGGTCGATGCGCACCACACGGTTGAGGACTGCGCCTTGGCGCTCGGGCAGGCGCTGAAGGAAGCCTTGGGCGAGCGGCGCGGCATTGCCCGCTATGGTTTCGTGCTGCCGATGGACGAGGCTGAGGCGCAGGTCTCGCTCGACCTTAGCGGGCGGCCCTATCTGGTGTTCGAAGGCGCCTTCAGCGCCCCGCTTCTCGGCGTCTACCCGACCGAGATGACCGAGCACGTGTTTCGCTCGCTTTCGCAGGCGATGGGCGCAACCATTCACGTCAAAGTCACGGGTGAGAACGACCACCACAAGACGGAAGCGTGCTTCAAAGCGCTCGGACGCGCGCTACGCCAAGCGGTGCGCATCGAGAGCGACGTCACGCCGTCCACCAAGGGCGTGCTGTGATGGAGGTGGCGGTCATCAAGGTGGGTGTCGGCAACACGGCGTCGGTGTTGTTCGCGCTGGAGCGGCTCGGCGCGCGCGGCGTGCTGACGGACGATCCGGCGCGCATCGCCGAAGCGGAGCGTGTGATTCTGCCCGGCGTCGGCGCCGCCGCGCACGCGATGCAGAACCTGCGCGCCAAGGGACTTGATGCCGCGTTGCGCGCCTTCCCGCGCCCCTTGCTCGGCATCTGCCTTGGGCAGCAATTGCTCTATGAGCGCAGCGCCGAAGGCGGGGCTGAGTGTCTGGGGCTGATCCCGGGAGAAGTCGAGCCGATCGCCGCACGCCCTGACTTGCCGGTTCCGCACATGGGCTGGACGGCGATGCAGATCACCCAGGAGCATCCGCTGCTCGAAGGCGTGGCGTCGGGCGCGTACTTCTATTTCGTCCACTCGTTCGCCTGTCCGCTCAACGCACAGACGATCGCCACGGCCGAATACGGCCGGCCATTCTCCGCGGTCAGTGCGCAGCGGAATGTGCTCGGCTGCCAGTTTCACCCTGAACGCTCCGGCGCGATCGGCGCGCGGGTGCTGAAGAATTTTCTGAGCCTGCCATGCTGATTTTTCCGGCCATTGACCTTCAAAAGGGCGTCTGCGTGCGCCTGCTGCGCGGCGCCTTCGACAGCGCCACGCAATACGGCGACCCTGCCGAGACTTTGCGCGGCTTCGCCCAGGCGGGTGCATCATGGGTGCACATCGTCGATCTTGATGGCGCCCGTGTTGGCGCTCCGGCGCAGCATGCCTTGATCGGCGCGCTGGCGTGTAGCGAAGCGATCAAGGTGCAGTGCGGCGGCGGCGTGCGCGAGCGTGCGCATGTGGAAGCCCTGCTGGAGGCCGGCGTCGCCCGTGTTGTCGTTGGCTCCGCCGCCGTGCGCCGCCCGGCTGAGGTTGCGCAATGGATCGAAGAATTTGGCGTCGAGCGCATCTGCGTCGCCCTCGATGTGCGTGCGGCGGGCGATGGCTGGGAGGTGGCGACGGAGGGCTGGACGCAAGGCGCAGGCCGCTCGCTTGATGACGCGCTGTCGTTCTACCCGGCGGGCCGCGTGCGACACGCATTGGTAACGGATATTTCGCGCGACGGTGCGCTGACGGGCTCTAATGTCGCCCTGATGCAGAGTCTGGCGCAGAAGCGGCCGGATATTGCGTTTCAGGCGTCGGGCGGCGTCGCGACACTTGATGATCTGCGCGCCGTCAAACAAGCCGGCGCCAGCGGCGTCATTATCGGCCGCGCGCTCTATGAGCGCCGCTTCACGCTGGAGGACGCCCTTGCCATCTAAGCGCATCATCCCGTGTCTCGATGTGAAGGCGGGCCGCGTCGTCAAAGGCGTGCGCTTCGAGGGGCACGCCGACATGGGCGATCCGGCTGAGTGCGCGGTGCGCTACCGCGACGAAGGCGCCGATGAGATCGTTATCTATGACATCACCGCCTCCGCCGAGCGGCGCACGATCGATTATGGCTGGCTCTCCAAGATCGCGCGGGCGCTCGATATCCCGTTGGCGGTGGCGGGCGGGATCCGATCGTTGGAGCAGGCCATCGCCTGCCTCGAACACGGCGCCGACAAGGTCTCGATCAACTCGCCCGCGCTTGAGCGGCCCGAGCTCATCACAGAGATCGCCGATGTCGCGGGCTCGCAATGCGTTGTCGTGGGTGTCGACAGCCGCAGCGTGGACGGCGAGTGGGTGACGTTCCAGTACACGGGCGCTGCCGAAACCATCCGCAAGACGCCGCGCCGGATGCTCGATTGGATCGTCGAGGCGCAGGAGCGCGGGGCCGGCGAAATAGTGCTCAATTGCATGGATCAGGACGGCGTGCGCCGCGGCTACGACATCGAGCAACTGACCGCGGCGCGGGCGCGGCTGTCCATTCCGCTGGTGGCGTCGGGCGGTGCGGGTGAACCGCAGCACTTCGTTGACGTGTTCCAGAAAGCCGATGTCTCGGCGGCGCTTGCCGCGGGCATCTTCCACAGTGGCGCGGTGCGCATTCCCGACGTGAAGCGGGCTGTCGCGGCGGCGGGTCTTGAGGTGCGCTTATGAGTGTGTTCGATGCGTCCAAGGTGGACTTCGCCAAGGGCGATGGGCTCGTCTGCGCTGTGGTGCAGGATCACCTGACCTTGCAGGTGCTGATGGTCGCCTGGATGGACCGCGCCGCGCTCGATGAAACGATTGCGTCCGGCGAGGCGACCTTCTTCTCGCGCTCACGCCAGACGCGCTGGCGCAAGGGCGAGACGTCGGGCCACCGCCTCAGCGTCAAGCGCATCGAGGCCGATTGCGACGGCGACACGCTCCTGCTTTCGGTCGAGCCGTTGGGGCCGGCGTGCCACCTGGGCACGACGAGTTGCTTTGGCGAGGCCACAGCTCCGGGTGTTGGCCAACTCGGCGCGCTCGAACGCACCATCGCAGCGCGTGCAAGCGCGCCGCCGGAAACCAGCCGGACCGCCGCTTTGTTTGCACGCGGCGTGAAGCGCATCGCACAGAAGGTTGGCGAAGAGGGCGTTGAAGTCGCGCTGGCCGCGACCGCGGGCGACGCCAAAGAGGTGTGCGAGGAGAGCGCTGACCTGCTCTACCACCTGCTCGTGCTGCTGCGCGCGCGCGGCCTGTCCTTGCAGGATGTCACAAATGTGCTGGCCGGCAGGGCTGGAGGAAAGTCATGAGACCGGAAGCCAAAGCGGGCATCCTCGACATTGCCCCCTACGTGCCTGGCGCCTCGAAGGCGGCGGGGCACGCCAAGCCAATCAAGCTGTCTGCCAACGAAAACCCACTTGGTTGCAGCGAGAAAGCGCGTGCCGCTTATCTGGCGTCGGCCGATGAGCTGCACCTCTACCCGGATGCTCGAACCTCGCGTTTGCGCGCAGCGATCGCGGCGAAGTACGGACTCGAACCCGAGCGTCTCCTGTTCGGCGCGGGCTCGGACGAACTCTTCAGCATCGCCTGCATGGCCTATCTCGGCGCCGGCGATAACATGGTCCAACCGCAATACGGTTTCGCGGCCTGGGCGATCGCCGCGCACGCTGCGGGCGGCGCGGTGAAATCCGCGCCAGAGCGCAATTACACGGTTGATGTTGACGCCATCCTCGCCACCGTAGACCGGCGCACGCGCATCGTTTTCATCGCCAACCCAGCAAACCCAACCGGCACATGGCTGCCATTCGGCGAGATCGAGCGATTGCACGCCGCGCTGCCAGGCAACGTGCTGCTGGTGTTGGACGGCGCTTATTCCGAGTGTGCGGTGGGCCTGCGCGGTTATTCCGCGGGCCTGGAATGGGCGCGCGACAAGGAAAACGTTCTGGTGACGCGGACGTTCTCGAAAATGTACGGCCTCGCATCGCTGCGGATCGGCTGGGGCTACGCACCCGCGCGCGTGGTTGAGGCGCTCGACCGCATCCGGCTGCCGTTTTCGATCTCGCGTGGCGGCGAGGCGGCGGCGGTTGCGGCGCTTGAGGACGAGGCCTTCCTGCAACGATCCGTCGATGCGCTGACCAGCGGCAGGATCAAGCTACGTGAGGGATTGGCTGCGCTCGGCGCCCGCACGCTTCCATCTGCGGCGAATTTCATCACCGCGACTTTCGACAACACCGGCCTCCCGGCCGAGCAGATTGCGGCGGAGCTGGCGCGCGGGGGCATCCTAGTCCGGCACTTGCGCAATTACGGCATGCCAGATTGGCTGCGCATCAGTGTGGGCTCGGAGACGGAACTGAAAGCGCTGCTTGAGCGGCTAGGCCTGATCGTCGAGGCGGCGAAGGCCCGCGTGTAGGGGCGGCAAACGGGTCTACTGCGGCGTGTGTGCAGGCGCGAAGAATCCCCAGTGACAAGCCAGGGGCGTTGCATTATAGGGCTTGTTGCGCCGATTTGATGCTCAGCTTGCGGGCGCGTTATAAATTCCGCTAAAGCGAAGGTCGATACAGCCTTTGGCTGTACTGCCTTTCCGCCCGCAAGCGCCCATCCACATCGACGCGAACTGTCAACGCCGGAGAGGGCGATGAGTGTTTGCGAGTACGGATTGGGCGAGGCCTCTGCCGGCGCCGATTTTGGGGCCCTTCCTGGCCTCGAACTCCAGCACGACCTCTATTTGACTGTGCGCGACTGGACCGATGGCCAGGAGGTTTGGCGGCGCTTGGCGCATGCCGGCGCTGACCTGCAAAGCCTGCAGATTTCTCGCCAGGAAGAAGCCTTCAGCGTTCGATGTCGGATCAAACGCGTGTCATCGGACGCCGCCCGCTCGCTTTGCGCCAGCCTGCTTGATGACGGTGTCGCTCAAAACTCGAGCGTCGAGCACCTGATGCTGGCGCGGTCGCAGGGGCGTGCGCCATGACCGGCCTTGCGCTTCGCCAATCCACCGCGCTGCTCGACGAGGACGTGTCGATTCCGCTTCCGCGCGGATTCAAACTCGCCTCGGGTGACGTGCTGGAGGACGGCGAGATTCTCGCACGCCTTCAGGGCGCAGCAGGCGCTCCCGCCGTCGTGGTGCTCGGCGGTATCTCTGCTGGCCGCAAGCCCGCCGGCGATGGCGGCTGGTGGCGTGACATTGTCGGCGAAGGCGCTGCGATCGATCTCAAGCGGTACCAGGTACTGGGGCTTGAGTTCGCGCCACTGAATGATCAGCGCGTGCGCATTACGCCCGACGATCAAGCCCGTCTGATCGAGTATGCACTCGATGCGCTGGGCATTGAGCGGTTGCATGCTTTTGTCGGCGCTTCGTATGGCGGCATGGTTGGCTTGGCTTTCGCTGCGCGCGCGCCGTCTCGCCTTGAGCGGCTGTGCGTGATCTGTGCGGCTCATCGGCCTGCCTCTCTTGGCGGCGCCTGGCGCGGCATTCAGCGCCGGATCGTTGAGTTCGGCCTTGCCCACGGCGACGGTGATGCTGGCCTTGCCCTCGCGCGCCAGTTGGCGATGACGACTTACCGGAGCCCGGAGGAGTTCGAGCATCGCTTCGCGCCGGGCGTCGATGCGCAAGGCGCGGGCGCAGCGGACGGCTACCTGATCGCGCGCGGCGAGGCGTATCCGAAGGTAATCCCGCCCAAACGCTGGCTCTCGCTCAGCGAGGCGATTGACCGGCATGATGTCGAGCCCGAGCGCGTCTCTGTGCCGACAACGCTTGCCGCCTGCACTAGCGATCAGCTCGTGCCCCTGGCCGAAATGCAGGACCTGGCGACGCGCTTGCCGCGCCTTACCGGTTTCCACACCCTTTCATCCATTTACGGCCACGACGCCTTCCTGAAGGAAGTGGATGCGGTGTCCGCCGTGGTTTCAGCCGCTCTGGAGTCCGACGCATGACCAAGCACGATCAGACCATTGCCTGCAGCATCGGCATCGACGCCGATCCCGCGCAGGGCGCTGTGACGCCGCCGCTGTACCTGTCGGCCAATTACAGCTTTGCTGGTTTTGGCGAGAAGCGGGCGTTCGATTACAGCCGCAGCGGCAACCCTACGCGTTCATTGTTGGCTGAAGCCCTTGCCGAACTTGAGCGCGGCGCCGGCGCGGTCATAACGAGTTCGGGCATGTCGGCCGTCGATCTCGTTCTCTCGCTCTTGCCCGCCAACGCGCTCATTATTGCGCCGCACGATTGCTATGGCGGCACCTGGCGCTTGTTCGATGCGCGTGCGCGTAAGGGCACGCTCAAGGTGCTGTTCGTCAATCAAAACGACGAGCGTGCGGTCGCCGAAGCGCTGGCGCAGAAGCCGGCGCTGTTCTGGATCGAGACCCCCAGCAATCCGCTGATGCGCGTGGTCGATGTCGCGTCGTTGGCTGAACGCGCGCATGCTGCGGGCGCGCGCGTGGCTGTGGACAACACCTTCCTCTCCCCCGCGCTGCAGAAGCCGCTTCTGCTCGGGGCCGATTTCGTCGTTCACTCGACCACCAAATACATCAACGGCCATTCCGACGTCGTTGGCGGCGCGGTGGTGGCGGCAAAGCCGGAAGACGCCGAGCAATTGGTCTGGTGGGCCAATTGTACCGGCGTGACCGGTGCCCCGTTCGATGCGTGGCTCACGCTGCGGGGCGTCCGCACGCTCAGCGTCCGGGTCAAACAGCAGGAAGAGAACGCGCGCACGCTTGCCGATTGGCTCGCCGCGCACCCAGGGGTGGCGAAGGTGCACTATCCGGGGCTTGCCTCCCACGCCGGTCACGAGATCGCCAAGCGTCAGCAATTAGGCTTCGGCGCGATGCTGAGTTTCGAGCTGCGCAAAGGCGCGCCGCGTGCATTCGTCGAAGGACTGCGGCTGATCACGCTGGCGGAATCGCTGGGCGGCATTGAAAGCCTGATCGCCCATCCAGCCACCATGACGCACGCCTCGATGAGCCTTGAGGCGCGCGCGACGGCGGGGATCAGCGACGCGCTTTTCCGCGTTTCGGTGGGGCTTGAGCATGTCGACGATTTGATCGCCGACCTCGACGCCGCCCTTGCACGCACGGCGCGGCAAGCGGCGTGACCTCTGCGCCTCGAAGGGGAATGATGCGGCCGGTTCTGGCGCAAGCCGCGATGCGCGCCTAAGTCCAGAGCGAAGCTGGGAGTTCGAAGGGCCGTGGACGCCAACGAGGTCATGCCGCCATTTCTGAGTCTGCGTGTATTCGAGGCGGCTGCCCGCCTCGGCAGCTTTGCGCGCGCGGCTGAGGAATTGGGCATCACCGCCGGGGCCGTCAGCCAGCACATACGGACGCTCGAGGACTTCGCTGGCCAGCCGCTGTTCCGGCGGCTCGGGCGCGGCGTCGAGTTGACCGAGCCAGGCAAGGTGGCGTTCGCGCATGCCGGCGCTGCGCTGTCCGAGATGCTGCAGGCGGGGCGCGCCATGCGCATCGCTCTGCGTGGGCGGCGCGTGTCGATTTCCACCCCGCCATCGTTTGCCTCCAAGTGGCTGATCCCGCGTCTCAGCGGCTTCCAGGACGCCCACCCCGAAGTGGAAGTGCGGCTCTCCGCCGACATGACGCTGACCGATTTCGCCGTTAGCGACATCGACCTAGCGGTGCGCTATGGGCCGGGGGGCTACGAGGGACTGCATTACGAGCGGTTGATGACGGAATCCGTCGTCGTCGTGTGCAGTCCGCGCTTCGTTGAAGCGAATGGATCACTCTCCTCGCCGTCTGACCTGTTGAAAGCGCCGCTGATCCATGATGACGGTCCCGAACGGGATCCGTCCTGCCCCAGTTGGAGCATGTGGTTTGCCGCGCGCGGCCTGCGCCGCCCTGAAGTGGAGCGGGGTCTGCGTTTCAATCAGTCGAGCCTCGCTATTGAGGCGGCGCTTGAGGGCAAGGGCGTGGCCTTGGCTAAGCGCCAGTTGGCGCTCCGCGACATCAACGAGGGCCGGCTGATCGCGCCGTTCTCCGAGGCCGAGGCGCCGGTCAGCTTTGCTTATTGGCTGGTTTGGCCGCGCGGGCGCCGGTTTGAGGCCGCGCAAACGGCGTTTCTGAATTGGATTCGCGAGCAGGTGATCGAGGGCGACGCGCGCGCCGATCAGACCGCCTAGAGCGCCCTAAAGCTACACTTTAGCTTGGCCTGCTTCCTCCGTGGGGGCGTCCGCCCCAGGTTCCGTTCTCGCAGGGCCCGCCGAGTCCGCCGCCTCGAGAACTTCATGCCATGTACCGCTACGACGCTGTCGATCGCCTCATCGTCGAGGAGCGCGTAGCGCAATTTCGCGACCAGACCGCGCGTTATCTCGCCGGTCTGATCGATGAAGACGCCTTCAAGCCGCTACGGCTTCAGAACGGGCTCTACATCCAACGCTATGCGCCCATGCTGCGCATCGCCATCCCGTATGGCGCGCTGTCGTCGGCGCAGCTTCGCAAGCTGGCCACGATCGCCCGCCGCTATGACCGCGGCTACGCCCATTTCACGACGCGGCAGAACATCCAGTTTAACTGGGTCAAGGTCGAAGAGGTCCCTGACATCCTCGCCGAACTCGCTGGCGTGTCGATGCATGCGATCCAGACCAGCGGCAGTTGCGTGCGTAACGTCACCACCGACGTGTTCGCAGGCGTTGCGGCCGACGAGATCGTCGATCCGCGGCCCTATTGCGAGATCATGCGTCAGTGGTCGACGCTGCATCCGGAATTCGCGCATCTGCCGCGCAAGTTCAAAGTGGCGTTCAACGGCGCACACGAAGACCGCGCCGCCACCGGCGTGCATGACCTCGCTTTCGATCTTTACAAAGATGAAGCGGGAGAGGTGCGCCTGATCGTGAAAGTCGGCGGCGGGCAAGGCCGCACCCCGCGCATCGCCTCGGTTATCAAGCGCGACCTGCACTGGAGCGAGTTGCTGACTTATAGCGAGGCGGTGCTGCGCACGTACAATCAGCTTGGGCGCCGCGACCATATCTTCAAGTCACGCATCAAGATCCAGGTGGAAACGCTAGGCGCGGAAGAATTTGGCCGGTTGGTTGACGAGGAATGGGGGCATCTGCGCGGCGGTCCCAACACACTCACGCAAGAAGCGCTCGATCGCGTCCGCCGGCACTTCGCTGACCCGGCGTTGGACGCTCCTGTGAACCCTGCCGCAACGCTTCCGGTGGCCGCCAATTTCCAGGCCTGGAAGCGCCGCAATGTCTCGCCTCATCGCGACGAGTCCTATGCGGCGGTGACCATCAGCCTGAAGCGCGAAGGCATTGCGCCAGGGGATGCAACGGCGGACGAGATGGATTTCCTCGCCAATCTGGCCGATCGCTACAGCTTCGGCGAACTACGCGTCTCACACCAGCAGAACCTTGTGCTGCCGCACGTCGCGCGCGCTCAATTGCCGGCGCTGTTCGCTGACCTCGACGGCCGCGGCTTGGCCCGAGCCAATATCAAGATGGCTTCGGACATCATTTGCTGCCCAGGCGGCGACTTCTGCTCGCTGGCCAACGCCAAGTCGATCCCGCTGTCCGCGGCGATCGCGGACCGGCTTGCTCCAATCGAGGAAGAGCTTGGTCCGATCGCGATCAACGTGTCCGGTTGCATCAACGCCTGCGCGCATCATCACGTGGGGCACATCGGCGTACTCGGCGTCGAGAAGGGCGGCGAGGATTGGTATCAGGTGTTGCTGGGCGGCCGTTCGGACGCTGGCGGCAGGCTTGGCGTGTTGCTCGGCAAGGCGGTCCGCCAAGAGGAGGCGCCGGTTCTGATCGAGCGCCTCGCCCGGCATTTCCTGTCTGTGCGCGTCGCTGGTGAGTCCTTCATCGCCGCCGTGGAGCGGCTTGGCGCCGGCGCTTTCAAGCAAGCTCTTGAAGCTACCGAGGCGGTCGCGGCATGAGCGTCATCATCGAACTCGATAGCTCCGGTTCCCGCGTTCGCGGCGTGGCGGGCGAACGCGCGGCCCCTGTTCCGCCGAAGCCTGCCAATGAGGGGCACGGCGACGTCCGCAAGAAGATCGTGCCGCTGGTGAAGCTGCCCGCCGGCCCCTCAGCCACGCACTGGGAAGGCGGCGCCTATCTCTCGCTTCCGCAATGGCTGGAGGGGGCCGAAGAAGGCGGCGCCATACTGCTCCAACCAAGCGACGATGTACGCGAGCTACGCGGCCGCATCGGCAACGCGGCGCTGATCGCAGTGGATTTCCCGCGCATTGGCGATGGCCGCGGCTATTCGCATGCGTTCCTGCTGCGCCAGCGCCTCGGCTACGGAGGTCCGCTGCGAGCGCTCGGCGCAGTGACCGCAGATCAGGTGTTCGCTCTCGCCCGCGTCGGCTTCGATTCCTTCGCGCTCCGGGCAGATCAGAGCGCCGAGAGTGCGCTCGCCGCTCTTGGAACGTTCTCCGTGCCGTATCAGGACGCGCCTGTCTCCGGTGCGGACGCCGACCGTGCGCAGGCCGACTTCGACGCTAAAGTTCGCCTGCTTGAGCGCACACTTATGCGGATCGCTGAGCGCCAGGGACGGCCCGCGCTGGCTTCAAGCCTTTCGGCCGAGGACATGGTGGTGACGGACGCGATCGCCCGGCTCGGCCTACCCATAGACGTGTTCACGCTCGATACCGGCCGTCTGCATCAGGAGACGGTAGCGCAGATCGCGGCGACCGAGCAGCGCTATGGCCTGAAGATCAAGGTGTATCGGCCTGACGCGCGCGCTGTTGCCGCCTACGTGGCCGCGCACGGCGCCGACGGGTTCTATGAAAGCGTTCCGCAGCGCAAGCTCTGCTGCGAAATTCGCAAGGTCGAGCCCTTGTCTCGCGCGCTCGCGGGCCGCGACGCGTGGATCACCGGCCAGCGCCGTGAGCAGGCGATGACGCGCGGCCAGCTTGAAGAAGCGGAGCGCGACGAAGCGCGCGACATGGCGAAGTACAATCCGCTCGCTGCGTGGAGCTGGGCCGACGTGCTCGCCTACGCAGAACGATTCGATGTGCCGATGAGCGCCCTTTACGCGCGCGGCTATCTCTCGATTGGCTGTGAGCCGTGCACAAAAGTGGTGCGGCCGGGTGAAGACCCCCGCGCAGGGCGCTGGTGGTGGGAACAAGAGGACAGCAAAGAATGCGGCTTGCATACGAACGTGATAGCGCGGTGACCGACGCCTCTTCGACGCCGGCCGGCGCGCTCGCGGCGGAGGCGCGGCTGCATCGGCTGGAAGCCGAGGCGATCTTCATCCTGCGCGAGCTGGCGCATTACGCGCGTCCCGCGCTGATGTTCTCCGGCGGCAAGGATTCCGCGGTGCTGCTGCACGTGGCGATGAAGGCGTTCGCGCCAGCTAAGCCGCCCTTCGCGCTGCTGCACATCGACACCGGGCACAACTTCCCCGAGGTGATCACCTTCCGCGACAAGCGCGCTGTTGAGACGGGGCTGCCGCTGGTTGTGCGGAGTGTCGAGGACTCCATCCGCCGCGGCAGTGTTCGTGTCGCCGGCGAATCGGCGAGCCGCAATGGCGCACAGGCCGTGACGCTGCTCGAAGCGCAGAACGAATTGGCGTTCGACGTGATGATTGGCGGCGCCCGGCGCGACGAGGAAAAGGCGCGCGCCAAGGAGCGTGTGTTTTCCCACCGTGATGCTTTCGGCGCCTGGCAGCCGCGTGCGCAGCGCCCGGAATTGTGGTCGCTCTACAACCGGCACATCGCGCAAGGCGAGCATATGCGCGTTTTCCCGCTGTCGAATTGGACCGAGGCGGATGTGTGGGCCTACATCGCGCGTGAAGAGATCGAGTTGCCCTCGCTCTATTATGCGCATGAGCGAGAGGTCGTGCGGCGCGACGGTCTGCTCATGCCCGTGACTGCGCTGACGCCGCGCCGTGAAGAAGAGGCGAGCGAGAGCGTTGTGGTTCGCTTTCGCACCGTGGGCGACATCACCTGCACCTGCCCCGTGGAGAGCGATGCCGATGACGCATGGTCGGTGCTGTTGGAAACGCTCAGCGCCAGCGTGTCCGAGCGGGGCGCTACGCGCATGGACGATCGGGTCAACGCCGCCGCGATGGAGCGAAGGAAGCTGGAGGGCTATTTCTGATGGACGGGGTGAGTTTCTTGCGCCCCGTTCGTCCCACGGCTGGCGCACAAGTGCGCTTCATGACGGCCGGCAGCGTGGACGACGGCAAGTCGACGCTGATCGGCCGTCTGTTGCTCGATTCACTATCTTTGATGCAGGACCAGATCGGCGCGCTTGCCGGTGAGGGCGACGAACTCGATCTGGCGTCCCTGACGGACGGCCTCGAAGCGGAGCGCGCGCAGGGCATCACGATCGACGTGGCGTACCGCTATTTCGCGACGCCGCGCACGAGCTTCGTCATCGCCGACGCGCCGGGGCATGAGCAGTACACCCGCAACATGGTGACGGCTGCGAGCGTCTCCGACGTTGCCGTGATTGTCGTTGACGCGGTGCGCTTCGATGGCGTGGCTTTGCTGCCGCAAACGCGCCGCCACGCCGCCATTGCCGCCTTGATGGGACTCGAACTCATCGTCGCCGTCAACAAGATGGATTTGGTCGAGTGGTCGAAGGCGAAATTCGACGCCATTTGCCAGGCGTTTCGCGCCGCGACGGAGGCCTTGGGCGCCAGCGCAATCGCGTTCGTGCCGATTTCGGCGAAGGCGGGCGACAACGTCGTCACGCGCGGTCGGGCTGGCTGGTATGCCGGCCCCACTTTGATCGAAGTGCTGGAAGCGACGCCAGCGCGTGCATCTCGGGCGGAAGCGCCGTTGCGCTTGCCCGTGCAATTGGTGCTGCGGGATGGCGACGCGCGCTTGTACGCGGGGCGGCTGGAGTCCGGAACGGTTCGCACCGGCGATGAGGTAGCCGTTGGCGTTGCGGCGTTTCCGACGAAAGTGGCCTCCATCAGCGTCAGTGGCCGGACGGCGGCGCAAGCCCTGGCTGGCGATTCCGTGACGCTGACACTGGCTGAGGAGCGTGATCTCGGACCTGGCGGCGTGATCGCCGACCTCGAAGTGCGTTACGCCCGGCGTTTTGTCGTCGACCTTTGCTGGCTTGATGAAACCCAGTGGTCGCCAACGCGCCGATACAAGCTGCGCCAAGGCACGCTGGAAACGCAAGCGCTGATCGGCCGGGTGCGCTCGGTGCGAGACATCGCCACGTTCGCGGGCGTGGAAGCCAGCGCCCTGCGCCTCAACGACATCGCCAGCGTCGAAATCGCAACGCGGGATCCTCTGCTTGCGGATCGGTACGCAGACCTTCCTGGAACGGGTGCGTTCGTGCTGTTCGACCCCGATACCCACCAGACCGCCGCCGCCGGCATGATCCGCGAGGTGTTGTGATGACAGGCACGGTCTATCTCGTCGGAGCGGGCCCCGGTGCGGCGGACTTGCTGACGCTGCGGGCGGCGCGCCTGTTAGCGGAAGCGGATGTTGTTCTGCACGACGCGCTGGTCAGCGCCGAAGTGCTGGCGCTGGCGGTCCGGGCGAAAATAATCAATGTCGGCAAGCGCGCCGACCGGCCGTCGGTTGATCAGCGCCTGATCTGCCGTTTGCTGGTGCGCGCAGGTTTGCGACACCGCGTTATTGTGCGCTTGAAGGGCGGCGATCCGCACCTGTTTGGCCGCGCCAGCGAAGAGATCGCGGCATGCAGAGCGGCGGGTATCGCGACCGAAACCGTGCCTGGCGTCAGTGCGGCGTTTGCGGCTGCCTCCTCGCTTGGCGTTTCCCTCACTTCCCGCGGCGTTTCACGCTCGGTCACGTTCGTGACGCCGAGCCGCGGCGAAGGCAGTCCTGCCAATGCACATTGGGCCAAGGCAGCGGCTGCTGCCGACACGGCGGTGGTGTACATGGGTGCGTCGCAGGCGGCAGCGGTGCGCGAAGCGCTGCTGAAGCGCGGCGTGCCGGCCTCTCGCCCGGTGGCGCTGGTTGAGAACGCATCGGCCGCCGATGAGCACATCCTGCGCGGCGTGCTTGCAGACTTGCCGGGTCTGGCGGAACGAACCGGCGAAGGCCCGGCCCTGATGATCATTGGCGAGTCGGTCGCCGATGTCCGCGCCATCCTGAATGAAGCGAGCGCCGCATGATCCCACTCTATCTCGATCCCGCCCAAGCACGCATTGCCCTGATCGGCCGCGCCGCGCTGGCGCTGCGCCGGCTGGAATGGCTGCGGCAAGGCGGCGCAGTTCCCGAGATATGGTCCGATGAACCCTCGGAAGCGTTCGCCGCTGCTGCGCTGGGGCTACGCCGGCGGTTGCCTCGTCTTGCCGATCTTGCATCCTACCACGCGGTTTGGATCGCCGATCTGCCGTACGAAAAGGCGGAGGCCCTGGCCAATGCCGCGCGGAGCGTACAGACGATCGTCAATGTCGAGGACGCCCCCTCGCTGTGCGATTTCCATACGCCGGCCGTGGTGCGCCGGGGCAAGCTCACGCTTTCGGCTGGAACCGGCGGAGCCAGCCCAGCGGTAGCGCGAGCAGCGCGCGAACGATTGCAGGCCGCGTTTCCCGACACGTGGAGTGAGGCGCTCGACGAGATTGCACAGTCGCGAGCGGCTTTGCGCGGGCTCGGCGCTGGCGCCGACGCCCTGGTGGCGGACGCGCGCGCACGCTTGCGGCAACACCGGCTAACCTGAGGCCGTAATGGTTTTGCCAAAATCCTTCGCCCGGCTCCCGGCGCGCTGCCTGGCAGCCTTCTATCCGGACTAGTGAGAATGGCCGATCAGGCGAGCATCAATGTCATCCCCAACAACGCGTTCGCGGTGACGGTGCGCAACGTTCGTCACTACACCGACCGGCTGTTCGCGTTCACCTGCGAGCGGCCGCCGAGCTTCCGCTTTCGCTCAGGCGAGTTCGTGATGATCGGCTTGCTCGGCGGCGAGCGGCCGCTGATGCGCGCGTACTCGATTGCGAGCCCCGCATGGGACGAAGAACTGGCGTTCTATTCGATCAAGGTCGCGGACGGTCCGTTGACGAGCCGGCTGCAGCATATTCAGGCGGGCGACCAGATTTTGATCGGCCGCAAGCCGACCGGAACGCTCGTGCTCGATGCGTTGAAACCGGGCCGGCGCCTGTTCCTGCTCTCGACCGGAACCGGTATCGCGCCGTTCGCAAGCCTGATCCGCGACCCCGACACGTACGAACGATTCAGCGAGGTGGTCCTCACACATACCTGCCGGACTGCGGCTGAACTGGCGTATGGCGAAGAAATCATCGCCGCCGCCAAAAGCGATCCGCTTGTGGGCGAGGCGGCGAGCGCACAGCTGCGCCACATTACATCGCTCACGCGCGAGCCGCATCGGCTCGAGGGGCGCATCACCGATCTTATCGAGAGCGGCGCGCTGTTCGATGCTCTCAACGGAGAGCGCCTCGATCCAGCCGGGGATCGCATCATGATCTGCGGTTCAAGCGCGATGCTGGCGGATCTCAAGGCTCTGGCTCTGGCGCGTCACTTCGCCGAGGGCGCGGTCAGCGATCCAGGCGACTTCGTGATCGAGCGCGCGTTTGTGGATAAGTGAGAGGCCCAATCCGCCGGAACAAGCGTGGTGCCTGGGGCCGGAATCGAACCAGCGACACGCGGATTTTCAATCCGCTGCTCTACCAACTGAGCTACCCAGGCGGCCGCAACGGCGGCCGGGGCCGCCAAGCGAGCCGCGTCTATAACGGCGCCGATGGTGATTTGTCCACGCCGCCGGCAGCGATTAGCGGATGCCCCCTTGTCTCTTGGGGGCGCCGCCTGAAAATAGGCCTCACCCAAGGCGGGGG
Source organism: Hyphomonadaceae bacterium (assembly GCA_016791385.1). Lineage (GTDB taxonomy): Bacteria > Pseudomonadota > Alphaproteobacteria > Caulobacterales > Aquidulcibacteraceae > Vitreimonas. The sequence goes on from JAEUMR010000027.1 coordinate 83,112, forward strand.
AGGAGGATCTTATGTGTGACCATGCCGTGACCGCGGGCCAACCCCAGTTGGTCGATGTCTCCAAGCTGGACCGCCGCCTGCTTCTGCGCGGGCTGGCCAGCGGAACCCTGCTCTTGGTTGCAGGCTGCGCCACCAACACCGAAACCGGCCGAAGCCAATTCATCCTCATCGACGACGCACAACTCGAACAGGCGTCGCTGCAGGCCTGGGCGCAAGTGCGCCAGCAGACGCCGGTGTGGCGCAACGCCGCTGCCCAGCGGCGGCTGGAAAGCGTTGGCACGCGGATCGCCCAGGCCGCAGGGCGCGGTGGTCAGCCGTGGGAATTCGTGTTGTTCGACAGCAACGAAAAGAACGCGTTCGTGCTGCCCGGCGGGCATGTGGGCTTCTATCGCGGCCTCTACGACATCTGTGAGCGCGACGACTGGATGGCGGCGGTCCTGGGCCACGAAGTAGGCCACGTCACGGGCCGGCACGCGGCCGAGCGCTACAGCCGGGAAATGGCGACGCAGACGGCGCTGCAGGTGGCTGGTACGCAAATCAACAGCCAGATCGCGATGGCCGCGCTCGGACTCGGGGCCCAAGTGGGGCTCAGCCTTCCATTTTCACGGGAGCAGGAAGCCGAGGCCGACATCATCGGCATCCGTTACATGCATGCAGCGGGCTTTGACGTCCGCCAGGCGATCCCGTTCTGGCAACGGATGCAGCAATCGGGCGGCTCCCGGCCGCCGGAATTCCTGTCCACCCACCCCGATCCGGACAACCGCATCGCCCGCATCCGCGACTACATCAACCAACAGGGCTGGGGGCCTGTGTAGGGGCGGCCAGCCGCGCCTTGCTTCGGCCGGGGCGCGAGGCTAGTTTCCGCGCCCCGGACGCCGGCAGGCTTTCGGCGTGCCGCCTTAGCTCAGTTGGTTAGAGCGCCGGATTGTGGATCCGGAGGTCCCTGGTTCGAGCCCTGGAGGCGGTACCACTTGCCCGTTGCTGGCGGTTCGAGCGGCCAGATGTTCAAGAGCGCACAAGCCCGCTACGCCGCCTACGCGGCTGAACGTTGTGGTTATGCGTTTCGCTCTCTCGACGGCGAAGACGGATATCTCTTCGAAGTGCGCGATGGCGCGCGCGTTGCAGCATTTGCGACGGGGGCGGGCACGCCTTACGCCTTGAACGATGCGCGGGCGGCTTCGATCGCGCGTGACAAGGCCTTCTGCGCGGAAGTGCTCCGCGGAGCGGGCGTGCCGGTAGTTCCCGGGAAGGTCTTCTTCATTACCAAGCGGTGGGCGGAGATGCGCTCGCCGGGACGCGAGCCGGAAGATGCACAGGCCTTCGCCGAGGCTGCGGACTATCCGCTGTTCTGCAAGCCGATCTCCGCCTCCAGCGGCCAATTTGCGGAGGTGGTGACGGGGCCCCCGCACTTCGCCGATTACATGGCCCGCGTGGCGCAGGATCATTTCGCGATCTTGGTTCAGCCTTATTTCCGCGCGGCGGCTGAATATCGGGTGTTTGTGATGAACGGGCAGGCGCTGTTCTCGTATCGCAAAACCCCGCCGTGTGTGATTGGCGACGGTGAGAGCACGCTGCGCGCGCTGATCGAGCGGCAAGGCGCGAGCTTTGCTTCGATGGTGGAGCAAGACCTCGACGCAATCGTGCCGCGCGGCGAAGGCCGAACGCTCGCCGGCGCTGCCAACCGGGCGCTCGGAGGGGGATCGGACCTTTTCCGTGACGGCGCGCCAGCGCCGCTCGCCGCGCTCGCACTCGCAGCCGCAAAGGCGATCGACCTTCAACTCGCAGGCGTCGATATCTTCGACGTGCGCGGCGATCAGGCGGAGTTGATGGTGATCGAGGTCAACTCAAACCCGATGATCGCGACGCTTGAAGATCGCAACCGCTGGGACCTGATCGAGCGCATCTGGCGCGCGAACTTCGACGCCGCGTTGCGATGAAGCCCTGGCGCGTACCTTATGCAAAGTTCGGCACGGGGCCGGGCTTGGAGCGCGTGTCACGCATTGCCGAAGGGCTGGGGATAGACCTCGGATCGTTTGGCGCCGATGGCGCCGTTGTCGTCGGCTCGAATGGCAAGGGTTCGACGGCGGCGATGGCGGCGGCGTTGCTGCAGCAAACGGGCAGGAGCGTCGGCCTCTTCACCTCGCCGCACCTGCTGGCGCTCAATGAGCGCTTTCGCATCGAGGGCGAGGACATTTCCGATGAAGAGCTTGCCCTGCAGTGGGAGCGCGTCGCCGCCGCGGCTGAGGCGGCTGGCGAGGCCGGCAATCTGGGCGGCTTCGAATTTCTGTTTCTGATCGCGGCGGCGTGGTTCAAGGCGCGCGGATGCGCATACACCGTTTGGGAAGCCGGCATCGGCGGGCGGCTCGACCCGGTGCGGTTGATCAACGCCCAACGCGTGGCGCTGACATCTCTGGACTTCGAACACACCTATCTGCTTGGCGATACGCTGGCCGACATCGCTGCCCAGAAGATCGACGCTGCGCCAGCGGGGGCGAGGCTCTTCGTCAGCGAATCTTGCGCGGACGAACGCGCCGCCATCGAGGCGCATTGCGGTGAGCGCGGCGTCGCGCTGCGCTTTCTCCCGGCGCTGGCGGGCGCCTCGCCGCTTGCGGGCGCGCACCAAGGCGAGAACGCGGCGCTGGCGCGCGCCCTCGCTTGTGACGCTGCAACTCTGACCGAGGCGCAGGTGCGCGCTGGGTTCGCCGCCGTGCGTTGGCCCGGTCGACTGGAAATGCTTGAGACATCGCCGTTAGTGGTCATTGATGTTGGCCACACGCCCGCGGGCGTACGCTGCGCGCTTGAGGGCTTCGAGGTGATGCGGGCTGGCCGTAAGGCCGTGCTGGTGTGCGGTGTCTCGGCGGATAAGGACAGCAGCGGCATTGTCGCTGCGCTTGCGCCGCGCTTTGACGTCATCGTCTGTGCTGCGGCGCATCATAAGGGCGCGCCGGCCGCGGTGATTGCAGCGCACGCCGCCGCTGCCCATCCACAAGCCGAGATTATCATTGCCGAGGGCATCGCCGATGCGCGTCGCATCGCTTTGGCGCGGTCCGGTGCGGAGGGGGCGGTCTATGTGGCGGGGGGGGTGTTTTTGGCCGCAGAATTCAAGGCCGTACACTTGGGAATAGACCCGGCCGCCCTGGTCTTCTTTTGAGCGCCCGCCGGGGCTAAGCTCAGAGCCCGAGGGGATATGCCAAGGACGCTGTTCGAACATTTGTCGCCGGATACCGGGGCCAAGCGCATCCTCGCGCTCGACGGCGGCGGGGTGAAGGGCGTGCTGACGCTCGGCATGCTCAAGGTGCTGGAGGACGAACTGCGCCGGCGCGCGGGCGGCGATGAGGCGTTCCGGCTCTCGGACTATTACGACCTGATCGGCGGCACCTCGACCGGCGCCATCATCGCCGCAGGGCTTTCGCTAGGGCTCAGCGTCGATGAACTGATCGCGCTTTATATGCGGCTCGGGCCGGAAGTGTTCGGGCGCAACGCAGGCGACGGCGTGTTTCTTGAGTCGAAGTTTGAATCGAACAAGCTGCGGCGTGCTCTGACTTCGGTGCTGGCGACGAAAACGCTCGGCTCGCAGGACCTGCGCACCGGGCTCGCCATTCACGCCAAGCGGATTGACACGGGTTCGCCCTGGGTGGTCACCAACCATCCGCTCGGCATCTATTACGACCCTGCGCCCGACAGCGGCATCTTCCCGAATAAGCGCTACCGGCTTGTTGATCTGGTGCTGGCGAGCGCGGCGGCGCCGACCTTCTTCGACGAGGTGGTGATCGACATCGAATTCGACGAGAAGCGCCGTCCAATTCAGAAAGGCCTGTTCGTCGACGGCGCCGTCAGCGCCAATAACAATCCCAGTCTGCAGCTGTTCATGCTGGCGCTGGAGCCCGCTTACAAGTTCGGTTGGAAATCAGGCGCCGACACGCTGATGATGACGTCGTGCGGCACGGGCATGCGCCGGCCGACAGTCGCCGGCAAGGCGTTTCAGGGCTTGCCTCCAGGCATGCGCGGCGTGCACGCGCTGCGCGCGATGATCTACGACACGCAGGTGCAAGGCGTCATGCTCATGCAGGCCTTGTCACAGCCGAAGAAGCCCTGGCGGGTGAATTCCGAGATTGGTGAAATGGGCGGCGCGTGCATAAGCGGCACGCCGCTGCTGGATTATCAGCGCATGGACATCGTGCTGGACAGCAAGCCAAAGCCGCGTCGGCGCGGCGACCCGGCGCCGCCGATGACGCCGCTTGAACGTCTGCTCGGCCGCGAACTCGACGCCGCGACGCTGAATGCGCTCGACCTGCTGGACAACGGCAAGAAGCAAAATCTTGACCTCTTGTTAGAGATCGGCCTGGCTGTGGGCCGGACCTATGTCGACGCGACCTATCCTGATCCGAAGTTCGACATGCCGGAGTGGCGGGCGTAAGCGCCGGGTTTGCGTTTCTCTTACAAGTTTCCGTTAAAGAGGATGGATGGCTGCTAAGAAAAGCAAACGCGCCAAAGCGGGCGATCGCGTGAAGGACGCTGCGGTTGAGTATTTCGCCGCGCGTTCGCACGATGCCTGGCGGCGCACGCTGCTGAAAACAAGTCCTGAGCAGAAGGGCCAGCCGCGTATGCGCATGCGCGGCGGCGTCATGGTTGACGTCAATCAACCATGGTCGAAGCTTCATGCCAAAGCGAAGCGAGACAATATGCGCGCCGCGGCTGATGCGTATGACGCTGTGCGCAAGTTTCCGGACGATCGTGAAGCTGCGGCGAATTTCGTCCATCAGCGCTGGATCGATCGCAACAAGGGCGACAAGTCGCAACCGAAGGCGTTGTTCAAGCCCTACGCCAAGCTGCCCGAAGTCGAGAAAGATAAGGACCGCGTCCACGTCGACGTGATGCAGCGTGCGTTGCGTGCTGTGCAGAAGGCGCCCTCATCGCCTGCGCGGAAACCCGCCAAGGCCGCACCCCGTCGTGTCGCTGTGGAGATTGACGCCAGCGCCTGGCGGAAGCTGGAAGCGGCGGCGGCGAAGCTTTCCAAGACGCTGGGCCGCCCCGTTGCGCCGGATGTGCTGTTGAGGGCAGGGATTGACGCTGTGACGGCGCTCTCAGCGGCTGTCATCGCGGAAGAGCGCGCGCGCAAGTAGCGCTGATTTCGCGGCCTGCTGACGCACCGCCTTGCGCGGGCGCGCCGTTCCGGTGACATCGGCGGGATGAAGAAGGTCATCATCGTCGGCGGCGGGATCGTCGGTCTCTGGTGCGCCGTTCGCCTGCGCCAGGGGGGTGCGCAGGTGACGCTGCTCGAAGCCGAGAGCGAGTTCTTCACCCCCTACGGACCGACGGCCTCCGCGGCCGCTGCCGGCATGTTGGCGCCGATCGAACCGCGGGCGTCGGCGCACGAGCAGCTGGCGCTCGAATCCTTCGATATGTGGCGTGATCGTCAGCCCGGCGCGGAGTGGGCCGACGGCGTGCGCTTCGATGGCTGCGTGATCATCGCTGAGAACCCCGAGCAAGCGGCGCAGGTACAAGCGAACGCACAGCGGCTTGGACGAGGCGCGGCTGCGCTGAATCCATCCCAGTTCCGTAAGCGCACGGGATTGGAGGCCAAGGTCGAAACCGGCGTATTCGTCGCTGATGAGGGCATCGCCGATCCCGTGCGGGTGCTCTCGGGGTTGTCGATGCAGGCGCGGGCGTTGGGCGCCTTGCTGACGTTCGATGCCGATGTCGCTGAGATCGGCGGGCATTCGGTGACGGCACACGACGGTCGCGTGTTCGAAGCGGATGTCGTCGTCGCGGCGCCGGGCGTTTGGGCGACCGATGCTCTGAAGGCAGCCGCTCCGGATCTGGATCGGGTCACGGCCGGAAAGGGCCAGCTGATCGCTGTGGAGACAGCACAGCCGCTTGGCGCCACCGTGCGCGGGCCGGGCTTCTACCTCGCCCGTCGGCGAGACGACACCGTGCTGGGCGCTACCATGGAAATGGGTCGCACCGATCGCCGGCCCGATCCGGAAAAAGGCGCTGCGTTGTTTGCGCGGGCCGAGGCTGTGCTTCCGGGTGAGTTGAGACTCGTCGAGCGCGCTTGGGCGGGTATTCGGCCGATGTCGCCAGATGGCTGGCCGATGATCGGGCCGTCTGGCGACGTCTTGATCGCTGCAGGACACGCGCGGAATGGGTGGCTGCTTGCGCCCGTGACAGCAGAGATCATAAGCGCCTATGTGTTCGGCGCTGAGATTCCCCCTGAATGGGCGGCGCTTTCGCCTGCGAGATTTGCATGACGATTTCCATCGATCTGACCGAAGAGCAATCGGCGATCAAACACGCGATCGAAGAGATCTGCGCCAAGTACGACGACCAGTATTGGCTGAAGACCGATGAGACCGGGAAGTTCCCGGAAGAATTCGTCGCCGACATCGCCGCGGGCGGATGGCTGGGCGTTGCGATGCCCGAGCGCTTTGGCGGCGCGGGCCTCGGCCTTACCGAAGCGGCGCTGATGATGCAGACGGTGGCGCAATCGGGCGCGGGTTTCTCTGGCGCCAGCGCCATTCACCTCAACATCTTCGGCCTGATGCCGATCGTGAAGTTCGGCACAGAAGAGCAGCAGGCGCGCTTCTTGCCGCCGGCGATCGACGGCACGGACAAGGCATGCTTCGCGGTGACGGAGCCGAACTCCGGCCTCGACACCGCGAGCCTCGAGACCCGCGCGGAGCGCACCAACAGCGGCTATCGCATCCGTGGCCGAAAGATTTGGACGACGAACGCGCAACGCGCGAACAAGATTTTGCTGATTGCGCGCACGACGCCGAAGGATCAGGCCAAGCGCCCGACGGATGGGCTCTCGCTTTTCTATGCTGATTTCGACCGCAGCAAGATCGAGGCGAACCCGATCCCGAAAATGGGCCGCAAGGCAGTGGAGTGCAACACGCTCTTCATCGAGGACCTTGAAGTCTCGAACGCCGAGTTGATCGGCGAAGAGGGCGCGGGGTTTAAAATCCTGCTGACGGGCCTCAATCCTGAGCGCGTCCTGTTTGCCGCCGAAGCCATCGGTCTGGGCCGCGCGGCACTGCGGCGCGCGGCGCAATACGCTAAGGAGCGCATCGTCTTTGGCCGCCCCATCGGGCAGAACCAGGGCATCCAGCACCCGCTCGCGAAAGCGTGGGCTGAACTTGAAGCGGCCAACCTGCTCGCCTTCAAGGCCGCAGCGCTCTACGACGCTGGCAGAGAGTGCGGCGCCGAGGCGAACGCAGCGAAGTATCTTGGCGCGGAAGCGGGGTTCCGTGCATGCGAGTCCGCGGTGCTCGCGCATGGCGGCATGGGCTATGCCAAGGAATATTTCGTCGAGCGCTATTTCCGTGAAGCGATGATCGCCCGCATCGCGCCGGTCAGCCGCGAAATGATCCTCAACTTCATCGCCGAGCGCGTGCTCGGGTTGCCGAAGAGCTATTGAGAGTTGTGCCGATAGCGGAAGCCGTTAGTCTTCTCGTGGGGAGACTGAAATGCGGACTTTGATTGCCACGCTGGCGTTGTTGTGTGTTGCCGCGTGCGCCGGCACGCGTACCGCTGATTTGGACATTGGTGAGCACTCGTATTTTGTAGCGCGATTGCCCACCGCGAGTCTCGTAGCGCCCGGTCGGGTTCAATTCATCATGGCGCGGCTCGATCCGGAGACCGGCAGAGCGACTGACTGGGAATACGACATCCCACCCGATGAGGGCGGCAAACGCTGGCACGTGATCGCGGTATCGCCGGGTGACTATGTGATCATGTCGGTCGGGGTAGCTCAAAGAAGCGCAACGTGGAGCGTGTGCAACGCGTCTGAGACTTACCGCTATAGAATAGCAGAGAACGAGGCTGTTTATCTCGGCGAAATCGATCCGACGCGAAACCTACTGGAGTTGAGCCGGCAAGTGGCGGCTGAGGGAAGGACCCGCGCGGCAGCCGGTGCGTTTCTGTTCGTACATCAGAACATCAGCGCGCCTGGCGTTCCGAACGAAGCGCCAAGCGAACAGGAATTGGCGAGCGCGCAAGCAGCGCTGCTGGCTCGAAAGCCTGAGGCGCCATCGAACATCAATTGGCGGCAAGGCGCTCCGGCGACATTCTCCAATCCGGATGGATTGAGGTTGGTGAGTTGCGGGGGCTAGCGGTTTTTGCTGTCGCTTTAAATCATTAACTTTGGATTCACCAAATCGGCGGATCGGGGGCGCATGAGCGATCCGATCGCACCGGTCGCGCGCGACTTCGTGCACGCCGCCATTCGCCGCGCTGCGGACGCCACCGGCGTTGATTTTTCGCTGCTGGTTGAGACCGCCCGGCGTGAAAGCGCGCTTAATCCGAACGCGCGCGCCGGCACATCGAGCGCGACCGGCCTGTTCCAGTTCATCGACAGCACCTGGCTCGACATGGTGCGCCGGCATGGCGCCGAGCACGGGCTCGCGCAGCAAGCAGCGGCGCTGAACAATGGCGCGGACGCGCAAACCCGGCGCGATATCCTTGCGTTGCGCAGCGATCCTGAACTGTCAGCACGGATGGCCGGTGAGCTAGCGCGCGAAAACGCGCAGACCTTGCAGGCAAGGCTCGGCCGTCCCCCGAGTGCAGGCGAGCTTTATGCAGCGCACGTGATGGGATCGGGCGGCGCGCTGCGTCTGATCGAAGCCGCGCAGTCGGGTGCGGGTAATGCCGCGGCGCTGTTTCCGCGTGAAGCGGCGGCGAACCGTGGCTTGTTCTACGCCAATGGCGAGCCGCGCTCGGCGCAGGGGCTGCTGGATCGGCTGCAATTGGATGCGAGCGCAGCCATGAGTGACGGCCCCGCTGCTGCACCGCCAAGCGGCGTTGAAGGCGGTGGGGGCACGATGTCGCCAGCGTTGGCGCGCGCGCTGTTTGCGATGGCGCTGCTGCCGCTGCTGCGCGGCGGCGAGGAGGAGAGCGCGCAGCGTGATCCGTTACAGGCGCTCAACGCTTATCGCCGTCTCGATCACGTCTAGCTTGCCGCGCCACTCGCATAGAACGCATCGATTTCAGCTTCGCTGTAGCCGAGTTCGCTCAGCACCGCGCGCGTATGCTGTCCGAGTTGGGGGCCCGGTCCCTTTGGTCCATCGTCGGCGCCGGGAAAGCGGATCGGCGCGGCGGGCGCCTTGATCGTGCTTCCGTCAGGCTGAGGCGTATGCACGATGGCGCCTGCAGCTTCCGCTTGCGGATCGCTGACGGCTTCGGCGGCGGTCAGGACTGGCGCCCACACCATCTGCTCGGCATCGAGCCGTTCCTGCGCTTCCGCCAAGGTCAGCTCTGCGAAGGCGGCATCGAGCGCATCGACCAGTTCAGGCCCGTGCGAGCGGCGCGCCTTCGCTTTCGAGAAGCGCTCATCGTTGATCAGATGATCGAGCTTGAGCGCCCGGCATAAGGCCGGCCAATCGCGTTCGCCTTGGCGCGCGAGCAGGCTGATCCAGCGTTCATCCTTGGTGCGGTAATAATTGATCATCGGCTGCGGCACATTGCGGCGCGGCCGATTTGAGGCGGTCCGCCCGTAGGTATGCTGGATCGCTAGGTCGGACCCTGCTGCGTAGTGCGCAACGCGCAACAGCGAGGCCTCGACCAAGCGGCCCTTGCCAGTGCGCTGGCGCTCATAGAGCGCCGACATCACGCCCGCCACGATCGCCATCGAGGCAACGTGATCGCCAAACGCGGTGCGCAACTGAACCGGCTCGCCGCCCTTCGGGCGGAACAGCGCGGCGACGCCCGAGCGCGCCCAGAAGGCGGCGGAATCCATGCCGGGGCGGTCGGCGTCCGGTCCCTCAAGGCCGTAGCCAGTGAGGCTTGCATAGACGAGGCGCGGGTTGCGCTTCAGCAGCGCTTCGTGATCGAGGCCCGCGCGTTTGAGCCCGCCGGGCCGTACATTGGTGAGGAAGATGTCGGCGCCGTCGATAAGCTTCAGCAGCGCGTCGCGGCCTGCTTCCTGGGCGGTGTCGAGGACGATGCCGCGCTTGCCGCGGTTGTCGAGTTCGAACACCGGGTTGACGCTCTCGCCCTCTACCCCGGCGGAGGCGAAGAAGAGGCGGATTGGGTCGCCCCCAGGCGGCTCGACCTTGATTACGTCCGCGCCCCAGTCGGCCATGATGCCGCCAGCGCCGGGGGCGGCGACATAGGTTGCGTACTCAACGACCTTTAAGCCTTCCAGCATCCGCCGTTTCCTTCCCGCAACGCGCCGTAATCAAGCTTTCGTTAAGGGCTGCCCGTGAAGGCTGCCCAGTGGGCGGAATCGCCCTGCTGCGAGCGTTCTCATGTCGATCGTTACGATGCGCGCGTCTTTGACGGATACCGACATCCGCACCCTGATCAAGGGGCCGACGGAGGACGCCCGTGCTCTGGCGGCGCACAAGATCTGCCGCTGCATCGACGAGATCGAGCTTTCCGCTGAGGAACGCGCCCATGCCGAGCAGATTATCGGCATCATGGCGCAGGACGCGGCCGTGCTGGTGCGCCGGGCCTTGGCGGTTGCCTTGAAGAACTCGCCGAAGCTGCCGCGTGAGATCGCCAACAAACTGGCGCGTGACGTGGAGACGATCTCGCTGCCGGTGATCATGAACTCGCCGGCGCTGACAGACGTCGATCTGGTCGAGATCGTGCGTAGCTGTCCGCCCTCCAAGCAGGTGGCGGTTGCGAGCCGCGAGGCGCTTTCGGTCGAGGTGACGGGCGCGATCGCAAGCTACGCTGTGCCCGAGGCTGTTGAGCGCGCTATCGCCAATGACAATGCCATCTTCGACGAACAAGGCCTTTCAACTGCCCTTGATCGCTTCGCTGGTCTTTCCTCGATCACCGAGGCGATGGTGTATCGCGATGTTCTGCCGGTGAGCGTCACCGAAAAGCTCGTGGCGATGGTCAGCGGCGAGTTGTTCGACCACCTCGTGAACAATCACGAACTGCCGCCCCAGATCGCCATCGATCTCGCCATGGGCGCGCGCGAACGCGCCACGATCGACATTGTCGAGCAGGCGGCGCGGCAGAGCGACCTTGGCCGTTTCGTGCAACAGCTCAATCTGAATGGGCGCCTTTCGCCCTCGCTGCTGATGCGCGGCTTGTGCCTGGGGCACATGGATTTCGTCGAGTACGCGATGGCGGAACTTGCCGGTATGCCGCACCAGCGGATGTGGCTGCTCGTGCACGATAGCGGCCCGCTTGGGCTGAAGGCGGCGTTCGACCGCGCCGGGCTGCCACCGCGGCTGTTCCATTCGTTCCGCGCTGCGGTGGATGTCTATCACAGCATTGATCGCGAAGGCGGCGCTAACGATCGCATCACCTTCCGCAAGCGCATGCTGGAGCGCACGCTGACGCTCTTCCAGTCGGTGCCGAAGGACGACCTCGATTATCTGCTGGAAAAGCTAGACGCTTCCGGGCTGCAATCAGGCAGGGCCGCAGCGATCTAGCGCAGACCTGCTTCGGCGAAGGGGCCGCCACCGCGATCGAACCCGGCGATGGCGAGCGCGCGCGCTTGCGATGCTGTGGCGACGCTTTCGGCGGTGATCGTCAAACCGGCGGCTCTGGCGGCGAGCAGGCGGCGTCCGAGCGGCGAACGATCGCCGGACTCCAAAGCCAGGAACGGATCCGGCCCGTCTGGCGCGTCCATGACCAACTCGCTGTACAGCGCGCGCGCACGTGCGCCGAAGGGCAGTGGACAATCTGGATCACCGCGCAAGGCGACAGGCCAGCCGCGGGCCCGCAATTCTTCCGCAAGAAGAACGCCGGCGCTAACAAGTTCGCGCTCATTGAGCTGAAACACTAGGCTGTGGCGGGTGCAGCCGGCCTCGATCGCCGCTTCGCTTAGCAGGTCCGCTTCAAGGTCGCACTGAACCTCGCTGGCGACGGCAAGCGTTAGCGGTGCATGCGCCCCACGCTCGCGCCACGCCATGCGTGCGGCGCGAAGAAGGCGCGCGAGCGCGCTGAAGGAAAACGCTTCCTGCGGCGGACCGCGCGGGCGCACCACGCCGCTCGCGAGCGCGCCGATGCGCAGATCGACGCGAGCGCCGATGGCGAAGGCGAGCGGCTCGACAGCCACGCGCGGGCGGAAGGGAATGACGTTCATGGGGCGCAACCGAGCGCGGCTTATCGCACGTCTGCGGTTAAGAAACGGGCGCTGACTAAGGTGAAGGCCGCGTTAGAACCTCAGACCGGCGCGACGCCCAGGCTCGCCACACTCGTTTCCAAAGTGTTGAGCAGCGCCCTCGCAACCGGGTTGTCAGCGTCGCGCATGCGTTCGCGCACCGCGGCGCGGATTGCATCAACATGCGCGCACACCAGCTTGGGATCGCTCTGCGCCAGAGCCTTCCCGGCGTCGGTCTCAATCAGGCGGCAGAGCGAGGCCGCGAGCCGCGTGGCGAGTGGAAAGCCGTAGGTTGCGCCCATGCCTTTGAGGTCGTGCGCGGCGGTCATGAGCACATCGAGGGAGGCTGTGCTCCAATGCGCGGATTCTGCGGCCAGCCGGGCGTCCTGCAGCCGCTGAATGTCCTGTTCCAGCCAGTCTTCAAGCGAGTCCGACAGGGCCTCCAGCGTGCTGTCTGCGCGCGCGATGGCCTGTTCATCGAACAGCGGATGCTTGAGGTCGTGCACACGATTGGGCGGCGTGATGAACTGGGCGGCGGGTTTGGCCATAAGCCGAGCATCGGGCGCTCTCCGTGAAGAGAGCGTTTACAGCTTCCCGTCAGACGCTGAATTGCTCGCGCACGATCCGCTCATCCAGAGCATGGCCCGGGTCGAACAACAGCGTCAGCGTCGCGTCACCGTCCTCCTCGATTTCGACGGCGGCGACATCGCGGGTTTCCAAATTGTCGGCTGATGCGCTGACGGAACGGCGCTGGGGCTCGATCACTTCGAGCCGCACATGCGCCCGATGCGGAAGGATGGCCCCGCGCCACCGGCGCGGACGGAAGGCGCTGATCGGAGTGAGCGCGAGCAGGCGTGAATCGATCGGCAGGATTGGGCCGTGCGCCGAGAAATTGTAGGCTGTGGAGCCCGCCGGCGTCGCCACCATGACGCCATCGCAAACCAGTTCGGGCATGCGCTCTGCGCCGTCGATCAGAATGCGGATCTTCGCCGTTTGTGCAGTCTGGCGCAGAAGCGACACCTCATTGAAGGCTCGTTCTTCGATGATGGCGCCTTTGACGGTTTCGCAGCGCGTCACCAGTGGATGGATGGTCACCGGTTCGGCCCGCGCCAAACGCTCGGGCAGGCCTTCCTCGGCGTAATCGTTCATCAGGAAGCCAATGGTGCCGCGATGCATGCCGTAGACCGGCTTGCGGTCCTTCAGGCGCTTGCGCAGCGTATCCAGCATGTGGCCATCGCCGCCCAGCGCGACGATGACGTCCGCCAGCTCCTCGCCGACGTCGCCATAGCGATGGCGCAGCCGGATCAGCGCTTCCTGAGCTTCCGGCCGGGCGCTGGCGGTGAAGGCGATGTTCATTGCGGCGCAGCATACCGAGGTTGCGCGATGCCGTCTCGGCCCGAATGGGTGAATGACGCGCCTTGGTTGAGCGGGGCCGTCGATGGGGCTAGGGTAAGCGCCGTTCGGAGGAGCCCCGATGGCAGACGATGCAGGAACATCCCTCAAAGGCCGGGTGAGCGCCGAGGAATGGCAAGCGCGGGTAGACTGCGCCGCCCTCTATCGCCTTGTCGCCCTACACGGTTGGGACGACATGATCTTCACGCACATCTCGATGCGCGTGCCGGGCCCGGAGCACCACTTCCTGATCAATCCGTATGGGATGTTCTTCGAGGAGATCACCGCCTCGTCGCTGGTGAAGGTCGACCTCGACGGCAACATTGTTGCGCCGACGCCGTACTACATCAACCCGGCGGGCTTCACGATCCACTCGGCCATCCACGGCGCGCGCGAAGATGCGCTCTGCGTGATCCACCTGCATACCGATGCCGGCGTTGGCGTTTCGGCGCAGAAGGACGGCCTGTTGCCGATCTCGCAGAACTCGCTGCTGGTGACGCCGAACCTTGCGTATCACGGTTACGAAGGCGTGGCGCTCAATCTTGATGAGCGTGAGCGGTTGGTGAAGGACCTCGGCGACAAGAAGCTCATGCTCTTGCGCAACCACGGCACGCTGGCGGTCGGCACAAGCGCTGGCGATGCGTTCGTTGGCATATTCTTCCTTGAGCGCGCGTGCGCGCAGCAGGTCAATGCACTGGCCGGTGGACGTGACACCGTTCTGATCGCCCCCGATGCGGCGCAGGAGGAGACACGCGGTCAAAGCAAGGGTTTGGGGATGGTATCGGGGCTGGCGTGGCCGGGGCTGCTGCGAAAACTGGACCGGCATCTGCCGGGCTACGACTCTTAACGGTTGTCGCGGCGCTTTCTCCAGCGCCGGCGCAAGCGGGCGCATGGATCGCGCCGAAGGGCGGGCAAGAGATTATGACCACCGTCGCTGGCCAGCGCGACGGAATGTCATTCTATGAGACGTCCGCCTATTGGGAAGCGCCGCTGGGTGAAGCCGACGCGTTTGTCGCCGCACCCTGGCTAGAACAGAGCTACGAGACAGAGTCTGGCTGGCGCGCGGAAGCGGTTGTCGGGTTGAAGCACGCTGTTCTTCGGAGCGACGAGACCGTCGCCGCGTTGCAGATTGGCGGGCTCTGGCTCTCTGAACCGCCTAGCGGGTGTGGCGAGTCCGGCGCCGAATTGCGTATGCTGGCGGGACATAACCTGCGCGGAGGCGCTTTCATCAACGTCGAGGCGGCGACGCGCGCGCTCGACGGCGGTTGTGAAAGCGAGCGGGTCGACCTGACCTATGGACGGCGGTTGGGGGAGAGGTGGCTGGCCATGGGCCAAGTGTTCCTCGACGCTCCGCGGGACGGCCAAGAAACCGTGCGGGCACAGGTTACCTTCACCCGCTTTAGTGAAGGCAGCGGTGCGATCCAGTTCGGGCTGCGCAGCCGTATAGACGGGGACGCCGAGGAGGTGGCGTTTGTGCTAGGTTTTTGGGGTCGGCCCGGCGAACGGCGCTGATGCGTCGATAAGCGGGGCTAGCTTTTCCACTGGCCTGCCGACACACATTCGCAAAGATTTGCCTGTAAGGTCCGCTACATGTTGGGGTTAGCAAGACGCTACAGCTTTGCGGCCGTAGTGGCCATCGGCCTTGCGCTGATGGCGCTGCTGGTGCTGGGCAAGGCGGTTTTGGGCGGCGGCGATGGCGGCGATAGCGCCAAGGCCGCGCCGGCGGCGCACGGGCGTCCGGGCGCTCGACCTGGCGGCCCGGGTGGCGCAGCCACCGTCGTGGTCACCTCCGTCGAGATGCACACATTCACGGATGGGCTGCAGGCTCTAGGCACTGCACAGGCCCGCGAGAGCATCGTGCTGACGCCGAAAGTGGCCGACACGATCCGCGCGCTACGCTTCGACAGCGGAGACCGTGTGCGGCGCGGGCAGGTGCTCGTGCAGATGTCGAGCGTGGAGCAGGGCGCCGATCTGGCCGAGGCGCGGGCCGCAAACCAGGCGGCGCAGGAGGATCTCCGCCGCACGCAGGAATTGTTCGATCGTGGTTTTGCCTCGCAGGCGCGCCTGGACACGGTGCGGGCTGCCGCGGATGCCGCCGAAGCGCGGTTCAATGCCGGCGCATCACGTATCGCTGATCGCACCATCGTTGCGCCGTTCGGCGGCATCGTGGGGCTGCGCACTGCGAGCCCTGGACAATATGTACGCCCAGGCGACCAGATCGGCACGCTGGACGACGTCTCGGAAATCAAGCTCGACTTTACCGTGCCGGAAACGCAGATCGCCCGCGTGCGTGAAGACGTGGAGATCGTTGCTCGAACGGCAGCTTATCCCGATCGGCTATTTTCGGGGCAGATCGCCAACGTGGACAGCCGCGTCGATCCGACGACACGCACCGTGCGCGTGCGTGCGATGCTGCCCAACGAGGATGAAGTTATACGGCCCGGCATGCTCATGACGGTCGAAGTGCGTTCGAACCCGCGCCAAGCCGCCGCGATCCCGGAAATCGCAATCCAAGACCGTGCTGACGGCTCTTATGTCTATCGCGTTGCCGCCGCGGAGGGAGGGCAGCAGGCTGAACTGGTGCGGATCAGGACGGGCGCGCGCGCGGGCGGCGTCGCAGAGGTGCTCGAAGGCTTGGGTGTCGGCGATCAGGTCGTGGTCGAGGGGCTGCAAACAGTGCGGCCGGGACAGCCTGTCCAGGTAGCGCCCGCGTCAGAGTCGCGGGGCAACGCTGCCGAGCTTCAACTTCGGCCGCGCGGTTAGTCGCCTGAGATGACCCTTTCCGATCTCTCCGTTCGCCGTCCCGTTCTGGCGACGGTGTTATCGCTCATCATCATCGCCTTTGGGGCGATCGCGTTCACGACACTTCCGCTGCGCGAACTGCCGGACGTCGACCAGCCGGTCGTCTCGATCAGCACTTCGTACCCTGGCGCCTCGGCCCAGGTGGTCGAGACGCAGATCACGCGCATCATTGAGGATCAGCTCTCCGGCATTGAAGGCGTCGACGTCATCAACGCCGTGAGCCGCGATGGCCGGTCCTCGGTCAACATCGAATTCACGCTGGACCGCGATCTTGAAGCGGCCGCCAACGACGTGCGCAACGCCGTGAGCCGCGCCCGCGGCAGTCTGCCGGCGGACGTGCTTGAACCGGTGATCAGCAAGGCCGATTCCGACGCCAGCCCGATCATGTGGTTCAGCCTCAGTTCGCGCACGATGGACCTCGTGCAGCTCTCCGATTACGCGCAGCGCTATATCGTCGACAGACTCGGCGTCATCAACGGCGTCGCGAACGTTCAGATCGGCGGCGATGCTCGCCGGGCGCTGCGGATATGGCTCGACACCAATGCCATGGCGGCGCGCGGTTTGACCGTGCAGGACGTGGAAGTTGCGCTTCGCGCGCAGAACCTCGATCTCCCGGCGGGCTACGTGCAAAGCCAGGAGCGCGACTATCAGGTGCGCGTGGAGCGTCCGTTCCAGACGCCGGAAGAGTTTGCACGCATGCCGTTGGGGCGTGCTGCTGCTGATGGCGCCATCGTGCGGCTTGGCGATGTTGCGCGCGTCGAATTCGCGCCGGTGGAAGAGCGCCGGATCTTCCGTGGCAACGGTGTCGATCAAGTCGGCCTCGGCATCGTTCGCCAATCGCAGTCGAACGCCCTTGAGGTGGCGCGCGCGGTGAAGGCTGAGGTGGAGCGCATTCGCCACACCCTGCCTGAAGGCGTCAATCTGAACCTCACCTACGACTCGACGGTTTTTATCGACGAAGCCATTTCGCGCGTCGTGCAGACGCTCGTGGAAGCGACGCTGCTGGTGGTGCTGGTCATCTTCCTGTTCCTGGGCAGCTGGCGTGCGGCCTTCATCCCCACGGCTGTCATTCCGGTCTGCTTGATCGGCGCGTTTCTGATCCTCGCCATCTTCGGCTTCACCATCAACTTGCTGACGCTTATGGCGCTGGTGTTGTCGATCGGCCTTGTGGTCGACGATTCCATTGTCGTGCTGGAAAATGCGCAACGGCGCGTCGATACACTGGGCGAGCCGGCGCTGGTGGCCGCGCAGCGCGGGGCGCGGCAGGTGTTCTTCGCGGTGGTGGCGACGTCCGCCGTACTCGTGGCGGTGTTCGCGCCGATGCTGTTCGTCGGCGGCTATGTCGGCAAGCTGTTCGTCGAGCTTTCCGTGACGATCGCTGGCGTCGTCGTGATCTCCGCGTTCGCGGCGTTGTCGTTGTCGCCGGTGATGTGCTCGAAGCTGCTCAAGCCCGCCAGCCAATCGACGCCGCTCGCACGGTTTGTTGACCGTGTCCTCAATGCGTTGAGGGCGTCGTACAAGGCCTCCCTTGAAGCGGCGCTGCAACACAAGGTAGTCGTGTTCGCTGTGTTCGCGCTCGTGGTTGGCGGCGGCGGCTTCCTGTTCACACAGCTATCCAGCGAACTCACGCCGGTGGAAGATCGGGGCATCATCCAGGCTTTTGTGAGCGCGCCTGAGGGCTCAGGTTTTGAATATACCAGCCGCATCATGGAGCGGATGGAAGCAACGCTGAACGAATATGTCCAATCCGGGCAAGTCGAGCGTTTCATGGTCGTGTCGCCCAGTTTCGGAGACGCGGGCACCAACCGTTTCTCCAGCGGCTTCGCCATGATCTTCCTGAAGCCCTGGGGCGAACGGCGCCCCGCGGCGGATCTGGTGACGGAGCTCAATCGCCGCTTCAGCCAAGTTCCGGGCGCCACCATTCGCGTGATGATGCCGAGCGCATTCCAGCGCGGCGGTGGCGGCGGCGGCGACGGGGCTTCGCTCGTTCTGCTGGGTGCTGAATATGAGCCGCTTGCCGAGACCGGCCAACGCATCGTCGATCGGTTGCGCGAGAATCCAAACTTCACGCGCCCGCGCATCAATTATGAGCCGTCCTCGCCGCGGGTGATGGTCGACATCGACCGCGAGCGCGCCGCAGCGCTTGGTGTTTCGGTGCAGGCAATCGGGCGGACGCTTGAAGCGACGATGGGCGCCCGCCGCATCAATACCATCACCGATCGTGGCGAGGAATATTACGTCTATCTGCAGGCTGAGCGCCATGAGCGTTCTGATATTGCCGATCTGACCAACAAGTTCGTCCGTTCCGACACGACCGGTGAGTTGGTTCCCTTATCGACCATCGTCTCGCTGCGCACCGTAGGCGACAGCGCCGAACGCCGGCGCATGAACCGGCAGGCGGCGGTAACGGTCGGCGCATCGATCCCGGGCGATTACGCAATCGGGGACGCGATGCACGAGATGGAGCGCATCGCGCGCGAGGAAATCGGCGATCAGCCGATCTCGATCGATTATACCGGTCAGGCGCGCCAATTCAGGCAGGCGACCGGCGCTGTCGGCTTCGCGTTTGGCTTCGCCTTGCTGATCGTGTTCCTGGTGCTGGCCGCGCAGTTCGAGAGTTTCATCCACCCAGTGGTGATTATGCTGTCGGTGCCGCTGGCGGTGGCGGGCGGCTTGTTCGGCCTCTATCTGGCGGACAACACGCTCAACATCTACAGCCAGATCGGCCTTATCATCCTCATCGCCTTGGCGGCCAAGAATGGGATTCTGATCGTCGAGTTCGCCAATCAGCTCCGGGATGAGGGTCACTCGATCCGTAACGCCATTGTCAACGCATCGGAGTTGCGCATCCGGCCGGTGCTGATGACGTCAGTGGCGACTGTGATCGGCGCGGCGCCGCTGATCTTCGCCCACGGCGCCGGCGCGGAAAGCCGCAGCACCATTGGCGTCGTGATTTTCTTTGGTCTTGTGGTGTCGACGGCGCTGACGCTGTTCGTTGTGCCGGTGTTCTACGATCTGCTGGCGCGCTTTACGAAATCGCCTGAAGCGACTGCCAAGGAGATCGAAGCGTTCGAGCACGGCGAGGCGGTCGCCCGCCCCGCCGAATAGCTCTCACATCAGATCAGTGCTCCGGACGGCTTTCCACCATCAGGTAGGCAATGACGTCCCGGCGCTGGGTTTCGTTGTGGACGCCAGCGAAGGCCATGCGGTTGCCCGGCAGGAAGGTCTGCGGGTTCGACAGCCAATTGTTCAGGTGCTCGGCGTCCCAGGTGAAGTTCGCGTCCTGGACGGCTTGGGAATAATTGAAGCCCGGCGCCGTGCCGATCTCGCGGCCGAACACGCCATGCAGATTCGGACCAACGCGGTTCGGTTCGCCGCGGCCGATCGTGTGGCACGAGCGGCACTGTGCGAACACGCGGCGTCCAGCCTCGTAGTTCGCTTGATTGTATGGCGCCGGCAGCTCTGCGACGGCTTCGAGGATCTCTTCGTCGACTTCGGTCGTCGTGGCGGCCGGAGCGGATGCAGCGGATTCCGTTGTGGTCGCGGTGGGCGTCTCGGTTGTGGAAGGCGCGGGGCTCTGGCCGCAGGCGGCGAGAGCGATCAGGCTGACTGCAATGAGCAAGCGACGCATGGTTTCGTTCCCCTAGTGGTGCCGCCTGAGGGACTCGAACCCCCGACCCACGGTTTACAAAACCGTTGCTCTACCAACTGAGCTAAGGCGGCGCGCCGCGACCTCCTGCCAGCCGCGCAATGGCCGGGGAAGGGCGCGGATGGACGCGGGGCCGATTGCCCGCACCCTTGTCACCATGGCCAGATAGGTTAAGCCCGATCAGATCAAGCGCCTAGGGGACGAGTGCGCTCGTTCCGCCGTGGGGACAGGAGGCTGGAGAGCAAGATGAACATCTTCGAATCGCTGTTTCGTCTGATCTTTGGCAGCCGCGGTTCGCGCCCGGCATCGCCTCCTCCGCCGCCGCCTGCATCTCCGCCGCGCCCGCCGGCGACACCACCAGCGCCGCCGCCGGCAGCGCCACCCGCGCCTCCGCCAGCCGCACCGCCTGCGCCACCGCCAGCCGCGCCGCCTGCGCCACCGCCAGCCGCGCCGCCACCACCGCCCGCGACGCCGCCGGCGCCTCCGCCTGAGCCGCCGCCCGCAACGCCTCCTGCGCCTCCGCCCGCGTCACCTCCTGCGCCTCCGCCCGCGTCACCTCCGGCGCCGCCGCCTTCGAGCGATTTTCTTGCGTCGCTGCGCGTGCAAAATAACGCACCCCTTACCCGCGCTGATTTCGAAGAGGTCGCGACGCGCCTCGGTTGTGAGTGGGAGGCGGTTGCGGCTGTCGCCAAAGTTGAATCCGGTCCGCTCGGCGGCTTCGGTTCAGAGGGGCGCCCCGTTATTCTGTTCGAGCGCCACCTGTTCTCGCGGAAGACCAATTCAGCGTTCGATACGAGCCACCCGAACGTCTCCAATCGCACGCCGGGCGGCTATCCGCGCACGCAAGCGGACCGCTGGGCGCAACTCGCTGAAGCGTATGCGCTGGCGCCTGAGGCGGCGCTACAGAGCGCCAGCTACGGCCGCTTCCAGGTGCTCGGCCAGAACTACGCCAACATGGGTCACGCCAACGCACACGAGTACGTTTCCAAGCTCGCGCGCTCGGAAAAGGATCAGCTCGAAGCCTTCGAGGCGTTCATCCGCGCCAATGGCCTCGCCGACGAGCTGCAGCGCAAGGACTGGACGGGCTTCGCCAGCCGCTACAACGGCCCCGGCTACGCCGCCAACCAGTACGACACGAAAATGGGTGACGCGTATGCGCAGCTGAAGGCCAACCCTACGGTCTGAGTCTTGCGCGCAGCGAATGAAGCATCCTAGGTAGCGGGCCTCATGGCCCGCTACCTAATTACTTCCGCGCTTCCTTACATCAACGGCATCAAGCACCTGGGCAATCTCGCTGGCTCGATGCTGCCAGCGGACGTGCATGCGCGCTTCCGGCGCCTGCAAGGGCACGAAGTCCTCTTCATTTGTGCGACCGACGAGCACGGTACGCCAGCTGAGCTGGCGGCCGCCGAAGCGGGGCAGGACGTCGCGACGTATTGCGCCCAGCAGTACAAGATTCAAAGGGATGCCTGCGAGGGCTTCCGGCTGTCGTTCGACCATTTTGGCCGCTCGTCCAATCCGCCGAACCATCGCCTGACTCAGCACTTCTGCGAGGTGCTCGAAAAGAACGGCCTGATTGAAGAGCGCGTCTCCAAGCAGATCTACTCCATCGACGATAAGCGCTTTCTGCCTGATCGCTATGTTGAGGGCACGTGCCCGGTGTGCGGCTTTGAACGCGCGCGCGGCGACCAGTGCGATAATTGCGGCACGCTGCTTGATCCGATCGAACTCAAGCATCCGCGCTCAAAGATTTCGGGTTCGACCAACGTTGAACCGCGCGACACGGCGCACCTTTTCCTGCTGCAGCCGAAGATGCAGGAGCGCATCCGCGCCTGGGTCGACAAAGCAACGGATTGGCCCCAGCTCGCGCGCTCGATCGCCTACAAGTGGCTGGACGAAGGACTGATCGACCGTTCGATCACGCGCGATCTCGCTTGGGGGATCAAGGTGACGCAGAACGGCCAGATCCGGCCGGGCTTTGAGAACAAGGTGTTCTACGTCTGGTTCGATGCGCCGATCGAGTACATCGGCTCGACCGTCGAGTGGAGCGAAGCGGGCGGCGGCGATTGGGAGCGCTGGTGGCGCACAGACAAGGGCGCTGACGACGTCACCTACGTCCAATTCATGGGCAAGGATAACGTCGCCTTTCACACGGTGAGCTTTCCGGTGACGATCATGGGCTCGGGCGAGCCTTGGAAGCTGGTCGATCGCCTGAAGGCGTTCAACTGGGTGACATGGTACGGCGGCAAGTTCTCGACCAGCGAGAAGCGCGGGATCTTCATGGACCAGGCGCTTGAATTGCTGCCGAGCGATTATTGGCGCTGGTATCTGATGGCGAACGCGCCGGAGAGTTCGGACGCCGCCTTCACGCTTGAGCAGTTTCAGCAGACTATCAACGCTGACCTCGCCAACGTCTTTGGCAATTTCGTCAACCGCATCACGCGGTTTGCCGCCTCGAAGTTCGACAGCGAAGTGCCTGATGGCGGCGCGCCCGGCGCCAACGAAGCCAAGCTCGCCGATGAATTCGCCGAGCGTCTGAAGGCGCTGACGCAATTCCATGAGCAGATGGAATTCCGCAAAGCCGCCGCCGAGTTGCGCGCGATCTGGGTCGCGGGCAACGAATACCTTCAGGTTGCAGCGCCGTGGACGGCGTTGAAGACGGATCGCGACGCCGCCGCTGTGGGCGTGCGCACTGGGCTCAACGCCTGCGCGTTGTTCGCGATCCTGGCGCAACCGTTCATTCCGGATGCCGCTAAGACCGTGCTCGACGCGATCGGCGTGCCAGAGAACAATCGGATGTGGCCTAACCCGGACGATCGCGGCGTCTGGGACGCGCTTCCGCGCGGGCTCAAGATCACGCCGCCGGACGTGCTGTTCAAGAAGATCGAAGAGACCGACATCGCGGCTTGGTCGGAGCGCTTCGGCGGGGCCGGGGGCTAGGCTCTGGACGCTCCCGGCGTTCGCCCATAAAACTCCGCCTGTTCGGCAGGGCAGAGCCGGATCGGTCGGGAGGGGCGATCATGGAATATGTTGACCAGGCGGTGGCGATCCTGCGTGAGGGTTTCGCCAATGCGAACAACCCGAAAGGCTTGCTGATCGCATTGGCCGCGACGGTGTTCATGCAATCCTGGAAGCAATGGTTCCCGGTCGCGTTCGGCGCGGTGCTGATCCACATCGCCATCGACACGCTGGCGCCAGTGCTCGCCGGCGGCACGGGCAATTTGCGTCTTCCCCCGCTGACGGAAACAACATTCTGGACCCAATCAGGCGTGTTGTTCGTCGGCTACCTGATCATCATCGCCGTGTTCTTCCTGATCAAAAGCATGATCTTCAGGAAGTCGGCGGCCGCGCACTAGCGCCGCGTGCGGGCCGCTTCGTAAAGCGCGATTGCAGCCGCTGCAGAGACGTTCAGGCTTTCCATCGCCGGCGCGATCGGAATACGCGTGCGCGCCTCACAGGCTTCGGCGACAGCAGGACGCAGGCCCTTGCCTTCCGCGCCGAGCACGAGCGCGATCGGGCGGCCATCCTTGTGCAGCGCCTGTTCAAGTTCGAGTTCAGCTTCGCCCTCCAGCGCCACGGTGAGATAACCGAGCGCGCGCAGCGTCTCGATCGCGCGGCCGAGATTGACGACACGCACATGCGGCACAAGTTCGATCGCGCCGGCGGAGGCTTTCGCCAGCACGCCGGTCATCGGCGGCGACTTGCGGTCCTGCAGGATCACGGCGCGCGCGCCGAAGGCGACGGCCGAGCGGAACGCTGCGCCGACATTCTGAGGGTCGGTGACGCCGTCGAGGATGAGGACGCTGCGCTTGTCCGCAGGGGCGCAGGCCGCTTCCAGCGAGAACGGTTCCAGGGGGAAGGCGCGGACGGCGAGGCCCTGGTGGACCGCCCCGGGCGGCAACATGCCGTCGATTGCGTCCGGTTCGAGGATCTGCGGAGCGATGGCTTCAGGCAGGCGCGCGGCGGCGTTGCGCGTCGCAACGACGCGCTCGATCCGCCGCGCCGGGTTGGCGAGCGCTGCAAGGCAGGCATGGACGCCCCAAATCCAGGACGGGCCGCCGGTCTCGGCCTCAAACTCACGGCGCGGCAGCGGGTTTATCGGTCGCGCACGGTCCGACTTGAGTGGGGGTGGGGGCTTAGGTATAGGACGCGCTCCGCAAATCGAAGGCGTTGCTTTATAGCTGCTTGAGGCGTTGCGGAAGCATGGCCGGAAGGGTGGCCGAGTGGTTAATGGCAGCAGACTGTAAATCTGCCCGCGCGAGCGTACGCTGGTTCGAATCCAGCCCCTTCCACCACCGCCTTGGGCGGTGAGCCGAAAAACCAGAATCCAGGACTCAGAACTCGAGACCGCTGGTCAGGCGTTCTGAATTCTGGTTTCTGGCTTCGGCTCAATCTGACCGCCGCGGGTATAGCTCAATGGTAGAGCCGCAGCCTTCCAAGCTGAAGACGAGGGTTCGATTCCCTCTACCCGCTCCAGTCGCCCATCCGCTCCCGGCTACGGTGTGACGCGCACGCCGATCAGCACATTGGCGGGCGCGCCGGCGAAGCCGTTGACCGGCTCGTAGCGTTCCCCAAGCAGGTTGTCGGCGGCGATGTAGAGCCTCACCTCGTCGGTGACGCCCCAAGACGCCGAGGCGCGCAGGATGTCGTAGGCCCCCACCTCGCTGACGCCGGACCAGAAGCCGAGATCGTTGTAGGTGGTGTCGAGCCGCGCTCCCACTTGGCGCCATGCGATCTGACCGCTGAGCCGGCCGCTTTCCGCGACGAGTTCCGCGCTCCATGCCTCCCTCGGCCGGCGCTGTAGCGCCACGCCAGTGGCCGCATTCACTGCGTCGGTGTTGGCGTACACAACGCGGGCCGTCAGCCAATCGGTTGGCCGCACGGCGATGCGCGCCTCGCCGTAGTCGATCTCGGCGCGATCGACATTGCCGTAGGCGAAGCCAACGAAGCCGATCAGATCTTCGATCTTGCTTGACCGATAGAGCGCCACGAGTTCGAGCCCATCGGCCTGGTTGAACATCGCAAAGCGCGCATTGGCGCCGACTTCCCAGGTTTGCGCGCTTTCAGGGTCAAGCGCCGCATTGCCGTAGAAGGGCACGAAGCGCTCGAACAAGGACGGCGCGCGATAGCTCGTGCCGTACGAGGCATAGAGGCGCGCTGCGTCACCAACGCGATAGGCCGCGCCAGCGCGCCACGTCGTCTCGTCTCCGAAGCCGTCGAAATCGTCTTGACGGATCGCGCTCGTGACTTCGAACGGGCCGACAGCGCCCTGCGCGGCGACATAGACGCCCCGATGCTGTTGCTCGCCTACAACGGGCGACCCGAAGCTCACCGCGCCGATCTCTTCGTCCTCAGTCTGAGCGCCAAAGAGCAGCGTCCAGGCAGAGACGCTCCATGTTCCAGAGAAGTCTGCGAAATCGCGGTCACCGTGATATTCATCGCCGGTAACGCCAGCGTCAGACGTGACGCGATCGGTGGCCAGCGCGCCGCCGCTCAAGCGCAGCGAGAGCGCATCGCTTGCCGTCCATGTCGCGCCAGCGCGCCACAAGCCCGTCTCGCTTTCGATCTCCGCCTCTGGGTTTTCGCCGATGTCGCCAAAGAAGCCGGGGTCGTAGTCGACGTTCGCCAGCCGCCGCCGGAGCAGCAAATCAAGCCCGATTTGGTTCGAAAGCGCATAGTCAAAGGCGCCCGTCAGCGTGGACAGGTCGGCGCCGTCCTTCTCGCCAGTGTGCGTCGCGATGCGCTCGGGCACGATATCGTAGCCGTCGCTGCCATAGCCTTCGGCGTTCAGCGCGTAGCGGAAACGGCCAAGCGTACCATCGGCGCCGGCGCCAGCGAGCACCGTCCCGAACGAGCCGGCGGCAAGCTCAAAACGGGGATTGATTGCACCTGCGCCGCCGCGGCGCGGGATGATGTTGACAACGCCGCCGAGCGCGCCCGAGCCGTAGAGCGATGAAAGCGGGCCTTGCACGATCTCGATGCGGCTCGCATCGCCCAGCGTGTCCTGCCCGGCGTCGAACACGCTCTCCGGCGTTGAAGGATCGTCGATGCGGACGCCGTCGAACAAGACGAGCGTATGGTTCGATTCAAAGCCGCCGCTGAAGACGGAACTCTGTTGCCCGATTGGGCCTGAGCGCGGCGCCTGCAGTCCAGGCACAGCCGAAAGGGCCTGATCGAGCGAGAGCGCGCCGCGCTCGCGCGCGGCGTCCGTGTCGATGACGTCCACTTCCGCCGGCAGGGCCTCGACCGTTGAGGGCCTCGGTGTGCCGGTGACGACGACAAGCTCTTCGGCCTCATCTGCAAGCGCAGGCAGGGCGAACAAGGAAACCGCCGCGAAGAGTGCGGCGCGTGTGAATGAAAGGCGCATGATGCGTCCCCTATGCAGGCGCGCCTCATCCCCTCGGGCGCGCTGAACAGCGACTAGCGGGGCGCAAAAGGCGCGGGGCCGCCCGCGTCGCTGCTGCGGAGACATCCGGTGCGCGCGGCTGGTCCCGGCCGGGCGAACGAGCGACTGCGGCGGCAGGTCTCCTGGCTTCGCGGGTCGTTGCGCCGCCGCCGCCTTCCCAGCCGCAAGGGCCAGTGGCGTTTGACGGGGCGCTCACCGCTTACAGTTGCGGGCACAGCCGCGGATTGGAGGCTAACCTCGCACCGCGTTCCCTTTTCGCGTCCTTCCGGACGACCGTCGCGTGACTGGCATAACCGCGGCGGATGGGCTCGCCAAGTGGTCGGGGCTTGACGTGTGCGTGGGTGCGGCTAAAGACCCGCACCTTACACGCGCTTCGGCCGGGCCGTAGCGCTGTCCAGCATTTGGATTCGCCGGAGAGACAAGGACCCTAGGATGGCCAAGGAAAAGTTTGAGCGGACGAAGCCGCACTGCAACATCGGCACGATTGGCCACGTCGACCACGGCAAGACGACGCTGACAGCGGCGATCACGATGGTGCTGGCCAAGAAGGGCGGCGCGAAGGCCATGGCCTACGCCGACATCGACGCGGCGCCGGAAGAAAAGGCGCGTGGCATCACGATCAACACCGCCCACGTCGAGTATGAGACGGCCAACCGTCACTACGCCCACGTCGACTGCCCCGGGCACGCCGACTACGTGAAGAACATGATCACCGGCGCGGCCCAAATGGACGGCGCCATCCTGGTCGTGTCGGCTGCCGACGGCCCGATGCCGCAGACCCGCGAGCACATCCTGCTCGCCCGTCAGGTCGGCGTTCCGGCGCTGGTCGTGTTCATGAACAAGGTCGACATGGTCGACGACGCCGAACTGCTCGACCTGGTCGAGATGGAAGTTCGCGAACTGCTGTCGTCCTATGAATTCCCGGGCGATGACATTCCGATCGTGAAGGGCTCGGCCCTCGCGGCGGTGGAAGGCCGTGATCCGGCCATTGGCGAAGACGCGATCATGGAACTGATGACCGCCGTCGACACCTACATCCCCCAACCCGATCGTCCGGTTGACCAGCCGTTCCTGATGCCGGTCGAAGACGTGTTCTCGATCTCGGGCCGTGGCACGGTCGTCACGGGCCGCGTCGAAAAGGGCATCGTGAAGGTCGGCGACGAAATCGAGATCATCGGCATCCGGCCGACGACCAAGACGACCTGCACGGGCGTTGAAATGTTCCGCAAGCTGCTCGATCAGGGCCAAGCGGGCGACAACATCGGCGCGCTGCTCCGCGGCGTTGACCGTGAAGGCGTCGAGCGTGGCCAGGTTCTGGCCAAGCCGGGCTCGATCACGCCGCACAAGAAGTTCGAAGCGGAAATCTACGTGCTGACGAAGGAAGAAGGCGGGCGCCACACGCCGTTCTTCACGAATTATCGTCCGCAATTCTACTTCCGCACCACCGACGTGACCGGCATCGTTCAACTGCCGGCCGGCGTCGAGATGGTCATGCCGGGCGACAACGTGAAGATCACGGTTGAGCTGATCAGCCCGATCGCCATGGACCAAGGTCTGCGCTTCGCCATCCGTGAAGGCGGCCGTACGGTCGGCTCAGGCGTCGTGGCCAAGATTACCGAGTAAGTTCTCGCGTCACAGCGAAAACCGGAAGGGCCGCTCCTCGGAGCGGCCCTTTTGCTTTTGGCGCACGGGGGCAAAGAAAAACGCCCCGGCCGGAGCCGGGGCGTTTGGGACTTCTATCGCTGTGCGATGCTTACGGGATGCCGAAACCGCTGAACGTGTTGTTCAGCGTCGACGCGCCGTTCAGGCTCGGTCCGGACTGAGCGCGTTCCTGCAGCGAGCCGGTGCCCAGATCGAAGTTCAGGCCGATGGTCCAGGTGTCGGCGTCCGAGTAATCGTAGTCGCTGCTGTGATAGCCGAGCGTCACGCTGGCCGGAGAATTGGCGAAGCGATATTCGCCGCCCACGCCCCAGGTCGTGCCGTCGAGTGTTTCGAAGTCGAGGTACGAAACCGACGCGCCGATCGAAAGGTCCGGCGTGATGAAGTACGAGCCGTCAACAGCGACGCTCGTTGCCGACGAATCCAGGTCGCCGAAATCAACGTAGCCGATCGAGCCGTTGAAGGTCATGCTCGGCAAGTTCCATTGGCCTTCGATGCCGGCGCCGAGGCCGGAATAGACAAACAGGTCTTGGAAGGTGACGAACGCGCCGTACTTGAGCGTCTCATCGCCCAGCGTGGCGTGCGCGGCCGCGTAGCTTTGCGAGAAGCAGCAGCCGCCGGCATCCATGCGGTTATTCGCGCCGTCCGCTTGGAACGTCCAGTCGCCGAAATCGTGGTTGAAAGCGCCGTTGATGCCGTAGGCGTCAATGTCGCCACCCGAGCCAAAATCGGTGTTGGAATATTGCAGGCCAACCACCGCGTTGGTCTCAGCATTGGCGATCGCGGGCGCGGCGATGGCGGCCGCCATGGCAGCGCCAAGCATCAGCTTCTTCATCAAATTCCCCTTTGGTTGTCGCGAGCGCTGCTTGTCCGGCGCCGCACACGACCGAGATCGCGCCTGGACGGTTAACGCCTGGTTACGGATGTGACGGTGGCTTAACCACGAGGCGAGAGAGCCGCCGCCTGTGATTCTGGCGCCACATGTCGCTCCACGACGTGGAGGCGGCGGGTTGCATCCAGGCGCCTTATTCGGTGCATCTTTAGCGGGGAGACGCCTCAATCCGGCGCGAGGGAGATTTGGATGGAACGCTTCGTCTTCTGGGCGGCGATCACGATCGCGGTCATTTTTGGGATTGGGGCGATGGTCGGCGGATCGCATTTCGCCAATGGCGATGGCTGGGGCATCCATATCGATGCGGACGGCGGCACCGACCCGGTGCTTGAGACCACCGCAGGTAATCTCGCGCCGCAGACCCTTGAGGGCAGCGAGCTGCGCCTGAAGCACCTCGCCGCGCTGGTGACGATCACGCCTGAGGACCGTCAGGACTATGTGGTCGAGATCACCAGCCCCGGTGGCGCGCCAATGCCGGTGGTCTCATCCGACGATGGCCGGGTGACGATCGACGGCCGCCTGCGCGGCCGAATCACACGCTGCACCGAAGATGGCGGCGCTGAGCTGCGCGGCTACGGCACGCTCAGCCAACAAAATCTGCCACGAATCACCATTCGGGCCCCGCGGACGCTCAATATCAGCCGCTCGGGCGCCGGCGCGACCCAGATCGGCGCAAGCGAGGCCTTGGATCTTGATTTCAGCGGCTGCAGCGAGGCGACGATTGCCGATGTCGCCCAGGCGCTCGACGTAGATTTTGCTGGCTCGGGCCGGGTGACGGCCGGCGCGGCCCGGCGGCTGAACGCTGACGTGGCCGGTTCTGGCCGTCTCCAGGTCGGGGCCGTCGCCGAGGGAGCGAAGGTGGATGTGGCCGGCTCTGGTGAGGTCGCGATCGCTTCCGTGACAGGGGAATTCAACTCCGACGGGGCGGGTTCGGGCAATGTCAGCGTGAACGGCGGGGCGATCACCGACGCCAGTGTCGACCTGGCTGGGTCGGGCGATGTGACCATCGCAGCGCCAATTCAGCACCTCACCGTCTCGATCGTCGGTTCGGGCGACGTCGACGTGCAGGGCACGGTCGGCGAGGTGGACGCAGACATTGCCGGCTCCGGCGGCGTGCGGGCGCGCGCGGTCACCGGCGAGATTCGCAAGGAAATCTGGGGTTCCGGAGACGTCCGCGTCGGCGAATGAGGAGAAGCGAAAACGCGCCTTGACGCCCCGGTTTCACCTCTGTAGGACACGCCCCTTCGAGCCGGCCGTAAGCTTAAGCTTAGACGCGGTTCGCAAGCGACGCGGCAGCATCCCCTGGGCAAGCGGGGTTGAGCGCGCGGGGCGGTTCGCCCCGTAACGCCTGCGTTTTTTGCGAAGCGATGTCTCGGAAAGCGCCGTTCGGCTCGAGCGGCGTTTTTTCTCGTCGGCGGCTCGAGAGGGGCCTGCCGCCGTGTTTTGCGTCCGGCGATGGCTATCGCGCGCGATGGGAATTTGAGTTCGGGAAGTTTGGCAGATGATGCAGCAAAATATCCGGATCAGGCTCAAAGCCTTTGATCACCGCACGCTCGATTTGTCGGCCAAGGAGATTGTGTCGACGGCCAAGCGCACCGGCGCGACGGTGATCGGCCCAGTGCCGCTGCCGACGCGTGTCGAGAAGTTCACCGTCAACCGCTCGCCGCACGTCGACAAGAAGAGCCGCGAGCAATTCGAAATCCGCACCTTCAAGCGCGTGCTGGATATCGTTCAACCGACGCCGCAAACGGTCGACGCGCTGATGAAGCTCGACCTGTCGGCCGGCGTCGATGTCCAGATTCAAGTGCTGGGTTGATCGCGATGGCTAAAGAACAATCCCGTCGCACCGGCGTGCTCGCACGCAAGGTCGGCATGATGCGCGTGTTCGAAGCGGACGGTGCGCATACCCCCGTCACGGTGCTCGATCTCGCTGGCTGCCAAGTCGTCGGCCGCCGCACCGTGGGCGCTGAGGAGTTCAAGAACTCCGCGGGCGAATCGGTTGCGCTGAAGCCGAAGAAGTCGCGCAGGAACGCCAAAGCCGCCGCCCCCGCTCGTGAAGCGAAGGGCGATGGCTACACTGCCGTCGTGCTCGGCGCAGGCGCGGCCAAAGCGAAGCGCCGCACGCAGGCCGAGCGCGGTCAGTTTGCGCGCGCCAAGGTCGAGCCGAAGGCGATCGTGCGCGAATTCCGCGTCAGCGAAGACAACCTCTTGCCGGTCGGCGCCGAAATCAGCGCCGACCATTTTGTTGCCGGCCAGAAGGTTGATGTCGCAGGCATCACCATCGGCAAGGGCTTCGCCGGCGCCATGAAGCGCTGGAATTTCGGCGGCTTGCGCGCCACGCACGGCGTCTCGGTCTCGCACCGTTCGCACGGCTCGACCGGTCAACGCCAAGACCCGGGCAAAGTGTTCAAGGGCAAGAAGATGGCGGGCCATCTGGGTGATGAGCGCGTCAGCGTTCAGAACCTGCAGATCGTTCGCGTCGATCCCGCCCGCGGCCTTCTGTTCGTGAAGGGCGCGGTCCCCGGCGCTGAAGGCAGCTGGGTTGAAGTGCGCGACGCGGCCAAGGCGGCGCTGCCGCAGGAAGCGCCGAAGCCCGCAGGCCTGCGCCAAGCGCAAGCAGCGGCTGAGTGAGGGCGGACATGAAACTCGATATCCAAACCCTCGACGCCAAGAAGGCCGGTTCGATCGATCTCGACGACGCCATCTTTGGCATCAAGGAAATCCGCGCCGACATCCTGCAGCGCATGGTGAAGTACCAACTCGCCAAGCGCCGGGCCGGCACGCACAAGACGCAAAGCCGCGGTGAAGTCTCGCGCTCGCACTCCAAGCTCTACAAGCAAAAGGGTACGGGTCAGGCGCGTCACGGCGCGGCCAACGCGCCGATCTTCCGTGGCGGTGGTCATGCGCATAACCGCTTGCCGCGCGATTACACGCACGAGCTGCCGAAGAAGGTGCGCGCGATGGCGCTGCGCCATGCGCTGTCGGCCAAGGCGAATGCTGGCGATATCGTCGTCATTGACGCGCTGAAGCTGGCCGACGCAAAGACGTCGGCGCTGAAGCAATCGCTGGCGAAGCTGAACCTCGACAACGCTCTGTTCATCGCCGGCGCGGAAGTTGACGCCAACGTCGCCCTCGCCGCGCGCAACCTGCCGAACATCGACGTGCTGCCGAACGCGGGTCTCAACGTCTATGACGTCCTGCGCGCCGGCAAGCTGGTGCTCACGCAGGATGCGGTGAACGCGATCCACGCCCGTTTCAAGAACGGCGACGCGGACGCGAAAGCCGCGCCGAAGAAGCGCGCGCCGGCGAAGAAGAAAACCGAAGCTTCTGAACAAGGGGCCGCAGCATGAGCGCGCTCAAGCACTACGATACGATCATCGCGCCGGTGATCACGGAAAAGGCCACGCTTCTCTCGGAGAAGAATCAGGTGGTGTTCCGTGTGCCGCTGACCGCGACGAAGAAAGACATCAAGGAAGCTGTCGAGAAGCTCTTCAACGTCAAGGTCGGCGCGGTGAACACCGTTGTCCGTAAGGGCAAGACGAAGTTCTTCCGCGGCATCGCAGGCAAGCGCTCCGACACGAAGAACGCGATCGTGACGCTGCTTGAAGGCTATTCCATCGACGTGACGACGGGGCTCTCGTAATGGCGCTGAAGCAATTCCGTCCGACCTCGCCTGGCCGGCGTCAGCTTGTGATCGTCGATCGCGGCGAGCTCTATAAGGGCAAGCCGGTAAAGACGCTCACCGAGGGGCTGACCAAGTCGGGCGGCCGCAACAATCTCGGCCGCGTGACCGCGTTCCGCCATGGCGGCGGGCACAAGCGCACCTATCGCAAGATCGACTTCAAGCGCCGCAAGTGGGGCATTGAAGCGACGGTCGAGCGGCTCGAGTATGATCCGAACCGCACCGCGTTTATCGCGCTGCTGAAGTACGCTGACGGCGAACTCAGCTACATCATCGCGCCGCAGCGCCTGAAGGCGGGCGACACGGTGGTCGCCGGCGAACGCGTCGACGTGAAGCCCGGCAATGCGATGCCGCTGAAGTCGGTCCCGGTCGGCACCATCATCCACAACATCGAGCTGAAGCCGCTCAAGGGCGCGCAGATGGCGCGCTCGGCCGGCACGTATGCTCAGGTAGTGGGCCGCGACGCTGGCTACGCGCAGCTGCGCATGGCCTCTGGCGAAGTGCGCATGGTGCCGGACGTCTGCATGGCCACGATCGGCGCTGTGTCGAACCCCGACAACATGAACGAAGTCTGGGGCAAGGCTGGCCGCGGCATCCATCTCGGCCGCAAGCCGAGCGTGCGCGGCGTCGCCATGAACCCGGTCGATCACCCGCACGGCGGTGGTGAAGGCAAGACCTCGGGCGGCCGTCACCCGGTGACGCCGTGGGGCAAGAAGACGCGCGGTCCGAAGACCCGCAAGACCAAGCCGTCGGATCGTCTGATCATCCGCCGTCGTCACTCGAAGAAAGTGAGCTAATCGAGATGCCGCGTTCTGTTTGGAAAGGCCCGTTCGTCGACGGTTATCTGCTCGCCAAGGCCGAGAAGGCTGCAGGCAGCGCCCGTCGTGAGCAGATCAAGACCTGGTCGCGCCGGTCCACCATCATGCCGCAATTCGTCGGCCTCACCTTCCAAGTGCACAATGGCAAGACCTTCACGCCGGTGCTCGTGAGCGAGGATATGGTCGGACACAAGTTCGGCGAGTTCGCGCCGACGCGGAACTATTTTGGCCACGGCGCCGACAAGAAGGCCAAGAGGAAGTGAGATGAGCAAACCGAAGGCTCCTCCGAAGCAGGCCTCGAACGAAGCGCGCGCTGTTCTGCGCACGCTCCGCATCAGCCCGCAAAAACTCAACCTGGTCGCTCAGTCGATCCGCGGCCTCTCCGCCGAGAAGGCGAAGAACGAGCTGCGCTTCAGCCAGAAGCGCATCGCCAAAGACGTGCTGAAGTGCCTGCAATCGGCGATGGACAACGCCGAAAACAACCATGGCCTCGATCTCGACGGCCTGGTGGTGGCGCAGGCCCATGTCGGCAAGAACATCGTCATGAAGCGCATGCACGCCCGCGCCCGCGGCCGTGGCGTGCGCATCGAGAAGCACTTCTCGCAACTCACCATCGTGCTGCGCGACACGACCAAGCAGCCCGAGACGGCGGAGGCCGCGTAATGGGTCAGAAAGTCAATCCGATCGGGCTGCGGCTCGGCGTCAACCGTACCTGGGATTCGCGTTGGTATGCGAACACCAAGGACTATGCGCGCCTGCTGCACGAAGACATCAAGATCCGTAAGTTCCTTCGCGAAAAGCTGAAGGCGGCCGGCATCTCGAAGATCATCATCGAGCGCCCGCTGAAGAAGTGCCGCGTGACGATCTTCACGGCCAAGCCGGGCGTCGTCATTGGCAAGAAGGGCACGGACATCGAGAAGCTCCGCAAGGATCTGGCGAAGATGGCGCCGGATGCGGAGGTGCATCTCAACCTGGTCGAAGTGCGCAAGCCGGAGACCGATTCCAATCTCGTCGCCGAAGGCGTGGCTCAGCAGCTCGAGCGCCGCGTTGCGTTCCGCCGCGCCATGAAGCGGGCGATGCAATCGGCCATGCGGCTCGGCGCCCAAGGCATTCGTATCAACGTGTCGGGCCGTCTGGGCGGCGCGGAAATCGCGCGCATGGAATGGTACCGCGAGGGGCGCGTACCGCTGCACACGCTGCGGGCCGATGTCGATTACGGCTTTGCCGAAGCGGACACCGCTTACGGAAAGATCGGCGTGAAGGTGTGGATCTTCAAAGGCGAGATCCTCGAGCACGACCCGATGGCGCAAGACAAGCGTTCGCTGGAAACCGGCGAGAGCCGTGAGCGCCGCGACCGTGACGATCGTGGCCCGCGCGGACCGCGCGATGACCGTCCGCCGTCCGGCGACCGTCCGCGCCGTGGCCGCCGTCCGCCGCGCGGCGAAGAAGCTTCGGATTCGGAAGGCTAACCCGCCATGATGCAGCCTAAGAAAACCAAGTTCCGGCGCGCTCACAAGGGCCGGATCAAGGGCAACACCAAGGGTGGCAGCGCCCTCAACTTCGGCCAGTTCGGTCTGAAGGCGCTGGAGCCGAACCGCGTCAACGCGCGCGAGATCGAAGCGGCCCGCCGCGCGATCACCCGCGAGATGAAGCGCCAGGGCCGCGTGTGGATCCGCATCTTCCCGGACGTGCCGGTGTCGAAGAAGCCGGTCGAAGTCCGAATGGGTTCGGGCAAAGGCGCTCCGGAATTCTGGGCCGCGCGCGTGGCGCCGGGACGGATCATGTTTGAAGTCGATGGCGTGCCGGAAGATGTGGCGCGTGAATCGCTGCGCCTTGGCGCCGCGAAGCTCTCGGTCCGCACCAAGATCGTCGCCCGGATGGAGGGTCTCTAATGGCCGCTGACGTCAAGACCGTCCGTGAAATGGACGAAGGCCGTCTCAAGGACGAGCTGGCGAAGCTGAAGAAGGAGCAGTTCAACCTGCGCTTCCAGCAAGCCACCGGCCAGCTCGAAAAGTCGTCGCGCATGCGCGAAGTCCGCCGCGCCATCGCGCGCGTGCAGACCGTGCTGCGCGAGAAGTCACCGAAAGTGAAAGTGTAAGCCCATGCCGCGCCGTGTGATGCAGGGAACGATCGTGAGCGACAAAGGCGACAAGACTGTCGTCGTGCAGGTGGAACGCACCTATCTGCACCCGCTCCTCAAGAAGACGGTTCGTCGTTCGGCGAAGTTCCACGCCCATGACGAAGCCAACGCCTACAAGGCTGGCGAGATCGTCACCATTCAAGAATGCCCGCCCAAGTCCAAGCTTAAGCGCTGGGAAGTGGTCGGCCGCGTCGGAGCATAAGCCATGATCCAGATGCAAACCAATCTGGATGTCGCCGACAACAGCGGCGCCAAGCGCGTGATGTGCATCAAGGTGCTCGGCGGCTCCAAGCGCCGCTACGCCACCGTGGGCGACATCATCGTCGTGTCCGTGAAGGAAGCGATGCCGCGTGGCCGCGTTAAGAAGGGCGATGTCCGCAAAGCGATCGTCGTGCGCACGGCCAAGGACATCAAGCGCCGCGATGGCTCGACCATCCGCTTCGATTCCAACGCCGCGGTGCTGATCAACAACCAAGGCGAGCCGATTGGCACGCGTATCTTCGGACCGGTGCCGCGCGAGCTGCGCGCGAAAAACCAGATGAAGATCATCTCGCTCGCGCCGGAGGTGCTGTAATGGCTGCCCGCATCCGCAAGGACGACACCGTCATCGTCATCGCCGGCAAGGACAAGGGCCGCTCAGGCCGCGTCCTGAAGGTGCTGCCGAAGGAAGAGCGCGTCGTCGTCGAGGGCTTGAACCTCGTGAAGCGCCACACGGCGCCGAATATGGCCAACCCGGAAGGGGGCGTGATCGCCAAGGAAGTGTCGCTGCACATCTCGAATGTGGCGCTGCGCGATCCGAAGACCGGCAAGGCGACCCGCGTCGGTTTCAAGGTGAACGACAAGGGCCAAAAGGTCCGTGTCGCCAAGGGTTCTGGAGTTGAGATCGATGTCTGACGCCGCCCAACCGAAGGCGCAGAAGGCGAGCAAGAAGGCCAAGGACGCCGCGCCGTCGAAGCCGCGCGCGCCCAAGCCGGCTGACTACACGCCGCGCATGAAAGAGCGCTACTTGAAGTCCATCCGCGCCAAGCTGAAGGACGAGTTCAAGTACACCAACGAGATGCAGATTCCGCGTCTCGAGAAGATCGTGATCAACATGGGCGTCGGCGAAGCAACCGCCGATTCCAAGAAGCTCACGTCTGCGATCGAAGCGTTGACGGCGATCGCCGGCCAAAAGCCGGTGGCCACCAAGGCGCGCAAGTCGATTGCCGCGTTCAAGCTGCGCGAAGGCATGAGCGTCGGTGCGAAGGTCACGCTGCGCAAGGACCAGATGTACGAGTTTCTCGATCGTTTGGTCACGATCGCGCTGCCCCGCGTGAAGGACTTCCGCGGCCTCAACGGCAAGAGCTTCGATGGCCGCGGCAACTACGCCATGGGCATCAAGGAACACATCGTGTTCCCCGAGATCAATTACGACCAGATCGATCAGATCTGGGGCATGGACATCGTCGTCTGCACCACCGCGCGCACCGACGCCGAGGCCAAGGCCCTTTTGAAAGAATTCGATTTCCCGTTCCGGAACTGATGCGCGCGAGCGCGTCCACCCCAGAACGCACCGGGAGAGAATAGAAGTATGGCAAAGACTAGTTCAGTCGAACGCAACAAGAAGCGCGAAAGGCTCTCGAAGCAATTCGCAGCCCGCCGCGCCAAGTTGCGCGCCGCTGCGCTGAACGAAGACCTTCCGCTGGAAGAGCGCTTCGCCGCGCGTATCAAGCTTGCGCAACTGCCGCGCAACTCGTCGCCGACGCGGATCCGCAACCGGTGCGAGCTCACCGGCCGTCCGCGCGCGTTCTATCGCAAATTGAAGCTCTCGCGTATCGCCCTGCGCGACCTGGCCTCGAAGGGCCAGATCCCGGGCATGATCAAGTCGAGCTGGTGAGGCAAGGCGCATGAACCTCAACGATCCCATCGGCGATCTGATCACCCGCATCCGCAATGCTCAGCTGCGCGGCCGGTCGAAGGTTGCTACTCCCGCTTCCAGCCAGCGCATGCGCCTGCTCGCCGTGCTTAAGGACGAAGGCTACATCCGCGATTACCGCGAGGTCGAAAACGGCGGCCACAAGGAAATCGAGATCGAACTCAAGTATTATGAAGGCGCGCCGGCGATCCACGAGATTCAGCGCGTTTCCAAGCCGGGTCGCCGCGTCTATTCGTCGATCAAGGACCTGCGCCTGGTGCGCAACGGCCTTGGCATCTCGATTCTCTCCACGCCGAAGGGCGTGATGAGCGACAACGCCGCGCGCGAAGCCAATGTCGGCGGCGAAATCCTCTGCGAGGTCTACTAAGATGTCCCGCCTCGGTAAGAAGCCGATCCCCGCTCCGAATGGCGTCACCATCACGGTGAAGGGCCAGGACGTGAGCGTGAAGGGCCCCAAGGGCGCGCTGAGCTTCCGCGCCCATGACGACGTTGAAGTCGCATTCGCGGATGGCGCACTTTCGGTGAAGCCACGTCACGAGACGCCGCGCGCGCGCGCTTTGTGGGGCACCACACGCGCCGTGCTGGCCAACAATGTGAAGGGCGTCACCGAAGGTTTCGAAAAGAACCTGGAAATGACGGGCGTCGGCTATCGTGCGGCGATGCAGGGCAAGAACCTGCAGATGCAGCTCGGCTACAGTCACGAGATCGTCTACCAGCCGCCGGAAGGCATCTCGCTTGCGACGCCGAAGCCGACCGAAATCAAGGTCAGCGGCATCGATCCGCAAGCGGTTGGCCAAGCCGCTGCTGAAATTCGCTCTTTCCGCCCACCCGAGCCCTACAAGGGCAAGGGCGTGCGCTACGCTGGCGAACGCATCCGCCGCAAGGAAGGCAAGAAGAAGTAAGCCATGGTCCGGAAACTCAATCCCATCGAGCGGCGCGCTCAGCGCAACCGCACCCGGCTGAAGAAGGTCGCTGGCGAAGGCCGTCTGCGCCTGTCCGTCTTCCGTTCGGCCAAGCATATCTCGGCGCAGCTGATCGACGACGTCAGTGGCGTCACGGTCGCGGCGGCGTCGACGCTCGACCCGTCGTTCAAGGAAACCGGCAAGAAGAGTTCGGACAAGGACGGCGCGGCGACGGTCGGCAAGCTGATCGCCGAACGCGCGCTGGCTAAGGGGCAAAAGAAGGTCGTGTTCGATCGCGGCCGCTACGTGTTTCATGGCCGGGTGAAGGCCCTGGCTGACGCCGCCCGTGAGGGCGGTCTCGATTTCTGAGGAAGAGGCGATGACTGACGAAACCGCAGGCGGCGCAGTCGCCGAGCAGAGCGAGCAGCCGCAGCGCCGTGGCCGAGGTCCCCGCCGTGGCGGTGGCGCCGGCGGCGGCGGTGATCGCCCGCGTCGTGGTCCCCGTGATGGGCAAACGAGCGAAGAGCGTGCGGACGGCGAACTGGTCGACAAGCTGGTGGCCATCAACCGCGTCGCCAAGGTGGTGAAGGGCGGCAAGAATTTCGGCTTTGCTGCGCTCGTCGTCGTCGGCGACAAGAAGGGCCGCGTCGGCTTCGGCCATGGCAAGGCGCGCGAAGTGCCGGAAGCTATCCGCAAGGCGACCGAAGAAGCCAAGAAGACGATGATCCGCGTGCCGCTGCGCGAGGGCCGCACGCTGCACCATGACGGCCAGGGCCGTTGGGGCGCTGGCAAGGTGATGTTGCGTGCAGCGCCGGCCGGTACCGGTCTCATCGCCGGCGGACCGATGCGCGCCGTTCTGGAAGTGCTGGGCGTCTCGGACGTTGTCGCCAAGTCGAAGGGTTCGTCGAACCCTTACAACATGGTGCGCGCCACGTTCGACGCGCTGAAGGGGCAAAGCTCGCCGCGCCAAGTCGCGAGCCGCCGCGGTCTCAAGGTTGCCGACATCGTCGGCCGCCGTAAGGACGGCGCGAGCCTCGGTGAAGTGGCGGCGGAGGGCTGATAGATGGCTGCGAAGAAGACGGTCAAAGTGCGCCGGGTCGGCAGCCCGATCCGCCGCGAATCCGATCAACGCGCGACGCTTCTTGGCCTCGGCCTTAAGCGCGCCAACCAAGTCGTCGAGCTTGAGGATACGCCCTCCGTGCAGGGCATGATCCGCAAGGTCGGCCATTTGGTCGAAGTCGTGAAATAACGGACGGCCTCGCCGTCGGAGCAAGTACGATGAAACTGAACGAACTGGCCGATAATCCAGGCTCCACCAAGAAGCTGATGCGCGTTGGCCGCGGCGTCGGTTCGGGCAAGGGCAAAACCGGCGGGCGCGGCGTGAAGGGGCAAAAGTCCCGTCGCGGCGTGTCGATCAACGGCTTCGAAGGCGGTCAGATGCCGCTGCACATGCGCATGCCGAAGCGTGGCTTCAACCCGCTGAACGGCAAGCGCACGCAGTGGATCAATCTGACGACGCTTCAAAACGCCATCGATAACAAGAAGATCGACGCTGGCAGCGAGATCACCGAAGACGCGTTGGTGGCGGCCGGTCTGGTGCGGCGGAAGAAAGACGGCATTCGTCTCCTTGCGCGCGGCGAACTGAAGGCCAAAGTGAACATCACCGTGTCGGGCGCTTCGGCGGCGGCGATCGCCGCTGTGGAAAAGGCGGGCGGCAAGGTGACGCTGCTGAACCCGCCCGCGGCGGACGAAGCGGCGGCTTAAGTTCGCTCTCCGAAGGGGGAGTATCCGCGCAAGCGGAGAGTAAGATTCGGAGCACCGCGCCCACATGGCATCAGCCGCAGAACAACTTGCCGCAAACATCAATTTCGCGGCGTTCGCGAAAGCCACCGACCTTCAGAAGCGGATCTGGTTCACCCTGATCGCCCTGGTGGTTTATCGGGCCGGCACCTTCATCCCGATCCCCGGCGTCGATCCTGCCGCGTTCGCGCAAGCGTTCCAGCAGCAGGCTGGCGGCATCCTGGGCATGTTCAACACGTTCTCCGGCGGCGCTGTGGAGCGCATGGCTGTGTTTGCGCTGAACGTGATGCCGTACATCTCGGCTTCGATCATCGTGCAACTGATGGCTACTTCGGTGCCGTCGCTCGAGCGCCTGAAGAAGGAAGGCGAGGTCGGCCGCAAACAACTCAACCAGTACACGCGTTATCTGACGCTCGTGCTGGCGGTGTTCCAGTCCTACGGCATCTCGATGGGGCTGCAATCGAGCACCGGCGTTGTCACCAATCCGGGCATCTTTTTCGTTGCTTCCACCGTCATCACGCTGACGGGCGGCACGATGTTCTTGATGTGGTTGGGTGAGCAGATCACTGCGCGCGGCGTCGGCAATGGCATCTCGCTGATTATCTTCGCCGGCATCGTCGCGGACATGCCGCGCATCATCTTCCAGACTCTGGCGCTCGCGCGCACGGGCGACATCAATCCGTTCGCCATCTTTGCGATCGGTTTCGTGATGCTCGCGGCGATCGTCTTTATCGTCTTCATCGAGCGCTCGCAGCGCCGCCTGGTCGTGCAATATCCCAAGCGCCAGCAGGGCAACCGGATGTTCATGGGCGAGAGCTCGTTCCTGCCGCTGAAGATCAACACCGCCGGCGTCATCCCGCCGATCTTCGCCTCTTCGCTGCTGCTGCTGCCGACGACGATCGCGAGCTTTGTAGGCATGCAGGCCAATGCGCCGGAATGGCTTTCGACGTTCCAAGCGACGTTCGGCTACGGCAAGCCGGGGCACATGGCGCTCTACGCGGTGGGCATCATCTTCTTCTGCTTCTTCTACACCTCGATCGTGTTCAATCCGGAAGAGACCGCCGACAACCTACGCAAGTATGGCGGCTTCCTGCCGGGTATTCGCCCGGGCAAGAAGACGGCGGAGTATCTCGACTTCGTGTTGACGCGCCTCACGGTTCTTGGCGCCGCCTACATCACGATCGTCTGCTTGCTGCCGGAAATTCTGATCTCGTATTACGCCGTGCCGTTCTATCTGGGAGGCACGTCGGTGATGATCGTCATCTCAGTGACGCTCGACACGGTGGCGCAGATTCAGTCGCATCTGGTGGCGCACCAGTATGAAGGCCTGATCAAACGGTCAAAGCTGCGCGGCAGCACAGGCGGTATGGTCAAGAAATGAATCTGATTCTCTTCGGCCCGCCCGCCGCTGGAAAAGGCACGCAGGCAAAACGTCTGACAGCCGAACGGGGATACATTCAACTTTCGACTGGCGACATGCTCCGCGCGGCGCGCAAGTCTGGCTCCGAACTGGGCCAGCGCGTCGCCGCGATCATGGATTCAGGTTCGCTGGTCTCCGATGAGATCGTCATCGCGCTGATCGAAGAGGCGCTCGCGGCCAATAAGGGCGCGCCGGGTTTCATCTTCGATGGCTTTCCACGCACGGTGGCGCAGGCAGAGGCGCTCGACGCGATGTTGGCGAAGCACGGCCAGAAAATTGATCGTGTCATCCGGCTCGAAGTCGATAGCCAGCAGTTGATGGACCGCATCGCCAAGCGCTTCGCCGAAGAGGGCCGCGCCGACGACAATCCAGACGCTTACAAGGTCCGGCTCGACGCGTATTTCACCCAAACGGCGCCGCTGCTCCCGTATTACGAAAAGCAGGGCAAGCTGCAGGGCGTTGATGGCATGGCCGACGTTGACACAGTCGCCCACGCCATCGCCAAAGCGCTCGGTTAGAAGCTCAACGCCGGTTGCCGTAGCCGTGCGATCCAGTCGGCGAATTTTGCCGTCCATTCGGTAAGCAGCGCGCGCAATCCTTCGTCAGCGATCGCGCCGTCGACGATCTGACCTTCGCGGTAGTTCAGATAGATCTCCGGCTGCACGGTCAGCGCGATGCCAATCGCCGCCGCGACGCTGCGGAGCTGTGACTGTGCTGCTGCGGTGCCGACCGCGCCGGGCGTTGCGCCGATGATGGCGCCAGGTTTGCCGGCCCAGGAATTCTTGCCCCACGGCCGTGACCCCCATTCGATCGCGTTCTTGAGCGCGGCGGAGAAGGAGCGGTTGAACTCTGGCGTGACCAGCAGCACCGCATCCGCGCTTTCGATCTCGCGTTTGAAGCGCACGACCGGGGCAGGCAGATCGCCCTCGTGATCCTGGTTATAGAGAGGCAGGTCGCCGATCTCGACGATCTGCAGGTCTAATTTCGGTCGCGCCAGCCGAGCCAGCGCCTCGGCGAAGTGGCGATTCACAGAATCCTTGCGGAGGCTGCCGACGACAACGGCGACTTTGGTGGTCATTTGTATTCCCCTAGTAACGAACAGTGACCAGGGCTATATGAGTGCCCATGAAGGCCGCTCAAGAACGCACACATAGCTCACTAGGACACACGCATGTGTCCGACCCGACCTCCTACGATTGCCGCGCCATCAGCGGCATCCTGGCCCGGATTGGTGACAAATGGAGCGTCCTGATCATCACTAGGCTTGGCGAGGGGCCGAGAAGGTTCAACGAAATCAAGCGGATGATCGGTGGCATTTCGCAACGGATGCTGACGCTGACCTTGCGCAACTTAGAGCGCGATGGCTTGGTGAGCCGGACCGTGACGCCGACCGTGCCGCCGCGGGTGGACTACGAGTTAACTGAGCTCGGACGCGACCTTCTGGGCCCCATCAGCGCCTTGGGGGACTGGGCTATCCGCCACCAGCCTTGCATTCTCGCCGCGCGGACCCATTTTGACGCCAAAGAAGCGGCGCAAACGCCGCATCAGGAGCGCATTTCGGCTGGTTGACGCGGCATTTCGCCCCGCTATAACCGCCACCTTCGCGAACACCCAACGCGCGATGTCCCACGGGCCCCAAGGGCCCGGAGGCGTCGCGTCTATTGCGTTTTTGGAGCACCGCCACCCATGGCTCGTATCGCCGGCGTAAACATCCCGACCCAGAAGCGCGTTGTTATCGCGCTGCAGTACATTCACGGGATTGGTCAGCACTTCGCCAAAGAGATTTGCGACAAGGTCGGCATCGCCGACAATCGCCGCGTCAACGAATTGACGGACGCGGAAGTTCTCCAAATCCGCGAAGCGATCGACCGCGATTATACGGTGGAAGGCGATCTTCGCCGTGAAACCGCAACCAACATCAAGCGCCTGATGGACCTGGGCTGTTATCGCGGC
Organism: Hyphomonadaceae bacterium; assembly: GCA_016791385.1. Classification (GTDB taxonomy): domain Bacteria; phylum Pseudomonadota; class Alphaproteobacteria; order Caulobacterales; family Aquidulcibacteraceae; genus Vitreimonas. The sequence continues at coordinate 126,606 of JAEUMR010000027.1, forward strand.
CTGCGTCACCGCAAGGGCCTGCCGGTCCGCGGTCAGCGCACGCACACGAACGCCCGCACCCGCAAGGGCCCCGCCAAGCCGATCGCCGGCAAGAAGCAAGCGACCAAGAAGTAAGGACACGCCGCGATGGCTAAGGAATCCACCCGCGTTAAGAAGCGCGAGCGCAAGAACATCGTGACGGGCGTCGCGCACGTGAACGCCTCGTTCAACAACACGATGATCACCATCACCGACGCGCAAGGCAACACGATCTCGTGGTCGAGCGCCGGCACGATGGGCTTCAAGGGCTCGCGCAAGTCGACGCCGTACGCCGCGCAGGTCGCCGCTGAAGATGCGGGCCGCAAGGCGATGGAACACGGCATGCGCACCGTTGAAGTGAACGTCTCGGGCCCGGGGTCGGGCCGCGAAAGCGCACTGCGCGCGCTGCAGGCGGTTGGCTTCACCGTGACTTCGATCCGCGACGTGACTCCGATACCGCACAATGGATGCCGGCCGCCGAAGCGGCGCCGCGTCTAAGACATTTCTGGAGGAGCAGCGCGTCCGATACGCCGCGCTCCACGATTGGATAGAAAATGATGTCGATCGAAAAGAACTGGCTTGAACTGATCCGTCCGAAGAAGCCTGTGGTTGAGCACGGCTTCGATCCGGCGCGTCGCGCCATCCTCGTGGCGGAGCCGCTCGAGCGCGGCTTCGGCATGACGCTCGGCAACGCGCTGCGCCGCGTGCTGCTCTCCTCGCTGCAGGGCGCGGCGATCACGTCGGTGCAGATCGACGGCGTCGTGCACGAGTTCAGCTCGATCCAAGGCGTGCGTGAAGACGTCACCGACATCGTGCTGAACCTGAAGCAGGTTGCGATCCGCATGCGGGGCGAAGGCCCCAAGCGCGTGATGCTGACGAAGACCGGCCCGGGCGAAGTGAAGGCTGGCGACATTCAGACGGTCTCCGACATGGAGATCCTGAATCCCGATCTCGTCATCTGCACGCTCGATGACGGCGCCACGATCCGCATGGAGCTGACGATCAACAACGGCAAGGGCTATGTCCCGGCCGAGCAGAACCGCCCTGATGACGCGCCGATCGGTCTGATCGCCATCGACTCGATCTACTCGCCGGTGCGCCGCGTCGCGTATCGCGTCGAGAACACCCGCGAGGGTCAGGTGCTCGATTACGACAAGCTGATCATCGAGGTCGAAACCAACGGCGCGGTGCGTCCGGAAGATGCGATCGCGTATGCCGCGCGCATCCTGCAGGACCAGCTGCAAGTCTTCATCACCTTCGAAGAGCCGAAGCAGAAGAAGGAAGGCGCTGAGAAGCCCGACCTGCCGTTCAACCCGGCGCTGCTGAAGAAGGTCGACGAACTCGAGCTTTCGGTGCGTTCGGCGAACTGCCTGAAGAACGACAATATCGTTTATATCGGCGACCTCATTCAGAAGTCGGAAGCGGAAATGCTCCGCACCCCGAACTTCGGCCGCAAGTCGCTGAACGAGATCAAGGAAGTGCTGGCTTCGATGGGCCTCCACCTCGGCATGCAAGTCGAGAATTGGCCGCCGGACAACATCGAAGACCTCGCGAAGAAGTACGAAGACCAGATTTAAGGAAGAGCCGGTCTGGAGCCGGCTTGGGGAAGAGCAATGCGTCACGGCGTTGGACATAAGAAACTCAACCGCACGGCCAGCCACCGTCAGGCGATGTTCGCCAACATGGCCGCCGCGCTGATCAAGCACGAGCAGATCGTCACGACGCTGCCGAAGGCCAAGGCGCTGCGGCCGGTGGTCGAGCGTCTGATTACGCTGGCGAAGAAGGGCGATCTCGGTTCGCGCCGCTTGGTGCTCTCGCGCATGCGCGATGAGACGCAGACCAAGAAGCTGTTCGACACCCTGGCCCCGCGCTACAGCGCGCGCGCCGGCGGCTACACCCGCGTGTTGAAGGCGGGCTACCGCCACGGTGACAACGCCCCGCTCGCGGTGATCGAATTTGTCGACCGCGACGAAGCAGCGAAGGGCGTGGACAGCGGCCCGCGTCCGGAAGCGATCTACACCGACGAAGGCTGACCCCTTTCGCATCAGTGTCACAGCAGAACACTAAAGAGGCGGTGCGATGATCTTGCGCCGCCTCTTTCTATTTGCGCTTTGCGCCTTCGCGCTGGCGTCATGTGCTCATGGCCAGGCGGCGCAATCCGCTGCGCCTGCCCAGGACATAACGATCCTGGTGTCTGTGGACGGCTTCCGTGCCGACTATCTCGATCGCGGCGCCACGCCGACGCTCTCGCGCTTAGCTCGGGAGGGCGTGCGCGCCTCGATGCGACCGAGTTTTCCCTCGGTGACCTTCCCCAATCACTACACGCTGGTTACAGGCCTGCGCCCCGGTCGCAATGGCATGATCAACAATCGGATGGAGGACCCAGAGCGGCCTGGCGTCATCTTCACGTTGCAGGACCGGCAGGTTGCGTCAGATCCGATCTGGTGGGCCGACGCCGTTCCCATCTGGGTGACCGCTGAGCAGAGCGGTGTGCGCACGGGCACGATGTTCTGGCCTGGTTCGGATTATGCGCTGCATGGCGTGCGGCCGAGCGCGTGGAGGATGTTCGATCAATCGCTGCCAAGCTTCGCGCGTGTCGATGTCCTGCTTTCGTGGCTCGATCTCCCGGCAGCGGAGCGCCCGCAATTCTTCACGCTCTATTTCGACCTCGTGGACACCGCTGGCCATCGTTACGGGCCCGACGCGATGGAAGCGAATGCAGCCGCGGCGGAAGTAGATGCTTCGATCGCACGCCTTCTGGCGGGCCTTCAAGCGCGTGGTTATGGGCGGCGCGCCAATATCGTCATCGTTGCGGACCATGGCATGAGCGCGGTGTCTGACGAACGCATCATTGACCTCGACAGCAGCGTTAGCGTGCAACAGGCGCGAGTCATCTGGGACGGGCCGTTCGCAGGGATCGCGCCAACGCCGGGTCACGAGGCGGAGACCGAGAGTGCGCTGCTTGGGCGGCGTGAGCATGGCGAGTGCTGGCGCAAGGGCGAGTTGCCGGAGCGCTTTCATTACGGCGCGCACCGCCGGACGCCTGCAATCATTTGCCTCGCGGATCTGGGTTGGCGTTATCGGACCGCGCAACTGCCGCAATATCCCGGCGTCACCTCAGGCGCTCATGGCTATGACCCTGCCGACCCGGAAATGGCGGCGTTGTTCGTTGCATACGGCCCCGCTTTTCGCAGTGGGCTTGTCCTCGATCCGTTCGACAATGTGTCAGTCTATCCCTTGCTCGCTCGTCTCATCGGCGTGACGCCGGAGGCGAACGATGGCGATTCTGCGGCGACCGCGTCCGCTTTGCGGTAGCGCCGGCTGCGCAGCGCGCAGTTGATCATCGACGGCCGGCCGGTGTCTGCCATGTTTCCGCCGCCTCGCGGCGCATGATCGCGCCGGATCACGAGGCTGCGACCATGAAAATTACCCGCGAAACCTTGCTCAAGGCATCGCCCTGGGCTGCCCTTATCGCTGGCTTTGCCAGTGGCGCGTTGGCGGTGTCGCCGATGGCCGCCCCCGCGCAGGCGCCCCCACAGCAGCAACAGGGGGGCGAGCCTTACTTGCAGCTCGTGCAAGCACAGCCGCTCACGCGAGCCGCGCCGAACAGCCGCGGCGAGATGCAGCTCTCTTTCGCGCCGGTGGCGGCGCGCGCTGCGCCGGCGGTGGTGAACGTCTACGCTCAGCGTGTCGTGCGCGCGATGGCGCGCGATCCGTTCTTCGGCCGCTTCAGCGCGCCGCGGATTGAGCAGTCTCTTGGCTCGGGCGTGATCGTGCGAGCCGACGGCATCATCGTCACCAACAACCACGTTATTGAAGGCGCGCAGGCGCTAAAGGTCGTGCTGAACGACCGCCGGGAATTCGACGCCGAACTCGTCTTGGCCGATCCGCGCGTGGATCTCGCGGTGCTGCGTATCAATGCCGGCCGGGAGCAATTGTCCACGCTGCCCTTTGCTGACACGCAGCACGATCTCCAAGTGGGCGACTTGGTGCTCGCGATCGGCAATCCATTCGGCCTGCAGCAAACGGTGACGAGCGGCATCGTCTCGGCGCTGGCGCGGACCGAAGTCGGCGTCAGCGACTACGCGTTCTTCATCCAGACCGACGCAGCCATCAACCGCGGCAATTCTGGCGGCGCGCTGGTCGACATGAATGGCTCTCTCGTCGGCATCAACAGCGCGATTTTCTCCGAGGGCGGCGGCTCGAACGGGATCGGTTTTGCGATCCCGTCCGAGATGGTGCGGCGCGTGGTGGAATCGGCTGTCGCCGGCGGCGGCACAGTCGTTCGTCCATGGCTCGGCGCACGCATGCAGACCGTGAACTCGGATTTGGCGCGTTCGCTTGGCTTGCCCCGGCCTGAGGGCGTGCTCGTCAGCGAGCTCTATCCGCGTTCGGCGGGTGAGCGCGCCGGCCTGCGCACCGGCGACATCATAACGGCGGTTGGCGGGGTGCAGGTGCGCGATGATACGGCGGTGCGGTATCAGTTCGCGACCCAGCGTCCGGGCTCGCATGTGCCGCTGACCGTGTTGCGTGATGGACGCGAGATGACGATCACGGCGAACGCGGAAGCGCCGCCCGGCGGCGCGCCGCAGTCGCGCGAGCTCAGCGGCCGCCATCCCCTGTCCGGGGCGCAAGTCGTGACCCTGACCCCGGCCACCGCTGAGAATGCAGGGCTCGATCCGTTCGAAAGCGGCGTGTTCATCCAGGCGCTGGACCGTGGTGGCGTCGCCGCCCGCATCGGCTTCCGTCCGGGTGACATCATCTACGAGGTCAACGGGACGCCGATCCGCGACGCTGGAGCGCTGGACCGCGCCATGGGCCAGGCGCGCACCTGGGTCATCGGCGTTGAGCGTAATGGTCAGCGCGCGGAGATACGGTTCTAGCTCTGTCGCTGGGATCGAAGAGGCGCCATCTATGGCGGCATGAGCGACCTCTTCGAAGCCGCGGGATTGGACCAGGGCGCGCCCACGCCGCTGGCCGAGCGCTTGCGTCCCAAGAAGTTGGGCGAGGTGGTGGGGCAAGACCATCTGCTAAGCCCCGAGGGACCGATCGGGCGGATGGTCGCCCAAAAGCGCTTGGCCTCGATGATCCTCTGGGGACCGCCGGGTGTCGGCAAGACGACGATCGCGCGCCTGCTGGCCGAGGAGACGGGGCTCGAGTTTCAGCAGATCAGCGCCGTGTTCTCAGGAGTGGCCGATCTAAAGAAGGCGTTCGAGACGGCGCGCGCGCGCCGGGCTTCGGGCAAGGCGACGCTCTTGTTCGTGGACGAGATCCATCGCTTCAATCGCGCGCAGCAAGATGGATTTCTGCCGTACGTCGAGCAGGGCATTGTCACGCTGGTCGGCGCCACCACCGAAAACCCAAGTTTCGAAATTAACGCAGCGCTCCTCTCGCGCGCGCAGGTGTTTGTGCTGAAGCGCCTGGATGGCGCAGCGCTTGAGCTATTGCTGCAGCGGGGCGAAGCGCTGCTGGGCAAGAAGCTTCCCTTGACCGATGACGCGCGTATCGCCCTCACCAACCTGGCTGACGGCGACGGGCGATATTTGCTGACCCTTGCGGAAGAGCTGTTCGCGCTCAAGGCTGCGGCGCCGCTCGACGCGAAGGCGCTGGGCGAGCTCTTGCAGAAGCGTGCGCCTGCTTATGACAAGGATCGCGAGGAGCACTACAACCTCATCTCTGCGCTGCACAAAAGCATCCGCGGTTCCGATCCGGACGCTGCGCTCTATTGGCTGGCGCGGATGGTCGCCGGCGGCGAGGACCTGCTCTTCATCGCGCGCCGGCTTGTGCGCGCGGCGTCGGAGGATATCGGCTTGGCCGATCCGACAGCGCTGCTGATCTGCAATGCGGCCAAAGACGCGGTGCATTTTCTGGGTGCGCCCGAAGCGGAATTGCATCTGGCGCAAGCCGTGATTCACCTGGCGACGGCGCCAAAGTCGAACGCGGCGTACACAGCCTGGAAGGGCGCGCTGACGGCGGCGCGCGAGACGGGAGCGCTCGGCCCGCCCATGCATATCCGCAACGCGCCAACGAAGCTGATGAAGGATCTTGGATACGGCTCGGGCTACGCCTACGACCACGATGCGGAAGAAGGATTCTCCGGGCAGAATTATTTTCCGGACGAGATGCAGCGTCGGCAATTCTACGCGCCCGAAGGACGTGGCCGTGAGGGCGTCATCAAGGAGCGTCTGGAATACTGGGCAAAGCTGCGGGCTGAGCGCTCAGGTAAGTGATGTCGGCCCGTTCGAGTTTGCTTTCGGCGGAGGAAATCGCGTTCGCGCGAAGCCTGGTTCTGCACGAAGACGCGACCCTGATTGCGTTCAACAAGCCAGCCGGACTTGCCGTGCAGGGCGGCGCTGGCGTTTCGCGTAGTCTGGAGGATCTGCTCGGCGCGTTCGCGAAGTCGAACGGCAAGCGTCCCCGCCTGGTCCATCGTCTTGATCGCGACACCAGCGGCGTAATCGTTGCCGCGCGCACTAAGCCCGCGGCAGCCGCTTTGTCTGAGGCGTTTGCAGGGCGCAGCGTAAAGAAGACATATCTCGCAATCGTCTGTGGTGGGGCGCCTGAACCGCGAAAAGGCGAAATTACTCTGCCGCTGAAGAAGACGTCCAGCCGCGGTCTCGACATCATGGAAATCGCGCGCGCGGGAGAGCCGGGCGCGCTCTCCGCGCTCACCCGCTATGAGACCGTGTCGGCAACGGCCGGCGCCGCCTTGCTTGAACTGGCGCCCGAGACGGGTCGAATGCACCAATTGCGCGCGCACTTGGCGGCGATTGGACATCCCATCGCTGGAGACGCGAAATATGGCGGGCTGTTCTGCATCAGCGGCATAGCCGTGCCGCGCTTGATGTTACACGCCGCCGCTTTGGAGTTGCCGCTCCCGAGAGGCAAGACGGGCCGCTTCGAGGCGCCATTGCCCGGCGATTTTCTCACCGTACTGGATGCGCTCCATCTTTCGTTAAACCGCGATTGATCGCGCAGTCCAGGAGAGGCATGCTCACCCTCCGCCATAGGGGGAAGACATGGCCGAACCGCTCAACGCTACGTTCTTCGCATTTCGCAAGCGCGAGAAAGCTGGCGTGTTGCTTCGCCTCAGCGTCGCATTCGCGCTCATGGCAGTTGCCCTCTGTGTGGGCTTTGCAGTGCTGTTTTGGTCGGGACTTTCGGAACTGATTGGTTGGTACGGTCAGGTGATCCAGGCCAGCGCCAGCAACGACACAGAGGCGCTGGCGCAGATTGGCATGCCTACAGGCATGTTTGCCGTGCTGCCGGGCATGCTGCTGTGGATGCTGCTCTTTTACATCCTCTGCGCAGCTTACGAGGCAGGGGCATTGCGCTGGATGATCCATGGCGAGTCGGTCGGCTTGATGGGGCTCAGCCTGGGCGCGCCTACTTGGCGCGTCTACGCGACATACTGGATTTGGTTCCTGCTTTACATGGCGCTTTCGATCGTCATGTCGATCTTGCTTATGACGCTGATGGGGGTGCTGGCGGTAAGCAGCGGAGATCCGACTTCAACGCTAATCGCGCTGCCAGTGTATTACATTCTGCAGTACGGGCTGATGATCTATTTCGGTGTGCGCTTCGCGCCGGCGGCCGCCGCTTCGATTGCGCGCCGCAAGTTCGCATTCTTTGATGCCTGGACAGTGACGAAGGGGCGCTTCTGGGCGCTTCTTGGTTCGTTCTTGTTGCTGTGGCTGATGTACTTCGCAGCCAGCATTGTGCTCGGCATTGCTTGGTTCGCGACCATGCTATCCGGCGCCAGCATTGATTGGACAGCGATGTCCGATCCGGCGCGCGCCAATGAGGCGGTGAGCGGCATGCTCCAAAATTACCTGCAATCGCTGATGCAGCCGCAATCGTGGGCGATTGCCGGCGCGCTTTGGTTCGTGGGCCTGATTGTGGCCGTGCTCTTCTATCTCGGCAGTTACGGGATCAATGCGCGCGCAGCGCAGGCCGGGTTGGAAGAAGGTAAAATCCAAGCCGCGTCTTAAGGGAAGGCAAGCGCGTGTCAGCCCGACGCGCGCTTGCGCTTGGTCGTCTTTGGCGCAGGTGCGTCGCTCGCGGCTGCCGAGCCGTTGCCGCCAATGCGTTGCGCGTGACGCTGCATCGCCTCGGCGAGGTAGCGTCCGGTCCAGCTTTCCTTGACCTTCGCCACTTGCTCAGGCGTGCCTTGCGCCACAATACGGCCGCCGCCGTCGCCGCCCTCGGGGCCAAGATCGAGCAGCCAGTCTGCGGTCTTGATCACATCGAGATTGTGCTCGATCACCAGCACGCTGTTGCCGTTGTCGACCAGCTCATGCAGCACTTCGAGCAGCTTCTTGGTGTCTTCGAAATGCAGGCCGGTCGTCGGCTCATCGAGAATATAGAGGGTGCGGCCTGTGGCGCGCTTGGACAGTTCCTTCGACAGTTTCACGCGCTGTGCTTCCCCGCCCGAAAGCGTCGTCGCCTGCTGGCCGATATGGACGTAGCCAAGGCCGACGCGCTTCAGCGTCTCCAGCTTGTCGCGAATTGAAGGCACCGCATTGAAGAGGTTGGCACCTTCCTCGACGGTCATGTCGAGCACGTCGGAAATCGACTTGCCCTTGTAGAGAATATCCAGCGTCTCGCGATTGTAGCGTTTGCCCTTGCAGGTGTCGCACGTGACGTAGACGTCCGGCAGGAAGTGCATCTCGATCTTGATGACACCGTCGCCCTGGCACGCTTCGCAGCGCCCGCCTTTGACGTTGAAGGAAAAACGGCCCGGCCCGTAGCCGCGTGCTTTCGCTTCCGGCAGTCCGGCGTACCAATCGCGGATCGGCGTGAAAGCGCCGGTATAGGTGGCCGGGTTCGAGCGCGGCGTGCGACCGATCGGTGATTGATCGATATCGATAATCTTGTCGATGTGTTCGAGGCCCAGGATGGCGTCGTGCTCGGCCGGGGCATCGCCCGCGCCGTGCCATTGCCGCGCCACCGCCTTGTAAAGCGTTTCAATCACGAGCGTGGATTTGCCGCCGCCTGACACGCCGGTCACGCACGTGAACGTGCCAAGCGGGATCTCCGCGTCGACGTTCCTCAGATTGTTGCCGCGTGCGCCCTTAATGGTGATCGTGCGTTTTGGATTGATGCGTCGGCGCTTCTCAGGGATGGCGATCTCGCGCGCGCCCGTGAGATAGGCGCCGGTGATCGAGTTCTTGTTGCGCTGAATTTCCGCCGGCGTGCCTTGGGCGATGATGGTTCCGCCGTGGATGCCGGCGGCTGGCCCCATGTCGATCACGTGATCGGCGGTTAGAATTGCTTCCTCGTCGTGCTCGACAACCAGCACTGAATTGCCAAGATCGCGCAGGCGTTTGAGCGTATCCAGAAGCCTGGTGTTGTCGCGCTGGTGCAGACCGATCGAAGGCTCATCGAGCACGTAGAGCACGCCGGTCAGGCCCGAGCCGATTTGCGACGCGAGCCGGATGCGCTGGCTCTCACCCCCACTGAGCGTTGCCGAGGAGCGGCCAAGCGAGAGATAATCGAGGCCGACATCGACCAGGAAGCGCAGCCGGTCGTTGATCTCTTTGAGGATGCGGACGGCGATTTCCTGCTGTTTCGGCGTCAGCTTCCCGTTCAGTTCGCCGAACCAGTCGCGCGCGTTGCGGATCGAGAAGTTCGAGGCCGCCGCGATGTCGAGGGCGCCGACTTTCACCGCCAGCGCTTCCGGCTTAAGCCGCCGCCCTTCGCAAACCGGACAAGGGGCTTCGCTTTGGAAGCGCTCAAGATCCTCGCGCACCCAGGTGCTGTCGGTTTCCTTCCAGCGGCGTTCGAGATTGGGAAGCACGCCTTCGAAGTTCTTGGTGGTCTCGTAGCGGCGTACGCCATCGTCATAGACAAATTTGATCGGCTCTTTTGTGCCGTTGAGGATCGCGTCCTTCAACGGCTTGGAGAGTTCGCGCCAAGGCGTCGTTGTCTTGCATTTGAAGTGTTTGGCCAGCGCTTCGAGCGTTTGCGCATAAAGCGGCGAAGGCCCCTTCGCCCACGGCGCAACTGCGCCATCCTTCAACGACTTGTCGTGATCGGGGATAACAAGATCGGCGTCGAACTTGAGTTGTACACCCAGACCATCGCAGGCCGGGCAGGCGCCAGCGGGATTGTTGAAGGAGAACAACCGCGGCGCGATTTCCGGGATGGTGAAGCCAGAGACTGGGCAGGCGAACTTCTGGCTGAAGATGATGCGCTCGGCGGCGCTCGATTTGTTTTTCAGCGTCGCTTTGCCGCCTCCTGTTTCGCCCTTGTCGGCGAATTCGGCGAAAGCAACGCCATCGGCCAAACGCAGCGCTTGTTCAAGCGAGTCGGCGAGACGCGTCTCAATGCCGGCTTTGACGGCGATACGGTCAACGACGATGTCGATGTCGTGCTTGAATTTCTTGTCGAGCGCCGGCGGTTCGCTGAGTTCGTAGAACTCGCCGTCGATCTTGGCGCGCTGGTATCCTTTCTTCAGGTATTCAGCCATCTCCTTCTTGTATTCGCCTTTGCGGTCGCGAACGACGGGCGCCAGCAGATAGAGCCGCGTGCCTTCGGGCAGCGCCATGATCCGGTCGACCATCTCGCTCACTTGCATCGCGGCGATTGGCTGACCTGTCGCGGGCGAATAGGGAATGCCGACGCGCGCCCACAGCAGGCGCATGTAATCGTAGATTTCGGTGACAGTACCGACGGTCGAGCGCGGGTTACGCGATGTCGTCTTCTGTTCGATCGAGATCGCCGGCGAGAGGCCTTCGATGGCGTCGACGTCCGGCTTCTGCATCAGTTCGAGGAACTGGCGCGCATAGGCCGAGAGCGATTCCACATAGCGGCGCTGGCCTTCGGCGTAGATGGTGTCGAACGCGAGCGAGGATTTTCCCGAACCCGACAGGCCGGTGATCACAACCAGTTCGTTGCGCGGAATATCGACGTTGACGCCTTTGAGATTGTGCTCGCGGGCGCCGCGGACGCGGATGTGGGTCAGTCCGTCTTTCATGCCGCTAGTCCATAGGCGAACCCCGTCATCGAAATGCCGGGCTCGTAATGCTGGTTGAAGATATACGGCATTTCCCCGTCTCGCCGCGCGCCGAGCGCGTAGAACACGGGAAAGAAGTGCTCCCAATCGGGCGCCGCTTCGCGCGCGTCGGCGCGCGCCGCGTAATTGAGAACGCTCTCATCCTCCCCGCTCGCTGCCGCTTGGGTCACGAAATCATCGAACGCCTTCACCCACGGCGCCAGTTCTCGGGTGCGGAAGAAGGCAGGCAGGTTGTGTACGATATTGCCGGCGGCGAGGATCAGGACGTTCTCATCACGCAAAGGCGCGAGCGCCTTGGCGATCTCATAGTGTTGTTGCGGCGTGCGGCGGATATCGAGGCTCAGCTGCAACACCGGAACGTCAGCCGCCGGATACATCCGCCGCAGAACGCTCCAGGCGCCGTGATCGAGCCCCCAGCTATTGTCGAGGCGTGCGGCGAACGCCGCGAGCCGCGCGGAGATTTGTTGCGCCAAGTCAGGATCGCCGGGTGCGGGGTACTGGACGTCGAAGAGGGCTTGCGGAAAGCCGCGGCCGAAATCGTGGATGGTCGAAGGGTGCGCGTTTGCGGTGATGGCGACGCCCTCCGTGACCCAGTGCGCTGAGATGCACAGGATCGCGCGCGGCCTCGCGAAGCGGGTGGCGATCTTGGCCCAGCCGCGCGCGGAGGGCGTGTCTTCGATCGCGTTCATCGGCGAGCCATGGCCGACGAAAAGGGCGGGCGCTCTCAAGCTCATCAGGGTCTTTCTCGGGGGCCGCCCAGCTTCCGGCGGACACCATATTTAGTAGCCCGACTCGCGCGGACATCAAGAACAAAGACGGAACAGAACGCAATCGGCAGCGGCCATGGCGTTCATCGCCTAATTGGTTCGGCTGGTTAATGGCTCTTTACCTATTGGGCGAGTCGCATTATAGAACATAGAGAGAACAAGATGCGCCTTTGGGCGCTCTCCATCGAGTTCAGCGCAGGAAACAGGAGGTCGGCGATGGCTGGCAGCGTCAACAAGGTGATTTTGATCGGCAACCTCGGCCGGGACCCGGAAGTCCGCCGCCTCAGCTCTGGTGAGCCGGTGGTCAATCTGCGCATCGCCACCTCCGAAAGCTGGCGCGACAAGCAATCGGGCGAGCGCAAGGAAAAGACCGAGTGGCACAACGTGGTCATCTTCAACGAGCAGCTCGCCAAGGTGGCTGAGCAATACCTGAAGAAGGGCTCGACGGTTTACATCGAGGGCCAGCTGCAAACGCGCAAATGGACCGATCAAGCGGGCCAGGAAAAGTACACGACGGAAGTCGTGCTGCAGCGCTATCGAGGCGAGCTGACCATGCTCGGCGGGCGCGGCGAAGGCGGCGGCTCGCGTTCGTATGACGATGATGCGGGCGGTGGTTTCACCAGCAAAGCCGGCTCCAAGCGCTCCAGCGAAGGCCCGCGCGAAAGCTTCAACCAGGATCTGGATGACGAGATTCCGTTCTAAGCAGCACGTGAGCGGTTGGGCGCTCGATCCGAAGCGCCCATATCGCCGCCATGATCCCGTTCTCCGTCCTTGATTTGGCGCCCATCGTCGAAGGCGGCACGGCCGCTCAGGCTCTGGCGAATTCCCGCGATCTGGCGATCCAGACGGAGCGCTTCGGCTACAAGCGTTTCTGGCTCGCCGAGCATCACAACATGCCGGGCATCGCCAGCTCCGCGACCGCACTGTGCATTCAGAACGCGGCGGCGGCGACCAAGACGATCCGTGTCGGCGCCGGCGGGATCATGCTTCCCAATCACGCCCCGATCGTCATCGCTGAACAATTTGGCACGCTAGAAGCGCTCTTTCCTGGCCGCATCGATCTGGGGCTTGGCCGCGCGCCAGGCGGTGACCAGCGCGTGGCGATGGCGCTCCGGCGCACGCTCGTCGGCGGCGAAGACCGCTTCCCGCAGGACGTGCTGGAGTTGCAGGCGCTGCTGGGGCCCGCCGAGCCGCGCCAGATCGTGCGCGCCGTCCCCGGCGAAGGCGCGAGCGTGCCGCTTTGGATCCTCGGATCGTCCACGTTCGGCGCTCAATTGGCTGCGGCGCTTGGTCTTCCCTTCGCGTTCGCCTCCCATTTCGCACCAGCGCAGATGATGCAGGCGGTTGAGATTTATCGCACGACGTTCCGGCCGTCCGAGCAGCTCGATCGCCCTTACGTCATGCTCGGCTTCAACATCTTCGCGGCGCCGACCGACGAGGAAGGCCGGCTGTTGGCGAGTTCGCTGATGCAGGCGTTCGCCAGCCTTCGCCGCGGCCTTCCGCGCAAATTACAGCCGCCTAACTCAGAGTTCGAGCGCTCGCTCACCGAGAGCGAGAGGGCCCAACTCGACCAAGTGATGGCTTGCTCGGCCGTGGGCTCGCCGGCGAGTGTGAAGGCCAGCCTGGCAGCGTTTATCGAGCGGACTGGGGCAGATGAGCTAATTCTAGCGTCACACATCTATGACCATGCCGCGCGTGTGCGCGCCTACGAGATCGCGGCGCAGGTCCGTGAGGAAATGGCGGCAAGCGCGTAGGCAAGCGCATGCAATGGCGCGCCGCTGCAAAGCGTGCCAGTGACGAACGCGAATGACGCCCTCCCGCGCCTTCGCGCCGCTTGATCTGGCCCAGCTCCTCTCGATCGCGCTGATCTGGGGCGTGAACAACATCCTGGTGAAGATCGCGATCGACGCGCTGCCACCGATGATGGTGATTGCGTGCCGCTTCCTGATAGTGCTCGCGGCGCTGGCTTTCTGGATCAAGCCTGCGCCGAAGGGGCAGTTGCGGCTTTTCCTGACCATGCTCACCTTCATCGGGCCGGTGCATTTCGGCGTGCAGTCGATCGGTCTGAAACTGGCGACCGATCTGCCGCCGATGGTGGTTGCGATGCAGCTTTGGGCGCCGTGCTCTGTCGTGTTTGCGGCGCTGTTGCTGGGTGAGCGCGTGGGCCCGCTGCGCTGGGCTGGCGTGGCGCTGGCCTTCCTCGGCGCCGCCTCGCTCAATTTCGATCCGGTCGTCTTCTCTCAGGGCTGGGCGCTGCTGTTGGTGGGCATCGCCTCGGCGGCCTATGGGCTTGGCACGGTGCTGGTGCGCCGCCTCGGCGGCGGGCTCGATCCGTGGGCGACGCAAGCCTGGATCGCGCTCGTGACCGTGCCAACCATGGCGTTCGGCTCGCTCACCTTCGAGCACGGCCATCTGGAAGCGGCCCGCGCTGCGCATTGGAGCGTCTGGGTGTTCATCGCTTTCGGCGCGCTGGTGTCCTCGATCGTCGCCAACGCCTTTATGTTCAGGCTCGTGCAGAGATACGAGGTGTCGCGCACGACGCCTTATCTGTTGCTGACACCGGTGATCACCTTTGCGCTGTCGGCCTTCGTGCTTGGCCACCGCATCACGCCGCACATCCTGGTCGGGGCGGCGGTTACGATGGGCGGCGTGGCGCTGGTGGCCCTGGCCGAGCGGCGCTTCAAGGCAATGGCGTGAGTGCTGCGCAGGCGATGCGTGCGCCCGCGCCGCCAATCGGCTGTGTGCGCTGATCGTCCGGTCCCTCGTGGATCATTAGGGCTGCGCCGTCGTCATCGAGCAGAGGGATGCGGCCGCGCTGCGGCGCCGCGCCGAGCGTCGTGCCGGCGCTGAAGAACTCCGCCGCGAAAGGGCCAGCGGGGGCAGCGAAGAGGTTGGGCAGGTCGCCAGCTTCTGGGCCCGCCGCGTTCATCAAGCCGTGCTGGACCCGCGGGCCCATCCCAAGGTGGCCTCCGGCGGCCTGAAAGCCGTTGGCGAAGTCGCTGCAATCGCCGCGTGTATGAAGGTGGAGCCCGTGCCAGCCCGGAGGCAGCGCGTGCTCGGCGAACTCGAGCCGGATCAGCACCCCGCGCGGCCCTTCCGTGAAGATAGCTTGCCCTACGGCGCGGCCGTCCCGGCCGACGATCCAGGCCGTTTTTGGCGCCGCCAGCGGCGCTGTGGATTGGGGCGTGGCCGTGCTGGCGCAAGCGGCCAGAAAAGCGGCCAAAACAACAGCGGCGATGGGGCGCATAGGGCTGCTCCTTGGTTTGCCGGGGGGGCGTGGCGATGTTAGTTTGCCGCGGATTCGTAGGCGAGTTTTTCTCGCCGTTCCCGCGCTTCCCTTTGAAGCTTGAAAGATAGACCGGCGATCCGTGTCAGACACGTCAGATCCCGCCGATACCGGCGGTCCCTCCCTGCCCAAAGGCGTCTCGCTCATCACCATCGAGGATGAGCTGAAGCGTTCGTATCTCGATTACGCAATGAGCGTGATCGTTTCGCGAGCGCTGCCTGACGCACGTGACGGTTTGAAGCCGGTTCACCGCCGCATCCTGTACGCGATGGATGAGGCAGGCAACACGCACGACAAGTCGTATCGCAAGAGCGCGAAGTCGGTTGGCGATGTGATGGGCAATTATCACCCGCACGGAGACCAAGCGATCTACCTGACGCTGGTGCGTCTTGCGCAGGATTTCTCGATGGGTCTGACACTCATCGATGGCCAAGGCAATTTCGGCTCGATCGACGGCGATATGCCGGCTTCGATGCGTTACACCGAAGCAAGGTTGGCGAAGGCGGCGCGGGCGCTGCTGGATGACATCGACGAAGGCACCGTCGATTTCCAAGACAATTACGATGGTTCGATGCAGGAGCCGACGGTCCTGCCGGCGCGCTTCCCGAACCTGCTCGTCAATGGCGGCGGCGGCATCGCTGTCGGCATGGCGACGAACATTCCGCCGCATAACCTCTCCGAAGTGATCGACGCCTCGGTCGCGCTGATCGACAATCCCGACATCTCCGACCTCGATCTGCTCGACATCGTTCCGGGCCCGGATTTCCCGACCGGAGGCGAAATCCTTGGCCGCGCCGGCGCACGCATGGCGCTGATGACCGGGCGCGGCTCGGTGATGATCCGCGCTAAGCATCACATCGAGACCATTCGCGGCCGCGAAGCGCTCGTGTTCACGGAGATTCCCTATCAGGTGAACAAGGCGGAGATGGTCGAGAAGATCGGCGAGCAGGTGCGCGAAAAGCGGATCGAAGGCATCGCCGAGGTCCGCGATGAATCGAACCGTCTCGGCGTGCGCCTCGTCGTCGAACTGAAGCGCGACGCGGTTGCCGACGTCGTGCTCAATCAGCTCTATCGTTACTCGTCGCTGCAGACCTCATTCGGCGTCAACATGCTGGCGCTGAACGAGGGCAAGCCTGAGCAGATGGGGCTGCGGAAGATTCTAAGGATCTTCCTGAACTTCCGCGAACAGGTGGTCACGCGGCGCACGAAATTCCGTCTGGCCAAGGCGCGCAAGCGCGGTCACGAAACAGTTGGTCTCGCCATCGCCGTCGCCAACATCGACGAAGTGATCAGGTTGATCCGCGAGAGCCCCGATCCGCAGACGGCGCGCGAGCGGATGCTGGCGCGTGACTGGCCGTCCGGCGATATGATGCCGCTGATCGCGCTGATCGCCGACCCGCGCACGGTCGTCACCGATGGCGACAAGGTGCGGTTGTCGGACGAACAAGCCAGGGCGATCCTGGCGCTGCAACTCGCGCGCCTCACCGGCCTTGGCCGCGACGATATCGCCAAGGCAGCCAACGAGATCGCCGAAGAGATTAAGCACCTGCTCGAAATTCTGGGCTCCCGTGCCCGCATCCTGGGCATCATCCGCGATGAACTCACGGCGGTGAAGGATCAGTTTGGCACGGCGCGCCGCACGACCTTCTCCGAGTCCGAAGGCGAGATTGACGACGAAGCGCTGATCCCGCGCGAAGAGATGGTGATCACCGTCACCCATGGCGGCTACGTGAAGCGCACCCCGCTTGCGGCCTACCGGACGCAGCGGCGCGGCGGCAAAGGCCGCGCCGGCATGCAGATGAAGGACGAGGATTTCGTCACGCGTGTATTCGTGGCCTCCACGCACGCGCCGATCCTATTCTTCTCGTCGTCGGGGATGGTCTACAAAATCAAGGCTTGGCGCATCCCGGCGGGCGATCCGCGCACGCGCGGCCGTGCGCTGGTCAACCTGCTGCCGCTCGAACAGGGTGAGACCATCACGTCGGTGATGGCACTGCCGGAGGACGAGCGTGATTGGGATAAGCTCGACGTCATGTTCGCCACGCGCTCAGGCAGCGTGCGCCGCAACAAGCTGAGCGACTTCGTGCAGGTGAACCGCAACGGCAAGATCGCCATGAAGCCTGATGAGGGCGATGGCATTGTCGGCGTGCAGATCTGCACCGAGGACGACGATGTCCTGCTGACGACGGCGAACGGTATGTGCGTGCGCTTCCGCACCACGGATGTGCGCGTGTTCGCGGGCCGCACCTCGACGGGCAATCGGGGCGTCGATCTGCGCGAAGGCGATTACGTGATCGGCATGGCCGTGCTGAAGCACGTTGAGGTCACGTCGAAGGAAGTCGGCGATTACTTCAAGTGGGACGCGCAATCGCGCGGCGAGGTCGAGGTCGAGCCGGAAGAAGCGCCGGCCGCCGAAGGCGAGGCGCCGACACCGTTTGAGCGCTTGGCCTGGCTGAAGACGCAGGAGCAATTCATCCTGGCCGTTACCTCGACCGGTCTGGGCAAGCGCGCCTCTGCCTACGAGTATCGTGTCACCAACCGTGGCGGCAAAGGCTTGATCGCACACCGCCTGACGGGTGAAGCGCGCCTCATCGCCTCCTTCCCGGTGAAGGATGATGAAGAACTGCTGTTGGTTACCGATAAGGGGCAGCTGATCCGCACCGGTGTGGATCAGATCCGGATCGCCGGCCGGGCCACGCAGGGCGTCATCCTGATCAATGTCAGCGATGATGAGCACGTAGTGGCGGCGGAGCGCTTGGAAGCGCTGAACGGCGAAGGCGGCGAGGAGGCCAGCGAGTGACGAAGAAGGCGCGCGTCGGCCTCTACCCTGGCACGTTCGACCCCGTGACTAACGGGCATGTGGATATCATCGCCCGGAGCGCCAAGCTGGTCGACCGGCTGGTGATCGGCATCGCCATCAACCAGGAGAAGGGCCCGCTCTTCAGCCTTGAGGAGCGCGTTGCGATGGTCGAGGAGCAGTGCGCCAAGATCAAGGACGGCGCCGAGATCGTCGTCCAACCTTTTGACACATTGCTGATGACTTTTGCCGAGCGCGTAGGGGCGCAAATCATCGTCAGGGGTCTTCGGGCAGTCGCTGACTTCGAGTACGAATTCGCCATGGTCGGGATGAACCAAAAGCTCAATCCCGCCATTGAGACGGTATTCCTGATGGCCGATCCAACCCATCAGGCAATAGCCTCTCGTTTGGTTAAAGAGATCGCGCGACTGCAAGGAAGCGTCGCGGACTTCGTGCCTCTAGAAGTAGAAAGACGACTGAAGGCGAAATTCGGGGTGTCTTGATGCTGCGCTTGGGTGGGTTTTTGGCCGCGGCCGTTCTGGCTCTGGGCCTCGTCGGGATGTTCGATGTCGCGCGGGCGCAAACGCCCGATCCGCGCAATTGGCGTCAGCTCGATCCGGAGGAGACGCTCTATATCGATACGGTGCATGGCCGCATCGTAATCGAGCTTTATCCGGAAGTGGCGCCGCGCCATGTGGAGCGGATCAAGACGCTGACGCGGGCCGGCTTCTACGATGGACTTCTGTTCCACCGCGTCGTTGACGACTTCATGGCTCAGACCGGCGATCCGCTCGGCACCGGCGAGGGCGCATCGAGCCTTCCTGACTTGCGTGCGGAATTCATGTTCCGGCGCGGACCGGACATGCCGTTCGTGCAGGCCGCCGAGCAGGGCCGCGCCCGGCTCGGCTTCTACAAAACCTTGCCGATCGAGAGCCAACCCGACGCGCAGATGGCCGTCACCGCCGATGGCCGCGTTTCGGCTAACGCCCTCCATTGCCAGGGCGTCGTCTCGATGGCCCGGGCGCAGGACGAGAACTCGGCCAACAGCCAGTTCTTCATTATGCGCCAGCCGAACTCGGCGCTCGACAAACGCTATTCGATCTTCGGCCGCGTCGTGTGGGGTCAGGAGGCGGCGATGCAGCTTGCCGTCGGCAATCCCCCGCCTAACCCGGACCGCATGCTTGCGGTGCGCATTGCCGCCGACGTCCCAGAAGCGGAGCGCGCGCCGATCTATGTGTTGCGCACCGACGGCCCGCAGTTCCGCGACCTCATCGAAGAGACGCGCCGCGATCGCCGCGCCGATTTCTCGGTGTGCGACGTTCAGATTCCAGTGCGCGTTCCGCGCAATTCAGACAGAGAGAGACACTGGTGGTCGATAATTCCTTTCATACCCTGACGCTCGAACTCGACACCGGCACGGTGAAGATCAAGCTGCGTCCGGATCTGGCTCCGAACCACGTTCAGCGCATCGGCGAACTGGCGAACGAGGGCTTCTATAATGGCGTGCCGTTCCACCGGGTGATCGCTGGCTTCATGGCCCAGGGCGGCGACGGCAAGAACTTCAATGGCACTGGCGGTTCTTCGAAGCCGAACCTGAAGCAGGAATTCAATGCCGAGCCGCATGTGCGCGGTGTCTGCTCGATGGCGCGCACCAACGATCCGAACTCGGCCAACAGCCAGTTCTTTATCTGCTTCGACGACGCCCGCTTCCTCGACAAGCAATACACGGTCTGGGGCCAGGTCGTTGAAGGCATGGAAGCGATCGACGCGCTGCCCAAAGGCGAGCCGCCGCGTAGCCCTGGCAAGATTGTCAGCGCGAAAGCTGAGTAACATGGAGCGCCGGCGCCAATGCCGGCGCCTGTAAATGCGCGTTGACCTTTTCGATTTCGAACTGCCGGACGAGCTGATCGCGCTCAGGCCAGTACGGCCGCGCGACAGCGCGCGGCTGCTGCACGTGCCCGTTAGCGGCGGCTTCGAGGATTTGCTGGTTCGCGATGCGCCAAAGCTGTTTCGCGCGGGCGATCTGCTCGTGTTCAACGACACACGCGTGATCCCGGCGCGGCTCAGCGGCGTGCGTGAGCGCGAAGGCTCGGCCGTGAGCGTTGAAGCAACGCTGCTGAAGCGTCTCTCCCCTTCCACATGGACGGCGTTTGCCAAGCCGGGCAAGCGGCTGAAGGAGGGTGACCGCATTCGCTTTGGCGCCAGCACTGATCGCGCCTGCCTTGCCGGTGCGCTCGATGCGGTGGTGGCTGCGAAAGGCGAAGAGGGTGAGATCACGCTCCGTTTCGACCTTGCGGGACCTGACCTCGACATGGCGATCGCCGCCGCCGGTGCGATGCCGTTGCCGCCTTACATCGCCGGCAAGCGTGCGCCGGATGCTGAGGACGAAAGCGATTACCAAACCATGTTTGCAGCGAAGCAGGGCGCTGTGGCGGCGCCGACAGCGGCGTTGCATTTCACGCCGGATCTTGTCGCTGCACTCGACGCCGTCGGCGTGGAGCGTACATTCGTCACGCTGCATGTTGGGGCGGGGACGTTTCTGCCGGTGAAGGCGGAGGACACCTCCGCGCATGTGATGCACGCGGAATGGCGCGAGATTCCTGCACGCGCTGCGGACGCGATCAATCGCGCCAAAGCCGAGGGCAGGCGCGTGATCGCCATCGGCACCACCGCCCTGCGTTCGCTGGAATCCGCAGCCGACGAAGATGGCAGAGTCGGCGTCGAGACCGGTGAGACCTCGATCTTCATTACCCCTGGCTATCGCTTCCGCGTCGTGGATGGACTCTGGACCAACTTCCACCTGCCGCGCTCGACCTTGTTCATGCTGGTCTCGGCGTTCGCAGGCCTGGAGCGTATGCAAGCGGCCTACGCGCACGCAATCGCCCAACGCTATCGCTTCTATTCCTACGGCGACGCCAGCCTGTTATGGCGGGCGCAATGAGCGCTTTCCCGTTCGAAATCCATGCGCGCGATGGCGCGGCGCGTACGGGCGTCCTGAAGACGCCGCGCGGCGATATCCGCACGCCGGCGTTCATGCCGGTGGGCACGGCCGGGACCGTAAAGGGGCTGACGGTCGAGCAGGTGGCGCAAACCGGCGCCGACATCATCCTCGGCAACACCTATCACCTGATGCTGCGTCCTGGCGGAGAGCGCCTCGCCCGCTTGGGCGGCCTGCATCGCTTCATGCGCTGGGACAAGCCGATCCTCACCGACAGCGGCGGCTATCAGGTGATGTCGCTGGCGCAATTGCGGAAGCTGGACGCCGATGGCGTCACCTTCCGCAGCCACATAGACGGCTCCGAGCATCGGCTGACGCCAGAGCGCGCGATCGAGTTGCAGGCTGACCAGATCGGCGCTGACATCGTGATGCAGCTCGACGAATGCCCCGCTCTGCCGGCGCCGCGCGAGGTGGTGGAAAAGGCGATGCAGCTTTCGCTGCGCTGGGCGGAGCGGTGCAAGCGCGCATTCGGCGCGCGCGAGGGGCAGAATCTGTTCGCCATCGTGCAAGGCGGCGTTGATCCGGACCTGCGGCGCCAGTCGGCGGCGGCGCTCGTCGCCGAGGGCTTCGATGGCTACGCCATCGGCGGCCTGGCGGTCGGCGAAGGGCACGAGGCGATGCTGGCGACGCTCGACGTGACCGTCCCCCACCTGCCGCTGGATCGGCCGCGCTATCTGATGGGCGTGGGCAAGCCGATCGACATCGTCGAAAGCGTCTGGCGCGGTGTCGACATGTTCGATTGCGTTCTGCCGACACGGTCCGGCCGGCACGGCCAAGCCTGGACCGATGCAGGCCCGCTCAACATCACCAACGCGCGTTACGCTGAAGACTCAAGCCCGCTTGAGCCAAGCATCGATTGCCCGGCGAGCCGGGACTACTCGAAAGCGTACCTGCATCATCTGTTCAAGGCGGGCGAATTGCTCGGCCAGGTGCTCTTGTCCTGGCACAATGTCGCCTATTACCAGGCGCTCATGGCGCGTATGCGGGCCGCGATCGCCGAAGGCCGGCTGGCCGATTTCCGCGCAGCGTTTCGCGAGCGCTTGAGCGCCTAGCGCCGCCCAACCGGGCGATCGTCGCCCCCGCGCGATTGGTGCGCTGCAGGCGGCGGCGGCGGGATCATGGCCGGGCAGCCCAGCGAAGCGCCATAGCCGCGCAAGAAGGTGCGGCGCTGCTGGCCGTTGGCGACAGCGCGCAGCGCGTCACGCTCGGCGCGGCTCGCGCCAGAAATGCGCCGCACCCAAGAGCGGAACGGGATCAGGTCGGCTGCCGTATCCTGCGCGGCCTCGATGGCTTGCTCTTCGACGAAGTCGCCACCGCGATCCCAGACGTTGCGGTTCGGGCCTGGCTGATAGCTTTCCGGGCCAAGCACGGCGTCGAGCTGGCCGATCTCGTGCGCGACCGCGTTGCAGTCGGTCAGTGTCGCGGTCGAGTAGGGATATTGCAGATTCCGCAGGATCAGCGGGATCTCGGGACGGATCAGGTTCACGTCGCGGAGCGGGGTGTAGGCCGCGTCTGTGACCCCGCGCCGGGTGTCGGCGGTCCGTCCGGTCGAGCAGGCGGCCAGCGCCACGCCCGTCATCACCACAATGCCCAATGCAGCCAGCTTCCGCATCGCCCTATCCTTGCTCTCCTAAGCGCTATACCCCGCCGCATTGAGGCACGCCAATGCGGCGAGACAGGGACGGCGCGCCGGGGTAAGCCCCGCTCATGCTGCCGGTCGAGGACGCTCTGCCCCAATTGCGCGAAGCGCTGATGAAGCGCGGCGAGGCGGTTCTGGTCGCCCCGCCCGGCGCCGGCAAGACGACGCGCGTGCCGCCCGCGCTTTTGGCCGAGCCGTGGGCGCAGGCCGGCAAGATCGTGCTGCTCTCGCCGCGGCGCATTGCAGCGCGTGCAGCCGCTGCGCGGATGGCGTTCGAGCGTGGCGAGCGGGTCGGCGACACCGTGGGCTATCGCGTCCGGCTCGATTCCAAGGTCAGCGCCAAGACGCGGATCGAGGTCGTCACCGAAGGCGTGTTCACGCGCATGATCCTCGACGATCCCGAACTCAACGGCGTCGCGGCGGTGCTGTTCGATGAGTTTCACGAGCGCAGCCTGGAGGGCGATCTTGGCCTTGCCCTGGCGCGCGACGCCCAGAGCGGATTGCGGCCTGACCTGAAGATCGTGGTCATGTCGGCGACGCTCGATGCGGCGCGTATCGCCGCGCTGCTCGGCGATGCGCCGGTTATTGTGAGCGAAGGGCGCATGTTTCCGGTTCGCCACATCTACCGGTCGCGCGACCCCCGCGCGCGGTTGGAGGATGAAGTCGCCAGCGCCGTGCGCGCCGCACTCGGCAGCGAGACAGGGAGCATGCTCGTGTTCCTCCCCGGCGTGCGCGAGATCGAGCGCACGGCCGAGCTCTTGCGCACCAGCGCCACGGATCCAAGCGCTGACATCCGGCCGTTGTACGGGGCGATGAGTCCGGCTGATCAAGATGCGGCTATCGCGCCCGCGCCTCCGGGTCGCCGCAAGGTGGTGTTGGCGACCTCGATCGCAGAGACAAGCCTCACCATCGACGGCGTGCGGATCGTCGTCGATGCCGGTCTTGCGCGGCGGCCACGATTCGAACCGGCGCTTGGGTTGTCGCGGCTCGAAACAGTGCGCGCAAGCCAAGCGGCGATCACCCAACGCGCAGGCCGGGCTGGCCGTCTGGAGCCCGGCGTTTGCGTGCGGCTTTGGAGCGAAGGCGAGACGCGCGCGCTGCCGCCGTTCGACCGGCCGGAAATCCTTGATGCGGATTTGTCAGGCCTGGCGCTGGATCTCGCTGCGTGGGGCGTTGCCGACGCAAACAGCCTGTGCTGGCTCGACCCGCCGCCGAAGCCGGCTTGGAGCGAGGCGATCGCGCTGCTGAAGCAGATCGGCGCGCTCGACGATGCCGGACGCTTGACAGAACACGGCATCGCCGTGGCGCGCCTGCCTCTCCCCCCGCGGCTCGCTCACATGGTGATCGACGCTGCGCGCAAGGGTGAAGCATTGCTTGCCGCGCGCGCTGCTATGCTGCTGACCGAACAGGGCCTCGGCGGTCGCAGCGCCGACTTGCGTGAGCGTTTGCATCGCTTCGCCTCTGAGCGCGGCCAGCGCGCCGAGGCTGCGCGTTCGCTTGCAACTCGGATCGCGCGGCAGGTTGGTGGTGGGCGTGAAGAGGAGGTGAATGAGGAGCGGGCGGGCGCCGTGCTGGCGCTGGCTTACCCTGACCGCGTCGCCAAGGCGCGCAACGGCGCCGCCTACACGATGGTCAATGGGCGCGCCGCGTCCGTGGACGAAGCTTCCCCGCTCGCACGCGAGCCCTTTCTCGTTATCGCCGACATCGCAGGGGCTGCGGGCCGTGCCCAGATACTCCTCGCGGCGCCGATCGCGCTGGCCGATATCGAAGCGATGTTCGCGGACAAGATCGAAACGCATGCGAGCGCGCAGGTCGATCCTACGACGGGTGCGGTGCGTGGGCGGCGCGTGCGCAAGCTCGGACGCATCGTGCTTTCAGAAGCGCCGCTGGAGCGTTTGTCGGGGCCTGACCTCGAGGAGGCGCTGCTCGATGCGGTGCGTGAGCAAGGGCTGGGGTTGCTGGAATGGGATGAGCCGGCGCGGCAGGCGCGAGCGCGCATCCGATTCATGCGTGCTATCGATGGCAATGCATGGCCCGACTGGAGCGATGAGGCGGCGCTCGACCGGCTGGAGCAATGGCTGCGCCCCGCGCTGAGCGGTGCGGCGCGCCTCAAGGACGTCAGTGTTGCGCGCGCCGTTCTGGACGAACTGCCTTACGAGCAGCGCCGCCTCCTCGATGCCGCGGCGCCGGCGCGGTTTGAGACGCCTGCTGGCTCCTCGCTGGCGATTGACTACGAAGCCGAGGGCGGTCCAGCTCTGGATGTGCGGCTGCAGGAGATGTTCGGTCAGGACAAACACCCGGCTATTGGCGGCGGCCGCGTGCCGCTGACATTGCGTTTGCTCTCCCCCGCGCACCGTCCGGTGCAGACCACCAAGGATTTGCCGGGCTTCTGGCGCGGGTCCTACGCCGCGGTGCGAACCGAGATGCGTGGGCGTTACCCGAAGCATCCTTGGCCCGATGATCCATTGTCTGCGCCGCCCACGCGCCGCGCCAAACCAAGAGGCTCGTAATGGTCCCGACGATCGAAGACGTGAGAGCCGCCGCTGAACGCATCAAAGGTATCGCCGTACGCACGCCTCTGCTGCGGAACGACGCGCTCGATGCGGCGACGGGCGCCAAGGTCTTCGTCAAGGCGGAGTGCCTGCAGCGCGGCGGCGCCTTCAAGATGCGCGGCGCTGCGAACGCTATCGCAGCGCTTTCACCGGAGCAGCGCGCGCGCGGCGTAATCGCCTTCTCTTCGGGCAATCACGCCATCGCCGTTTCGACAGCCGCCAAGCTGTTCGGCATCGAAGCGACGATCGTGATGCCGTCCGACGCGCCGAAGATCAAACTGGAGACAACGCGGGGCAACGGCGCCGCCGTGATTACATATGATCGTGTGCACGAGAGTCGCGAAGAAATCGGCGCGCGTCTCTCGGCGGATAAGGGCGCCGCGATGATCAAGCCGTTCGACGATCCCTTCGTGATCGCCGGGCAAGGCACGGCGGGACTTGAGATCGGCGAGGAGATTTCGCCGGATATCGTCTTCGTGCCGGCGAGCGGCGGCGGCTTAGCCGCTGGCGTGGCGCTGGCTTTGCCGCAGGCCCGCATTATCGCTGTCGAGCCGCACGGACACGACGATATTGCGCGCACGCTGGCGTCCGGCTCGATCCAGCGCAACGCGCCCGGCATCCGCTCCATCTGTGATGGCCTCCTGACCGAGCAGATGGGCGAGTTGCCCTACGCGATCGCCCGCGGGCGCTGGGAGCGTGCAGTCGCGGTTTCGGACGACGCGGTGCGGCGGGCGATGAAGTTCGCGTTCCGCCATCTGAAGATCGTGGTGGAGCCCTCCGGCGCGGCGTCGCTTGCGGCGCTGCTGGAAGGTGGTGTTGACGTCGCAGGCAAGACTGTTGCGATCGTGGCCAGCGGCGGCAACGTAGACGTCGAGACGTTTACGGAAGCGTTGGCCGCTTAGAAGCGGCCCCGCTCCAGGTCGCGCTCCAGCTGAATCTCGACCGGCTGACCGGCGAGGCGATAACGGTAGACCTGCAAGTTCTCCATCACCCGCTGCACGTAATTGCGCGTCTCGCTGAACGGGATCAGCTCGATCCAGTCAACCACATCGACCGAGCGCGAACGCGGATCGCCCCAATCGGAAATCCATGAGCGGGTGTTGTGCGAACCCGCGTTGTACGACGCGATCGCCAGCACATAGGAGCCGCCGAATTCGTCCACGAGATCGGCGAGGTGGGCCGAGCCGAGGGTGACGTTGTAATCGGGGTCTGTCGTAAGCGCGGCGCGGCTGAAGCTCATGCCTTCGCGGCGCGCCTGCAGTTGGGCGGTCGATGGGATGAGCTGCATCAGCCCGCGTGCATTGGCGCTGGAGATCGCCGCCGGATCGAACTCGCTCTCCTGGCGGATGATGGCGTGGACCAGCGCCGGCTCGGGCCGGCCGCGCGCTTGCACCAGCGGGGGCAATTCTAGCGTCGGGTAGGCGGCGTTGGTGGCGACGACGTTGCGGAACAGCCCTGCCTTGGCGCTGCGTAGCGCGGTGCGATGATAGGATTGCTCGCGCGCCATCTGGGCGAGCAGCTCCAGTTCCATCGGATCGTCGAGCGTGTCGTCGAGATAGAAGGCGATCGATTCGAAATCCCGCTGGGCCCCGACTTCGGACATCAGCCGTAGCGCTCGCACGAGTTCGCGGCTCTCGAAGCGAGCCCGCGCGTCGTTGCTGACGACGCCAGTGTCGGGCAGCGACAGAACCGCCGTGCGGTTGCCCCGCGTGGCGGCGAGTTGGCCGTAGAATGTGAAATTGAAGCGGGCGGCTTCGTTGAGCATCTGCTCGGCCTCGGCGCTGTTGCCGAGCGCGCCCTCCGCCCCGGCGCGCCAATAGAGCGCGCGAGAGAGGCTGACCGGCGAGGACACATTCTCGCTGAGATGGGCGAAATGGTCGCGCGCACGCTCCGGCTGATCGAGGAAGCGCAGCGACAGCCAGCCCGCCATCCACTCCGCATCGGCGAAGGCTTCCCCGCTGGTGAGTCCGTGATTGGAGACCAGATTGTAAGCCAAACGGTAGTTGCCGGCGCGCAGCGCCCGCGGCACGTAAAGCCGCTTTTCACGGAAGATGTCGTCGCGTGCGGCGAGCGGCGCCTGGCGGGCGTCGATCTCCGCCGCAATCTGCATCGCGTCAACGGGCTGATCCGTGCGGCGGCGGTACTGCGCCCGGTCATACAGGAAGCCGGGATTGTCGCGCCGCGAAGCCGGAACGGAATCCACTGCCGCCTGCAGGCCGCGACGCTGGCGCGCCTGCAGCGCGATGCGCGCATTGGCGAGGAGGCGGTCAGCCGTGGAGACGCGCGGCAGCAGGCGTTGCGCTGCGCTGCGCTGCCCGCGCCACAACAACCCATCCACGCGCGCTGCGTAATCATCGGCGCTGAACACGGGGCCGAACTCGGCCAGGGCGCGATCTTCGGATTCTGTGGTCAGCGCGTCTTCGCGCCATGCGGCGCGCGCGATCTCGTTCGCTTCACTGCGCTGTCCCAAATTCTTCAAGGCGACCGCAAGTGCGATGCGTCCATCGCCAGTCGCGGGTCCGCCGTCCTGGCGCAGGAAGGCGACGCGCTCGGAAGCGGAAAGACGCGAATCGGAGATCGCCTGCTCGGCGCGGGTGCGCATGGTCGAGCGGCCGGGCCATCCTTGCAGCTCGTTGAGGGCTTGGGCGATATCGTTGAAATAGAGCGGCGCTTCGGTTGAAATCGCCCAGCGCCATTGCAGCATGCGGCGCACCAGCGGATCGGTGGCGTTGTCGCGCAATTGGGCAAGGCCGATCCAATCACCCGACTGCGCCGCGGCGAGGCCGTCGCGGAGCCGCATGCGTTCGCCGGCTGACGGCAGTGGCGGCGCGGGGGTGTAGGCGGCGGCCTCGGCGGCGGCTGGGCGCGGCCCTGGGGTCTGCTGGCCCGCGCTGGACGCGACCAGCGCCATGCTGGCGGCTGCCGCCGTCAATGCTATGCGGATCACCCTCCCAGCATCCATGCTTTCCCCTCCGGCCCGATACGAACCAAATGCGTTGCCCGCGTGCCTTGGCCGCGAGCCGCTATTTAACCTCACGCCACAGTGTGGCAGGAATCGCGCCAACGCTACGGTTAAGACCTCCTCATGAACATTCACGGCTCGATTCCCGCTCTGATAACACCCTTCCGGAATGGAACGGTGGATGAACGGGCGTTCCAGGGGTTCGTCGAGCGCCAGATCGGAGAGGGTTCCCACGGTGTTGTCCCATGCGGAACGACCGGCGAAAGCGCGACGCTCTCATTCGATGAGCACGTCAGAGTGGTGGAGCTTTGCGTTGAAGCCGCCGCGCGGCGCGTGCCGGTGATTGCGGGGGCGGGCTCGAACAACACCGCGCATGCGATTGAATTGGCGAAGGCCGCCAAGCGCGTGGGCGCTGACGCCGTGCTGGTGGTCGCGCCCTATTACAACAAGCCCAGCCAGGACGGCTTGTTCGCCCACTTCAAGGCGATCAACGACGCTGTGGATATCCCCATCGTCGCCTACAACGTGCCCGGGCGGACGATCACAGATATCTCCGTCGAAACGATGGGCAGGATTGCGGCGCTTCCGAACATCGTTGGCGTGAAGGACGCGACTGGCGATCTTGGGCGCGTTGCGCGCCATCGCGCAGTGTGCGGTGAGAAGTTTGTGCAACTCTCCGGCGAGGACCCGAGCGCCGTCGGGTTCAATGCGCAAGGCGGCGTCGGCTGTATTTCGGTGACGGCCAATGTGGCGCCGAAACTGTGCGCGCAAATCCAGGATGCGACGTTGCAGGGCGCCTATGACAGCGCACGCAAACTCGATGAGAAGGTCGCGCCGCTGCACAAGGCGCTCTTCATAGAGCCTTCGCCCGCGCCGGCGAAGTACGCCTGCTCATTGCTCGGCCTCTGCAGCGAGGAAGTGCGCCTGCCATTGCTGGTTTGCAGCGATGCCGCCAAGGCCCAGATTCGCACGGCCATGACCCATGCAGGGCTGATCTGAGCCATGGCGCCCAAGGCTGAGCCGAACCGCAAACTCGTGGCCGAGAACCGGCGTGCGCGCTTCGATTACATGATCGAAGACACGCTCGAAGCCGGCATTCAACTCGTCGGCACCGAGGTGAAGTCTCTACGCAGTGGGCGGGCAAACATCGCCGAAAGCTATGCAAGCGCAGAACGCGGCGAACTCTGGCTGATCAATGCGACTATTCCCGAGTATCCCCCGGCGGGGCAATTCAACCACGAGCCGCGGCGGCCGCGAAAGCTGCTGGTCCGTTCGCGCGAATTGAAGAAGCTGATCGGCGCGGTCGAGCGTGATGGGCGCACGCTCGTGCCGCTCAAGCTCTATTTCAACGAGCGCGGCATCGCCAAGATCGAGATTGCGCTCGCCACGGGCAAGAAAGCCCACGACAAACGCGCCGCAACCAAGGATCGCGACTGGAAGCGGCAACAATCGCGGTTGTTGAGGGATCGGGGCTGATGCGTTTCTTGGGCCTCCTTGCGCTATTCGCATTGGGCGCCTGCTCGCAGGCCGATCCGGCCGTCTATACCGAACAGCAATGGAGCGCGTGCCAAGCCGCGCTTGGCAACCAACAAGAACGTGCTCACGCGTGCGGTGAGGTGATCCTGTCGCCGAGCGTATCGCCCGAGCGGCGCGCTGAAGCGCTGATGACACGCGGCGTCCTGCGTTCACAGGCTGGCCAGCAAGCGCGCGCGATCGCCGATTTCGGCCGCGCGCTGCGGATCAATTCAGAGTTCGCCCGCGCCTATGTGGAGCGCGGTCTCGTGCATCACAATCGCGGCGCCTATGAGCAAGCCATCGCTGACTATGACGCCGCTCTGCGCCTTCAGCCCGGCATGACGCTGGCGGCAGAACGGCGTCAGCAATCGCTGAACGAGCGTGCGGAGACCCAGCTTTCGCAATTGGACGCCCTTTCGCAGGCGATCGAGCACAACCCGGACGATGCAGCGCTCTGGAACAGCCGCTGCTGGGAGCGTGCGGTGCGCGGCGTCGAGTTGGACTTTGCGTTGTCCGACTGCGATCGGGCGCTGCTGCTCAATCCCAATGACGCCAACGCGCACGACAGCCGCGGGCTTGTCTATTTGAAGCGCGGCGACGCGCAGGCGGCGCTGGCGGACTACAGCGAAGCGGTGCGCCTTGCTCCAAATCAGCCGCACTTCCTTTATGGCCGCGGGGTTGCGCGTATCCGAGTGGGCATGGTTGCTGAGGGGCAAGCTGATCTGACGGCTGCGCAGCGCGCCGAGCCAAATCTAGGCAATCTCTACCGCAGCTACGGCATTGAGGCGTAGGCGAGCTCCTTCGCGCGCTGCATCACCGCTTCGAACATCTCCGCCGTCAAACGGCGCGTTTGCGTATTGTAGCGCGAGCAGTGGTAGCTGGAGACAAGCCAGCACCCGTTCGGCAATTGCACCTCAACCGCATGTCCAAACCGCGCCGCCGAGGGCTTCAGACCATGCGCACGCAACACGCTTTCGTGCGCGATCGAGCCCAACGCCATGATTGAGCGCAGCTGCGGCAGCCCTGCCACGCGCGCGGCGAGGAACGGCCGGCAAGTGGCGATTTCGGCCGGCGTAGGTTTGTTTTCCGGCGGCGCGCAGCGCACGGCGTTGGTGATCATCGCGCCTTTCAGCGTGAAGCCGTCGTTCGGATCGGCGCGGTACTCCCCTTCCGCGAGGCCGAGTTTCTTCAGCGTGCCGTAGAGCAGTTCACCCGCGTAATCGCCGGTGAACGGCCGGCCCGTGCGGTTGGCGCCGGTGCGGCCCGGCGCGAGGCCAACAATGAGCAGGCGCGCCGCAGGGTCGCCGAACGAGGGCGCGGCGCCGTTGAACCATGACGGCTCAAGGCGTGCGTTCTGTTCCCGGTAGGCGACCAGCCGAGGACAGAGCGGGCAGTCCTTCGGCGCTTCGGGCGGGGCCGCGCTCACCGCTCTTCTTCGTCGGAATAGTCGTGGCGCTGTTCGTTGCGCTCGCGTGGCGGCCGGCCAATGAGATTGGCCAGCTCGGTCAGATCCACGAAATTGTCGGCGGCGCGGCGGATGTCGTCAGAGGCCATGGGCGGGTTCGACTTGATGGTGGACACCACGCTCACGCGCACGCCCTTACGCTGCACCGCTTCGATCGCGGCGCGGAAATCGCCATCGCCAGAGAAGAGGAAGGCGTGATCAATGAACGAAGCCGCTTGCAGCAGATCGACCGTGAGTTCGACATCCATGTCGCCCTTGAAGCGGCGCCGTCCGTTGGCGTCGGTGTATTCCTTGGCCGGCTTCGTCACCAGCGTGTAGCCGTTATAGTCGAGCCAATCGACGAGGGGGCGGATCGGGGAAAAGTCCTGATCCTCGACCAGCGCTGTGTAATAATAGGCGCGCACCAGGCGACCGTGCTGCTTGAACTCTTCGAGCAGCTTTCGGTAGTCGATGTCGAAGGTGAGGCCCTTGGCGGCGGAATAGAGGTTGGCGCCGTCGATGAAGATCGCGACGCGCTCGTCAGGATGAATGAGACGATCAAGCAAATTCATGAAGCATGTCCGTAATGCGCGTTTCGAGCGCGTGGTCTGATTCCGCTATATGAACCAGATCGCCTCCATCGCCATGGGAACCAACATGGCCTATCGCGGCGTCAGCGGCGGCGCGCTGTTGTCGCAGGCCTTGTCCGCGATCGAGCAGGCCGGCGTCGCCGTCACGGCGAGGTCGAGTGTCTGGCAGACGGCGGCGTGGCCGCCGGGCGCGGACCAGGCTGACTATTACAACGCGGTGATCACGGCCGAGGCGGGTGCGCACACGCCCCGTTCGCTCTATGACCTGCTGCGAGGGATCGAGATCGACTTTGGCCGCGAGCGGCGCGAGCGCTGGGCCTCCCGCACCCTCGATCTCGATCTAGTCGCTATGGGTGACTTGGCAGGCGTCTTTGACGGTATCGAATTGCCGCACCCGCGCATGCAGGAGCGGGCGTTCGTCCTGGCGCCCTTGGCTGAGGTCGACCCGGGCTGGCGCCATCCCTTGTTGGGGCGCACCGCCGCCCAGTTGCTGCCGGATCTACCGCAAGAGCAGGGATACCGGCCCATCGAGCGCGGTTGGGGCTGAGCGGCAGGCCTTCTTTTCGCATTTGCGGTGTTCCTTCGCATTGCGAAAGGGCGCGCGAACCCCTAGTTTGACCGATCACACCCTTTCCACTGAGCGTTGAGGAAGCACTTTGGCTCGCGTCACCGTTGAAGATTGCGTCGATAAGGTACCCAACCGGTTCTCGCTGGTTCTGCTGGCTGCGCACCGCGCCCGCAGCATTTCCTCGGGCGCCGAGCCGCTGGTCGACCGTGATCGGGATAAAGACCCGGTCGTGGCGCTGCGCGAGATCGCCGATTCCGCCGTCACCCCGGAGGAACTGCGCGACAGCTTCGTGATGTTGTTCCAGGACGTTCAGCCGGCCACGCAGGCCGAGGACGAGCAAGACCGCCTCGCCCTCGCCGCTCCGGTAGAGACCAGCGAAGAGGACGTGTTGCGCGCGCTCCAGCAGGAAGCCGAAGCTCAGCGCGACGAACGGTACTAAACTCATGTCCGGCGGTGACGGAGTCGCCGCCCAAGTCCCCGCCGGCCCCAAGAAGGCCGGCGCGGGAGACACGCCGCCGCGCTACTTGCGCCAGTTCGAACTGGTCGAGCGCGTCCGCGAATACGATCCGTCTGTCGATGAGAGCCTGATCAACCGCGCGTACGTGTACGCGACGGTGAAGCACGGCAGCCAGAAGCGCCATTCGGGCGACCCGTATTTCGCCCATCCGATCCAGGTCGCAGGCATCCTGACAGAGTACAAGCTCGATGCAGCGACCATCGTCGCGGGCCTCCTGCACGACACGATCGAAGACACCGAAGCGACGCGCGAGGAGATCGAACAGATGTTCGGCGACCAGGTCGCCGATCTGGTCGAAGGCGTCACCAAGCTCTCCAAGCTCGAAATACAGTCCGAGGAGAACAAGCAGGCGCAGAACCTGCAGAAATTCATCCTCGCCATGTCGCGTGACGTGCGCGTGCTGATCGTTAAGCTGGCCGACCGCCTGCACAACATGCGCACGCTCAAATTCGTGCCATCGAAGGATAAGCGCCGCCGCATCGCGACCGAGACGCTTGAAATCTACGGCCCGTTGGCGCGCCGCATTGGCATGGAGAAAATGGCGCGGGAGCTGGAAAACCTCGCCTTCCACGAAGCGTTCCCGGATGCCGAAAGCGCGATCCATGCGCGCCTAGAGCAGTTGCGCCAGGAGAAAGGCGCTAACGTCGCCATCATCATCCAGACCATCATGGAAGTGTTCGAGTTCGCCGGCATCGAGGCGCGCGTGTTCGGGCGCGAGAAGCAGCCGTATTCGATCTGGCGCAAACTGCAGCGCAAGAGCGTCGAGTTCTCCGACCTCGCTGACGTCTATGCGTTCCGCGTGATCGTGCAGAACCCCGACGATTGCTATCGCGCGCTTGGCCTCATCCACCAGACGTGGCGCTGCGTGCCCGATCAGGTGGAAGACTACATCTCCAATCCCAAGCCCAACGGCTACCGGTCGATCCACACCATCGTAATCGGTCCTGGAAACGTGCGCGTCGAAATCCAGATACGCACCGAGGAGATGGATCAGATCGCCGAAAACGGCGTCGCCGCACACTGGCGCTACAAGAACGAATCCTACGGGTTCGACGAAGAGCTGGCGGCTTCCGCAGGTCTCGACGCGCGCGAGGCGACGCGCTCGCTGCTAGAAATCGCCGAGCACGGTGGCGACGCCAACGAATTCCTCGAGCACGCCAAGCTCGAAATGTATCAGGATCACGTTTTCGCCTTCACGCCGAAGGGAACGCTGATCGCGCTGCCGCAAGGCGCGACGCCGCTCGATTTTGCCTATGCCGTGCACTCTGACATCGGCGACCGCTGCATTGGGGCCAAGATCAATGGCGACGAACGTCCGTTGCGCAGCGCGCTGCGCAACGGCGATGTTGTCGAAGTTATTATCGGCGACAAAGTCGCGCCGGTTCCGGGCTACGAGCAACTGACCAAGACGGGACGCGCCAAGTCCGCGCAGCGCAGATTGGAGCGCCAAGCCAAGCGCGAGGAATTTCTCCGTCTCGGCCGCGAATTGGTGAGTCACGCGCTCCACCGCTATGGCCACGAACTCGCCGATACGGTGTTGTTGCAGGCCGCGGAGCGCCTCGGTCGCAACAGCGAAGAGGAATTGTTCGTCGCGGTCGGTGAAGGCGCGATCAAAGCCAATGCGGTGGCGATCGCCGCCTTTCCAGGACTCGAAGAAAAGGTGCGGCGCGAAGAAGGCCGCAAGCCGATGGAGCGCGAAAAGGCAAAGCTTTACGTCCGCGGCGGCGATCTGACGCCGGGCGTGGCGCTCCACTTCGCCAATTGTTGCTCGCCGATCCCGGGCGACCGGATCATCGGCGTGCAAATTCCGGGCAAAGGCGTCGTCATCCACACTATCGACTGCGATCAGCTGGCGGCGCTGGAGGACGACGAAAGCATCACCTGGGTCGATCTTGCCTGGACCACCACGGCGCTGAAGCGCACGCTTGCTGCGAGCCGCATCATCGCCACGGTCGAAAACAAGCGCGGCGTCTTGGCCGAGCTATGCCGCATCATTGCCGAGAACGAGGGCGACATCATCAATCTGCGCCTCGTCAATCGCACGACCGATTTCTTCGACATGGTGTTCGACATAGAAGTCGCCGATGCGCGCCACCTCACCAATATCGTCGCCGCCATGCGCACCAGCAAAGCGGTCAAAGAGGTTGAGCGGGTGAAGGGCTGATGACGACGCCCGCCGCAGACAGTAAGAAGCGCCCCATGAATCAGGACCAAGTTCTCGATGAATTCCGCGCCGCAGGCGCGCTTCTGGAGGGGCACTTCATCCTCTCCTCCGGGCTTCATTCTCCCGTCTTCTTTCAGAAGAACGCCGTGTTCATGGATCCCGGCCGGACCGAGCGTTTGTGCAAGGCGCTGGCGGAGAAGGCGAAAGCGGCGTTCGGCAAGATTGATGTCGTGATCTCGCCTGCGGTCGGCGCGATCATTCCCGGCTACGAAACCGCCCGCCACCTCGGCGCCAAAGCGATGTTCGTGGAGCGCGAGGGCGGCGCGTTTCAATTGCGCCGCGGCTTCTCCATTCAGCCAGGCGAGCGCGTGCTGATGGTGGAAGATGTCGTCACCACCGGCCTCTCATCGCGCGAATGTCTTGACGCCATCCGCGGCCATCCCGGTGAACTCGTTGGCGCTGCGTGCATCATCGATCGTTCTGGCGGCAAGGCCGATATCGGCGCCACGTTGATCTCGCTCGCGCAAGTCTCCGCGCCGGCGTACCCGGCCGATCAGCTACCGCCCGAGCTGGCGGCGCTGCCGGCGATCAAGCCTGGATCGCGTGGGCTCGCGGCATGAGCGGGCGCGTGCGCCTCGGCGTCAACATCGACCACGTCGCGACCATCCGGAACGCGCGCGGGGTGAGTTATCCTGATCCGATGCGCGCGGCGATTGTCGCGCTCGATGCCGGCGCCGACGGCATCACCGCGCACCTGCGCGAAGATCGCCGTCATATCTCCGATGCCGACATCGCGCGGCTTTCGGTGATGCTGCGCGAGCGCGGCAAACCGTTAAACCTGGAGATGGCGGTCACCTCGGAGATGCTGGAGATCGCGCTCAAGCATCGGCCACCGGCTGTGTGCCTGGTGCCCGAGCGGCGCGAGGAGCGCACCACGGAGGGCGGGCTCGATGTCGCGGGCGGCCACAACTGGATCGCCCCGTTCGTGCAGAAGCTGCGCGACGGCGGCAGCAGGGTGTCGCTCTTCATCGGCGCGGACCCCCAGCAGATCGAAGCGGCGAGCCGCACCGGTGCTGAAGTGATTGAACTGCACACCGGCGCCTATTGCGACGCCGCTCGCGACGGCGAGGCCGAGAAGGCGGCGGAGATCCTGGAGGCGCTGAAAGCCGCAGCGCGGCAGGCAGCGGCGCTGGGCCTGGAAGTCCATGCCGGTCACGGCATCGACTATGAGACCGTCGCCCCGATCGCGGCCATTCCGCAGGTGGCAGAGCTCAATATCGGCCACTTTCTGATCGGCGAAGCCATCTTCACGGGGCTTGCTAGCGCCGTCACCGAAATGCGGCGGCGTATCGACGCCGCCCGCGCAGACGCTAGGCAGGGTCCATGATCCTCGGCATCGGTTCCGACATCATCGACATCCGCCGCATCGAACAGACCCTCGAGCGTTTTGGGGAGCGGTTCATCTTGCGCGTCTATACTGAGGACGAGCGCCGCAGAGCGGACCGGCGGCCCCTGGAGCGTGCGGCGACCTTCGCCAAGCGTTTCGCGGCCAAGGAAGCGTGTTCCAAGGCGCTGGGTACAGGATTGAAACAAGGGGTTTTTTGGCGCGACATGGGGGTCTCCAACCTGCCCACCGGCCAGCCGACGATCCGCCTGACGGGCGGGGCCGCGGCGCGCCTGGCCCTCATGACCCCGGACGGACACGCCCCCCACATCCATGTCACTTTGACCGATGATTTCCCGCTGGCTGTCGCGTACGTCATTATTTCGGCGGAGTTGATCCCAATGGGACGGGGAGCGGGCGTTTGAGCAGGCTGACCTCGCGCTGGGGAAAACATTGGTGGGCGCCGGCCCGATCAGACACAAGCCGCCAGCTTAGCTGGCCGGCCGGGTCTATAGCGAGAAGCGCATGAGCATGAGCACGACCGGGACTTCGACGCCTGCGATGAGCGTCTTCTGGGACAATGTGAAGACGATCCTCTACGCGCTCGCGCTAGCGATGGTGCTGCGCTTCACCATCGCCCAGCCGTTCCGCATTCCATCGGGCTCGATGCAGCCCACGCTCGAAGTCGGCGACTACATCGTCGTGACGAAATGGTCTTACGGCTATGGCCGCTTCTCGTTCGCGCCGCTCGAAGGCCTGTTCCCGCATGGACGCCTGTTTGGCTCTGAACCGCATCGCGGCGACGTGGTGGTGTTCCGCCCCCCGCCGGAGCCGGATCGCGATTTCATCAAGCGCGTGATTGGCCTTCCGGGTGACCGCATCCAGATGATTGACGGCCTGCTGCACATCAATGGCCAGCCGGTGCAGCGTGAATCGCTCGGCATCGTGAACTTTGAAGACGAAGACGGTTTGATCGAGCCGATCCAGGCCTATCGCGAAACGCTTCCGGACGGGGGCAGTTACACTGTGTTCGACCGCACCCCGCGCGGCGAACTTGATAACACGCGCGTCTACGTCGTGCCCGAGGGGCACTATTTCATGATGGGTGACGACCGCGACAATTCAGCGGACAGCCGTGTGCCATCGGTGGTGGGGTATGTGCCGTTCGACAATCTGGTCGGCCCCGCACAATTCGTCGTCGTCTCGTTCGACAACACCACATCGCTGCTGCAGCCCTGGACCCTGTTCACTGGTTTCCGTGGATCGAGGTTCCTGAAGTCAGTGAATTGAGCGGGCGCCGTAAGCCGCAGGATGCCCAACTGGCGGAGCTTGAGCAGCGTCTCGGCTA
Source organism: Hyphomonadaceae bacterium (assembly GCA_016791385.1). Classification (GTDB taxonomy): domain Bacteria; phylum Pseudomonadota; class Alphaproteobacteria; order Caulobacterales; family Aquidulcibacteraceae; genus Vitreimonas. Next base: position 164,172 of record JAEUMR010000027.1, read on the forward strand.
CGCGTTCGGCGATCGCGCCTTGCTGCAGGAAGCGCTTACACACGCCAGCGTGCTCGATGGCTCGAAGAAGGGCCGCTCCTATGAGCGGCTGGAGTTCCTGGGCGATCGCGTGCTCGGCCTGATCGTGGCCGAACGGCTGTTTGCTGAGCATGATGGCCGCGACGAGGGTGAACTGGCGCCGCTGCTCAACGCGCTCGTAAATCGTCACGCCTGCGCCCGGGCGGCCCGGGCGGCGGGCCTCGGCGAGGTGGTGGCGCTTTCACCCTCGGAGGAGACAAGCGGGGGGCGCGGCAAAGAGGCTATCCTCGCCGACATCTGCGAATCCGTGATCGCGGCGCTATATCTGGATGGCGGCATCGAAGCGGCACGAGCGTTCGTGACCCGCTTCTGGGGCGATGCGTTCGACGATGTAAGCAGCGCCCCGCGCGACGCGAAGACGGTGCTGCAGGAATGGGTTGCGGCCCGGAGGAAGGGTTTGAGTTACGTGGTGGTTGAACGGACTGGTCCCGAGCACGCGCCGCACTTCGTGATCGAAGCGCACGTGGATGGCTTCGAGCCTATGCGCGGTGAGGGAAGCTCCAAACGCGAAGCGCAGCGCGCGGCCGCCGCTGCGTTTCTTGCCGCGCAGGGTGTGCAATGAGCGAACAACGTTGCGCTGTCGTCGCCGTTCTGGGCGCGCCCAATGCTGGCAAGTCGACGCTCGTGAACACGCTCGTCGGCGCCAAGGTCGCGGCGGTGACGCAAAAAGTGCAGACGACGCGTGCGCTGGTGCGCGGCATCGTCATGCACGGAGACGTGCAGCTTGTGCTCATCGATACGCCCGGCGTGTTTGCGCCAAAGCGCCGGCTGGACCGCGCGATGGTCGCCGCCGCCTGGAGCGCGCTTGAGGGCGCCGACGCAATCCTCCACGTCGTGGACGCGGCGGCCCACGTGCCGGGTGGCAAGAAGAGCGGCGCCGATCTGCACTCGGTCGACGATTCCGAACGCATCGCCGCGAAGCTGAAGGCGTTGGAGCTGCCCTCCATCCTGGTGCTCAACAAGGTTGATGCGGTCTCGCGGCCACACTTGCTCGCGATCACCACCAAGCTGGTCGAGCAGGGCCTCTACACCGACGTGTTCATGGTCTCGGCCAAGTCTGGCGATGGCGTCCAAGATATCGCGCGCACACTGGCCGAGCGCGCCCCGGAGGGCCCGTGGCTCTTCCCGGAAGATCAAACCATGGATGCGCCTGCACGCGTGCTCGCCGCGGAGATCACCCGCGAGAAGGCGATGCTCCGCCTGCATGATGAATTGCCGTACGATCTGATCGTCGAAACGGACAGCTGGGAAGAGCGCAAGGACGGCTCGGCCCGGATCGAACAGACGATTTATGTTGCGCGAGAAAGTCAGCGCAAGATCGCCATCGGCGCCGGCGGCCAGACCATCAAGATCATCGGCGAACAGGCGCGCAAGGAAATGGAGGCTGCCTTCGATCGGCGCATCCACCTCTTCCTGTACGTCAAACTGCGCGAGGACTGGAGCGAAGAGCGCGCGATCTATCAGCGGCTCGGGCTCGATTACGAAGCTTAGGCGATGGAATGGGTCGACAACGCTATCGTGCTCGGCGCGCGCCATTTCGGTGAAGGCAAGCTCGTCGCCGAGGTGTTTGCGCGCGAGCATGGGCGCTTCGGCGGCGTCGTGCATGCGGGGCGCAAGTCGCAGCCGATCTTGCAAGCCGGCAACGTCGTGCATACCGGCTGGAAGGCGCGCCTTTCTGAGCAGCTTGGCTTCTACAATCCGCTGGAGCTCATTGAACCGCACGCGACGCGCCTGCTCGACGATCCGATCGCGCTGGCAGGGCTTTCCTCGGCCGTCGCGCTCGTCCGCGGCGCGACGCCGGAGCGCCAGGCCTATCCCCAGCTTTACGACGCACTCATCGTCCTGATCGAAGCGATGCCGCACACCGATATTTGGCCCGCGCTCTACACCCGCTTTGAACTGGGGTTGCTGTCTGCGCTTGGGTATGGCCTCGACCTCACGCGATGCGCGGTCACGGGCGAGACCGAGGGGTTGGCCTGGGTCAGCCCCCGCACCGGGCGCGCTGCGACCTATGAGGCAGGCGCGCCCCATGCCGACGTGTTGCTGCGTCTGCCGCGCTTCCTAGTCGATGCGGAAGCGCAATTAGAGAGCGGGGACGTTGCTGACGCCTTCGCGCTCGGCGGCTACTTCCTGGAGCGCCGCGTCTTCGACCACAAAGGCGAAGGCATGCCCGAAGCCCGCCGCCGGCTGATCGAGCGGTTGGGATTTGCAGGACGACTCTGATTTAAGCGTGCCAGAACGCACGCGATCGTTTCGGAGAGCCAAGAATGGCTGATGACGTCACCCGTTCGCCGGAGGAAGGCGGGCGCATTGTGGAGGAGCCGATCGGCGAGGCGCTGGCTAAGCGCTATCTCGCCTATGCGCTCTCCACCATCACCAGCCGCGCGCTGCCGGACGTTCGCGACGGGCTGAAGCCGGTGCATCGGCGCGTGCTCTACGCGATGAAGCGGCTCAATCTCACCGCCGACGCCGCGTTTCGTAAGAGCGCGAAGGTGGTCGGCGATGTGATGGGCGATTTCCATCCGCACGGCGACCAGGCGATCTATGATGCGATGGTCCGCCTCGCGCAGGACTTCAACGCACGTTATCCGCTGATCGACGGACAAGGCAATTTCGGCAACATCGACGGCGATAACCCCGCCGCGATGCGGTACACGGAAAGCCGCCTCACCAAGGCGGCCGAGGCGCTGCTCGAAGGCATCGACGAAGACGCCGTCGATTTCCGCCCCAGCTATGACGGCACCAAGGAAGAACCGGTGGTTCTTCCCGCGGCCTTCCCGAACCTACTCGCGAACGGCGCCTCAGGCATCGCCGTCGGCATGGCGACGAGCATTCCGCCGCACAACGCCGCCGAGCTGATCGACGCCTGCGTGCATCTGATCGACAATTCCAAGGCGACGACCGAAGACCTGCTGCAATACGTCAAAGGTCCTGACTTCCCGACCGGGGGTCTCGTCGTCGAACCGCCTGAGAGCATCCGCGAAGCATACGAAACTGGCCGCGGCGGCTTCCGCGTGCGAGCGCGTTGGATCACCGAAGATCTCGGCCGTGGCATGTGGCGCATCGTTGTCACCGAGATTCCGTACCTCGTGCAGAAGACCAAACTGGTCGAGCAACTCGCCGAGGTGATCGAGAACAAAAAGGCGCCGCTGCTGGGCGATGTGCGCGACGAAAGCGCCGAAGACATTCGCCTTGTGCTCGAACCGAAGGCGCGCACGGTCGAGCCAAACGTGCTGATGGAGAGCCTGTTCAAGCTGACGGCGCTCGAAACACGCATTCCGATCAACATGAACGTGCTCGACGCGCAGGGCGCCCCGCGGGTGATGGGGCTCAAGGACGTACTGCGCGCGTTCCTAGATCACCGCCGCGACGTGCTGCAGCGGCGTACGACGTACCGTCTCGCCAAGATCGCTCAGCGCCTCGATGTGTTGGCGGGCCTCCTCATCGTTTATCTCAATCTTGACGAGGTGATCCGCATCATCCGCAATGAGGATGAGCCAAAGTCGAAGCTGATCTCGCGCTTCACGCTCAATGAGACGCAGGCCGAGGCGATCCTCAACACGCGGCTGCGCCAATTGCGCAAGCTCGAAGAAATGGAAATCCGCCGCGAGGACGCCGCGTTGCGCGAGGAGCAGAAGGACCTGCAAGGCCTTCTCGAGGACACGCGTAAGCAATGGCGGCGCATCGCCGGCGAACTGAAAGAAACGCGCAAGCTGTTCGACCCGAAGACGGCCACGGGCCGCCGGCTCAGCGAACTCGGCGAAGCCGCTGCGGTGGCGACGGAGATCGACGTCGAAGCCTTCATCGTGCGCGAGCCGTTGACGGTGGTGCTTTCGGAGAAGGGCTGGATCCGCGCCCTCAAAGGTCACGGCGATCTCTCCAATCTGCAGTTCAAGGAAGGTGACGCGGCCCAGCACATCGTCCGCTGCGAGACCACCGACAAGCTGCTGCTGTTCGCCTCCGATGGCCGCGCCTTCACGCTCGATGCGCATAAGCTTCCCGGCGGCCGCGGCCACGGCGAGCCGGTGCGCCTATCGATCGAGTTGGGCGACATCGACGAAGCGGTCGCGCTGTTCAAGTACGAGGAAGGCGCAAAGCGCGTCGTCGCCAGCCACGAGGGCTACGGCTTCTTGATTGCCGAGAGCGAAATGGTGGCCTCCAAACGCTCGGGCAAGCAGATCCTCAACGGGCGCGCCATCGCCGCCGCCAAGGTGGAGGGCGATCAGGTCGCCGTGATCGGCGAACGCAAGAAGCTGTTGATCTTCCCGCTCGACGAACTGCCGGAGATGAACCGGGGCAAGGGCGTAAAGCTGCAAAGCTACCACGATCGCGGTCTGGCCGACGTGAAGGTGTTCGCCAAGGACGAGGGGCTCACCTGGGAAGACAGCGCTGGGCGCGTCCGCGCCGTGCCCGAGTGGAAGGAGTATCGCGGCAAGCGCGGCTCGGCGGGCAAGGTCGCGCCGAAGGGCTTCTCGCGCTCGGGGCGCTTCAGCGACGTGATCGGCTAGGCGCGTACGCCCCAAGCACTTTCTGGCGCGACGGGTTCGGGGAGTTCCTATATTAACAGCGGAATGACTCGGACACGGGTCGCCGGAATAGGGAACGATAATGGGCCTCGGACTTATCCTGCTGATCGTCGCCGTCGTGCTCGTGGTGCTGCTGATCGGCATCTACAACCGGCTTGTCGCTCTGCGGCAGAATTGCGGCCAAGCCTTCGCCGACATCGATGTGCAATTGCGCCAGCGGCACGACCTGATCCCGAACCTAGTCGAGACCGTGAAGGGCTACGCCGCGCACGAAAAGGGCACGCTCGAGGCTGTCATCCAGGCGCGCAACGCCGCCGTGAGCGCCGAAAAGACCGGCGATCCGAAAGCGATGGGCCAGGCCGAAGGCATGCTGGGCGCTGCGCTCGGACGCCTGATCGCGCTGTCGGAAGCCTATCCGGACCTCAAGGCCAACACGAATTTCCAACAGCTTCAGGCCGAGCTCTCCGACATCGAGAACAAGATCGCCGCCGCGCGCCGCTTCTTCAACAACGCCGTCGGCGAATACAACACTGCGCGGGAGCAATTCCCGGCAGTCTTGATCGCCGGTCCGTTCGGCTTCGGCCCGCGCGACTTCTTCAACCTGGGAGAAGAGAACCGCGCGACGATGGAGCAGGCGCCGCAGGTGAAGTTCAGCTAAAGGCGCAACGCTCGTGGGCGCTTACGGCCTACAGACGCACATTTGGGGCAACAACTGGAAGTCCGGGCTGCTGATGCTCGGATTTCCGGTGCTCCTTATCCTGCTGACATACGGGCTGTTCCTGCTGTTCGCGGGCTTCTCCGGCGCCTCGATCGGCAAGGATGAGATCGCCGGACCGTTCCTGTGGGCGGCCGATGCTTTGGCGCGGGCGTGGCCGTTTGCGATCGCCGGCGCGATCCTCTGGTTCGGCATCGCCTACGCCTTCTATCAGGGCATCATCGACGCTGCGACCGGCGCGCACAAAGTCGAGCGCCGCGACGAGCCGAAGCTCTATAATTTGCTCGAAAACCTCTGCATCTCGCGCGGCATCAAAACACCAGCGCTGCGCATCATGGAAACCGATGCGCTGAACGCGTTCGCGACGGGCCTGCATGAGGGCCAGTACTCGATAACGGTCACGCGCGGGCTGATTCACACGCTGACCGATCAGGAGCTTGAGGCCGTGCTCGCGCACGAGCTGACGCACATCCGCAATCGTGATGTGCGCCTTCTGGTGATCGCCGTCGTATTTGTCGGCATCTTCTCCTTCGTCGGCGAGATCGTGTTCCGCAGCCTCTGGTATTCGGGCGGGCCGCGGCGCTCGTCGCGGCGTGACTCGAACGGTGGCGGTGGCGGCGCGTTCGTCGCTGTTCTCGTAGCGCTGGCGTTGATCGCGCTGTCGTACGCGCTGGCCATTGTGATCCGCTTCGCCCTATCGCGGCGGCGCGAATATTTGGCGGACGCTGGCGCTGTTGAACTCACCAAGAACCCCGACGCGATGATCTCGGCGCTTCAGAAAATCTCGGGCAATGCCGTCGTGCAGGCGCCGTCGGAAGTGCGCGAGATGTTCATCGAGAACCCGCACGCAGACCTCACCAGTGTCTTTGCGACGCACCCGCCGATCGCCAAGCGCATCGAGGCGCTGGTGCGCTACGCGGGCGGCCATGTTGCAGCGCCCGCATCTGCGCCGCCGCTGCAAGCGGATGCCGGTGCGCCCAAGCGCGGGCCGTGGGGCTAAAAAGAGGGGCGCGGGAGGCAGACCTTCCCGCGCCCAAGGCTATGGAGCCTTCACAAACTCAACCGTTCCAGCTGGCCTTCCAGTAGCTGACGAAGTCGCGGATCACGACGTACGCTTGTTCCATCAGCTGGCGCGCGTCGGGGATGTACATCCAGGCGAACCAGCCGGCGGCGGCGACGATCACCACCGTGATCAACCCATCGGCCGCTCCGAAGCCATAGCGATAGCCGCTGACCGTCGCGTACGAAGCGCGGCGCAGCGCGCTGAACGGCGCCGAGATCGCCGCATAAGCGATGCACAACACCACGACCGCCAGCCAGAGCGGCACGCCGACGGGCGGCGCCCAGCCCAGGATCGAGCCCGCGCCGAGCAGCGAGAAGAAGGCGAGCAGGAACGCGATCAGTAAGGCGGCGGTGATGATGCTGAACACGAAAGCGAGCAATCCGGCGACGACGCGCGTGAAGTAGCCGACTGGCCTCACCGGCGCGGCGGCGGGGGCCACGCCGTAATCGTCGTTGCGCCACGAGCGGCGCCACGCGCGCATCTGTTGGCGCCATGCGCGCCGCTGGGCCCGCCACTGCGCGCGCCAATGCGGCGCTTCCTCTTCCGTGAAGCGCGCATATTGATGCTTGGCGCGGTCGATGACTTCTTGGGCGTTGAAGGGCGCGCCATGCGCGGCGGCCATTTCCTCGCTGGTGGCTGCAACCGGCACAGCGAACACCAGAGCCAGATAGATCAGCGCGGTGAGACCGCCACTGAAGACGGCGGAGACCAGCCACAGCACGCGAACCCAGGCCACGTCGATGCCGGCATAGGCGGCAAGGCCCGCGCTGACGCCTGTCCAAGCCTGGCGGTCATAGATGCGATAGAGCCGGCGTTGCGGGCGCACATATTCGTCTTCGCCCTGCGTTTGCGAGCCTGCGTTTTGCTGGGCGCCGGCGTCTTCGCCTTCTACCGGTCCCATTTCGCTGAGAATGCGCGCCATCTCATCGGCGGAGACGACGCTCTTGCTTGGCGAGAGGTAGTTCGCGCACTTGTCGGCGATCGCCTGCTCGAGGTCGCGCACGATCTCGGCTTTGTCAGGATTGTCCGTGAGCGTGCTTTGCGCGCGGCCGATATAGGCGCGCAGCGCGTCGTAAGCGGGCTCCTCCAATTGATAGGGGTTGCCGTTCAGATTGATGGTGACGACGCGTTCCATTTTATGAGCGCCCCAAGTTTTCGAGCGTGGTGTTGAGATGGCGCCAGTAAGCGGCGAGCTCTTCGAGCCGCTGTGCGCCCTTCGTGGTCAGTTGGTAGTATTTGCGCGGCGGGCCCTGGCCGCTCTCCACCCACTGGTAGTCGACCAATTCCTCGCGCCGAAGCTTCGAGAGCAGGGGGTAAAGCGTACCTTCCTGCGTAGCGAAGGGCGTGTTCGCGAGGGCCGCCAGAATGTCGCCGACATAGACCGTCCGCCCCGACACCACGGCCAGGATGGCGAATTCCAAAAGGCCCTTGCGGAGACCAGAGAATTGTTCGTCTGCGGCTGGCATAAGCTACCTTGTAAGAAAAAGGTAGTGTCATGCGAACAGGATGTCAACTCAGCCAAGGGGTCTTTTGGAGGGAGGACTGCCTTAGAGTGCGTGGTCGGCGGGCAGCGGGGGCGCCTCGCGCAGCAACGTGATGGCGATACGCCGGTTGCCGGGCAGGGTTGGGTCGTCGGTGAACAACGGCTCGCTGTCGGCGCGGCCCGCGACCTCATAGATGCGCTCGCCGCCAATGCCCTGGGCGGCGAGGATGCGGCGCGCCTCGTTCGCGCGCGCGGCTGAAAGCTCGAAATTGGAGCCGTAGCGACCGCCCGGGGGCGATCCGTCGGTGTGGCCGGAGATGGTGAGCCGGTTGGGCAGCTGCGACAGCACGCCGGACATCGCCACCAGCAGGCGCTGCGCACGATCGTTTAGCGTGGCTTGCCCAGGGTTGAACATCGATCGACCCTCTTGGTCGAGGATCTGGATGCGCAAGCCCTCGGGGGTCTGTTCCATAATCACGTTACGCGAGAGTTCGGCGATGTCCGGCATGTCCTGCATGGCCTGACGGATCGCGATCTCGGCGCGGGCGAACTCGGCGTTCTCGCGCAGCGTGCGAGCGCGGGCGAGACTGTCTTCATTCGGGGTGGACTCCGCCCCCGGGCCCTGTTGGCTCTGGGCCTGATTTTCGGAGGTCGCGTTCGAGGTGTATTGCGGCTCCGAAGAGGGCGCGACCGGCGCGGAATGGCCGTGACGGACCCCTTCCTCAGCGAAACTGGTGCCTTCCAGCAGGCCGCCGGCGCCGGAAGAGACCCGGCTGACGCTAGCCGGAGCGAAGAACTCGGCGATGCCGCGCCGTTGCTCGGGGCTGGTGGTGTTGATCAGCCACATCAGCAGGAAGAAGGCCATCATCGCCGTCACGAAGTCGGCATAGGCCACCTTCCAGGCGCCGCCATGGTGCCCGCCGCCGCTGATCTTCTTGATCTTCTTGATGATGATGGGGCGTTGATTGGTTGCGGCGGTCATTTTCGTTCGTACAAGCGCTGTGGGCCGCGACCTTGCACAAACGTCGTTAAGATCGTGTTGAATCCCAGGGAGATGCATGCACCGGATGGACCCCGCGCCTGAACTCGCTTTCCGCCGCGCGATGGGCGCCTTCGCTACTGGGGTCACGGTGGTGTCGGCGGCGCAGCCGGACGGGCGCCTGGTCGGCATGACCGTGAATTCGCTGACCTCGGTGTCGTTGCAGCCGCCGCTGGTGCTTTGGTGCCTGGGTGACAAGTCCGCGCGCTATGACGCCTTTGCGTCGGTGGAGCATTGGGGCGTGACCATGCTTGGCGCGGATGAGCAGAAATTCGCACAGCGCTACGCGCGCAGCGCCAGCCAAGACATCCCGCCTGCCGATGCAGAAGCGTTCGCCGCAGCTTATGTGCTGCGCGCGGGAGTGGCGCATTTGGCGTGCCGGACCCATGATAGGCGCGTTGCGGGCGATCATCTGATCATCATCGGCGAGGTTGTGGACTTCCGGGTCAAACCCGGCGCCGCGCTGACCTTCTTTCGCGGCCGCTATGGCCGCGCCGAGGACCCGGGCGAGGAGCAGAGCTGAACCATGGCGAAGACCACGTTCATAGGACTTGGCGTGATGGGCGGGCCGATGGCGGGCCATCTGGCGCGCGCTGGCCATGATGTCGCCGTCTACAATCGGAGCGAGGAAAAGGCGCGCGATTGGGCGCAGAAGAACCGTGGGCGCACCTATTCCTCGGTCGGCAATGCTGTCGACGGCGCCGATATCGTCTTCTCCTGCGTCGGCAACGATCGCGACTTGCGCGAGGTGTTCGAGGCCGCCGCGCCGCGCATGCGTAAGGGCGCGATCTTTGTCGATCACACCACCGCGTCGGCGGAGATCGCGCGCGAACTCGCCGCGAGCGCGGAGGAGCGTGGCCTTGGATTTCTCGACGCCCCGGTCTCAGGCGGCCAGGCAGGCGCAGAAGCGGGCAAGCTGAGCGTGATGGCGGGCGGTGACGCGAGCACATTCGCGGAGGCCGAGCCGATCATGCGCGCCTACGCCGCCAACGTTACGCTGGTTGGCCCAGCGGGCTCGGGTCAACTGGCGAAGATGGTGAATCAAATCTGTATCGCAGGCGTGGTGCAGGGGCTCGCTGAAGGCTTGCACTTCGCCAAGCGCGCCGACCTCGACATCGAGAAGGTCATCGCCGCGATTTCCAAGGGCGCGGCGCAGAGCTGGCAGATGGAAAATCGTTGGAAGACGATGGTTGAGGGCCGTTTCGACTTCGGCTTCGCCGTTGACTGGATGCGCAAGGACCTGGGCCTTGTGCTTGAGGAAGCCGAACGCAACGGCGCCAAGCTCGAACTGGTCAAGTTGATCGACGATTACTACGCTGACGTACAGGCCATGGGCGGCCGGCGCTGGGACACGTCCAGCTTGATCGCTCGGCTCGAGGCGCCCAAACGATAAGCGGCGCCGCGGCCGCGGTTCAGGGACTTTTAAACGCCGTGCGCTAGGGTTCGCCATTCCCGTGGGGGGCCGCGCAAGCGATGAACGTTAAGAACTGGACCGTTTGTCTGATCGAGCCGAACAGGTACGAGGGGCAGATCATCGTGGATCTGCTCCGCAATGCCGGCGTCGATAAGGTCAAATCCTTCACTAGCTGCGAAGCTGCGTTGGACGCGCTCGAACTCTATCCTGCCAACATCATCGTCATCTCGTATGAGTTGGCCGCCGGGAACGCCGCGCTCTGGACTCGCGCATTCCGCCGCAACACGAAGCTGTGCAACCGCAAGGCGGCCGTGTTTGTCACCTCCTCGGCATTCTCGCGCATGATGGCTGAGGAATGCCGCCATGCCGGCGCAAACGCTCTGATCGGCAAGCCGATCTCCGGCAAGGTGCTGTTGGCGACGATCAACAAAGTGCTGGAACACCCGCGTCCGTTCATCGAGGCGCCGAACTATGTCGGACCCTGCCGTCGCGCGGGCATCGTGACAGCAGGCGCGCCGAAGCAGCGCCGCAAGGCGGACCAGGCGCAAGAGGCCGCCTCCCGCGCCGAAGAGGGCCTCCCGCACTTGTTGGCGGCGCTCGCTGACGCAGCGTCCAAGGCTGGAGCGGACCTCAAGCAGGTTCCAGCCTGCGAAACGGCGCTCAAAGCCGTGCAGGACCATGCAGCGAAAGCTGGCGACGGTCCCTTGATGCGCGCGGGCGCGGCGTTTGCGTTGCAACTGCAAGCCGCGAGCGCGATGAAGGCGGAACTGGCGCGTCCAGCGATCGACTCTTGCGTCAAAGGCATCGCCGCAATTGCTGCGATGCCGGTCGCTGAAGCGGCGCAGCGCGAGAGGCTGGCGGAAGAGGTGCGCCAAGCGGTGGCGAAAGTCGCTCATCGCGCGGCCTGAGCCCTCCGCGGCGTCGCGATAAACAAAGCAAGCAACGCAAGGCAGAAGGCGGCGGCGAACGTGATTTGCGTCGCCGTGACAACCGATCCCGCGTTGGCGCCGATGGCGCCGGCTGCTCCGACGGCGAGCGAGAAGGCCGCACCCATGGCCGAGGCGCCGGTGAGCAGGCCGAGATTACGCGAGAGGCTGAGCAGCGCCGAGATGACGCCGCGTTGATCGGGTTGAGCGCACGCCATGACCGCCGTGTTGTTCGCGGCTTGAAATAGGGCGTAGCTCGCGGTCAGCACACCGATTGATGGGAGATAACCCAGCACGCCAAAAGGCGCCGTCAACGCCAGCAGGGCGCACCCTGCGGTGATCCCGGCAAGCCCAGCCCGCATTGCACGCTGCGATCCGATGCGGTCGACTAGGCGTCCCGCTGGCGCAGCAACGAGGGCCGCGATCACAGGGCCGACAGACATGGCAAGGCCGGCGGCGGCCGCGCCTAAGCCAAGCCCCTGCACCAGATAGAACGGCCCGACCACAAGCGTCGTCATCAAGATTGCGGCGACGACTGCGCTGGCGCAGATGCCAGCGACCAGCCGTCCGTCGCGCATGATCTGCAAGGAAATCAAGGGTGCGGGAGCATGGGTCTCGATGAAAGTGAAGAGACCAAATCCTGCCGCGGCGGCGATCAGCAGGCAGATGTTCGTCGCCAGATCGCCGTGGATCGCACTCATGGCGAAGGCGTAGGCGCCAAGGGCGGCTGCCAGCACCATAGCGCCTGCCAGGTCGAAGCGAGGTGGCCCGCCGCGCGTGCGGCCATCCGAGGCCAAAGAGACGTTCGTCAGTGCGAGTGCGGCAGCGCCCAGCGGGGCGCCCACTAAGAACAGGGCGCGCCAGCCAAATAGATCGAGGAGGACGCCGCCAAGCGAGGGGCCGAGCGCGGTGCCTGCCGCCGACATTGCCCCCATCAGGCCCATGGCGCTGCCCATCCTTTCGCGCGGCACGGCCTCGCCAACGAGCGCCACCGCGAGCGTCATCATGATTGCAGCGCCCGCGCCCTGCAGCGCGCGCGCCGCAATCAGAACAGCCAGATTGGGCGCCAGTGCCGCGATGAGCGAGGCGGTCGTGAACAGGCAAAGCCCTGCGATTAGAAGTCGCTTGCGGCCGACGATGTCGCCGAGCCGCCCTGCGCTCACGACAAGTGTCGTGCTTGCGAGCAAGTAGGCCAGCACAATCCACTGCACCTCTTGAAAGGACGCATCGAAGACGCTTGTCAGCGCCGGCAGCGCCACGTTGGCGATGCTGGTCGTCAACGAAGAGAGCGCCATCGATAAGGACAGCGCTGCGAGCGCCGGTTTGGGCGCCGCCGCTTCGGCGGGCGGACTGGCTGTTTCGACCATGACTTGGGCTTGCCTCCGGTTCATCTTGGCTGCATCCTGCAAGTTCAAGTCGACTTGAGGTCAAGGGCGTGCGTGATCTGGATATTTCCGAGGTGGCCGCGCGCACAGGCGTCGCAGCCTCGACGCTGCGTTTCTACGAAGAGAAGGGGCTCATTGCCTCTATCGGGCGCCGCGGCCTGAAGCGGCTGTTCGATCCCTCGGTGCTGGAACGGCTGGCGCTGGTTTCGCTGGGGCGCGCCGCCGGCTTCTCACTCGAAGAGATCGCGCAAATGTTCGCCGCCGATGGCCGCGCCAAAATCGATCGCGATCTGCTCGCAGTGAAGGCGGACGAGTTAGAGCAGACCATTCGGCGTCTCATCGCCTTGCGCCAGGGTCTCCGCCACGCAGCAATCTGCCCGGCGCGAAGCCATATGGAGTGTCCCAGTTTCCGGCGCCTCTTGCGCGCGGCGGCGGACGGGGCATTGCCGCCGGCGGCGAACGGCGTCGCGAAGAAGAAAGCGAAAAAGCGGCCTAAGCGCGCTTAGCCGTTCAAGAGTTCAACTGCGCGCGGGGCGAAGTAGGTGACGACGCCATCGGCGCCGGCGCGTTTGAACGCGGTGAGCGACTCGATAATCGCGCGCTTGTCGTCGATCCAGCCATTGGCGGCGGCGGCCATGATCATCGCGTATTCGCCGGACACCTGGAACGCGTAGGTCGGCATCGCGAATGCGTCTTTCACACGCTGGACGATGTCGAGGTAGGGGAGCCCAGGCTTGACCAGCAACATGTCGGCGCCTTCGGCGACGTCCATCGCCACTTCACGCAACGCCTCGTCAGTGTTGCCGAAATCCATTTGGTAGGTGCGCTTGTCGCCTGGATTCTTGATCGAACCCGAGCCCAGCTTTCCTGAGCCAATCGCTTCGCGGTAGGGGCCGTAGAACGCGGAGGCGTACTTGGCGGCGTAGGACATGATCAGCGTTTCCTCGCACCCGTTCGCATCGAGTGCGGCGCGGATCGCGCCGACGCGGCCATCCATCATGTCGGACGGCGCGACGATGTCGGCGCCAGCCTTGACCTGGATCAAGGCCTGCTCGGTGAGCACCTTTACGGTTTCATCGTTGACGATGCGCCCGTCGCGCAGGAGGCCGTCGTGACCGTGATCGGTGAAGGGATCCAGCGCGACATCGACCATGATGCCCACTTCGGGCGCGGCATCCTTCATGGCGCGCACGGCCTCGCACACGAGCCCCTTCTCGTTGAGCGCTTCCCGGCCTGTTGCGTCCTTCTTGGCTGCATCGATATGCGGGAACACAGCGATCGCGGGTATGCCCAATTCGCGCGCACGCTTGGCCGCCTTGGCCGCCGCCGCGACCGACAGCCGGGCGACCCCTGGCATGGCCGCGACCGGGATTTCAGCCTCTTTGCCGTCGTGGACCACCATCGACCAGATCAGGTCGTCGGCGCTGAGGCTGTGTTCGCGGGTGAGGCGTCGTACCCAATCGGCTTGACGCAGACGGCGCGGACGGGTGGTGGGGTAACGGCCAGAGAAGTTCATGCGACTCGTTCGCAACTAGACGCACTGCTGTGCGCGGACGCGTCTCAGTTAACCTCTACGCGGCAAATATCCTATAAGCACAGAGACGCTGCGGCGTCGCAGATCGGGGCCCGAACGTGAGACAAGAGGACGAAAAAGTCTTCGAGCAGGCAGTCGCTTCCATTCGCGACGAGGGCCGGTATCGAGTTTTTGCTGACATCATGCGCGAGCGCGGCCGGTTTCCGCACGCCACTTTGCGCCTGGACGACGGCACACAGCGCGACATCGTCGTCTGGTGCTCGAACGACTATCTCGGCCAGGGCCAGAGCCCCGAGGTGATCGACGCGGCGCACGCAGCCCTCGACAAGGTGGGCGCCGGCGCGGGCGGCACACGCAATATCTCGGGCACGACCAGCTACCACGTCGACCTTGAACGCGAGCTTGCCAAGCTGCACGGTAAGGAATCGGCGCTGCTCTTCACCTCCGGTTACGTCTCGAACGACGCGACGCTGTCGACGCTCGCGAAGCTGTTCCCGGACTTGTGGATTTTCTCCGACGAGCAAAACCACGCCTCGATGATCGAAGGCATTCGCCGCGCCAAGTGCGAACGCCGCATCTTCCGCCACAACGATATCCAGCATCTCGAAGCGCTGCTGAATGAGGCGCCGGCAGGCGTGCCGAAGTTGATCGCGTTCGAGAGCGTCTATTCGATGGATGGCGACACCGCGCCGATCGAACAGATTTGCGACGTCGCCGAAGCTTACGGCGCCATGACCTATCTGGATGAGGTGCACGGCGTTGGCCTTTACGGCCCCACCGGCGCTGGCGTCGCTGAGCGTGATGGCGTGATGCACCGCGTCGACTTCATCGAAGGCACGCTTGCCAAGGCGTTCGGGACCATGGGCGGTTACGTGACTGGCCCTGCCTCTGCCATCGACGCGATTCGGTCGAGCGCATCCGGCTTCATTTTCACCACCTCGCTGGCGCCCTCGATCGCCGCCGCCGCACTGGAAAGCGTGCGGATTGTGCGCGAATGCCCGCATTTGCGCGATCGGCTGCAGGAGCGCGCTGAGCGCCTGAAGGCGCTGCTGCGCGAAGCCGGCATTCCGGTCATGTCGGAAAGCACCACTCACATCGTGCCGGTGCTGGTGGGCGATGCAGCGCGCTGCAAGAAAATCTCCGACATCCTGCTCTACGAGCACGGCATCTATGTGCAGCCGATCAATTATCCGACCGTGCCACGCGGCACGGAACGCCTGCGTATCACGCCGAGCCCCTTCCATGACGATGCGCTGATGGATCAGCTGATCGAGTCGCTGAAGACGGTCTGGGCGAAGTGCCCGGTGCACGTTACGGCGTGAGCGGCGAACGCGAGATCTTCTTCGAGATCACGCGTATCGGCGACCTGCAGCGCGTCGCCGCCGTCGACGCCAAGACAAGCATAGAGGTTGTGGTGCAGGCGCCGGCCTCGGCCAGCCTTGCTGATGTGCGTGCGCTCGCGTTGCGTAAGCTGCAGCGCGCCTTGGAGCGGGCGGACGGCGAGGACGGCAACAGCCCGCCGCATCGTCCGGGCAAGCTCGTCTAATCGACGCCGCGCCGGCGGACGCCGCGCCCCAGGCCGATCTTCTTGGCGAATTCCGAACGCCGCGTCGCGTAGGACGGCGCGACCATCGGATAATCCGCCGGCAGCCCCCAACGGCGGCGGTATTCGTCTGGCGTCATGTTGTAGGTCGAGCGCAGGTAGCGCTTGAGCATTTTCAGCTTCTTGCCGTCTTCCAGGCAGACGATGAAGTCCTCGTTGACGGATTTCGCGATCGGTACGGCTGGCTTGGGGCGTTCGGCGTGACTGTCCGACGCCGTGGCGGAAAGCCCGGTCAACGCCTGGTGCACCAGGCGGATCAGCTCGGGCACTTCAGTTGCGGCGACTTTGTTGTTCGAGACAAAGGAGGTGACGATGTCTGCAGTCATCCGCAATGGCTGGTTGCCCTGCGCCGTCCTGTCCTCCTCGTCATTGCCCATGGCCTCGATGCCCCCAAGGCCGCGAATACTCGCGTCGGGGCGCGCTTATTCTCGAATGGCGCCAGTCTAAACAGAAATCAGCGATTGTATCGGGGGGTTTTGGCAGTTGAAGTGTAACGGAGCCTTCGGACGATCAGGCGCACCCTGTCCGCTTTGCTAAGACTGGCGCGCCGACTTATGTACGGGCCAGTGAATCAGCCGACGAGACCCGAATGACCCAGCCTGCCGGAAACGCCGCCGCGCATGACCGTTTCTTCGAAGCGCCGCTTGGCCGGGCCGACGCAGAAGTCCAGGCCGCCGTCAGCGCGGAATTGAAGCGCCAGCAGCGCCAGATCGAGCTGATCGCCTCGGAAAACATTGTCTCGCGCGCGGTGCTTGAGGCCCAGGGCTCGGTGCTGACCAACAAGTACGCCGAAGGCTACCCGGGCCGGCGCTATTATGGCGGCTGCGAGTTCGTCGACGAAGTTGAACGCCTCGCCATCGAGCGGGCCAAGCGCCTGTTCGACTGCAGCTTCGCGAACGTGCAGCCACACTCCGGCGCCAACGCCAACCAGGCGGTGTTCTTCGCGCTGCTGCAGCCGGGCGATAAGTTCCTCGGCATGGACCTCGCCTGCGGCGGCCACCTCACGCATGGCTCGCCGGTCAACGTGTCAGGCAAGTGGTTCAACCCGGTCGCTTACGGCGTACGCAAGGACGACCATCTGATCGATTACGACGAAGTGGCGGAAATCGCGCGCCGCGAGCGTCCCAAGCTCATTCTGGCCGGCGCCTCGGCCTATTCGCGTCACATCGATTTCAAGCGTTTCCGTGAGATCGCCGACGAAATCGGCGCCGTGTTCATGGTTGACATGGCGCACTATGCGGGCCTAGTCGCGGGCGGCGTCTATCCTTCGCCGCTGCCGCACGCGCACGTCGTTACGACGACCACGCACAAGACGTTGCGCGGTCCGCGGGGCGGCATGATCCTCTCGAACAGCGAAGAGATCGGCAAGAAGATCAATTCTGCGGTGTTCCCGGGCCTGCAAGGCGGGCCGCTGATGCACGTGATCGCGGCGAAGGCGGTGTCGTTCGGAGAAGCGCTGCAGCCGGAGTTCAAACTCTACGCCAAGCGGACGCTCGAAAACGCTCGCACGCTGGCGAGCCGCTTGATCGAAAACGGCTTGGCGGTGGTTTCCGGCGGCACTGACAGCCACCTGATGTTGGTCGATCTCCGGCCCAAGAAGGTCACCGGCAAGGCGGCCGAGCAAAGCCTCGAGCGGGCCCTCATCACCTGCAACAAGAACGGCATCCCCTTCGATCCGGAAAAGCCGATGATCACCTCGGGCGTGCGCTTGGGCTCGCCAGCCTGCACCACCCGCGGCTTTGGCCCGGCGGAGTTCCGCGAGGTCGCGGACCTCATCTGCGAGGTCTTGGATGGGCTCTCCAAGGCTGAGGGTGACAATTCCGCAGTGGAAGCGGCGGTTGCGGCAAAAGTTGAAGCGCTAACCGGGCGGTTTCCCATCTATTCTTGATCGGGCGGCGGCGCTGATTCGGCCGCCGGGAGTAGCGCCGAATGCGTTGTCCGTTCTGCAACAACGAAGATAGCCAGGTGAAGGACAGCCGCCCCACCGAGGATGGGGCGGCGATCCGGCGCCGGCGCCAATGCGACAAGTGCGGCTCGCGCTTCACCACCTTCGAGCGGGTGCAATTGCGCGATCTCGTCGTGCTCAAGCGCTCGGGCCGGCGCGTGCCGTTCGACCGCGACAAGCTCGCGCGTTCGCTCTCGATCGCGCTGCGCAAGCGGCCGATCGAACAGGATCAGATCGAACAAATGATCTCCGGTATCGTGCGCAAGCTCGAAAGCCAGGGCGAGAGCGAGATTCCGTCCGAGACTATCGGTGAGATGGTGATGGAGGCGCTCGCACACGTCGATCCGGTCGCCTATGTCCGCTACGCCTCGGTCTATCGCGATTTCCGCGAAACCAGCGATTTCGCCGACTTTATCGAACAGGCCGGCAAGAAGCGCGACAAGGCTTGATGCGCCGCGCGTGTGCGGGCTCGCGCAGAATGCTATGAGGCATTGATGGCCCGCCCGCACGTCACGCTGAAGCTCGCGACTTCGCTCGACGGGCGTATTGCCACCGGCGCGGGCGAGAGCCGATGGATCACAGGCCCGGCCGCGCGCGCCGAGGTGCAGCGCCTGCGCGCGGGCGTGGATGCGGTGCTAGTCGGCGCCGGCACGGTGCGCGCCGACGATCCCGAACTCACCGCCCGAACTGAGCCGCCGCCGAGCCGCCAGCCTTTGCGGATCGTGCTCGACACCGAGTTCTCGCTCTCCCTTCAGAGCCGGCTGGTCGCCACCCTCAAGCTTGCGCCGCTACTGGTGATCGGCGCTGCGGACGCCGAGCCGCGCAAGCGCGCCGCGCTCGAAGCCGCCGGTGCGCTGACCGACGCCGTCGGACGAGGCCCCAAGGGGCTCGACGCCGAGGCGGCGCTGACGCGTCTCGCCGAACGCAGCGTCCATACGGTGTTGGTCGAGGGCGGGGGGCATCTGGCTGCTTCGCTCATCGCGGCGGACGCGGTGGATCGCCTGGAGTGGTTCCGCGCGCCCCTGCTGTTGGGGGCGGAGGGGCTGCCCGCCATCGCACGGCTCGGCATCGGGCCGCTCAATGAGGCCCCGCGGTGGCGCAGGATTGCGCTACGCGAGCTTGGCCCCGACATCTGGGAAAGCTACGAGCCCCTCTCGGACTAGAAGGCTGCGCGTGTTCACAGGCATCGTAACGGCAATCGGGGAAGTGACGGCGGTCGAGCGGCGCGACGGGCTCGTGCGGCTCACGATCGCGAGCAGCTACGACCCCGCCGGCGTCGAGATCGGCGCCAGCATCGCCCACGATGGCTGCTGCCTCACCGTGGTGGAGACCCAATCGCGCGCGGGCGGGGGCATGCGCCATGTGGTCGAAGTTGCGCCCGAAAGCCTGGCGCTGACGACGATGGGCGCGCTCAAGGCGGGCGACCGCGTCAATCTTGAGCGGTCGCTCAAGCTCGGCGACGAACTCGGCGGCCATATCGTGCAAGGGCACGTGGATGGCTTGGGCGAGGTGCTTGCCGTTCGCCAGGATGGGGAAGGCACTCGTCTCTCGATCCGGGCGCCGCATGAGATCGCGCATCTGATCGCGCAAAAGGGGTCTATCGCCATCGACGGCGTCTCGCTGACCGTGAACGAAGTTGAAGGCGATGTGTTCGGCGTGCTGATCATTCCGCACACCTGGGCGGTTACGACTTTGTCCCGCCTGAGGCCCGGCGATAAGGTGAATTTAGAAGCCGACATGATGGCGCGCTATGCGGCGCGTCTCGTTGAAGCGCGGAGAAACACATAATGGCGGCCAAGCCGTCCCCCGTCGAAGAGTTGAAGCGCGCCATCTCCCCGATCCCTGAGATCATCGAGGAGGCGCGCGAAGGTCGCATGTTCATCCTCGTCGACGCGGAAGACCGCGAGAACGAAGGCGACCTCATCATCCCGGCGCAATTCGCTACGCCTGCGCAGGTCAATTTCATGGCCAAGCACGGGCGCGGCCTCATCTGCCTCGCGCTCACTGCGGAGCGGACCCGCGCGCTTGGGCTTGAGCCGATGGCGCCGCGCAACCAGGCGCGCCTCGGCACCGCCTTCACCGTCTCGATCGAAGCCAAGGAAGGCATCTCGACCGGGATCTCCGCCGCCGATCGCGCGCTCACCATCGCGGTTGCGATCGATGCGACCAAGGGCGCGGACGATATCGTCTCGCCCGGCCACGTCTTCCCGCTGATGGCGCGTGACGGCGGTGTGCTGGTGCGGGCCGGTCACACCGAAGCCAGCGTCGACATCGCGCGCGCTGCCGGCCTCAATCCGTCGGCGGTGATCTGCGAGATCATGAACGACGACGGCACCATGGCGCGCCTGCCGGAGCTGATCGCGTTTGCGCAATTCCACAATCTGAAGATCGGCGCCATCGACGATCTCATCGCCTATCGCCGCGCCCATGAGCGCTTCCTCGACAAGCTGCATGAAGGCGCGTTTCAGACCAAGGTCGGTTCGGACTTCCGCCTGGTGCTGTTCCGCAATCGCCTCGATGGCGTCGAACATGCGGCGTTGGTGAAGGGCGAAATTCAGCCTGACACGCCCACGCTCGTACGCGTGCACCGCATCGATTTCGCCGCCGACGTGATGGGCGGGTATGGCGATCGCGCGACCATGATCGATCGTGCGCTGGCGGAGATCGACAAAGAGGGCGCCGGGGTGCTGGTGCTGCTCCGCGACCTCGTCCCGAACGCCATTTCGCGCCGCCTGAAGGGCGAACCGCCGGAAATGGAAGCGGACGATGAGCTGCGCGTGATCGGCACCGGCTCGCAGATTCTGCGCGAACTGGGCGTTGGCCGCATCATCGCGCTTTCGAACACGCCGCAAAGGCTCGTCGGCCTTGAGGGCTACGGGCTGTCGATTGATGGCTGGCGCGGATTCAAGTCGTGAAGACACCGGAAAGACAACCTGTCGCGAAGCTGCCTGGCGCGCGTGTGCTGCTGGTGATCGCCCCATACTACCGCGACATCGCCGACCATCTGCAGCGCGGCGCGGAAGCCGTCGCGGCTGAGGCCGGCGCCGTGCTCGACCGTGTCTTCGTGCCCGGCGCGTTCGAAATCCCCGGCGCCATCGCGCACGCCGCCAGAAGCAAGGCCTATGATGGCTTCGTGGCGCTCGGCTGCGTCGTCCGCGGCGAGACCAGCCATTACGATTACGTCTGTGGCGAGAGTGCGCGCGGGCTGATGGACCTGTCGATCCGCAAGCGTCTCGCCATCGGCTACGGCATTCTCACCGTCGAGACCATCGCCCAAGCGGAGGAGCGCGCGGACCCTGCGCGCGGCGACAAGGGTGGCGAAGCCGTCCGCGCCTGTCTGGCCATGATCGCCCTGAAACGCCGGTTCGCAGGCGCAGCACAATGAGCGCCAACAAGAACGCAGCGCGCAGCGCAGCGCGGCTCGCCGCTGTGCAGGCGCTCTATCAGATGGAAGTCGCCGGCGCGACGACGGCTGACGTCATCGCCGATTTCAGCGCCGGCAAACTGCCGCGTGAGACCGAGGCGAGTTACACTGAAACCGAGGGTGATCTCGATCTTTTCAAGGTGTTGGTGGAGAACGCGGTTGATCGTCAGGCGACGCTCGACCGGACCATCGCGCGCCACTTGAGCAAAGGCTGGCGTCTTGAGCGTATTGACGCTGTGGCGCGCGCCATCCTTCGCGCTGGGGCGGCCGAGCTTGAGCAGCAGCGCGACACGCCCGTCGCCGTGGTCATCGACGAGTACGTTGAGGTTGCGAAGTCCTTCTTCGAAGGTCCGGAGCCGGCCTTCGTCAACGCTACGCTCGACGCTTGTGCTAAAGACTTGCGCCGGGACGGCTTTGGCGCCTAAGCGCTCAGCGCATGTCTGCTGACGAATTCGACGTAATCCGTACGCTGTTCGCACCGCTCGCTTCCGAGCCGGGCGCGCGCGGCCTGCTCGACGATGCTGCGCTGCTTGAGGGCGGCCCCTTCGTCATCACCACCGATGCAATCGTCGAAGGCGTGCATTTCCTGGCTACCGATCCGATCGAAACCGTGGCGATGAAAGCGCTGCGGGTGAACGTGTCCGATCTCATCGGCAAGGGTGCGCGGCCGCACGCGGCGCTGCTGACGCTGATCTGGCCACAGCATCGGCCGGCGGAAGAAATCGCGACATTCGCCGCCTCACTTGGCGGTGAGCTTGCTCATTTTGGCATGAGGTTGCTCGGCGGCGACACGACCTCGACGCCCGGGCCGCTGACGATTTCGATTACCGCTTTCGGCGCGCCGCTCGGCCCGCGCACGCCATCGCGTGCGGACGCAAAGCCGGGCGAAGACCTGTGGCTGATCGGCGGCGAGATCGGTTCGGCATGGCTCGGCCTGCAATTGCGCTCCGGCGCGATGACGCTCGGCGAGTTGCGCCGCGGCCGCGACGAAGCCGCAGCGCTTATAGAATCGCGGGCGATAGCCTCGCAGATGCCGGATTATTTGAAGTTGCCGAACGAAGATTTCGACGCTGAAGCCGCATGGCTCATGTCGACTTACCTCGCCCCGTTCGTGCGGCTGGAATGCGCGCCGATCATCGCGCGCTTCGCCGGCGCATCGATGGATATCTCCGACGGCCTGGCAGCCGATGCGCAGAAGCTCGCGGCCGCATCGAAGGTGGCGCTCCGCATCGAGGCCAACGACATTCCGTTCTCCATTCCAGCGCAACGCTGGTTCGAAACCGGCGGCGACTTTCGCAAACTGGTGACCGGCGGGGACGATTACGTCGTGCTCTTCACCGCGCCGCCTGAGGCCCGTGCGGCGCTGCTGGCCTCGGAAAAGGGCGTAGCGCTGCGCTTGACCCGGATCGGTGCGGTCGAAGCCGGCGAAGGCGTAAGTCTGGTCGACCGCAGCGGCGCGCCGATCCCCATTCCGGATCCGGGATATTCTCACAGGCTCGGCCGCTAACCTTCCGCTAACGCTTGTGGCCGAGCCTCGGGCCATGAAGCGCAAGCACGCCATCGCCCGGGCGATCGCCGCAGCCATGCTCGCCTCGACGCTGATGGCCGGCTTGGCCAACGCCAGCGGCGGCGGCGAACACGGCAAGGCCAAGGAAGAGGGCGGCGAGGACGCCGCCAACACCTCGCGCACGATGGATGCGCCATATCTGGCCGTGCCGGTCGTCCGCGACGGCCAACTCGTGAACTACCTGTTTGTTTCGATCCGGATCGAGATCGCGCAGGGGGTCGACCTCTGGCGCACCCGCGAGCGGGCGCAGTTCCTGCGCGACGCCCTGGTCCGCGCCAGCCACGGCAATGACCTTTCCGACCCCAACAACAACAATGCGCTCAACGAGGCCCGCGCCATCGCGGTGTACCGCGCGGCGGCGGTGCAAGCGCTGGGCGAACAGGCCGTCGCCGGGGTCTCCATCGTGTCGACCTTTTCGAGCCAGGGCTCAGGCGTCTGAGGTTCTGGCTCACGCCGCCATTGCGAAATGTGGCGGCTTTTGGCAGTAAGCCGCCACCTTTGGGGGAAGCGTCGCCGCAGACGGACTGTCGCGGGGCGGCCAACCCATTTCCCCAACCGGCGCGGTCACGCGCCTAGGATAGGTACAATGAGCCAAGACTTGATCCTTTGGCTGGTCGTAGCCAGCGGCGTCATCGCCGCGCTCTACGGCTGGCTGCAGACCCAATCCATCACCAAGGCCAGCGCCGGCACTGACCGGATGAAAGAAATCGCCGCCGCCATTCAAGAAGGCGCGCGCGCGTACCTGAACCGCCAATACACGACCATCGGCTGGGTCGGCGTCGGCGTCGTCATCGTGCTGGCCCTCGCATTTTGGCCGACCTGGCAGATTCCGGTGGGCTTCCTCATCGGCGCGGTGCTCTCGGGTGCGGCCGGCTTCATCGGCATGAACGTGTCGGTGCAAGCGAATGTCCGCACGGCGGAAGCGTCGCGCAACAGCCTCGCCGGCGGCCTCAAGATGGCGTTCGACGCGGGCGCGGTGACGGGCATGCTCGTCGCGGGCGGCGCGCTGTTCGGCGTTGCGGCTTACTATCTCATCCTCACCCAATTCCTGAACCTTGAGCCGACCAGCCGCACGGTCGTCGACTCGCTGGTTGCGTTGGGCTTCGGCGCTTCGCTGATTTCGATCTTCGCGCGTCTCGGCGGCGGCATCTTCACCAAGGGCGCTGACGTCGGCGGCGACATGGTCGGCAAGGTCGAAGCTGGCATCCCGGAAGACGATCCGCGCAACCCGGCCACGATCGCTGACAATGTCGGCGACAACGTTGGCGATTGCGCCGGCATGGCCGCGGACCTGTTCGAAACCTATGCGGTGACGGCCGTCGCGACGATGGTGCTGGGCTCGATCCTGTTCCGCGACGCAGCGGAAGTGTCGACGCTCATGCTGCTGCCGCTGGCGATTGGCGGCACGGCGATCATCGCTTCGATCATCGGTACGTATTTCGTGAAGCTCGGCCCGTCCAACAACATCATGGGCGCGCTATACAAGGGCCTGATCGCTGCGGGCATCCTGGCGATCGGCGGTCTTGCTGCTGCAATCCAGGTTACGACGGGCTGGGGTTCGGTGGCCTTGAGCCTCGGGCCGACGTCTGAGCTTGCCGCCATCACCGGCCAAGACTTGTTCGTCTGCGGTCTCGTTGGCCTCCTGGTGACGGGCGCGATCGTCTGGATCACGGAATACTACACGGGCACCAACTTCCGCCCGGTGCGGTCGGTGGCGCAGGCTTCGGTCTCGGGCCACGGCACCAACGTGATCCAAGGCCTCGCGGTGTCGATGGAATCGACGGCGCTGCCGGCGCTGACAATCGTTGCGGGCATCGTGGCGTGCTTCACGCTCGCGGGCCTGTTCGGCATCGCCATCGCGGTCACGACCATGCTTTCGGTCGCGGGCATCATCGTCGCACTCGACGCGTTCGGCCCGGTCACGGACAATGCCGGCGGCATCGCCGAAATGGCCGAACTGCCCCCGGAAGTGCGTAAGACCACGGACGCGCTCGACGCCGTGGGCAACACGACCAAGGCCGTCACCAAGGGCTACGCGATCGGCTCAGCCGGTCTTGGCGCTCTGGTACTGTTCGCCGCTTACACCGAAGACCTGAAGTACTACGCGTCGAACGCTGCGGAATATCCGTTCTTCAACGGTCTCGTGCCGGACTTCAGCCTTTCCAACCCGTACGTGATCGTCGGCCTCTTCATCGGTGGTCTGCTGCCGTACCTGTTCGGCGGCTGGTCGATGACGGCCGTTGGCCGTGCGGCGGAAGCGGTGGTTGCCGAAGTGCGCCGCCAGTTCAAGGAAATCCCCGGCATCATGGAACGCACGGCGAAGCCGGATTACGGCCGCGCTGTCGACATCCTGACGCAAGCGGCGATCAAGGAAATGATCGTGCCGTCGTTGCTGCCGGTGCTCGCGCCAATCGCGCTGTTCTTTGCCGTGTGGGCGATCGCGGGTGTCTCGATGGCGCTTGCGGCGCTGGGTGCGTTGCTGGTCGGCGTGATCGTGACGGGCTTGTTCGTCGCTATCTCGATGACCTCGGGCGGCGGTGCTTGGGACAACGCCAAGAAATCCTTTGAAGACGGCTTCAAGGACAAGAATGGCGTCGTGCACAAGAAGGGCTCTGACGCACACAAGGCCTCGGTCACGGGCGACACTGTCGGCGATCCCTACAAGGATACGTCGGGCCCGGCCGTGAACCCGATGATCAAGATCACCAACATCGTTGCGCTGTTGCTGCTGGCTGTGCTCGCGCACGGCGGCTGAGCGGGCGACACCCCAAACTGAAACGCCCCGGCTTCTGGCCGGGGCGTTTTTGTTTGCGCGTTTGCGGCAGCCTGTTAGTTGCGCCGCCGGCCGCCTTGTTCCTCTTCGTTAGGCACGATCGGCGTACGGCCGACATTGCCGAGCAATTGCTCGATGATTCCAAGTTCGCGACCGCGGGTCGGCGTGATGTGGTCGTCGTAGCTGACGATGCGGCCGCGTTCGAGACCGAACTTCTCGACGCCCGACACCGTGTCGCCCTCGAAGCGCACCACCATCACGCGCCGGTCGGTAATGCGGGGATTGTAGAACGCGACGCGCTCCTGCACCGCGCCGACATAATACCAAGCGGTCTGGTCGAAGATCGCGGTTGTTGATGGCGAGCCGAAGCGCTGCATCACCGTATCGCGCGTGTCGACGCCGACCTGCGGATCGGGAATTTCCGTGTTGTTGCGATCAGGGCGGAAGCCACTATAGGTCTGCACCGGCGCACACGCCGCTGTCGCGGCGGCTAAAGCTACGGCCGCAGCCGCTGAAAGTCGCAAGAATCCGCGGTTCATCTTTCACCTCGCGGGCGTGCCGCCCTGGTAAGCAGGGGCCCACGCCTAAGGCGGACCGCGCCAACCGGCAAGAGGGGGAGCACAGGCAGGCATGTCGATTTGGCCGTTCAAGCCATCCCGCGCCAAATTGGATGCGGAAAAGCTGCTGGCTGCGGTCACCGCCATTAGCCGCAATCCTGCCTTTTTTGGCCCCGGCCGGACGCCTGACACGCTCGATGGCCGCTTCGAGTTGATGACGCTGTTCGGCTGCATCGCGATGGTCCGGCTGCAGCGCGATCCCGCGCTCAACCCCTTGGCGCAGGCCTTCACGGACGGGCTGTTTCGCGCCTTCGATTCCGGCCTGCGCGAATTGGGGGTAAGCGACACGGCGGTCCCCAAGCGCATGCACCGGCTCGCCGGCGCCTTCTACGGACGTCTGCGGGCATATTCGGATGCGATCACCAGCGGGGACGCCGCTGGGCTAGCTGGGGCTGTGGAGCGCAATATCGCCGGCCCCAACGGCAGCGGGTTCGCCGCCGCCCTGGCCGCTCATGTGCTGGCGCTTGTGGAAAGGCAGGCGAGTCTGCCGATCGAGGGGCTGTTCCAGGCGGATGGCTGGCCTGCGTTGCAGCCCTAATCGAGGTTTGGCATCCGGCGCAGCCGAGACTAAGGTCCGCGCCCGCAGGCGGCCGGGGGCCGTGATCAGGACACCAGTGCCGCATGGGCGAGGCTCTCGTTCTTTCCATCGATGGAATGGGGGGTGATCACGCTCCCGACATTGTTGTCGAAGGCGTCAACATCGCCGCGCAACGCAACTCCGATGTGCGCTTTCTGATTCATGGCGATCAGCAGCGGCTCGGCGCATTGCTGGACCGTTGTCCGCACGCCAAGGCGGTCAGTGAAATCGTCCCGACCGAGAAGGCCATCGGCATGGACGTGAAGGCGAGCCAGGCGCTTCGCCAGGGCAAGGGCTCCAGCATTTGGAGCGCGGTGCAGGCGGTTGAAGAAGGCCGCGCGCACGCCATCGTCTCCGCCGGCAACACCGGCGCCTTCATGGCGATTTCGATGTTCCGTCTGCGCACCATGGAGGGCGTGCATCGCCCCGCCTTGGCGGCGCGCTGGCCGGCGGCGAACGGGGGTTACACTGTGATCCTTGACGTCGGCGCCAACGTCGAAGCGGACGGCGAGCAATTGGTCGAATTCGCGATCATGGGCGAAGCGTTTCAGCGCGCGGTCTCTGGCAACGAGCGGCCGAGCGTGGCGCTGCTGAATGTCGGCGCCGAGGACCAGAAGGGGCACGAAGAGATTCGCGCCGCCGCGCGCCTCATCCGGGAAAGCGGCGTCGACATCAACTTCCACGGCTTTGTCGAAGGCGATGACATCTCCAAGGGCACGGTCGATGTGGTCGTCACCGACGGCTTCACCGGCAACATCGCGCTGAAGACCGGTGAAGGAACAGCGCGCCTGGTCGGCCAATTGCTGCGCGAGGCGCTGACGAGCGGACCTTTGGCCCAACTTGGCGCGTTGATCGCCTATCCCGCCCTGCGCAAGCTGCGCACCCGCATGGATCCCGGCACCTTCAACGGCGCGCTCTTTCTCGGTCTCAATGGCTTGGTGGTGAAAAGCCATGGCAGCGCCAATGCGAGCGGTTTTGCCGCTGCGATCGGAGTGGCCGAGAAGATGGCGCGCAGCCATTATCGCGAAGAAATCGCCCGGAATTTGCAGCGTCTTGCATCGGCTTCGGCGCAATCGGCGGCGGCCAAGGAAGCTGGTTGATGCGGTCTGTCCTGCTTGGCGTTGGCGGTCAGCTGCCTTCGCGCGTCCTCACCAATGAAGAACTCGCCCAGCGCGTCGACACCAGCAATGAGTGGATTGTCGAGCGAACGGGCATCCGCGAGCGGCGCATCGCCGCCGAGGGCGAGAAGACCTCCGATCTGGCGCTCGCTGCAGCGCGCGCTGCGCTCACGCACGCTGGCCGCGAAGCCAAGGACATCGATCTCATTATCGTCGCGACGGCGACCCCCGATCTGACCTTCCCCGCCACCGCCGCGCGCGTGCAGGCGAACCTCGGCGTCACCCACGGCGCCGCCTTCGATCTGCAGGCGGTCTGCTCCGGCTTCGTGTTCGCGCTGGCGACGGCCGACAATTTCCTCGTTCGCCAGCAAGCCAAGTGCGCGCTCGTGATCGGCGCTGAGACGTTCTCGCGCATCGTCGACTGGCAAGACCGTGGCACCTGCATCCTGTTCGGGGACGGCGCCGGCGCCGTTGTGCTCGAAGCGCAGGCGCAGGAAAGCGAGCGCGGCGTGATCTCGACCTTCCTGCGCACGGACGGGCGCATGCATGATCTGCTCTATGTCGATGGCGGCCCCTCAGAGACTGGCGCCGTCGGCAAAGTGCGGATGCAAGGCAACGCCGTCTTCCGGCAGGCCGTCGAGCACATCTCCGGGGCTATGCTGGAAGCGTGTGCGCGCGCGGAAACGTCAATCGACGCAGTCGACTGGTTCGTGCCGCACCAAGCCAACCAGCGCATCCTTGACGGTGTTGCCCGCCGGCTCGGCATTGACGCCACGAAGGTGGTGTCCACGGTGGCCGAGCACGGCAACACATCCGCCGCCTCGGTGCCGCTGGCCCTCGATACCGCCGTGCGGGACGGGCGCATCAAGCGGGGCGATCTGGTGCTGATGGAAGCGCTGGGCGGGGGGCTGACTTGGGGCGCCGCACTGGTGCGAATGTAACGCCGCAGCGCCGATCGTTGACTTGCCGCAATTGACCTAAGCTACAGACTTGGCTTAGCTTTTCCCCGTGCGCGCGAGCGTGCAGGCGAAGGGGATCGCGGTGTCGGGCAAGACCATCACACGCGCAGACTTGGTGGAAGCGCTGGCGCGCCGCGCCAATATGCAGCGTGCGGACGCCAATCGTCTGCTCACGCGCATGCTGGAAATGATGCAGGACACGCTGGTTGAGGGCGAAACCGTAAAGCTCTCCCGCTTCGGCAATTTCAACGTCCGCGCCAAGCGTCAGCGGATCGGCAGAAATCCCAAGACCGGCGAGGAAGTCCCGATCACGCCGCGCCGCGTGGTGACGTTCCGTCCCTCGCAGATGCTGCGGGAATACGTGGAAAAGGGCGGCCGTGGCCGCGCAAAGAGCTAGCGCGAATGCACTCTTGATCGCGCGCAAGCGTGCAGCGTGATGTCAGCTTAGCGTCCGTTTTCAGGAGGCGCCCATGAGCTATGTCGAGAAGGTGCTGGCCCCGGGCGAAGCCATTCGCCTGAAGGCGCGTCTGCATTGGGTGCTTTGGCTGCGGGCCTGGGCGGCGCTGATTTTCCTCGGCATCCTCATCGTCGGCGTCGTCATGTTCATCCGCGATGTCGCTTTCTTCAACACCACCGAGATCGCCATCACCAGCAAGAGGCTCATCCTCAAAGTGGGCCTGCTGGAGCGGCACGCCCGCGAGATGCAGCTCACCAGCATCGAAGCGGTGAACGTCGACCAAGGCGTATGGGGCCGGCTGTTCGGCTTTGGCCGGGTCGAGGTGCATGGCACCGGCGACGACATCTGGCGCACGCCCCGCATCGCCGACCCGATTGGGTTCAGCCGCGAACTGCAGAGCGCCTCATCCGAAGCGATCGCCGCGCGCAGGAACGCTGCGCAGGGGGCGTAAGTGCAGGCCGTTGCAGTCAGTTGCGCTAGATCAATGGTCCTCTCGCAGTCGGCGGTAACTTAAACAAGCCGGACCGGCGCCTCACTCTGCTCAAGGCAATGTCCCCCCCGCCAGCCAGCCTGGGCTGGGGCGCCGATCCTGGCAATCTTCTCTCCGCTGGGCCCAGCAGCCGGCGCGGTGCATGCACATGAATCCGCATTACGTGTCGATTGGGCAGCACGGTCTGCCCGGCATTCTCGCATCGCCTTTGGACGCGGCGGGCCTCATCATCTTCGCGCACGGCAGTGGGTCGAGCCGGCTCAGTCCGCGCAATGCCCATGCGGCGGACATTCTACGCCAGCAGGGTTTTGCGACTCTTCTTTTCGATCTGCTCACGATGGAAGAGAGCGACGAGCGCGCCAACGTGTTCGACATCCCGCTGCTTGCCGGGCGTGTCGGCGAGGCGATCGCTTGGGTGCGCTCGCAGGCAAGCCTTGCGCCGCTGCGGATCGGCCTGTTCGGCGCCAGCACGGGCGCAGCGGCAGCGCTCGTCGCAGCCGCAGAAGGGCCGGGTGATGTCTCCGCTATCGTCTCGCGCGGTGGCCGGCCAGACTTAGCCGGCGCGTTCCTAAGCGCGGTGCAAGCGCCGACGCTGCTGATTGTCGGCGGCGACGATACCGAGGTGTTGGCGCTGAATGAGGCGGCGCAGCGGCGCATGCAGTGTGAGACGCGCCTTGCCGTTATCCCAGGCGCGAGCCATCTCTTTGAGGAACCGGGTACGCTCGACTTGGCCCTCGCCGAGGCGTGCGCTTGGTTTGTACAATATCTGAGGCGAGCTGATGGCGCTGGCTGATCGCCGCTTCGCCGGCGCAGCTCTGGCGACGGAGCTGGCCGCACGCGGGTACGACCATCCGATCGTGTTTGCGCTGCCGCGTGGCGGTGTGCCGGTTGGCGTAGAAGTGGCGAAGGCGCTGTCAGCGCCGCTGGATTTGCTGTTGGTGCGCAAGATCGGCGTGCCGGGCCAAGAGGAGCTTGCGGCTGGATCGATCGTCGACGGCGAGCATCCCGACCTCATTCTCAACGAGGAGATTGTTCGCAGCGTAGGCATGAGCCGCGAGCAGATCGCCGCCGAGACGCAGCGTCAGCTCGCCGAGATCGAGCGCCGGCGCAGGCTTTACCTGCCCGGCGTGGCGCCGCTCTCAGCCAAGGGCGCGACGGCTATTCTTGTCGATGACGGCGTCGCCACCGGCGCCAGCATGAAAGCTGCCGTGGCCGCCGTGCGCCGCCGCTCGCCCAAGCGCGTCGTCGTTGCAGCGCCTGTGGCGGCGCCAGAGATCGCCGCCGAGTTGGCGGCGCTGGCCGATGAGGTCGTGTTTCTGGCGACGCCAGCCAGGTTTGGCGCGGTGGGCTTTTACTACGACGATTTCCATCAGCTCGACGATGCGGAGGTGATCGCTTTGCTGGCTGAGGCGCGCGCAGCACAGCGCTGAAATGGCGGCGGCCTGCGAGGCCGAAACTCGCAGGCCGCCGAACGCGCGCGCGAGGGGGCGGGGAGAGAGCGCGTGCGCGTGAGGGGTAGGGATGAGCGGCCCCCGGGGCCAAGTTCTAGGCGCCGGTGCGGGCAGGCTCATGGAGCGTTTCGCAATTCCCTGTAAGGAAGCTGCCAACTTCTCGTCTCATTTCAGCGACCCAAAAAACGTGAAGGCGAATGCTGCGGCGGCGAGCAGGACGCCGCTCACGGCGCCTGCGCGGGTGTCCATCGAGCCGATCAGAGCGACCAGGGCGATCCCGACCACGAGCGCCAGCAACAGGCCGAACGGCCTCATGGGCTGACGCCGCGCGTTTTCTTGGCCGGTGTGCTTTGCCTCTGTCGGCATGGAGCGGACAGTGACTGTGGAACGACGGCGCCGTCCTATGCGCCAGCTTGCATCGCTGTAAGGCGTCAGTGCGCGATGCGCAGCCGCGCGCGCAGCCCCGGCGCGTTATCCTCCAGGCTCAAAGCACCGCCATGCAGACGCGCGCATGCATCGACGATGGCGAGGCCGAGCCCCAGGCCGTCTTGCCCGGAGTGCGCCGCGTCGAGCCGTTTGAAGCGCTGGACCGCGTCGGCGCGGCGCTCGGGGGGAATGCCCGCGCCATGGTCCGCCACGACGAATTCGGCGCCCTCGCCGGTGCGGGTGAGCGCCATCGTCACCTCGGAGTTCGCAGGCGCGTGCTTGATGGCGTTGTGCACGAGGTTTGACATCGCCTGCATCAGCAGCGGCTTGTGCACGCTGAGAACGAGCGGCGCGCCGATCTCCGCTTTGAGGGCGACGCCACGTTCCTCCGCTAAGGGCTCGAACAGCTCATGCACCGCGTGTGCGAGTTCGGAAAGATCGGTCTGCGCCATCGCGTCGCGCGAAAGTCCGCCATCGGCGCGGGCGATATCGACGAGGGCGGTGAACGTGGCGAGCGTCTTGTCGGTTTGCGTCAGCGCATCCTCCAACGCAGCCTGCTTGGCGTCCGGGGCGGCTTCGGTGAGGCCGAGTTCCAGGCGTCTGCGCACCTGGGCAAGCGGCGTGCGCAGATCATGCGCCAGGCTGTCGGTCACCGTCCGTAGGCCGACAATGAGGTTTTCGATGCGATCCAGCATCGCATTTTGCGCCGCGGCGATTTCGCCGAAAGGTCCGCCCATCGCCGCTTGCGGCGCGCGCGCCGAAAAATCGCCCGCCGAAACGCGCGCCGCCACTTCCGAGAGGCGCCGCACCCGCTGCAACACGAAGTTCGTCGTCGCCGCTGCAAGGCCAAGGCAGGAGACGGCGACGATGGCGATGGCGATCCACATGGCGCCGGAAATGCCGCGGCGGAAGTCGCGGAAGGCGTCATCGTCATCGCCAACCAACGCCACATAGCCACGCGCCAGCGTCCGCGTCGCGACCTGACCATGAAAGCGGCCGTCGATGGTCTGCACCCGCGCCCATGCTTCGTCAGCGGCAAGTCCGCTTGGCCAGGCGTCGAGATCGCCCGCAACGAGCGCTCCATCCTTGTTGCGCAGCGCCGAAAGCCCTGTGCCGCCGCCGAACGCGGCGCGGCGGGCGATGGCGCGCGCGAGCGCGAGGTCGCCTTCGTCGGCTTGCACTTGGGCCAGCAGGTCGAGTTCATTCGAAAGCGCGTCGCGCTGCTGTGCGGCGATCACGCGTTCGCCCTGCGCGTCGGCGTACCAGAACGCGGCAGCGCACGCCGCCAGCACAAGGGCGAGCGCGGCCAAGACGATGACGGCGCTCCAGCGCCGGGTCCAGGGCGCGGAGGGCGCGGCGGTCACGGCGATTCTGAGAGCCTGTATCCGACCCCCCGAACGGTATGCAGCAGCGGTTTATCGAAGCCCTCATCGAGCTTCTTGCGCAGCCGGCTCATATGCGTGTCGATCAGGCTGGTGTGCGGATCGAAGCGATAATCCCACACCTGTTCCAGCAACATGGTGCGCGTGACCACTTTGTCCTTGTGCCGCAGCAGATGCTCCAGAATCTGGAATTCGCGGTGCAGCAGGTCGAGCGAGCGTCCAGCGCGCGTGACGCGCCGGGCCAGCAGATCCATGCTGAGATCGCCGCAGGCGAGCGTGGTCTCGGCGCTCTTTGCGCCGCGGCGCTTGAGCAAGTTCTCCAGCCGAAGGTGCAGTTCCGAGAAGGCGAACGGCTTGCCGAGATAATCGTCTGCGCCGGCCCGCAGACCGTTGATGCGCTCGTCTGCGTGCGCGAGCGCTGAGAGGATCAGGATTGGCGTGTCCTTCTGCGCGGCGCGCAGCGCCTTCAGCACCGAAAGGCCGTCGATGCCCGGCAGATTGCGGTCGAGCACGATGGCGTCGAACGCTTCGCTGGTCGCCATGTGCAGCGCGTCTGGGCCCGTGGTTGCGGGCTCAACGGTAAAGCCCTCCTGGCGCAGACCATTGATGACGTAGTCGGCGGCGCTTGGGTCATCCTCGACCACCAATATGCGGAACGGCATGACCCAGACCTTTCCGAAACCGGCCGGATCGGCCAGCCTTGGCTACATAGCGAAGGCGCGGCGGGACGGCGAGCGCTACGCGCAGGGTATTCTGCGCTCCTGCAAGTCCGTTTCGCGTCCCTAGCCGCCGGGCTCAGCCCACAAAATTGTAAGCCGCCGCACAGCCGGACGGCGGCTTGCCGCTTCAAAACAGCCTGCGTTGAACGAAGCGAGGGTGATCCGATGCGATCCTTGAAAATCCTGATGGCGGCGAGCGCGCTGATGCTGGCGCCGCTGGCGGCGCATGCGCAAACTGGCCAGCCGCACACGCAGTCCCAGGCCGCGGCGAGCAGCCAACCGGCTGCGCCCGAGAAACCCGCATCTGCGCCGGCTGCCTCTGTTGACGCCTCCGGCAAGCCGCCCGCGCCTCAGCAGGCGGCCCCGAACACGACGCCGGACAAGCCCGCCTAGCCCCGTTACCCAGTCTGCTCACTCCAGCCGCCCGCGCCGCCAGCGCGGGCGGTTCTCTTTTTCCTGACGCTACTGCGTTCGCAAGGCTCGCATCGAAGTAGGGCGCGGCAGAGTTTGCAGTGATCAGGATGCGCGATGTTGGGGTGTCGGCGTTGCGCTGCGCAACGTCGCGCAGAAGAGGACAAGGTCATGAAAGCTCAGCACCTCATCCCAGGTCTTGCCGCCGCGCTGTTGGCGACATCCGCTTTCGCTGCGCCGCCGGCTGTAGCGCCGTCTGCAGGGACCAGCACGCATGTGTCGGCGCCTGCTACGCCGATGCAGAGCCCGGCGCGCGCGAGCCATGCTGATCTTTACCGGCGCGCGCAGCAGAAGCTGAAGGATGTCAACCTCTACACCGGCGCGATCGATGGCACGCGCAACGCGGCCTATGTGCGCGCTCTTGAGCGCTTCCAACGTGAACATCACCTGACTGCCGACGGGCGTCTGAATCATCAGACCCGCGCCGCGCTGGGCGTCTGAGCCCTCGCATTCTGGATGCCCCAGCCTTGGGCCCCGTCTGCCGGCGGGGCCCAAATGCGCCGGGCCGGACCCAACCTGTCCACCTTTGCGCTGGCGCAATGCGGTGCGGGTTGGCGGGCACATCCTGCTCAAAGAACGGAGTTGTGCCATGCATCGCCCGATCGCTATCGCTCTTGCTGCGCTGATGTTTTCGACCAGCCTCACAGCTGCGCCCGCCTACGCGCAGCGCCGCCGTGAGGAGCCGCCCCCGCCCTACACCTATTGGGAAGGCCGCAGAGACCCTCCGCCGGGTCATGATTTCCGTCCGCGCGAGCAGCAGAATGACCGCTGGGATAATCGCCAACAACCGCCGCCCAATTGGGACCGCAACGAGTGGGAGCTGCGCCAGCGCTGGCTGCGTCAGCACGGCCGCGATGACGATGATCATGATTCCGCCGCCGGCTTGATCGTCGGCATGATCCTGGGCTTTGCGCTTGGCGCCGCCGTCGTCGACAGCCAGGAGCAGCAGACCTACGCGACCTCGCGCCTCAACGATCCGGGTTGGATCGCCTATTGCGCGCGCCGCTATAGCTCGTTTGATCCCTACACCGGAACCTATCTCGGCAACGACGGTCTCCGGCATTATTGCCGCTAAGGAGGACTTCTTATGACCCGGGTTGTGCGCGTGCCCGAGGGCGCTGAAACGCTCGACATCCCGCGCGATACGCTCGCCTTCCTCATCGTGGAAGCGCGCGCCTTCGACGCGCAGGTGCCGATGCTGGAGCCCGGTGAGGAATCCAGTCCGAGCGACGATGGTGAGGTGGGCATTATCCAGGCGCGCAGCGATGATCCCACAGCGGCCGAACTGGGCGCCGCCATTGATGCGCTGTCCGACGAAGAACAGATCGCGCTGGTCGCGCTCGCCTGGGTTGGCCGCGGCGATTTCGACGCCTCCGAATGGGGCGAGGCCAAGCGCATGGCGCGCGAGCGCCGCACCGGCCCGACCCGGCGCTACCTGCTCAGCATTCCGCTGCTCGGCGACTATCTGGAGGAAGGCGCGGCCGCTCTTGGCGTCAATCTGACTGAAGATGAGGCCAACGCCTAGGCGAGCGAGCGTGCGTCCGCGCCTGCCTTAGCGTAGACAGGCTCGGCGCATACACAGGAACGCTCCATGATCCCAGGCTTGATGCAGCAGACGCCGCTGCAGGTTATCGACATTTTGAAGTTCGCCGCCCGCGCGCATGGCGGCGTTGAGGTGGTGTCGCGCCTCGTCGACGAACCCATCGTGCGCTCGACCTACGCTGGCGAATTGCGGCGCACAGAGCGCGCGGCCAAGGCGCTGCAGCGGCTGGGCGTTCGAGCGGGCGACCGGGTCGCCACGCTGGCTTGGAATACGCTGCGCCACTTCGAACTCTTCTACGCCGTGCCGGGCCTTGGGGCGATTTTGAACACGGTCAATCCGCGCCTGTTCGACGAGCAGATCACCTACATCCTCAATCACGCCGAAGCTGGCGTGCTTTTTTTCGACAAGAGCTTTCTCGCACTGGTGGAACGGCTCGCGCCGAAACTGGAGACGGTGAAGACGTTCGTCATGCTGAGCGATGAAAGCGCTCACGAACCGGGCGCTGTCGGCGCGCAGTGCTACGAGCGGCTGCTGGCGCAGGAGAGCGATGGCTTTGTTTGGCCAACGCTTGATGAGAACGCCGGGGCCATGTTGTGCTACACCTCGGGCACCACTGGCGAGCCCAAGGGCGTGCTCTATTCGCACCGGGGCATCGTGCTGCATGCGATCGCCTCGGGCCTCAACAGCGCCTTCGGCTTCGATGCGTTCGACGTGGTGATGCCGTGTTCGTCGTTGTTCCACGCTTCGGCCTGGGGCCTGCCGTTCGCGGCGCCGATCAATGGCTGCAAGCTGGTGCTCCCCTGCGAAAAAATGGACGGCGCCCATTTGCAGGAGCTGATCCTCAACGAGGGCGTCACCTTCACCGGCGGCGTGCCGACGATTTGGACCATGTATCTGGCTCACCTGGAGCAGACCGGCGGGAACGCCGGCAAACTCAAGCGCGTCGTCATCGGCGGCTCAGCCGTGCCGCGAGCGATGGCCGAGACGTTCAAGCGCAAATATGGCGTCCAAGTGCTGCAAATCTGGGGCATGACCGAAACCGCCCCGCTCGGCGTCATCGCCACGCCAACGCCTGCGCTCGCCGCGCTCGGCGAGGACAAGCTTGATGAAGCGATCTGGACCCGCCAGGGCCGCCTGCAATTCGGCATCGAACTCAAGGTGGTCGATGAGAATGGCGCCGAGGCGCCCCATGACGGCGAGACCTCCGGCGCGCTGATGGTGCGGGGCCCGTGGACCATTCAGCGCTATTTCCGCGGCGAGCGAGACGTCGTCGACGCCGATGGCTGGTTCGACACCGGCGACATCGCCACCATCGATCAGTTCGGCTTCATGCGCATCACCGACCGCAAGAAGGACGTGATCAAGTCAGGCGGGGAGTGGATCTCCTCGATCGACCTGGAGAATGTCGCTGTTGCTTGTCCCGGTGTGAAAATCGCCGCGGTCGTCGGCGTGCCGCATCCCAAATGGGAGGAGCGCCCGATCATGCTGATCGAAGCGCACGAAGGCGCTGAGCTGAGCGAACAGCAAGTGCTGGCTTATCTCGCCCCGCGCATCGTCAAATGGTGGACGCCCGACCGCGTGCTGTTCGGCCTAGTGCCGCTGACAGCCACCGGCAAGATCAACAAGAAGGCCATCCGCGACGCTTATGGCCAGGTGCTGATGGGGGCGTGAGACGTTCGCCGCGCGGCTCACGCAAAACGGTTTTGAAGACCGCGAGATTGACGAAGTGCTTGGTTGGGAAACCGGCAAGTCGGCGCGTATTCGTCGCGTCTATATCAGTCGCAAGGCGGTCGTCATCTCCGCGATTGAACGAATGCGGAAGCGCGATAAGAGGGAGTAGGTCCGCTTTCGTCGCGAGCGTTTATTCGTGGCCCAGGTCAACTAGCGCCAATAGGACTCCGTGAAGGCGGATACCGCGCCGCTGCATTTGCGAATCTGGAATCGCATCGAGCTGCCACCGGCCTGAACCACGATTGAGTCACCCTGGTTCACCATATGCGGTCCGTCCTGTGCAAGCCAAGACTCGCCCGCGTCGGACACATCTAGCCTGTATCCAGCTTGACCTAGATGGTCGGCGTCCGCGTGCGCCGCGACCACAGCGACAGCGATACTTCGGGCCGTGGCGATATCGGACACTGGACACCGCATTGCGATGACAGGCCCTCCGACTCTTGGAGTCGCGCACGCCGCCGCCACCCCCGCGACAAGCGCCAATGCAAAGGCAACTCTCATGATGCAAGTCTCTTAGACTCTCTTGAAGACGGAAGTCGGATTCGACGCGAAAGCTGGCCAGGCAACCTTTCGGAACCACTGGCTGTCAAATCCCGGCAGGCGTTCTAGGAGCCGAGTGAGGTCGTCCCAACCTGGCAGTTCTTCATGCAAGAACCAAGTTTCGACACCTTGCGCGGTGCACACCACAATATCGCAGCATATCAAATCTGTGGTCAGTTCGTCGCGTTTGAAGAAGGTCACTTCCTGAATGTCATCAAGCGCGACAGGCTCGCGCGGTGGATCAAGGCCTTCGACCGCGAACGCGTCGGCGTTAATGCGAATGCTTGCGGGTTGCTTCCATAGTCGCATGATCGCAACTTTGCTCCGCCAAGCGTCATGAGGCGAATGCCCGGTCCAGTCCAGAGACGGACCAATCCGCGAACGCTGCTGTAAAAGGCCCTGTAAAAACGGGTTGGCGAAATGGGGCTAAGTGTTGGTCGGAGCGGGGAGATTCGAACTCCCGACCCCCAGTCCCCCAGCCAATTTCACGCAAGCTACATCCGATCAGCCGATCGACGCCATGACAACGTAAGCTACAGATATTACGTCATTAAATCGAGTATCGCGTAGTCGTAAGTTGTTTTGCTATCGAAGCAAGCCGACTGAATCCGACGGCAAAGTGGGGCACTGGTGGGGCACAGAACGGGGTGCTAGCGTCGCCTCAGGCCTGCAAAACGCGGGCGCCAGTGAGGCCGATGTGGCGGACATCATCGAAGCCAGGTTCAGCAAACCAGCGCCGCCGCGCAGCCGCGCCGGGCGCCGGCTTGCGGCGAGCCGCCAAGCCGGCGAGCTGACCCAGGACGTCGTCAACGCCATCGCGGCGCCTGCGACGGGCAAGCTGCGGATCCCCGATCACCAAGTGAAAGGCCTTTTCCTGCGCGTGACTGCCAAGGGCGCGAAGTCCTACATTTTGCGCTATAGCGCCGACGGCCGCCGCGGTGAGGCTGCGCTCGGCGACGCGCGGGCGATCACGCTGAAGACTGCGCGCGCCAAGGCGCTCGATACGCTGAGCGATCTCACCGTGCGCCGCGTTGATCCGGTCGAAGCCAAACGTGCGGCGATCAAACGGGAAAAAGCCAAAAAGCAGGAAAGCTTCGCCGCGCTCGAAGCGCGCTACAGCGCCGATGCGGCGCGGCGCAAACGGGCCAGCACGCTCGATTATGAACGCTGGCTCCTGGACAACCACATCCTGCCGAAGCTCGGGGCCAAGCGTTACGCCGATCTAAAGCGCGGCGAGATCATCTCGTTCATCGAAGATGTCGGCGCCCGCGTCGGCGGCGTCACCGCCAACCGCGCCCACGCGATTGTGCGCCAGGTGCTGAACTATGCGCTGAAGCGCGACCTGATCGACGCCAATCCGGCCTTGGCGATTGAGCGGTTGTTTCCGGAGGTGAGCCGCGACCGCATCCTCAATGCGGCGGAGCTGAAGAAGCTCTGGGCGTTCTGGCAAGCGGCCAAACGCAATGAAGGCAAGGGGCTCAAAGCTGGTTCGGAAGAGGGCCAGCGCAAGATCAACGTGGTGTCGCCGGGCGGCGCGCTTGCGCTCGAACTTTGCCTCATCACGCTGCAGCGCGCCGGCGAGGTGGCGGGCGCGCGCGTGGAGGAATTCAATTGGGACGACAAGCTCTGGATTATTCCGGCCGAGCGGATGAAGGGCAAACGCGCGCACGCAGTGCCGCTCTCGACCTTAGCGCTCGCGCGCTTCAAAGCTGCGTTTGAACTGTCGAAGAGTGAGTTCGCGTTTCCGGCGCGCGGCGGCGAAGCGCCGCTTGAAGCCAAGCGTCTCACCCGCGCGATGGCGCGCAGCTGCAAAGCGCTTGGGCTCGCGCACGCCAGTCCGCACGATCTGCGCCGCACTGGGCGGACGCTGCTGACCAGCGAGCGTGTCGGCGTCGGCTATGAAGTCGCAGAGCGTGTGATCGCGCACCTGGTGGGCTCAGCGGTGAGCCGGGTCTACGACCGCAACGAGTATCTGCGCGAGAAGCGGGCGGCGCTCGATGCATGGGCGATGGAGCTAAGCCGCATTGTCGGCGCGAGTGCGAATCCGTGAGAGATTGGGCCTGCGCCGCGATTTCAGAGCTTTACGCGAAAAACTGCCAAACCCGTGGGCGTGTCGTTTCAA
>JAEUMR010000044.1 GCA_016791385.1 Hyphomonadaceae bacterium
AGGGCGGAGGCGGCGCGCTCAAAGCTCATGCGCGCTACATCGCGCGCGATTCCGCCGCGAAGGCCGAGGAGATCTGGCTCTCAAAAACTGAGACGGAACGAGACGGCGCCCAGAGCCGGGCTGAAAGCGATCGCCGCCAAGCTCCGCGCCAGGAGCATTGGGTATTCTATGACGCCGCGCGCGATAGCGTGAGCGGCGCGCGCCTCGCCGAGCATTGGGCGCAGTCTGACAAACGCCATTTCCGGATCATCCTGTCGGCCGAGAATGGCGGCCGCCTCGGCGACCTCAAGACCTACACGCGGGACGTGATGGCGCGCGCCGAGACCGCGCTCGGCACCAAGCTCGAATGGTTTGCGGTTGATCACTTCGATACCGACAACCCGCACACGCATATTGTCTTGCGCGGCGTGCGCGACGACGGGCGCGACCTCGTCATTCCAAGGGAGTTCGTCCAACACGGCTTTCGCAACGCCGCCCGCGAGGCGGCGACCGATCGATTGGGACAGCGAACGCGCGACGATGCACGCCAGGCGCTGCAGCGCGAGGCGCTGGCGCATGCGCCGACACGGCTTGATATGCTGATCGCAGGCCAGCTCGATGCGACTGGACAAGTTCGCCTCGCCGAACTTCGCGCGCCCAACGGATCGCCGGACATGACCGACGCGCTCAAGACGCGCGCGCGCGAACTGAAGAATCTGGGGCTCGCACAGGAAGTGAAGCGCAACGTCTTGCGTTTCGAGCCAGGCTGGCGCGACGCCCTCAAGGCGATGGAGCTCCACCTCGACATCCGAAAATCATTGATGCAGGCGCGCGCTCAAGACGTGGCGCGCACGCTTGCCAATCCGACACGCATGCCCGCGCCGAAGGAATTGCGCCTGCCCTTCGGTCTCGGTTTCTGAGGGTCGCGCCTGTTGAAGGTTCGCGCCTGACGCGGCCTGCGACGTCTCAGGGCGGCGCAAACCCGTATCATCACATCGCAAGACGTGGCGGCGACTTCGCTACCAAATCGCTACCAAATTTTTTGCGCGGGCAACGAACGTGCGCGCTGTCTGCATAACGCTTTGATTTAAAAGAAGGAAATGGTGGGCGCGACAGGGATCGAACCTGTGACCCCTACGATGTCAACGTAGTGCTCTCCCGCTGAGCTACGCGCCCGATACCATCAAAGGTCACCGTTGGGTGGGGCGATATAGACCGGGGCCGGGCTGGCGGGCAAGCGCTTGAGCAGCCAGATCGCCAAAGGGCCCAAATCGCCAAAGGGCCAAGTCGCCAGATCGGGAATTCGGACAATAGGAAGCGCAGCGCGGTTGGCGATCTGGCGACTTGGCCATCTCCCGCCCTCACGCGGCGGCGATCACCCGTTCGATCTCGACCACCAGATCCTTCAGGTGGAAGGGCTTGGACAGCACCTTGGCCTCCTTGGGGGCCTGGCTGTGGGCCGAGAGGGCGACGGCGGCGAAGCCGGTGATGAAAACGATCTTCATGGCCGGGTCGGCCTCGGCGCCGCGGCGCGCCAGCTCGATGCCGTCGAGGCCGGGCATGACGATGTCTGTGAGCAACAGGTCGAAGGTGCCGTGTTCAAGCGCTTCCCAGGCCGAATCGCCGTCGCCATAGCCGGCCACGTCGTGCCC
Organism: Hyphomonadaceae bacterium; assembly: GCA_016791385.1. Lineage (GTDB taxonomy): Bacteria > Pseudomonadota > Alphaproteobacteria > Caulobacterales > Aquidulcibacteraceae > Vitreimonas. Next base: position 1,632 of record JAEUMR010000044.1, read on the forward strand.
GGCGCGGGTCAGGCTCGTCACCAGGAATTGCCTGAGCGAGTCATCGTCTTCGGCCAACAGGATACGCGCCATGCGCCGCAGCTCCGGAACTTTCCGGCCCCCTCATCGAAGCCGTAGCGCCTAGCATAAGGCAGGTAAAGGCGCTCTGAAGGCGCCCGCCGCAGCGGGTTAACAGAGCCTGACATTGACGCCCCGCGCGCCCGGGGCGAACTATTGTGTCATGGACCCGACCGAACCCTGCGCCAGCGCCGCGCCTGCCCTCGCGCAGAGCGCCGCCGAGCGTGAGGTCGAGCTTCCCTACGTGCTGATCGAGCCGCTGCGCCGCACCGCGCCGATCGTGTTCGCGTCCCCGCACAGCGGCCGGCGCTATCCGGCCGAGCTGCTGGCGGAAACGCGCGTGCCGCTGATCAGCCTGCGCCGCTCGGAAGACGCTTATGTCGACGAATTGTTCGCGGGTGCGGCGGCGCATGGCGCGGCGGTGCTTTCGGCCACCATCGCCCGCTCCTATGTCGATCTGAACCGCGACCCCGCCGAACTCGATCCCGACATGTTCGAACAGCGGCTGCCGCATGCGGTCCACGCCGCATCCGCGCGCGTGCAGGCGGGCCTTGGCGCCATTCCGCGCGTCAGCGGCGATGGCCAGAACATCTACCGGCGCAAGCTCTCGCTCGAAGACGCCGAGCGCCGCATCGCCACCGTGCACCGCCCCTATCACGCGCTGTTGCGCAATCTGCTCGACGAAACCCACCTGCACTTCGGCTGCGCGGTGCTGATCGATTGCCATTCGATGCCATCGAGCGCGCGCGGCGCGCACGCGCCTGACATCGTGCTGGGCGACCGCTTCGGCGCCTCGTGTCATCCTTCGGTGACGGCGCTGGCGGAAGCGACACTGCGCCGGCTCGGCTATCGCGTAGCGCGCAATACGCCCTTCGCCGGCGGGCACATCACGCAGACGTATGGCCGCCCCTTCACCGGCGTGCACGCGCTACAGATCGAACTCAACCGCGCGCTCTATGTCGATGAACGCACGCTGGAGCGCACCAAAGGCTTCATGCGCGTGCGCGCCGACATGAGCCGGCTGGCCGAAGCGCTGTCGGCGGCGGCGTTGCATCAGAGCTTGGCGTAGCTGGGCGGCGCCCCATCCGCACGCCGCTCGCTTAGCGGCCGCATCCCCTCTCCCTCGCCCGGCACGGGCTCGGCGCGGGCGCCACTCCGTCTGGCGCGGCGCAAAAGAAAACCGCCGGACCAGAGGCCCGGCGGTGAAGGTCAATAGGGAGGAAACGCCCGAATAGGGCGCGGCGGCGTCGCGAAACGCCGCACGGTCAAAAACTAATGTGCAGTGCAGCAAAGCGCAAGCTTGGGAAATCCTCACGATTTCGAGAACTTCGTGAATATATTGATTTTGTTGCTATTTTCTAGGCTCCATTCTATATTGCACTTGCACACATGCAATTGCGGATGGGTCGTGCATAAGAAATCCACACCGCTGCCGTTGAAGCAGGCGCCCGGGCCGTGCAGAAGGCGCCCTCCTCTTCTGAAAGCATCACTTTAATGGCCGAGCGCCTCCGCAACCTCGCGATCATCGCGCACGTCGACCACGGCAAAACCACCCTGGTCGACCAACTCCTGGCTCAAGGCGGCGCCTTCCGCGCCAACGAGGCCCGCCAGGAACGGGCGATGGATTCCAACGACCAGGAGCGCGAGCGCGGCATCACCATCCTGGCCAAGTGCACCTCGATCCTCTGGGACAAGGACGGGGAGGAATATCGCCTCAACATCGTCGACACCCCCGGCCACGCCGACTTCGGCGGCGAAGTCGAACGCATCCTCGGCATGGTCGATGGCTGCGTGCTGTTGGTGGACGCCAGCGAAGGGGTGATGCCGCAAACCAAGTTCGTGCTGTCGAAGGCGCTGGCGCGCGGCCTCAAGCCCATGGTGGTGCTGAACAAGGTCGACCGCCCGAGCGCCGACCCCGATCGTGCGCTCAACGAGATTTTCGAACTCTTCCTCGCGCTCGGCGCCAGCGACGAGCAGGCCGATTTCCCGATCCTCTACGCCTCCGGCAAGGAAGGCTGGGCCAAGACGGACATGGCCCATGAGCACAAGGATCTGACGCCGCTGTTCGAATTGATCGTGCGCCACGTGCCCGAGCCCGCGCCGATCGCACACAAGGACGAGCCGTTCGCGTTCCTCGTCACCATGCTCGATTCCGATTCCTTCCTCGGCCGCGTGCTGACGGGCCGTGTCGAAGCCGGCCGCGTCAAAGTCGGTGATACCGTGAAGGCGCTGTCGCGCGATGGCAAAGAAATCGAGCGCGGCCGTCTGACCAAGCTGCTCTCCTTCCGCGGCCTCAAGCGCGTGCCGGTGGAGAGCGCAGAAGCCGGCGACATCATCGCCATCGCCGGCCTCACTGAAACCACCGTCGCCGACACCATTGGCACGCTCGATCTCGCCGCGCCGCTGCCGTCGATCCCGATCGATCCGCCGACGCTGGCGATCACCATCTCGATCAACGATTCCCCGCTTGCGGGCCGCGCCGGCGACAAAGTGCAAAGCCGCGTCATCCGCGCCCGCCTGATGGCGGAATCTGAATCGAACGTCGCCATTCGCGTCACCGAGACGAACAACAAGGACGCGTTCGAAGTCGCCGGCCGCGGCGAATTGCAGCTCGGGGTGCTGGTGGAAACCATGCGCCGCGAAGGCTTCGAGCTTTCGCTCTCGCGCCCGAAAGTGCTGACGCGGCAAGAGAACGGCCAGACGCTGGAGCCAATCGAAGAAGTCGTGATCGACGTTGACGATGAATATACCGGCGTCGTCATCGAGAAGATGAGCATCCGCAAAGCCGAACTGCAGGACATGCGTCCGTCAGGCGGGGGCAAGACGCGCCTTGTCATGTACGCGCCTTCGCGCGGCATGGTCGGCTATCACGGTGAATTCCTCACCGATACGCGCGGCTCCGGCGTGATGAACCGGCTCTTCCATTCCTGGGCGCCCTGGCGCGGCGAGATCGCCGGGCGCCGCAATGGCGCGCTGATCTCGAACGATAGCGGCCAGTCCACGGCCTATGCGCTGTGGAATCTCGAAGAGCGCGGCCAGATGTTCATCGCCGATGGCGAAGACGTCTATGAAGGCATGATCATCGGCGAGAACTCGCGCGGCGAAGACCTCGACGTTAACCCGCTCAAGGGCAAGAAGCTCACCAACGTGCGCGCTTCGGGCAAGGACGAAACCATCCGCCTGACGCCGCCGCGCCGCCTCACGCTCGAACAGGCGATGGCCTGGATCGAAGACGACGAGTTGGTTGAAGTCACCCCCGCCGCCATCCGCATTCGCAAAGCCCATCTCGATCCCAACGAGCGCAAGCGCGCCGCCAAAGCGAGAGAAGCGGGTTAACCACCACTCCCCGCGGGAAACATTCCCGCCGCCAGTGATCAAGACGTGGCGCCACACCTGGGCGCATCAGTGCGCCGCTCCATTACGGCGCAGTTTTCGCTTTCTTGGCGCTGGTAAACGCGAAATAGCGCTCAAGAGCGCGCAATTCGCTCCAATGTTGCGTGGCACGGCTCCTGCTCTCTTCCCGGTCGCATAAAGGCGGGCCCATGGGGGAACCGCCGCGAACAAGGGCGCATCAAATGGCTAACGCCACTGACCTCCATGTCGGCAAGCGGCTCCGCCGCCGTCGCCGGCTCCTGGGCCTCACCCAGCAACAGCTGGCTGAGTCCATCGGCATCCGCTTCCAGCAGATTCAAAAGTACGAATGCGGCGCCAACCGCGTCACCGCGAGCCGTCTTTACGAACTCGCCGTCGCGCTGAACGTGCCGGTCAATTATTTCTTCGAAGGCCTGCAGCAAGTCGCGACCCCGGCCAACGCCGGCGCGCCGGCGAACGACCGCGATCTGATCGCGGCCGACGTGCTCAGCCAAAAGGAAACGCTCGAACTGATCCGCGCTTATTACAAGCTCGGTGAGCGCCCGCGCCGCCGCCTGCTCGACCTAGCGAAGGCGTTGCAAGACGAATCCACCGACGCGGCCTGAACGCTGCGTCCGTGAGGGGCGAAGGGGAAGACGGGCTCGGCTGCCAAAGCCGGGCCCGTTTCACTTTGTTTTGCGCCAAAGCAATGGCGCGCCGCGCGCCTTCGCCCCATGTTGAGAGCCATGAAACGCTGGAAGGCCCTCTGCCTCGCCGCCTTATTGCCGCTCGCTGCCTGTGGCGGGGCGCACGTGAGCGGGACCGCCCCGGAAATCGCCGCCTTGCCCGCGCCGGCGTGGAGCGAGGCGGCCATTGCTGACTTAGCGGAAGCAGCGCGGCAAGCCGCGCGCGAAGGATTGCCCAGCGAAGAGGCCGCCCTCAACGAGATCGCCGCGCTGCAGAATCGTGGCGCTCGCGATGCCGGCGCGGTCGAGATGCTGGATCAAACCGCGGAGGCGCTGTTCCGCAGGCTGGCTGGCGAGTACGCGAACGGCGCCACCGACCCCGCCCGCGTCGCCAACGACTGGCACATTCCCCGTCCCCCCGCGCCGGATCTTGAAGCGCTCTCGCAAGCACGCACCGCTGGGGCCATGCCTTCGGCGCTGCTCTACGCACTCAAACCACAAGGCGACGAATATCAGGCCTTAAGCGCAGAATACGTCCGCGTCCTCGCCGAGCCCGCCAACACAGAAGACGCGAACGGACGCTCGCGCGCCGATCGCCTCGACAGCCTACGCGCAAGCCTTGAGCGCTGGCGCTGGCTTCCGCGCGACATGCCTGCGGAGCGGGTCGAGGTGCGCATTCCGCATTTCGAAGCCGTCTATCATGGCCTCAATGGAACTGAGACGCATGCCGTCATTGTCGGTGCGCGCCGCACGCCGACGCCGGTGTTCAGCGTCAGCATCGAAGCGGTGACGCTCAACCCGACATGGACGCCGCCGCACAGCATTGTCGCTAACGAGCTGCTGCCGCGCTTCCGCCGCAACCCGGGCGCGGCGGCGGCAGAGAACTTCGAAGTGCTCGATTCAAGCGGCCACGCCGTGCCGCTCGCCGACGTCAACTGGCACGCGCGCCCGTTCCCGTACACGCTGCGGCAACGTGCGGGCGCCGGCAACGCGCTCGGCCAACTCAAGTTTGAAATGCCGAACGCCTATGACGTCTATCTGCACGACACCTCGGCGCGCGGCCTGTTCGAGCGCGCCAACCGCGCGCTGAGCCACGGCTGCATCCGTGTGCAAGACCCCGCGGGCCTTGCATCCGCCGTGCTCGGCCTGGACCTCGCATCGCTCCAGAGCGAGATCGATCAAGGCGCCACGCAGCGCCTGCCGCTCGCGGCGCCGCTGCAAGTGTATGTGCTGTACATGACGGCCGTCGCCGATGGCGGCGTGGTGCGCTACGCCGACGACCTCTATCACGCCGATGGCGCAGTACTGACCGCGCTCGATTCGCCGGATCTGCGGCTGATGACGTCGAGCACGCGCGCGCAGCAACCGTGCGCGGGCTGAAACGGCGCCGCCTCGCGCCAGAATGCCGTTGCGCATAAGCGGGCGCGCAGCGCACACTGCCATTCGATCATGAAGACCCACGACATCCCGGCTTTGCTCACCTTCGCCGATGCGCTCGCCGACGCCGCGCGCGAAGCGATCCTGCCGTACTTTCGCGCTGAACACGGGGTCGAGGACAAGGGCGGCGCCGACGGCTTTCTCGATCCGGTCACGGAGGCGGATAAAGCCTCCGAACGCGTGATGCGCGAGATGGTTGAACGCACCCACCCCAGCCACGGCTTCCTCGGCGAGGAATTCGAAGAGACGCTGTCGCAGAGCGGCTATCAATGGATCGTCGATCCAATCGACGGCACGCGCGCCTTCGTCGCCGGCTTGCCGACCTGGGGCGTGCTGATCGCGCTCGCCTATGAGGGCGAGCCAATCCTTGGAATCATGGACCAGCCCTATCTCGACGAGAGATATCGTGGCTGGAACAGCGGCGCGGATTCGGTCATCCGCGGCGCGCGCAAGGCGCTGCGTACGCGGGAGTGCGCGCGCCTGGCCGGCGCCATTTGTTCGACCACCGATCCCTACCTGTTCAAAGGCGCGGAGGCGGAGGCGTTCGGCAAGGTTCGCAGCGCATCCAAGCTCACGCGCTACGGCTATGATTGCTACGCCTACTCAATGATCGCGGCCGGCCACATCGATTGCGTGGTCGAGAGCGGCTTGCGCGCGTTCGACATCGCCGCCCTGATCCCGATCGTCACCGGCGCGGGCGGCGGCGTGTGCGGCTGGAACGGCGGCTTCGCCGCGCAAGGCGGCCGCGTCTTGGCCTATGGCGATGCGCGCGTGCGCGACGAGGCGCTTACGCTTCTTTCGCGTTGCCCGTGATGATGTCGCGGATCGCCTGCTCGAAGATCTGCGGCGGCTGTCCGCCTTGGATCAGCCAGCGCTGATTGAAGATCACCGAGGGCACCGCCTGGATGCCGTTGGCGCGCCATTGCTCTTCCTCGGCGCGCACTTCATCGGCAAAGGCGCCGCTCTCCAGCACTTCGCGCGCAGCGTTCGCATCGAGGCCAGCTTCGCGCACGGCGTCGAGCAGCGCCGCTGTATCGTTGCTCGGCCGCTGATCGGTGAAGTTCGACTTGAACAGCGCCTGCTTCAACGCCAGCTGCTTGCCCTGCGGCAACGCCCACGCCAACAGCCGGTGCGCGTCGAACGTATTCCAGATGCGGCTGTCGGGGCCGTAATTGAAGGTGAAGCCCAACGCTTCGCCATGCTCCTTGATCGCTTGGCGCACGGCGGCGGAGCGCTCGGCGTTGGAGCCGTACTTCTTCTGCACGTGCTCGGTCGTGTTCTCGCCCTCCGGCGGCATGTCCGGATTGAGCTCGAACGGCCAGAAGCGGATTTGCGCTTCCACTTCACCGTCCAGATTGTTCAGCGCCACCAGCAGCGAGCGCAGGCCGATCACGCACCACGGACAGGCGATGTCAGAGATGAAATCGATGCGAAGCGGCGTGGCCATCAACGATAGAACTCCGTGCGCCGGTCGCGGAAGAAACCCCAGGCGGCGCGGTGACGGTCGAGGAAGTCGAGATCGAACGTGTGCACGAGCACGCCTTCCTCGCTGCGGTCGAAGCTTTCGACCAGATCGCCGCGATGGTCGGCGATGAAGGACGAGCCATAGAAAGTCTGCCCGCTGGCTTCGGTGCCGATGCGGTTTGAGGCAACGACCGGGATCACGTTCGACACCGCGTGCCCCTGCATCGCCCGCCGCCACGGATCGCGCGTGTCGAGCGAGGCGTCGTGCGGCTCCGAACCGATTGCGGTTGGGTAAAACAAAACTTCGGCGCCCGCGAGCGTCATCGCCCGCGCGGATTCGGGAAACCACTGATCCCAGCAAATGCCGACGCCGATGCGGCCATAGGCAGTGTGCCAGACTTTGAAACCGGTATCGCCCGGGCGGAAATAGTATTTCTCCTGGTAGCCGGGGCCGTCAGGAATGTGGCTCTTGCGATAGATGCCGAGCTGCTTGCCGTCGGCATCGACGATGACGAGCGAATTGTAATAGTGCGGGCCGTCGCGCTCGTAGATCGACACGGGGATGACGACGCCGAGTTCCTTCGCCACCGGCTCAAGCGCCTTCACGCACGGATGCGACTTCGCCTCGAACGCGGTCTCGAACCATTTCTCTTCCTGCGTGGTGCAGAAGTACGGGCCCTGAAACAGCTCCGACGGCAAGATCACCTGCGCGCCGCGCTTGGCCGCTTCGCG
>JAEUMR010000086.1 GCA_016791385.1 Hyphomonadaceae bacterium
GATCGCCGCGCGGATGTCTTTGCGCTCGGTCGGCCAATGCACGACCTCGTAATCGGCCAGCCGCGCCTCAAACGGGCCGAGCGGAGGATGAACGAGCAGCGCGGGTTTGGTCATGGCGCTTTATGGCGTGCGCGTACGGCGAGGGCTAGCGAGGGAGAGGCGGTGCGGGCGCTTTTCGCCGGTAGCGGACACACGAACTCCCTGTCAGCTCGTCGCCCCTGCGGGCCCCACGCCCAGCCAACCCAGGAAATCGCGCCTACGCTCGGCTAGCATTGGACCTGCGAGAAAATAACGTGATGGCAGATCGCAGATTACGCCGGAACTGACCGCCAATTGAAAACCTTGCCGGTCTCTTGGGTAGGTTCTGACAATGTCCATATACGGCGCGAGCGCTTGTGCGAGGCCGTGACTCAGATCGCTGCGCTCGATCCATGCTGAGCGGCTGAGCGTTGGGAAGTTTGCCGAAAAAGCGCCAAATACGCCCAAACTCTCTTGTGTGATGGCATCTCGGCCGCGAAGCCGCTCAAACTCCCGATCCACGAATGCGATAGTCGCGTTTAGTTGGAGCGCCCCGTAGGCAAGTCGGAAATACGGGGCGATCACTAGCGAAATCTGCCCCGTCGCGACAAACGCATCGATCTTATGAGGAGCTGCGCCCATCCTCACGAGGTCGCAGCTTTCGTTCGCGAATGCGTCTCGCGTCGCCTGAATTGCGATCTTGCGCGCGTCGGGGCCGCTCGTTGCCATGCGTGACGCTAAGCGATTTCTGATCCGGGTGTCATGTCCGCTTTGGGCCAAGAGCGGGCTCCGCGTTCCTTCTCCTGGCTAAGGAGAAGGTGGCCGCGAAGCGGCCGGATGAGGTTTACCGGCGGTGCAAGATGTGACGCCAACCTTCATGCGCCGCAAACCTCACCCGCCGTTCGCTTCGCTCACTGGCACCCTCTCCCTAACCGGGAGAGGGAACATCCGTGTTCAATCATTGTCCGCTTAGGGCCACAACCCGCCGCCCGCGGCCCCTTACGCCGCCTTGCCCTTCTTCGCCATCAGCCTGGCGAAGCGTTCGAACAGGTAGTGGCTGTCTTGCGGGCCGGGCGAGGCTTCGGGGTGATATTGCACGCTGAACACCGGCTTGCCTTCAAGCTCGATGCCGCAATTGGAGCCGTCGAACAGCGAGACGTGGGTTTCCTTCACGCCCTTCGGCAGCGTCGCAGCATCAATGGCGAAGCCGTGATTCATCGACACGATCTCGACCTTGCCGGTCGATTTGTCTTTTACCGGATGGTTCCCGCCGTGATGGCCTTGCGGCATCTTCTGCGTCTTGGCGCCGAGCGCCAGGCCCAGCATCTGGTGGCCGAGGCACACGCCCATCACCGGCTTGCCGCTGTCGACCAGCTTGCGGATTTCAGGCGCGGCGTATTTGCCGGTGGCGGCCGGATCGCCGGGGCCGTTTGAGAGCAGGATGCCGTCCGGCTTGTGCGCGAGCGCTTCTTCCGCCGTCGCGGTGGCGGGCAGCACGATGGTCTTGGCGCCGATGTCGCCGAGCGCGCGCAGGATGTTGCGCTTGACGCCATAATCCATGACCACGACGGTGAATTTCGGCTTGCTGATTTGCGGCACGCCATCGGGCCATTGCCAGCGGCCTTCACTGACGACGTAGCTCTGCGCGGTGGTGACGTCTTTCGCTAGATCGAGCCCTTCGAGCCCCGGCCACGCCTTCGCTTTTGCTTTCAAGGCGTCGAGATCGAACTTGCCGTCGGGCGCGTGCGCGATGATCGCGTTCGGCATGCCGTGCTCGCGGATGCGCCGTGTCAGCGCGCGCGTGTCGATGCCGGCGAGCGCGACGACGTTGCGCTTCTTCAGCCACGCATCGAGATCGTCATTAGCGCGCCAGTTCGATGGTTGCGTCGGACGCGCGCGAAACACTGCGCCGCGTGCAGCCGCAGCCGCCGCCGGCGAGGAGGTCTCGATGTCCTCGGAATTGGTCCCGACATTGCCGATGTGCGGGAAGGTGAAGGCGATGATCTGGGCGGCGTAGGAAGGATCGGTGAGGATCTCCTGATAGCCGGTCATCGAGGTGTTGAAGCAGACCTCGCCCTCGGCGGCGCCAACAGCGCCCAGGCCTTCGCCCAGGAAGACGGCACCATCGGCGAGAACGAGAGCGCCGGTGGCGGTGGGGAGATGAGTCGATTTGGCCAAAGCGGCAGGGAGATAGGGCCGGTTGCCTGGGGTGTCAAAAGTGGCCGCCCGGGCGAACCTGTCGCACCCCTCGCCTAACCCCTGCCGTAAAGGTGAACACCTTGTCAGGCATACGCGTTGGATCGGGGATGACGAACCTGTAAGGTTTTGAGGTGGGGCCGAGAGCGACCAGATCCTGGGCCGGAGCCGCCGCGGCTTTATGGCTTGCCTTCGTGCTGGTCGGCTGCGACCGGCAGGGCGACACCGCGCCTGCGCCCCAGGCGGCGGCCCCGCCCAGCATTTCCCGCGCCGATCTGTTCGGCGATCCTGTCCGCCAGGGCGGCCAGCTCTCGCCGCGCGGCGACCGCGTCGCCTTCCTGGCCCCGCGCGACGGGGTGCAGAACCTCTGGGTGCTGTCCGTCGATGCGATGGATGAGGCCCGGCCGGTCACCGACGACCGCACCCGCGGCGTGCGCCGCTTCTTCTGGGCCCAGGACAACGCCACACTGCTGTTCCTGCAGGACGAGCAGGGCGATGAGAATTGGCGGCTCTACGCCGTCTCCGCCGATGGCGGGGCGCAGCGCGCGCTGACGCCGGCTGGCGTGCGCGCCGAGGTGCTGGCGCTGTCGCCGAACGATCCGGGCGGCGCCGTCATCACGCTAAACCAGCGCGACCGCGCTTGGCCTGACGTGGTGCGCATCGACATCGCCAGCGGCGAGCGCACGCTGCTCCAGCGCAACAGCGGCGGCTTTGCCCGCTTCGTGCTCGACCGCGACAACCGCGTGCGCCTGGGCCTGCGCGCAACGCCGGACGGCGGCGCCGAACTGAACGCGTTCGCGCCGAACGGACGCGCAACGGCGCTGTTCGAGATTCCCTACGCGGACGCGCTGGCTTCGCAGCCGATTGCATTCGAGGCGGACGGCCGCAGCTTCCTGATGTTCGATTCCACCGGGCGTGATCGCACCGCGCTGGTGCGCGTCGACGCCAGCACGGGCGCCAAGAGCGTGCTCGGCGAAAGCACGCGGGCGGACGTCGTCGACGCCTGGCTCGATCCTTCGACTAATGCGCCGGAAGCGTTCGCCACCGAATATCTGCGCCGCGAATGGCGCGCGCTCGATCCCGAAGCGCAAGCCGATCTCGATTTCCTCGACCGCCAGCTGACCGGGGATTTCACCGTCGTCTCGCGCAGCAATGACGATGCGCGCTGGATCGTGGTCGAAGAGGGGCCGACGACGCCAGCGCGTTCGCTGTTGTACGACCGCGCCGATCGCAACGGCCGGCGCTTGACGCTGCTGTTCCGCCATCGCCCCGCGCTCGACCAGGCGCCGCTGCAACCGATGCGGCCGGTTGAGATCGAAGCGCGCGATGGGCTGACGCTCGTCTCATACCTGACGCTGCCGATCGGTTCCGATCCCGACAGCGATGGCAGGCCCTCGCAGCCGGTGCCGCTGGTGATCGCGCCGCACGACGGACCATGGTCGCGCGATTCCTACAGCTATAGCGCGCTGCACCAATGGCTTGCCAATCGCGGCTATGCGGTGCTGAGCGTGAATTACCGGGGCTCGGCCGGCTTCGGCAAAGCCTTCCTCAACGCCGGCGACCGCGCGTGGGGCGGGCGCATGCAGGACGATCTCGTTGACGCCGTGCAATGGGCGGTGAGCAACGGCGTCGCTGAAGCCGATCATGTCGCCATCCTTGGCAACGGTTTTGGCGGCTACGCCACGCTGGCCGCGCTCGCTTTCGCGCCCGAGCGATTTCGCTGTGGCGCGAGCTTCGGCTCGACCGGCAATCTGTTCGCCATCGTCGATGGCGCGCCGGCCTGGATGCGCGAGGCCTATTATGCGCGCGTCGGCGATACGCGCAGCGCCGCGGGCCGCCAGCTGCTGCGCCAGCAATCGCCGCTGTTCCACGCCACGCGCATCCGCAATCCGCTGTTGCTGGCGCTTGGCGGGCGCGATCAGGCGCTGGCGCGGCCGGAGGCCGATCAGATCGCGCAAGCGCTGCGCATCCGCCGCGCGGGCATCACCTACATGGTGTTTCCCGATGAAGGCCGCGAACTGGTGCGCCCCGCCAACCGGCTTTCGTACCTCGCCGTGCTTGAGCACTTCCTCGGCGATTGTTTGGGCGGCCGGGTCGAGCCGGTGGGCGCCGCGTTCGAAGGCGCGGCGATCAATGTCTATGATGGGGCCGTGAACGTGCCGGGCCTCAGCGCGTTCGCGCGCCGATTGCCGCCGCCGCCTGCGGAAACTGCGCCCACGGTGGAGAGCGAAGACGCCGCCGCGATCGACGAAGCATCCACAACGCCGCAGGCGAGCGCCGATACGCCGCAATAATTAGAGCGGATATTCCGAGCGCACGCGGCTCTTGCGGCCGGTGAAGGAATCCCACACCAGCGTCTCCACCGTGGCGTGGTGATCGGTGAAGCGCACGCCTTCGAACATCGAGCCGTCCGTGACGCCCGACGCGGCGAACACGACATCGCCCTTGACCATGTCTTCCAGCATCAGCTTGGCGTTCACATCGCGGCCCATCTTGCGCGCGCGTTCGGCTTCCTGCTCGTTCTCCGGCTTGAGCCGGGCTTGCATCTGCCCGCCAGCGCAGCGGATCGCCGCCGCCGCCAGCACGCCCTCGGGCGCTCCGCCTGAACCGAAATAGATGTCGACGCCCGAGCGCGCCACTTCCGTGGTCCAGAACACGCCGGCGACATCGCCATCGGAAATGAGGCGGATGCCAGCGCCGGCGCGGCGCAATTCTTCGATGATGTGCTGGTGCCGGTCGCGGTCGAGCAGGCAGGCGCGGATCGCGCTCACCGGCACGCCCTTGGCCTTGGCGAGGCGGGTGACGTTTTCCGTCGGCGACGCGTCGAGATCGATGAGGCCGGCCGGATAGCCGGGGCCGATCGCCAGCTTGTCCATGTACATGTCCGGCGCGTGCAAGAGATCGCCGGCGCGCGCCAGCGCCACCACCGTCATCGCGTTCGGCGCATCGTTTGCGCACAGCTTGGTGCCTTCGAGCGGATCGACGGCGATGTCGGCCTTGACCCCGCCGGCGCCGAGTTCTTCGCCGATATAAAGCATCGGCGCTTCGTCAATCTCGCCTTCGCCGATCACCACCTTGCCGGAGAAGGGCGCGGTCTGGAACGAGCGACGCATGGCGTCAACCGCGGCCTGGTCAGCATCGTTCTTGCGGCCGAAGCCGCGCAGCCGCGCGCTGGCGATGGCCGCCACTTCAGTGCCCGCTTGCGCGATTTGAGAAAGGATGAGGCCGGTTTGCGCGTCGCCCACGGATTTACTCTGCCGCTATGGATCCAAGCGCCCGTACTTAGCGCCTGGCGCGGCCACGGCAAGCGAACCCGCGCCGCAGGCTAGTCAAGCGTCAGAAGATCGGCGCAGATGGCTTCCAGGCCCGCCTGGTCGGTCTCGTCGAAGGCGTTGAACTGGGTGGAGTCCACGTCCAGCACCGCCGCCAGCACGCCGCTTCTGTCGAACACCGGCGTGACGATCTCGGAATTGGAGCGGCTGTCGCAGGCGATGTGGCCGGGGAAGGCGTGTACGTCGGGCACGATGATGGTCGCACACGCTTGCGCCGCCGCGCCGCAGACGCCCTTGCCGAAAGGAATGCGCAGACAGCCGAGCGTGCCTTGGTACGGGCCGACGACGAGTTCGTTCCGCTTGGCTTCGTCCACCAGATAAAAGCCGGTCCAGAAGAAGCGATCGGGGAAGGCTTGGGCCAACAGCGAGGCGGCGCTGGCGTAGCGGGCGATGCGAGAGGGTTCGCCGGCGATGACCGCCGCGATCTCTGCGCGCAGCGCCGCATAGCGCTGCGCTTTATCCTCTGGCAGCGGCGCGCGCGTGGCCTCGGCCATATTTAGCGGTTCGACTTCCGGTGCTGCATGGCGCCGGACATCTTCAGCGCTTCGACCTTCTGCGCGCGCGACATGGGGTCACGCGTGCGCGGCGCGCGCGGGCTCATCATGCGCCCGATCAGCACCGAGACGCCGATCACGAACAGGATGACGAGGGCAATCCACAAGAAGAACATCAGAGCCTCACGCCAACATAATAGGTGCGCCGGCAGCCGCTGTCACGCGGCAGGGGCGCACCGCGGCGCTCAATCGCAAGCAGGGCGCTTTTGACGCTTGATAGGCCGCATTGGCGCGCAAGCGCCGAACCCCTAGATTTATAGAAGGATTAGAGGAGCATGAGCATGGCGAAGGCAGCAGAGCCGCGGCACATCGATATTGGCGTTTCGGAAGAGCATCGGGCGAAGATCGCCGCGGAACTCTCGAAGCTCTTGGCGGACACCTACACGCTTTACCTGACCACGCACAATTTCCATTGGAACGTCACCGGGCCGATGTTCAACACGCTGCACGCGATGTTCATGACCCAATACACGGAGCTGTGGAACGCGGTCGATCCGATCGCCGAGCGTATCCGCGCGCTGGGGCATGCCGCGCCCGGCAGCTACGCTGAATTCGGCCGCCTGAGCTCAGTGCCCGATGCGCCGGCGGCGCCGCCGAAGGCGATGGAAATGGTGCGCCTGCTGGTGCAGGGCCACGAAGCGGTGGCGCGCACCGCGCGCAACATCTTCCCGCTGGTGGAAAGCGCAGACGATCAGCCCACCGCTGATCTGCTGACGCAGCGCCTCAACGTGCACGAGAAGACGGCGTGGATGCTGCGTTCGCTGCTGGAGGATTGAGCTAGAGCCCGGCCCAGGTGGCGATCCAATAGGTGGCGCCGGCGGCCAGATAGGCGAGCACGAACAGGTAGACGATCAGGAGCGTGGTCCAGCGCCAGGAATTGGTCTCGCGCCGCGCCACCGCCAAGCTCGCCAGACATTGCGGCGCGTAGACGTACCAGGCCAGGAAGGCGAGCGCGGTCGGCAGCGACCAGGCGTGCTGCAACGCGCTCGCCAAGCCTTCATCCGAGCCGCCTTGCACGGCGTAAACGGTCCCCAGCGCGCCGACGGCGACTTCGCGCGCGGCCATGCCCGGCACCAGCGCCATGACGATTTCAAGGTTGAAGCCGATCGGGCGCAGGATCGGCTCTAACACCGAGGCGATCATGCCGGCGAACGAGCCGCGGATGCCCTCAGGCGATTGCGGATAGCTGGCCAGGAACCACAAGATCACCGACACCGAGAAAATGATGGTGCCGGCGCGGCGCAGGAACGCCCAGGCGCGCGCGAACAGGTTGATGAAGAAGTCGTGCGGGTCGGGCAGCTTGTAAGTCGGCAGCTCCATCAGGAACGCTTGCGGCGCGCCCTTGGTCACCGTGCGCTTCAGCACGAAAGCGACGATCAGCGCGCTGACGATGCCGGCCAGATAGAGCGCGAACATCACCAGGCCCTGCAGTCCGAACGGGCCGACGCTCGCTGGCGGAATGAAGGCGGCGATGATCAGCGTGTACACTGGCAAGCGCGCCGAACAGGTCATCAGCGGCGAAATCAGAATGGTGGTGAGCCGGTCGCGTTCGTTTTCGATCGTGCGCGCCGCCATCATGCCGGGAATGGCGCAAGCAAAGCTCGACAAGAGCGGAATGAAGGCGCGGCCATTGAGGCCCACGCGCAGCATCAGCTCGTCCATCAGGAACGCCGCGCGCGCCATGTAACCTGACGCTTCGAGCAGCAGGATCAGCGCGAACAGGATCACGATCTGCGGCAGGAACACGATGACGCTGCCGACGCCGGCGATCATGCCGTCGGCGATGAGGCTGCGCACCCAGGTGTCGGGCAGCGTCGCCTTCACCCAGTCGCCGAGGGCGGCGAAGCCCGCATCGATCAGGTCCATCGGCGCGGTGGCCCAGGTGAACACGGCCTGGAACATCAGGAACAGGATCGTCGCCAGGATGATCGGGCCGGCGATCTTGTTAAGCACGACGCGGTCGATGGCGCGCGTGATGCGGTTCATCGGCGGCTCGGCCAGGATCACCTCGCGCGCGATCTGCCGCGCTTGGCGCTGCAGATCAGAGAGCGAAGGCTGGGAGGGCTGATTGGCGCTACGCCAGCGGCCCGCCGCGATCTCTTCATCAAGCCGCGCAAGCAACGCCGCGCGTCCGCTCGAGCGCGTCGCGCGCGTGGGCACGACTGGAATCCCGAGTCGCTGCTCCAGCGCGGCGACATCGATCTTCACCCCGTCGCGCTCGGCCAGGTCGATCATGTTGAGCGCCAGCACCATGGGTTTACCCAGGGCGCGAACCTGCAGGATGAAGTGCAGCTGGGTGCGGATGTCGCCGGCATCGACCAGCACCAGCAGCCCATCCGGCGCTTTCTCATCCGGGTTGCGGCCGAGGATCGTATCTGCGGCGACCCGCTCATCGAGCGAGCGTGCGGTGAGGCCATAAATGCCCGGCAGATCCAAGAGCTCGACATGGGCGCCGGCCGGGGTGGTGAACCAGCCGGTGCGCCGCTCGACGGTGACTCCGGCATAGTTCGCCGTCTTGGCGCGCCCGCCCGTGAGGCCGTTGAACAGCGTGGACTTGCCGCAATTGGGCGCGCCGACCAAAGCGAGTTTCAGGCTGCTCATGTCAACGCTTCCACCTGCACCGCCGCCGCCTCGTTCTTGCGCATGGCAATGACCCGCCGGTTCAGCCGGACCGCAAGCGGCTGGCCGCCGAGCGGACCGCGGGTGAGCAATTGCACCTCATCGCCTTCGCAGAATCCGATCTCGCGGAGCTTTGCTTCCAATTCGGGTGAGGGGGCGGCGATGGCCACGACGCGCGCCCGCTCGCCCTCGGCCAAGTCCGCGATGTGCATGAGTCGATCCGTAGCTGGCCCTCATTATGCCTAGTTGCGAGTCATTTGCATATGGGGCGCGGTGTCTCAGCTGCAAAATCCGGCAGCGCCCGGGCTGGCGGCTGAATGGGCGCCCGGCTTGACGCGCAGTCCCAGCGCATCGCACATGCCCGCGGCGACTATTGGGGGCCCGTAGCTCAATGGTTAGAGCCGGCCGCTCATAACGGTCTGGTTACAGGTTCGAGTCCTGTCGGGCCTACGCCACCAAATCTTTTCGGAAGGGCGCCCCTGAGGCAGCCGCCGCGTTAAGATGCGGGATGTCCGAGCTCTATGATGTGATCGTCATCGGCGCCGGCGCGGCAGGCATTGGCGCGGGCCGCAAGCTGCGCGAGGCCGGCGCACGCTTCGTCATCTTGGAGGCGCGCGAGCGCATCGGCGGGCGGGCGCAAACCTTGGCCGTTGACGACACCCCGCTCGATCTTGGTTGCGGCTGGCTGCATTCGGCCGAGCACAATGTGCTTGCCGCCATGGCTGAGGCATCGGGCTTTAACGTCGATCGCAGCGAAGCGCCGTGGCAGAAGCAAACCGCAGCGCACGGCATGAGCGGCGAAGAACAAGCCGCCTTTGGCCGCGCCTTCGGTGCGTTCGAGCAGCGCATCGGCGAGGAAGCCGAGCAGGATGGCGTGCGCGCGGCGAGCGCCTATCTCGATCCGGGCGGGCGCTGGAATGCGCTGATCGATGCGGTGTTCTCTTACATCAGCGGCGCCGCGCTTGATCAGATCGATGCGCGCGATTATGCGCGCTACGAAGACACCGGCAAGAATTGGCGCGTGCGCGAGGGCTATGGCGCGCTGATCGCCGCGCTTGGCGCGGGCTTGCCGGTCGAACTGGGGGTCAAAGTCGACGCGATTGATGTTGGCGGCGCGCATGTGCGCGTGCGCAGCGCGCGCGGCGCCGCCGAAGCGCGCGCGGCGATCATTGCACTGCCCACCTCCGCCTACGCTCTGCTGCGCTTCACGCCCGATTTGCCGGAAAAGAAGCAAGCCGCCGAGGCGCTGCCGCTGGGCTATGCCGAAAAGGTGCATTTCGCTCTGGCCGAGCCGGAGGAGTTTTCCGCCGACGGCCATCTCTTCGCGCGCACCGATGCCGCGGACACCGGCTCATATCATTTGCGTCCGTTGGGGCGGGCGCGGATCGAAGCTTATTTTGGCGGCGCGCTGGCGCATGGCCTGGCTGAGGCGGGTGTGGCGGCGATGGCGGATTTCGCCAAGCAGGAGCTTGCGAGCCTGCTCGGCTCTTCGTTTCCAGCGCGGCTGACGACACTCGCGTCAACCGCCTGGGCGCGCGATCCCTACGCACGCGGTTCTTATTCCTACGCAAAGCCGGGTTGCGCTGAAGCGCGTGCAGCCTTGGCGGCGCCAGTGGGCAATCTCTTCTTTGCAGGCGAAGCCTGTTCGCGTGCGCGCTATTCCACTGCGCACGGCGCTTATGAGACGGGCGTTGAGGCTGCGGAAAAGGCGCTGGCTCAGCTCTCGCCGTCGCCGCGCGCGTAACCGACGATCGCGGCGCGGACGAAATCGTCGAAATTGATTTCATCAAGGCTGGCCGGGTGCTTCGCCCAGGGCGGGCCGTCGAGCATCTGCACCGTTATCTCCGGCGTCTTGCCCTTGCTGCGCTTGTTCTTCGTCAGCGCGTATTGCGCTTCCTTTTCCACCCATTCGGACGCGGAGGCGGCCTTCGACCAGCACAGGTGGAACAGATCGGCGCGGTCGATTTCCGTGCGCAAGCGCGGATGCCATTGCTCGCCGGACTTGAGCGAGGTGCGATCCCAGAAGTGCGGCACGCCCGCACGCTCGTACGCGGTGGCGATCACCGCCACGGTTTCGCGGTCGTGGCTCGAATAGGAAAGGAAGACGCGCTTGTGCCGCTTGAGTCGCACGCGCTCTTCTGAGGCAGGCTTCTTCGCTGGCCCCGAGATTTTGCGCGTGAAGGCGACAACGCCGATCTGCGCATCGTCCACGAACACGCGGGCGAGAAACACTGCCTGCTTGGCGCCGTCTTCGGCTTCCACCGAGAAGTTGAAATCGATCGGCTCGCCGGTCCAGGTGCGCCGCTGCAGCGCGCCGTCACAGGTTGCGCCGCGTACATCGAGGGCAACACCAATGCTGGCGCCAAGCGCGACATCGCCGATGCGCATGCCTTGCGGGGCCGCATCGGTGCGCGGGTCGATCTTCTTGGCCGCCTTGATCACGGCGGCGAGATCCTTGGGCTGGTGCACGACGAGACGCACCAATTCCGGCGTGCCACGGCGCAGCTTCTTTGGCGCAAACGCTGTTGCGTCTGCTGGCGCTGTCGTTGCCGCCGCGCCGTCCATGCGTGCGGTCTCGGCGCTCCTCTTGGCCGGCGCTTGCGGCGGCGCTGCAGGCGCGGGTGCTGAAGCAGGCGGCGCAGGCATCGGCGCGGGCATGGGAACGGGCGCCGCTGGAGCGGGCGCTGCAGGGGGCGGCTCTGCGTGCGGCGGTTCTGACGGCGGCGCAGCCGTCGCCGCTTCGCTTTGGCGCTGCAGGGCGGAGGGTATGTCCAGCGTGTCTTCTGACGGCGCCTGTTCTGATGCAGCAGCGCCGCCGTCGCCGCCGTCGCGCTTGGCGAAGAAGCTATCGTCCGGCGCTGGTGCATCCGTGACGGCTTGATCTTGCGCGGGCGGGGCGGCCGGTTCTTCTGCCGCCGCCGGTTCGTCCACGCTTTCAGCAGCGCTCAAGTCTTCTTGCGCGTGTTCTTCCGCAGGCGGCTCAGGCGCGCGCGGCGTTTCTGTTTCCGGCTCTTGTTGCGGCGGCGCTTCCTCGTGTGGTTCAGCGCCGACGGGCGCCGGCTCGGCTTGGTGCTCGGCGGGGGCCGGTTCAGGCGGCGCGGGCTGAGATTCAGGTGGCGCCGGCGGTGCGGGCTGAGCCTCGGCTGGCGCGGGCGCTTCCGCCTGGCGTCGGCGCGTGATCTCGGCGACGCGTGCGCGCGCCTCATCAAGGTTCATCGCTGGCCATTGCGCCGGCAGATACGAGAATGTCGCACGCACCTCGGCGCTGGAGACGATCAGTTGCGCGGCGCCGAGCTTTTGCGGCAGCGCTTGCATCAGCGCAACGAAGCGCGGATCGGCGGCGGCGGCTTCGGTGAGCAGGATGCCGACATTCGCCGCATTGGCGAGTGCGGTGGCCGCCGCATCGACATCGCCAACCGCATCGACCGTGATCAGATCAAGCCCGAATCCGTCGGCGATCTCGCGTCCCGTTTCGACGTCGGCCGCAGCAACGACGACATAGCCGTTCGACATGGACGTTCCCCCTGCTTCGCGCTCGTGTGTAGGCCCTGGCCAGCGCCCGCCGCAAGGCTGTGCGCCCGGCAGGGATTGATGCTAAGCAGTCTCAAACAGGAGATGCCCGATGCGCGCCGCCGCTTTGCTTGCCGCAGCTTTCACCCTCGCCGCGTGCCAGACGCCATGCCCCTCGCCAAGCACGGGGCCCGTGACGACAACGTTTCGGTGTGAGGATGGCTCCGACCTTCACGTGACTTTCACATCCTCGCCGGACACCGCTGCGGTTGTGCAAGAGGGCTTTGCGCCGATCAGCCTGCCGTCGCGGATCAGCGGCTCGTCCTATCGCTACGCGGCCGACGGCGCGGAGTTGCAGCGGCGCGGCGGCATTGTCCGTTGGACGCGGCCGGGCGCAGCCGAGACGCTGTGCCGCCGCGTTCAATAGATGGGCGGCGCAATCATTTGGTGCTAAGCGAGAGCGTCCGGGTACGCGCGGCGCGAGGGCAGCGCGCGCGAACATGAACGGGAGTGTCACAATGAAACTGAAGCTTATGAGCGCTGTGTTTGCCGCGGCGCTGGCGTTGTCGGCGTGCGAAACCACGGGCGGCTATAATGGCGGCGGCGGTTATGGCGCGCCGCGCACGCAATTGTCGCAATGCATGCGCAATGCGCTGATCGGCGCTGGCGTCGGCGCCGTGATCGGCGCAACGCAAGGCCCGCGCGAAAACCGCGCCGAGAACGCGGCGATTGGCGCGGCTGTCGGCGGCGCGGCCACGTACGGCGTGTGCAGATGGCTCTCCGCGCGTGAGCAGCAGCGCGTCGAGAACGCGTATTATCAATCGCTCAATTCCGGCCGGCCGGTTAGCGACAATTGGCAATCCGATCAGGGCGGCTCGCGTTCGCTCGCAGTGTCGCAACCTTCATCCGCGCCCGGCTACGGCCCCGAATGCCGGCGCGTGAACGCCACCATCAGCGACCCGCAATATGGCAACCAGCAGCTCCCGGCAGAAACCTTCTGCCGCACGCCCAGCGGCACCTGGGTTCCGGCGTAAGGGTTCGAATTGATTGACGCGGAAGGGGCGGACGCCGAGCGTCCGCCCCTTTTTCGTCGCGTGCGCTGCGATTGCCGGCGCGTTGCTCTTCATCCCTCACATCGCACTTGATTTCGACGCTAGGTTGTCTTTTCCTCTGCCGGGGGGAAGATCATGCGAATTCTGACGGCGCTCGTATTGTGGCTGCTGGCATTGCCCGCAGCTGCGCAGACACTGCCGGCTGAGGTGTTCGGCCGCTTGCCTGATGTTCAGGACGTTTCGATTTCGCCGGACGGGCGGCGTATCGCGCTCGCGCGCAACAGCCTGTCAGCCGGCGGCGCCGTCTTCATCATGGATCTCGACAACCCGGCGGGACAAACGGGCTATCGCGTCGGCGCTGAGACAAATTTGCGCGACGTGCGGTGGATCGACGGCACGCATGTCAGCTATCTGCTGAACCAGACGATGCGTCCAGATCAGGTGTTGCCGCCGGGATTTCACTTCTCCGGCCGGCCGCGTCGCGTTGATTACTGGCGCCACGGCGTCATCAATACCGCCACCGGCGAAGCCCGCACTCTCGTGGCCAATACCGAGGAGCCGTGGGCCGACACCAGCTCCAACCTGATTGCGCCGATCGCCGGTGATGATGGTTATGCCCGCATGATTGGGCTCAGCGCCGACATTCAATCGGCCAACGCTGTGATTTATCGCGTCAGCCTCGACACCGCGCGCACGCGCAACTTCTGGCCCGCGGGCACCAATCACGACACGGTCGATTTCGTGCTCGACGGCCGTGGGGAATCGATCGCGCGGATCGACACGGACCGCGCGACCAATCGCTGGCGTCTGTTCGTTTATGACGGCACCACCCCGCGCCTGTTGATGGAGGATGTGTCAGAGTACGGACAGCCCATCGACATCGATGGCTTGTTGCCCGACGGACGCTTGGTGGCGCAGCGTGATGACGAGGCCGGATTTTCTGGTCTTTACGCGATCGATCGGCAGAGCGGTGCGGTCGAGCCGCTGTTCCGGCGCGACAATGCAGATGTCAGCAATGCGATCAACGATCCCTGGACGCGCGAAGT
The DNA here is from genome assembly GCA_016791385.1 of Hyphomonadaceae bacterium. Classification (GTDB taxonomy): domain Bacteria; phylum Pseudomonadota; class Alphaproteobacteria; order Caulobacterales; family Aquidulcibacteraceae; genus Vitreimonas. The sequence continues at coordinate 14,328 of JAEUMR010000086.1, forward strand.
AGTCGGCGTGTCGTGGATGGAAGTGGAAGCACGCACGCAATACTTCCAGCCTGACCTGGAGGCCGCGCGTCAAGCCTTGGAAGCACGAACGCAGGGCGCGGCGGCCAGCATTCTGACGTGGTCGCAAGATCGCACGCGTTTCATCGTCTATATTGAGCAGGGGCTCGATGGTGGCGCGTATTTTCTGTTTGAGCCGTCGACGAACGCGCTGCGCTTCATCGGCGCGCGCTATCCCGATCTCGTCCAAGCCCAGGTCGGCCAGCGTCAATCGATTACCTACCGGGCGCGCGACGGTACGCGCATTCCCGCGTACCTGACGCTCCCGAACGTGGCTGAGGCGCACAATCTGCCGTTGGTGCTGCTCGTGCATGGCGGTCCGCACAATACGCGCGATACGATGGATTTCGATTGGTGGGCGGCGTTCTTGGCTTCGCGCGGGTACGCGGTGCTGCAGCCGAACTATCGAGGCTCGGGTGGCTACGGCAAGGCCTGGGAAGATGCGGGCCGTCGCCAATGGGGCGGCCTGATGCAGACTGACCTGGAGGACGGCGCCGCCGCCATTGTCCGCGCCGGCATCGCTGACCAAACACGCATGTGCATCGTCGGCGCTTCCTATGGCGGGTACGCAGCTCTTGCCGGCGCGACGCTGACGCCGGACCGCTATCGCTGCGCGGTCAGTGTGGCGGGGGTCTCTGACCTCATCAGCATGTTGAACGACACCATCAATCAGTCCGGCGGCGGCAACAGCTTCAGCGCCGATTGGTGGCGCGCCTCGATCGGCGACCGCTCCGAGGACCGCGCCGCCATTCGTGATGTGTCGCCGGCGAACCTGGCCGACCGCGTTCACATCCCGATTCTGCTGATGCACGGCACCGAGGACACCGTGGTGCCGATGGAACAGTCGCGACGCATGCAGCGGGCGCTCACCGCGGCCGGCAAGGACGTCCGCTTCGTCGAGTTGCGCGGCGACGACCATTGGCTTTCCGACGCGTCGACCCGCATCCAGATGCTGCAGGAGATGGATGCCTTCCTGCAGCAGAACCTGGCGCCGGCGCGCTAACCCAGCGCGAATTCCATCGCTGCGTCGCGTCCGGCAGCGATGTCTTGGCGCGTCAATGCGATTGCGATGTCGGGCGCGATGCCGGAATCGGGTCTCTCGTTTGGCGGGAAGCGGGCGATGAGCGGCAGATCTGCTTCCAGCCCCGATTGGGGCAAGCGGAGAAAGAAGAATGCTCCGCCATTGATGCCGCGCTGATTGCCCCCGGTCGGTTGGCCGATCAGCCGCCCCAGCCGGTTGCGCTTGATGCAACTCGCGAACTGAAACGTTGCTGATGAATTCTGCGCGTCGATCAGCACGTCGACCTGGCCGGGGAAGCGCGGCCCGCGCGGTTCGATCTGGTCAGCATCGGTCTCGCCGCGGAGATCGTAGAACCCGTCCGGACGAGCGATCGCATCCTCGCCCCAATCGCGGAAGGAGCGATCCCAAGTGTCGAGGTAGGCATTGAGCCGCTCCGGCGTTTGGCGGTAGCGGGTGCGCCGGGCATAGCCCTCGCGTGCAATCGGCGCATCGATCAGGTGCGCGGCGATCAAGTCACCGCAATCGTTGCCGCCTTCATTGCCGCGGATGTCGACAACCAGCTTGTCGACGCCGCGCGCTGTTATCTCCGCGAAGCCCGCGTCGAGGAATCCTCGCCAATCCCAGTCCGAATTGTAAAGCGCCCAGGTGGGCATGGTGAGAAGGGCGACGTGATCGCGCGGATAGGTGAGCGTCCAGGCCGGAGCCGCGCTGTCGGGCGCAGCGGCCAGGACTGAGCGCCGTGCGGCGAGGTCGATGGTGGCGGCTTCTAACGTCTCGGTGCGCGTCGATCCGGGCGGGCGCACGCGCAGGCGCACCGCCGCTCCGGGCCTGAAGACGAGCCCGTAGAACACATCGAAGGTCTCGTAACGATCATAGCCGCGGACTTCGAGCAGCGCGCGCCGCTTGGCGTCGTTGCTCCCGTCCGCGCGCGCATATGGAAGCAGAGCCTGCAAAATGCTGCCGCTTGATCGGCCATCGATGCTCAGCACTTCGGCCCCGCGCTCAAGGCGCGCATCGTTCGACTGATTGGCCAGCACGACGATGCTCTCGCCGATCCATGCGAAGTGGAACGGCAGCAGACGCCGATTGTCGAACAGCTCGGCCTGAACCGCATCCGACTGGTTGTAGAAATTAGCGTAGGTGTGCCCGCACCTGATGGTAGCGAGAAAGCGCGACAGCGACAGGTAGGCTTCAGCCCGCGTCTGCGACCGCGCCCAGCGTCGCGAAAGCGCGTCAAAACGCGCCGCCATTTGGCGGGGGCTGTTATACCGGTAGAGCCCGGGATGCAGCGTCTCGCAGGCGTCGCGCAGAATGGCGATGTCGCCCGAGGCATCGGCCAAGTCCGAGGCCCAGCCGGCCGCCGGCGCCAGCGCCGCGGCGGATGCGCCCAAAAGCACGTTTCTCCGCGACCACATCGCACCGCTCCCGCGTCAACGGAGTGGTTACGGCCTTGACGCGGCGCCGGATCGCTCGACGGGGGCGGATCGCATCGCTATATCCGCGCTTCGATTTCCTGACAGAACGGATCACGACCCATGGCGGCTCAGCCGGCGCAGTACATTTTCACGATGCAGGGCCTGACCAAGGCCTATCCGGGCGGCAAGAAGGTGTTCGAGAACATCTGGTTGTCGTTCTTCCCGGACGCCAAGATCGGCGTCGTCGGCGTCAACGGCTCGGGCAAGTCGACGCTGCTGAAAATCATGGCGGGCCTCGACAAGGACTTCACCGGCGAAGCCTTCGCCATGGCCAACACCAAGATGGGCTATCTGGAGCAGGAGCCGCAGCTCGATAACAGCCTCAACGTGCGCGAGAACGTCGAGAGCTGGTGCGCGGAGAAGAAGCTGGTCGCGCGCTTCAACGAAGTCAGCATGGAAGTCGGCGAGAACTACACCGACGAGCTGATGGAGGAGATGACCAAGCTGCAGGAGCAGATCGACGCCGCCGGCGCCTGGGACATCGATTCCAAAATCGACATGGCGATGGACGCGCTGCGCTGCCCGCCGGACGATTGGCCCGTCGACAAGCTTTCGGGCGGCGAGCGCCGCCGCATCGCGCTGTGCCGTCTGCTGCTCTCCCGGCCCGACATGCTGCTGCTGGACGAGCCGACCAACCACCTCGACGCCGAAAGCGTCGCCTGGCTGCAGCATCACCTCGAGAACTTTCCCGGCTGCGTGATCCTGGTCACCCACGACCGCTACTTCCTCGATCAGGTGACGAAGTGGACGCTCGAACTCGATCGCGGCCGCGGCAATCCGTACGAAGGCAATTACTCGGCCTGGCTCGAAGCCAAAGCCAAGCGCGCCGAAGCCGAGCAAAGCGAGAGCGAAGGGCGCAAGAAGGCGCTGGCGCGCGAGCTGGAATGGGTGCGTCAGTCTCCGAAGGCGCGGCAAGCCAAGTCGAAGGCGCGTCTGTCGCGCTATGAAGAAATGGCGGCCGAGGCGGAGCGCGAAAAGCAAACCTTCGCCACCATCCAGATTCCGCCGGGCCCGCGCCTGGGGCAGAACGTGATTGCGTTCGAGAGCTTGAAGAAGGGCTTCGGCGAGAAGCTGTTGATCGACGGGCTCACCTTCAAACTGCCGCCGGGCGGTATTGTCGGCATTATCGGCCCCAACGGGGCCGGCAAGTCGACGCTGTTCCGCATGATCACCGGCCAGGAAAAGCCGGACGAGGGCAAGATCACCATCGGCGACAGCGTCAAGCTTGGCTACGTCGATCAGTCGCGCGACGCGCTCGATCCGAACAAGACGATCTGGGAAGAGGTGTCGGGCGGGCTCGACGTGCTCACCGTCGGCAACCGCGAAGTGCCCTCGCGCGCCTATGTGTCGAGTTTCAATTTCAAGGGCAGCGATCAGCAGAAGAAGGTTGGATTGCTGTCAGGCGGCGAACGCAACCGCGTGCACTTGGCCAAGACGCTGCTCACCGGCGCCAACGTGCTGCTGCTGGACGAACCGACCAACGACCTCGATGTCGAAACGCTGCAATCGCTGGAAGCGGCGCTGGAAGATTTCGCCGGCTGCGCCGTCGTCATCAGCCACGACCGCTGGTTCCTGAACCGCCTCGCCACGCACATCCTGGCGTTCGAAGGCGATAGCCACGTCGAATGGTTCGAAGGCGATTTCGACAGCTACGAAGAAGACAAGATGCGCAGGCTGGGCGTGAACGAGATCATCCCGAGCCGGATCAAGTTTCAGAAGTTTGGGCGGTAGTGCGGATGAGACGGCGGAAGTGAGATGCTCTATAACGCTGAGCCAGATGAACCCGAATTTGCCGCCAAACGGCGAACGCGTCTCATCATTCAGCGCGCTGCCGTCCCGCAGCCGAACGATCCGAGCCTAACTTATTTTGGCGGTCTGCCGCGTTTGCCGTCGCACCTCGATTGGCCAAGTTTGCCGAGGCGTCCCGAGGATGGCGACGGCGAGGGCCCGGTCGCGCTGACATTCATCGCGCAAATCCACGTCGCCGACCTGCCGCTATGGATCGGACGTGAATTCTTCCCGCTTGCGGGAACAATCTACATCTTCTGCAACACCCAATTCGTAGATGTCGGTGATCCGGGCTGCGTCGTGCTCTATCATAATGGTTCGCCATCGGGCTTCGAAGAGCGCCTGCCGCCATCAAATCTCATGCGCATCGGTGGGGACTACGATCACATCCAAAGATGCTGGCTTTCCGGCAGGGATGCTGGCGTAGATTTCAAGTACCCCATCGGCTTTGAAGTGTTCCCGAAAGCGCCGACAGTCGAAGACGATTGGGCGCCCGATTGGCTAAGTGCGTTGGGTTTTTACGGGCATGACGATCTATCAGTGGCTTGGCCGCTAACACCGACGTTCGTCAACACATTCAAAGCGGCGTTGGCCGCAGCGTTTGAGCAGACGAAGACGAATTACGGCGGTGAGCCTTGGCTTGGGTATTCCGAGCTAGCGGCGCTTGCGAGGGAATTTCCGACTTGCGGCGGGGAGCCGTACGCCAAACTCTCCGACTCTGAGCGGACGCGATTCCGCGAGGTGCTTGCCGCGCTGGCGAGTGAGGTTGACGTTAAGGCTAAGGGCGCTGCGCGCTTCTTCGGTAGGGTCAGTCTCGGCCATTTGCTGGACGAAGTCTCGCACTACTGCACGGCACAAGCCTTCGCTGAAGGTGTGTTCAATTCCGAGACCGACGGCGGGCACCTGTATGCAATCTTAGAGCGCGGCGCCAATAAATGGCGTCAATGCGACTGGCCTCATCAATTGCTTGGCGCCGGTACAATCGTTCAAAATGCGCCGTATGATCACGCCGAAAAGGCTTTGCTGCTTCAGGTCAGCGGCGTGGACGTGTTGGCGGGATCATGCACGGACGGCATGCTTCAGTTTTGGATCCCGAAAGATGAGTTGAAGCGCGCAGAGTTCGAAAACGTCGTAGCTACGCTAGAGTGCAGCTGACAGGCGTGCGGTATATTAACCCCGCGCCCCCGCCACATACGCATCGATCACGCGCCCGAGCACCGTCATCGGCACGTTGCCGCCGGTTACCACTGCGTCGTTGAAAGCGCGGAAATCGTAGTGGGGGCCGAGTGCGGTTTGCGCGCCTTCGCGCAGGCGGTTGATGGTGGAGTGGCCGACCTTGTAGCCGCAGGCTTGGCCCGGCCAGGAGCAATAGCGCTCGACTTCGCTCTGCACTTCGTTCGGGTTCGAGCCGTTCTCGCGCACGAAGAAGTCGATTCCCTGCGCGCGCGTCCAGCGCTTTGCGTGCAGTCCGGTATCGACCACCAGCCGGCAGGCGCGGAACGCGAGCGATTGCAGATAGCCAAGCCGCCCGGCCGGGAAATCGTCATAGACGCCGAGTTCGTCGGCGATCTGCTGCGCATACAGCGCCCAGCCTTCGCTGTAGGCGTTGAAGCCGAGCAGCGAACGGATCAGCGGCTGGCGGAAGGTGTATTCGCCCTGCCAGACGTGGCCGGGGATGGCCTCGTGATAGGTGAGGTCGGCGAGATCGAATTTGCGGTGCAGATCGGGGGTTCGCAGGTTGATCCAGAAATGGCCGGGCTCGCTGCCGTCTATCGTGCCGGGGCCGCCATAGGCGCCCGGCGCGCCGTCTTCGACATCCGGCGAAATGCGCACTACTTCGAGATAGCCGCGCACCAGCGTGTTGAACGCGCGCGGCAGGCGCCCGCGAATGTCGCCGATGCGCTCCTGGATGAAAGCCATGATCTCGGCCCGGCCCGCATCGCCATCGGCGAATTTGTAACGCGGATCGTCGGCCAGCGCGGTCATGCGCGCGCCGACGCTGTCTTGCGTGTAGCCGATCGAGCGCAGGATCGTGTCCATGCGCGCGTGCAGGGCGCGCAATTCGTCGAGGCCCATCTGGTGGACTTCGTCCGGCGTCATGGTGGTGGTGGTGCCAGCGCGCAGCGCCCAGGAATAATATTCTTCGCCGCGCGGCAGCGCCCACACGCCCGCATTGCTGCCCGCGCGCGGCTGCAGCGCTTCGAGCGCAGCGATCTGGCGGTCGAGCGCCGGGGCGATGCGCTCGCGGGCGATGTTTGCAGCATCGCTTGCATAGCGCGCATCGAGGTTGGCGCGTTGCGCACGCGTCGCCAGCGAGGTCACGATGCCCCATTGTTCGATCGGCGCGGCCCGGCTGGTGCGCAATTGTTGCAACGTCTTGGCCAGCAGGAAATCCGGCAGCACCACGCCGCGCCCCGCATCGGCGCGCACCCGCGCCGTCTCGCCATCGAGCTGACGCGCATAAGCGCTCATGCGCGTGAGATACGCGTCCGCATCGGCGGCGGCGTTGATCGAGTGACTGGAGTCGAGGAAGGAGGGGATCTCGACAAAGGCGCCGACATTCTGCGCCACCGCATAGGGCGTATTGCGGTAGGACCAATTGCTGTCGAGCACCGCCACGTCGCCGTACGGGAAATCAAAGCCGTCCGACGCCAGTTCGAACGCCGTGCGCACGACGTCGACATCGAGCCGCTTCTCCGCGCTCAGCGCGCCGGTGTCGATCCGGCGCAGCTGCGCCAATGTCGAGCGCACTTGGTTTTTGATCCGGTGCTGGCCGGAAGGCGAGCGGTCGGACAGAAGCGCGCGCAGGCGGGCGCGCCCGTCCTTGTCGACGCCCGCGCCGGTGGCGCTCTCGGGATAGTCGGCGAGCAATTGCTCGGTGATGCGCTGCAGCAGCGCGTCGGCGCGCGCGTCCGGCGAAAGCGCGGCCTGCGCCGGCAAGGCCTGCAGCGCCAGCGCAGCCGCGCCCCCTTGCAGAATAGCGCGGCGATTGAGCGACATGTGCGACCCCTAGGAGATTGTGTTGCGGCGATGAAAGGGCGGCGCGGGAGAAGGTCAAGGGCGATGCGACAGAAGCATTCGCTGCAATGGCTAGCCGCCGATCCGCTGCCGCAGCCAGCTCAGGACGACGTCCATCGCGGCGTCGCGGTCGAGGTCGTTCAGGAGTTCGTGGCGGCCTTCGGGGTAGAGCACGAGGCGTTTGTCGTCCGCTTTCACCATCGCGGTGAAGCGCTTGCTGCCTTCGGGGTCGGTGGCGCGATCCTGTTCGCCGTGCAGCACCAGCACCGGCGTGCGCCAATCGCCGTAGCGCTTCCAGGCTTGTTCTGCCACGGCGATCGCGGTGGCGCCCGTTTTCGCCGGCACGCGCGTATCGCTCACCATCGGATCGCTGCGATAGGCCGCGACTTCTTCGGGGATGCGCGAGAGGCCCTCCGGATCGAGCGGCGGCACGAGCCGCGCTGACGGCGCGAATACGGAAACGATGCCCGCGATCGCACGCAGATGCGCCGGTGCGCTGATCGCCAGCGCGGGCGAGCTCAAGATCACGCCAGCGACATCGCTTGCGTCTTCAGCGACGCTCGCAGCCGTCACCAGCCCGCCGAGCGAATGTCCGAACAGAAAAAGCGGTTTGCCTTGCGCTGCGAGCAGGCGCCGCGCGGCGCGATGATCGGCGACGGCTGCGTTCAAATCGGCGACGCCGCGCGCGCCCGGTGAGCGGCCGTGTCCGCGCATGTCCCAGGCATAGACGTCAACGCCGAGCGCATTCAGCTTCGGAACGAGCGCGTGATAGTGCGCCACATAGCGCTCGGCGTATTCGGCAAAGCCGTGCGTGAGCAGCAGGTTTGCGCGCGCTTGCGGGCTTGGCCAGACATAACCGGCAAGACCGCGTCCGAAATCCCACGCTGCACTCATGTCCGCCCTCGCGCCCAGCGCACTCAACGCCGGATCGCGCAGCCGATCAAGGGCGGGGCTTTCGAAGTGCCGGCGAGCGCGGTTATGCTGGGCGGCAGGGGAGGCGCTGATGCTGCGCAAGATGTCTGTGATGGTGTCGTTGCTGGCGCTGGCCGCCTGCGGGCCGGCGTGGGCGCCGGCGAATGCGCCCACGGCGCCATGCGAAACCGTCGACGAGGCGGCTTACCAGGCCGCGCTTGATGCTGGCGCTGCGTCAGCGCACGCCGAGATTCACGATGACGGCTCGGTGGCGATGGCCAACGGCCCGGGCGTGGTGCATTGCTCGACCTTCACCTCGGCGCTGCGCGTGTGCCGCCGTCCGGTCGATCTTGTCATCGCGTACACGCAGGTTGATGGGGGCAAGTTCTACGTGCGGGTGCCAGCGAACACGGAATACCGGTTCAATGCGCACGCCGTGCCGAACACCTGCCAAGTCGTGCAGGCGCCCTGATTGCTGCGCGACTCGTTTCGCGCCCCCTGTGCATAAGCGGCAAATCAGTTCAAGCTCCACCTCCGTCAGCATCGTTACGGGTGCGAACCGTTGCGGTGCCAGCGGGGAGACGAAAGGACATGCGCAAGTACGCCGCGCTGCATACGCATCTCAACCGGCGCAATGGGCGCCCGGAAATGCTCACCTTCGAAGACATCGAAGGGATCATCGGCAAGCCTCTGCCGCAGAGCGCCCAGAGGCACCGATCGTTCTGGGCCAACGACAATCAGGATCATCACAGCCACGCGCGCGCCTGGATGAAGGCCGGTTATCGCGTGGCGTATGTCGATCAGGACGAGAAGGTGGTGCGCTTCGAGCGCACGCACTAAGGCGGCCCTTGCCAAACCCTGGCGGCGGCGCAAAATCGCCGGCCAGGGAGCAAGATCATGCGTTGGATCATCGTCAGCTTGGCGCTCGCGCTTGCAGCATGCGATCGCGCGGCCGAAACGAAGTCGCAGGACGATGCCAATGTCGGCGCCTCCGGTTACACGATGGAAATCCGCGCCAGCGAGGCGGAACAGACTTACCTCATCACCGCGCCCGATGGCCGCGTTGTCGGCGCCCGCGCGGCCGAAGGCGCCTCCGCGCTGATGGACGCCACGCGGGCGGCGGCGCTGTTGGCTGATCCGCCGCAACTTGCGAACGCGGAGGATGAGCGCGGCGATGTCTCGATCCGTCTGCCGGGCTTCTCGCTCAGCGCCAGCGGCGATGAGGAGAATCCCGAAGGCGAGAAGGGGCGTGTCGCCATTTCGGTCGGCGGCGAACGGGGCGAGCGCGTCACTGTCCATGCCGACGAAGGCGGCCCAGGCGAGGCGGACGACCGCGCCTATGTGCGCATTACCGGCGCCGACGAGGAATCGGTGCGCCACTTCATTGATGAAGCGGAACACGTCTCGCCGGAAGTGAAAGCGCAGATGCGCAGCGCGCTCGGCCTGCAATAGCGTCGCTTCGACGCGAGGCGCTTGCGCGGCGGTGCGCTCCTGCGCCATTGCTGCGCGCCTGAGTTTCGAGGGGAATCATGCATCAGAATGTGCGTGCGGCTGCCGCCGCCCTTTGCCTCCTTGCGCTCACCGGCGCGACGGCAACCGCCGAAGAGGGCATGTGGACGTTCGACAATTTCCCGACCGCGCGGATGCAGCGCGAGATGGGCTGGGCGCCGGATCAGGCTTGGCTCGACCGCGTCACGGCGGGCGCTGCGCGCCTGCCGGGCTGCTCGGCCTCCAATGTCAGCGGCCAGGGGCTGGTGCTGACGAACCACCATTGCGTCATCAGCTGCGTCAGCGCGCTCTCAGGCAGCGCCGCCAATTATCTCGATGACGGTTTCATGGCGCGCGCGCGCGAGGAAGAGCTGCGCTGCCCGAACATGCAGGTGCAGGTGCTGACGCGCATTTCCGATGTCACATCCCGCATCGACACGGCCACGCGCGGGGTGGCGCCCGAGGCGTTCGCCCGCACCCGCGATGGCGAAATCGCCCGCATCGAAAGCGAGTGTTCGAGCGGCGATCATCGCTGCGAGGTGGTGACGCTGTATCAGGGCGGCCGCTACGGGCTGTACGAATACACCCGCTACGACGATGTTCGGCTGGTGTTTGCGCCGGAGCATCAGATCGCCGCGTTCGGCGGCGACCCGGACAATTACAACTTCCCGCGCTACTGCCTCGATTTTTCGTTCCTGCGTGTCTACCGCGACGGCCAGCCGGCGGTGACGCCGGCGCACCTGCGCATGCGCTTCACGCCGCTGCAGGAAGACGAAATCGTGCTCGCCGTCGGCAATCCCGGCACCACATCGCGCAGGCTCACCTCGGCCGAGGTCGCGTTCGCGCGCGATGTGCAATTGCCTTGGACGCTGGGCCTGCTGGCCGAGACCCGCGGGCGGCTGCTTGCCTATTCGATGCAAGGCCCTGAACAGGCGCGCATCGCGTCGAACGCGCTGCAAGGCGTAGAGAACCTCGTCAAACGCTATAGCGGGCAACGCCGGGCGCTGGTCGAAGGCGATGGCTTCGCCCGCATCGTCGCCGCCGAAACCGATCTGCAAACGCGGGTTCGCCGCAACGCCGCCGCTGCGCGCGAAGTCGGCGACGCGTGGGGCGAGATCGCGCGCGCGCAGCAGACCTATCGCGGCATGTTCACCCGTTACCAGATGCTCGAGGCTGCGGCCGGCCAACGCTCGCTGCTGTTCGGTTGGGCGCGCGACATCGTCCGCGCCGCCGCCGAGCACGAGAAACCCGATGCGGAGCGGATGCCGCGTTACACCGATGCGCGCATCGCTGCTGCTGAGCGCTACGTACTGGGGCGTCAGCCCGCCTATCCCAGCTTCGAGCAAGTCAATCTGCACATCTGGCTGATCAAGCTGCGCGAGTATCTGACCGTCGATGATCCGGCGACGCGCGCCGTCCTCGGAGCCGAAAGCCCGGAAGCGCTGGCGGCGCGCCTGTCGCAATCGCGGCTTGCCGATCCGGCCTATCGCGAACAATTGTGGCGCGGGGGCGCCGCCGCTGTCGCGGCCTCCGACGATCCGATGATCGTATGGGTGCGCTCGTGGGATAGCGAGGCGCGCGCGGTGCGCGATCGCTACGAGCGGGAAGTGGCCGGCCCATCTGCGGCGGCGCATGAGCGCATCGCGCGCGCCCGTTTCCGCGCCTTTGGCACAAGCACCTATCCGGACGCGACCGGCACGCCGCGCGTCACCTATGGCCGCGTGCGCGGTTGGACTGAGAACGGCGTGGCGGTCCCGGCATTCACCCATGTGAGCGGCCTTTACCAGCGCGCCACCGGCGCGCCGCCGTTCCAGCTGACACAGCGCTGGCTCGATGCACGCGGCAGGCTTGATGCTGATGCGATCTACAATCTCGTCAGCACCACGGAATCGGTGGGCGGCGCCTCGGGCAGCCCGCTGCTTGATCAGCAGGGGCGCGTTGTCGGCGCTTCGTTCGATGGCAACAGCCACGCCACCGGCGGGACCTATTTCTACGACCTTGCGCTCAACCGCACCGTCACCGTCGCCGCGACGGCGATCAAGCTCTCGCTTGAGCAAGTGTACGGCATGAACGCGCTCGTCGCGGAACTTGAGGCTGAGTGAGCATGCAAGCGCCTGTCGGCGTCGCGGTTGCGTCTGAGACAGGCAGCCGTCCGAGCGCGGCGAACTAACCGGCGTTGGCGCTGACGAACGCAGTCTGCGCCTTCAATGACGCGAAGGTTTGCGAATAGGGAAACGCAGTGAAGCCGTGACAGGCGCCGGGATAGATGTCGAGTTCTCCGCGATTGCCAGCGGCGACCCAGCGCGCGTGCATGAACAGGCTGTCGTCCAGCAGCGCATCGCGCGTGCCGATGGTGAACAGTGCGGGGCAAAAGCCTTTGAGATCAGCGTAAAGCGGCGACAGCGCGGGCGCGCGCTTTTCCTCGGCGCTCTTTCCCGGCAGAAACGCGTCGCCGAATTTCTCGATGTCGAGCGTACGCAGCACTAGCCGCTCGTTGCCGAACTGACGCGCACTCGGCGTCATGCCGAGATCGAACACGCCGAAGACGAAATTGGCACAATGAAACGGCATGCGCCCGTGCTTGTCGCGCAGACGCAGCATGGTCAGCGCCGCGAGATGCGCGCCCGCGCTCTCGCCGCCGATGGCTAGCGCATCGCCGCCAAAGTCGGCCAGATGATCGCTCACCCACAGAGCCGCGGCCTCGCAATCGTCCGGCCCGGCCGGATAGGGATCCTCGGGGGCCAGCCTGTACTCGACGCTGATCGCCGTGAGTTGGGTCGCGTCGGCGAAGATTTCGAGCAGCCGGTCCTGCATGTCGGCGGCGCCGAGCACGTGCCCGCCGCCATGAAAGTGCAGATAGACGCCGCGGGATTTCTCAGGCGCGACGACGCGAAGCTTCAATTTGCCCGCCGGGCCGTCGATCTCGATCCAGCGCGCACGATCGGAGAAGACCGGCGCGGGAAACACGCCGGTTCCGGTGCGGCGGGCGTCGCGTGCGCGTTGTGCGCCGACCTCCCACCAATCCTTCAGATTGGCGGTGGCGGCGATAATGCCGTCGTTCAAAGCGCGCGTCTCTTCCGCGATGGCGCCGGCGCCGAACAGCTTGGGGTCGAGATGGTTCATTTCAGTCCGCCCATTTTCCTGATCGCGCTCCACTCCGCCGCCGTCACCGGCTGCACCGAGAGGCGCGAGTTCTTCACCAGCACCATGTCGGCGAGCTTCTTGTCAGCCTTGATCGCCGCCAGCGTCACCGGATTCTTCATCGGCTCGACCGCCTTGAGGTCGACGCACACGAATGCAGCCGTCTTGTCGGTGGGGTCGGTGTAGGCTTCCTTCATCACCTCGGTGACGCCGACGATCTCTTTGCCTTCGCCGGAATGATAGAAGAAGGCCTTGTCGCCTTTCTTCATCGCCTTGAGATGGGCCTTGGCCTGATGGTTGCGAACGCCGGTCCAGGAATCGGCGCCCTTGGCGGCATGCTGCTCCCAGGACCAGGTTCCTGGTTCGCTCTTGACCAGCCAATAAGCCATTCGTTCGCCGACGCCCCGGTGTTGACGCTACGCGCGCGCCTCGAACACCAGGTTGAACGGGGTCTCGGCGGCGCGCCGAAACTTACTGAATCCGGCGTTCTTGGCTACCTGTTTCAGGCGTTTCTCGCCGGCCTGCGCGCCAAGCCCGAGGCCCACTTCCTGGCTCAAGGACGCCGGCGTGCAGATCATCGTCGAGGCGGCGTAATAGATGCGGCCGACCGGATTGAGATTGTCCTTGAGGTCATCGTGTGCGTAAGGCTCGACGATCATCCAGGCGCCGCCATCGGCCAAGGATTCGCGCACGTGCTTGCCCGCGCCAACCGGATCGCCCATGTCGTGCAGGCAATCGAAGAACGCGACGAGATCATATCCCAGCGCTGGATAATCCTTGGCGCTGGCCTGCTCGAATTTGATGCGGCGTGACACGCCGGCTTCCTTCGCCAATTGCTTGGCGCGCGCGATCGAGGGCGCGTGATAATCGAAGCCGTAGAATTTGGATTTCGGATAGGCGAGCGCCATCAGAATGGTGGAGGCCCCGTGTCCGCAGCCGACATCGGCGACGATTGCGCCTTTCTCAAGCTTCTCCTTCACGCCCTTCAGCGAAGGAATCCATTGCGAGACGAGATGCGCGTTGTAGCCGGGGCGGAAGAAGCGCTCGGTGCCGCGGAAGAGGCAGGTCGAATGCTCGTGCCAGCCGACGCCCTTGCCGCTCTTGAACGCTTCCGCCACTTTCGGTTCATCGAGCCAAAGCGATTGCGCGACTTCGAAGGCGCCGGCGAAGAACGCCGGCCCGCCTTCGTCGGCGAAGGCGCTGATTTGCTCTGGGCTGAGTTTGAATTTCTTGCTCTTGGCATTGTACTCGACATAGCCCGCCGCTGCCTGCGCCGAGAGCCATTCACGCAGATAGCGCGCGTTGAGTTTGGTTTTCGCCGCGAGGTCTTCCGGCGTGACCGCTTTGCCGTCCGCCATCGCTTTGTAAATGCCGAGCCTGTCGCCGAGCAGCACCAGCGCCGCGCTCGCCGCCGCGCCGAGATCGCCGACGAGCTTGCCAAGCAGAGTGTTCAGTTTCTCCTGATCGGGCGTCTTCATGGCTCACCCCTCCGCAAGGGGCGGAGCTAACGCCCGCGCACGCGAAACGGCAAGCGAAGCTTCGCTGATCTGGGTAAACTTTAGTCCCGCGTGGGTACGCGCGCCGCCCGCCCGCTTTCGGCTGACGATCTTCGCGGTTGCGAGAGCCCGAATGCGAGGTCGCGTCAACGCGCAGCAGCGTCAACAGCTTGATCTCGCAACAAAGGCCCCTAAACCTGACCCCGCATGGACGAAGCGCTTGCAGCAGAAGGCCTAGTCAAGCGCTACGGCGCCCGCACCGCGGTGGAGGACCTGAGCTTTCGGGTTCCGCGGGGCTCGATCTATGGCGTGCTTGGTCCCAATGGCGCTGGCAAGTCGACAACACTGCGCATGCTCGTTGGCGTGCTGCGGCCGACGGCGGGGAGCATCACGCTGCTCGGCGGCCCGGTCTCGCGGCAGACATTGCGCCGCGTCGGCTATCTGCCGGAAGAGCGCGGCCTTTATCGCTCGATGAGCGCACGCTCGGCGATCGCCTATCTGGCGCGTCTCAAAGGCACGCCATCGCGCGTCGCTTATAAGCGCGCCGACCAGCTGTTGACCGATCACGGCCTCGGCAAATTCCGGCGCAAGAAGATCAAGACCATGTCGAAAGGCATGGCGCAGAAGGTGCAGGTACTCGGCGCTATCGCGCACGAGCCGGACTTCATCATCTTCGATGAGCCGTTCTCCGGTCTTGATCCGGTCAATCAGCGGGTGCTTGAAGACACGATCCGCGCGCAAGCGGCGGCGGGCCGGACGATCCTGTTCTCGACGCATGTAATGGAACACGCCGAACGGTTGTGCGACCGCATCCTGCTTATCGCGCAGGGCTCGAAAGCGTTCGAAGGCACGGTGCCGGAAGCGCTGGCTCTGGCGCCGAGCGTGGCGATGCTGGAGACGGAGGGCGATTACGATCTCGCTGCCGTGCTTGGCCCACGCGGCTTCAACATCAGCTTCGACGGCGAAGAGCACGGCAACAAGCGCTGGCGCGCCAAGTTGGAGAACGGGCACGGCGCGCGGCAATTGCTGCAAGCCTGCGTCGAAGTGGGTGCGCCGCTGTCGCTCTTCGAGCCGGCGCGCGCCAGCCTGCACGAAGCGTTCGTTGCGCTGGTCGGTGACAAGGCTGCGGTGAGGGCGGCGGAATGATTGCTCCGGTTCTGCTCGTCGCCCGGCGCGACTACTTCGCCTATGTCGGCTCGTGGGGCTTCTGGATTGGCCTGCTGACGGCGCCTGTGATCATGGCGGTGCTGCTGTTTGCGCCGGTCTTGCTCGCGCGTGCGGAGCCGCCGCGCATGCTCACGGTGCTGGCTGAACGCGCCATCGACGGGCAGACCGTGCGCGCTGCCTTCGCCGAGCAGGCGCGTCAAGAGGCGCGCGCAATTGTCCGCGCCTTCATCGCCGCCACCGCGCCGCCTTTGGAAGAAGAGGCGCTTGCCGCTTTTGATGCGGCCGCCACGCGCGCCGAGGCGGTGAGCGCGGCCCGCGCCGTGGTCGCCCGCCGCGCGCCGAGCGCGCTCGCGGCGTTTCCGAACGCGCTGCCGCGCTACATCTTGGTTGCGCCGCCCGCCGACACGATCGCGGGCGTGAAGCCCTATCTGTCCGGTGAGCGGCGGCTGGAGGGCGGCGGCGTCCTTTATGGCGCGCTCAATCTCCGGCGCGACGCGGCCGGCGCGCCGGTGATTGAGTATTGGAGCGTCAATCTCAATCACAGCGACCCGTCCGACATCGCCCAGCGGGCGATGCGCCTCGAAATGCAGCGCGAGGCGCTGGCCGCGCAGGGCCTCGCGCCCGCCGAAGCCGATCGCTTGCAGGAATTGACGCCGCAAGTGGCGGCCTATGATCCACGCCCGAGCGCGGGCGGAGGCGAAGTCACGCTGCGCCAGCGTGCGCCTTTCTATGCGGCGCTGGCGCTGTCGTTCGTGCTGTGGAGCGTTGTCTTCTCGGTCGCCAACATGCTGCTCACCGGCGTGATCGAGGAGAAGTCGAACAAGATTCTCGACACGCTGCTCACCAGCGTCACGCCGCTGGAGATGCTGATCGGCAAACTGCTCGGCGTCGCCGCCGTCAGCGCGACGCTATTCTTGTTCTGGGGCGCGTTGGGCGGCTTTTTGCTCTCGACCGCGGTGACGCAACTTGGCTCATCTATCTTCGGCCAGATCGCCGCTGCGTTCCTGGAGCCGCGCCTGATTGCGGCGTTCTTGATCGGCTTCGTCGCCGGCTATCTGATGTACGGCTCAATCTTTCTTGCGCTGGGATCGTTGTGCGATTCCTTGCAGGAGGCGCAGACGCTGCTCGGTCCGGTGGCGATGGTGCTGGCCATTCCGATGCTGCTGGTCACCCCGGCGATCGACAATCCGAACGCGCCGCTGGTTGAGATGGCGTCCTGGGTGCCGCTGTTTACGCCCTTCTTGTTGCTGATCCGCGCGCCCACGGGGCTGGCTTGGACCGAGATCGCCGGCCAAGGCGCGCTGGTGCTGGTCTCCGTGTTCGTGATCCTGCTGCTCGCCGCCTGCGTCTTCCGCGCCGGCGTGGTCGATCAAGTCAGCCTGGCCAGCTGGCGCGGCCGCAAGGGGAAAGGTTAGAGTGAGCACGCCTTCTTGGGGGAGAGGATCATGATCCGTGTCTTGGCGGCGCTGGTAGCCGCATGTTCCTTCGCGACGAGTGCGCGCGCCCAAGCCGCGCTGGCGCCCTGGTTCGATGCGGATGGTTTCTACAATCGTCCCGGAGCTGCTGTTGAGAGCGTCACAACCGATCTCGCGACTTGCCGGGCGGAGGCTGTCCGTTTGCGGACTGTACGCAACACGCGCACGGCGACGGGCTCGGCGATGGCCTTCAATCCCGACGGCTCCTACAACCCAGTCATTTCAGGCGCCGCAACCGGGATTGCCTCGATCATCTTCGCGATCCAGGACGCGCGCTATAATGGCAGCATCGAACAGGTGGAGTTCCGCGACTGCGCGATTGCACTAGGCTATCGCCACTTCCGGCTGAGCGAGCGCGAGCGCGCCAGCTTCAATGCGCAGGAAGATCATGGCTTCGCGGTGCTGATCGGGGCGGAGGCGCCGGCGCAGGGCCGCCTCAACACCGCTGAGAACGAACGCAATTATTACGACCCGCAATGGGCTTCGCCGGGATATGAGAATGCGGCTGTGCCGGCAACGCCGGGCGCTGACGCGATCGAGCAATTGCCCGAGCCGACGGCAGTCGCAATCATCCCCGCACCGCCGGAAACGCCGGCGGTGATCGCTCGCCTGTCACCCGGGGAAGTCGCCACGCCGCAGCCGGGGATGGCGATCATCGTGACCTCGGCCCGTCAACTCGCGGGCTCAATGCAGATTCCGTGGGCAGGCGACACATTTCGCTTTCGCCGGGTCACTCCGGATGGCCGGTTCGCAGATCTGGTCCGTCCCGCGACGTCTTTCGGCTTGCGTTCGCACTTCAATCCTGATCGCCGCCGCGACGCCACGCTCGCCGGCGATTTTGATGAGCCACGCTTCAGCACCTATCAGATTCCAGCGGGGCGCTACGTGCTCAGCGATTTTGGTCCGTTAAATGCTTGCCTTGGCACGCTGACCTTCGAAGTGACCGAAGGCGATGTCGTCTATCTCGGTGATTTCGTGCTGCGTCCGCAAAGCTTGCCGATGGCGCCCTTGTTCAATCCGGTCGCAAACATCAATGCCAGTTTCGACAACAGCCTGCGCGACAATCTCCGTTTCGCGGTTGGCGACACCATCGAAGCCGCCCGCGCTGCGCTGCAAGCGGACGACGCGGCGAAGGCGCGGCTGAGCCGCGTCCAATACCAGAACGGCTATCGGATTCCCTGTGACGGGCGCTATGTCGGCCGCGCGTTTAACGTAAGCTGGCCAAGCTTTGACGCTGGGCAAGCGCGTGCGTTCAACACCGACCTCACTGCCGCGGTTGCAGCCGCGCAGTAGGGGCTATTCCGCCGCCAGCGTCACCGGCGCGCGTTGCGGGCCGCGGATGAGGCGGCCTGGGTGCGCGTGCAGATATTCGCCGTTGCGGAAGGTCACTTCGCCCGACTTGATGGTGCAAACGTAACCATCTGCCTTCTGCAGCAGGCGTTTGCCGCCCGCGGGCAGATCGAACGCCAGCCACGGCTTGCCGAGTTTCAACGCGTCGAGATCGATCACGTTGATGTCGGCAAGGTAGCCCGGCGCGATCACGCCGCGATCGCCGAGGCCATAGAGCAGGGCGGTGTCGCGGCATTGGCGCTTGACCGCGTGTTCAAGGCTGATGCGCCCGCCTTTGCGGTCGCGCACCCAATGCTGCAGCATGAAAGTGGGCGACGCCGCATCGCAGATGGTGCCGCAATGCGCGCCGCCGTCCGAGAGCGAATTGACCGTGTCGTCGGCCTGCTGCAGCGCTTCGAGGAAGTTGAGATTGCCGTCCTGATAATTGAGCACGGGGAAATAGATGAAGCCCTTGCCGTCGTCCTTCATCAAGAGATCGTAGGCGTATGCTTCCGGCGTCGCGCCCGCCGCCTTCGCCCGCGCCAGAATGGTGTCGTTTTGCGTCGGCTCGTAATTGAAGTCCGGCGCCATTTCGTATTGCACCGACCAGCCGCAGGCGACCACCATCATCAGGCCGATCAGATCGCTCTGCGGGAAGACGTTGTCTTCGCTGATCATGCGCTGCTTGAAGGCGGGGTCCTTCAGCTTCTGCAGCTGCTCGCTCCAGGGCAGGTTGGCGATCTCGTTCCAGGCCGGGCGGAAGCGGAACGGATGCACCGTGCCTTGCCAAGCCATGATGATGCCGTTGCCGCGCAGAGCGATCTGCGCGACGATATTGGCGCCTTTCGCGTTGGCGGCGCGCATCGCTGCGATCTGCTCGTCGAGCGGCATTTCCTTGGCGATCGATTGCAGCGCCGCGAACGTCACCGGCAGGCCGGTTTCGCGCGAAAGCTCGCCCATCCAGCCAAACTCGTCCCAGTCGCGCTTCATGTCCGAGGCCATTTCGAACACGCCGTAGCCGACGCGGCCCATGGCGCGGCCGATGCCGATCAGCTCTTCCTTGGTCGCGCTGGTGCCCGGCACCAGTTCGCCGTCGACCGATTTGTGCAGGATCGTGCGCGAGGTCGAAAAGCCGAGCGCACCGGCGCGCAGGCCTTCCTCAACGATGCGCGACATGCGCGCGATCTCATGCTCGGTCGGTTCATCGTCGCGCGCGCCGCGCTCGTCCATTACGTAAGCGCGCACCGCTCCGTGCGGCACGTGCGTGCCGACATCGACCGTGCGCGGCATGCGCTCGAGTTCGTCGAGATATTCCGGGAATGTTTCCCAGTTCCAGGTCATGCCCTCGGCGAGCGCGGTGCCGGGGATGTCTTCCACCCCTTCCATCAAGCCGATCAGCCAATCGTGCTTGTCGGGTTTGGCGGGGGCAAAGCCGACGCCGCAATTGCCCATGACCACGGTGGTGACGCCATGCCAGGAAGAGGGCGCCATTTCCTGATCCCAGGTGGCTTGCCCGTCATAGTGCGTGTGCACGTCGACCCAGCCTGGCGCGACGATCTTGCCGCGCGCGTCGATCTCCTGCTTGCCCGGACCCACATCGGGGCCGACCTTCGTAATCAGCCCGCCATCGACCGCGATATCGGCGCTGAAGCGCTTGGCCCCCGTGCCATCGACCACCGTGCCGCCGCGAATAACCAGATCATGCATCGCGCGTTCGCTCCCTTATGTTTTTCAGAAGCGTAACAGCAAAACCGGGGAACGGAACGGCAAACAGCGCTACACCGTGACCTGAGCGCCGAGTTCGACCACCCGCGAGGTGGGGATATGGAAGAATTCCGTTGCGTCAGTGGCGTTGCGGGCGAGGAAGACGAACAGCAGATCCTGCCAGAAGGGCATCGCGCTCTTCCGCGTGGGCACCAGCGCGCGGCGGCTCAGGAAGAACGACGTCGTCATGATATCGAAATGCAGCCCCCGGTCGCGGGCGAGCGCCAGACCGCGCACGACGTTCGGCGTTTCCATGAAGCCGAAGGTGAGCGTTACCCGGTGGATGTCCGGCGCCAGAGTTTCGATCTTTATCCGCTCGCTCTCGCTAGCGCGCGGGGAGGCGGACGATTTAACCGTCAGAAGAATGATGTTCTCGTGCAGCACCTGATTGTGCTTGAGATTATGAAGCAGAGCCGTCGGCGCTGCCTGCGCGTCTGCAGTCAGAAACACCGCGGTCCCGCGGACACGCTTTGGCGGATTGAGCGATAGCATCTCCAGCAGACTGGCAAGATCGCCACGCTCACGCATGCGCTGCTCTAGCAAGGCCGAACCCCGCACCCAGGTCCACATGATCAGCACGAAGCCGGTGGCGATGATCAGCGGCGCCGCACCGCCGCTGGCGATCTTCAGCATGTTGGCGCCGAAGAACACCAATTCGAGCGCGATAAATGGCGTCATCACCACCAGCGCCATCCAGAGCGGCCGATGCGAAACCTTCCAGATGGCGATGACGGCGAGCAGGGAAGAGGTGATCATCGCGCCGATGACGGAAATGCCGTAGGCCGCGCCCAGCGCGCTCGATGAGCCGAAGGCGAAGGTCAAATAGAGCACGCCAGCCATCAGCATGTAATTGACCTGCGGCATGTAGATTTGGCCGAATTGCTTGGCCGAGGTCTGCATGATGCGCAGCCGCGGCAGCAGGCCCAGCTGAATGGCCTGTTGCGTTAGCGAATAGGCGCCGGAGATCACGGCTTGGCTGGCGATGATCGTCGCCGCCGTCGCCAGCACGACAAGCGCGGGCCGCCATGCTTCGGGCGGCATCATGAAGAAGGGGTTCGACAGGGTCGCCGGATTGGCCAGCACCATCGCGCCCTGGCCGAGATAATTGATCGCAAGGCAAGGAAACACTAGCCAGATCCATCCCACCGCGATCGGGCCGCGGCCGAAATGGCCCATGTCCGCGTACAACGCTTCCGCGCCCGTGACGGTGAGGAACACTGACCCGAGCACGATGAAGCCAAGCAGGCCGTGGCTGGCCATGAAGCTCACGGCATGCAGCGGATTGAGTGCGCTCATCACGCCCCAATCATCGCTCAGATGAAGCAGGCCAAGCGCCGCGAGTGCGGCGAACCAAACAAGACAGATCGGCCCGAACCAGGCCCCCACGCCGCCGGAGCCATGCCGTTGCACCAGGAACAGCACGATCAGGATGGTCAATGTGATCGGCATGATGAAGGGCTCGATCCGCCCTGCCAGCTGCGGCAGCGTCGCCAAACCTTCGACAGCCGACAGGACCGAGATCGCCGGCGTCAGCATCGCATCGCCGTAGAACAAGCCCGCGCCAAGGATGCCAAGCACGAACAGGTACGGGGTGCGCTTGCCCAGCGCACGCTGCACCAGCGCCATCAGCGAAAGCGTGCCGCCTTCACCGCGATTGTCCAGGCGCAGCAGGATAAACACGTATTTGAGCAGAACGATCAGAATGAGCGCCCAGAGCATCAGCGAAATGACGCCGATGACATCCGCGCGCGCAACCGCGCCGTTCCGCGCGACGTGGAGGATGGACTCGCGGAAGGCGTAGAGCGGGCTGGTGCCGATGTCGCCATAGACGACGCCGATCGCCGCGAGCGCCAGCGTCCAGAACCCGGCCTTTGGGTGCGCGCCGGTTTCGCTGGATTGGGGTAGGGTTGCGCTCTGCACGCTCATCTTAAGGGCTCCGTTGGCGCCGGGGCGTCGCACGGGTGGGCATAAAGATTCCATGTGGTTGAACGGGCCGCGCGGAGGGCGCATCTAAGCGGCGGGCCCTGGACCGACGTGCCGTCACATCAATCATCCGTTTTGGCCTTCGCAGGCCCTGCGCTCAGCGCCGGTTTTGGCGTTGCGCTTGCTGCGCTGGCTGCATCGGGGGCCGAACGCTGGCTCGATGCGCAGAGCCTTGCCTTGTTCTTCGTCGTGCCGATCGTTGTCGTGGCGATTCAGCATGGGCTGTGGGCCTCACTCGGCGCTTCGCTGCTGAGCGCGATGGCGATGAATTTTCTGTTCGTCGCGCCGCGCTACACTTTTGTCGTGGCGCGGCCGCAGGACGCCGCTGCACTCATGCTCTTTAGCGTGGTTGCGGCGTTGTCGAGCGCGATTGCGGCGCGTGCGCGCGCGGCCGCACACAGCGCCGAGCAGCGGGCGCAACAGGCGCAGCTGCTGCAGGCGCTCGCAGTGCAGGTGGGCGGGTTGCAGACGGAAGCGGATGTGATCAGCGCCGCCGCAGCAGCGCTCGGCCGCGTGTCGGGCGGCCGCGGTCTTGCGGTGGGGGCCGACGATCGCCACTGGGGCGAGGGCTTTGATGAGACCGCACGGCTCGCCGCGCGTTGGGCGATGGCGACCAAGCAGCCGTATGGCGCCTCTGAAGAGGCGCCATACGAGACCAATTGGCGCTTCTGGCCAGTCATCGTTGCGCATCAGCCAGTGCTCGCGCTTGGCGTCGATGCGCCGCTGAGCGGCGAGGCGGAAAGCGCCGCTGAACAGATTGCCGGGCTCGCCGGCCTTGCGCTGGCGCGTGTCTCCGCGACCGAGAAGGCGGAGCTGGCGCGCCTTGATGCGGAACGGGAGCGGCTGAAGAGCGATCTGCTCGCTGGCGTCTCGCATGATCTCCGTACGCCGCTCGCCACCATCCTGTTCAATCTGCAGAGCCTGCAGCGGTTCGCCGCCGATCACCCGCAAGAAGCGCGCGCTGAGTTGCTGGCGTTGGCCGAGCGCGAGGCGCGGCGGCTGTCTGGCATGGTGGAAGCGTTGCTCGACGCAAGCCGCATTGGCGCCGGCGGCGCGCCTGTACGGAAGGAAGCGTTGGAGGCGTCAGCGTTGATCGCGCGGGCGATCGAAAGCGCAGGCGCGGACGCCAAGCAAGTGACGGTGACGCTGACCGAGAGGGATCTGCCTGCAATTTCGGCCGACCCTGAGCTTGCCGCGCGGGCCCTCGCAAATGTGATCGCTAACGCTGTCCGGCACGGCGGCGGCGTCGCGGAGGTGCGTGCGGAACGGGAAGGCGATGCCGTGCGCATCGAGGTGCGCGATCATGGGCCGGGATTGGGCGCAGATCCGGAAGCGATGTTTGCGCCGTTCGTGCGGGGGACAGCCGGGGATCGGCGCGCGCCGGGGCTGGGCCTTGGTCTGTCGCTGGCGCGCAAGTTTCTGGAAGCGCAGAACGCCAGCATCGAGGCAGCGAACGCGCCGGGCGGCGGCGCGGTGTTCGTGCTTCGCTTCAGTATCGCCGCGGATGAGCCTGTCCATGCCGGCTGAGACCATTGTGCTTATCGTCGAGGACGATTCATCGTTTCGCCGCTCGCTTGCCGCCACGTTGAAGGCGGCGGATTACAAGCCCATTGAGGCGGACACGCTCGCTGCTGCGGCGCGCGCCATCGCGCACTATCGGCCCGCGCTGATCCTGCTTGATCTTGGTCTACCCGATGGCGACGGCGTCGATTTCGTCGCCAAGCTGCGCCAGAGCGCGTTGACCCCGGTTGTGGTGATCACGGCGCGCGACGCCGAGGCGATGAAGGTTGCCGCGCTCGATGCCGGCGCCGACGATTATGTCACCAAGCCGTTTGGCGTGGATGAATTGCTCGCGCGCATGCGCGCCGCGCTCCGCCATGCGGTGCAGGCGAAAGGGGCTGAGCCGGTTGTGCGTACCGGAGCGTTGGAGATCAACCTCGCCACGCGCATCGTTCGTCTGGCCGGCGCTGAGATCGACCTGACGCCGAAGGAGTACGAGATTCTGGCGCTGCTCGCTGCACAAGTCGGCAAGGTGGCGCGCCACAGGGATGTGCTGAAGACCGTGTGGGGTTCAGAGGGCGCGGACATGCAATATCTGCGCGTCTATGTCCGGCAGATCCGCGCGAAGATCGAAGCCGACCCCAGCGCGCCGCGCTACCTCATCTCCGAGGCCGGTGTCGGCTATCGCTTGGCGCAGCTTGGCTAGGCCGGCCGCCAGCCGAGCAGGGCCAGGGTGTGGCCTTCGGGGTCTTTGAACGCGCGCAACGCCAGTTCGCGGCCGGGCGCGCGCTGCAACACCTGCGCGGGATGGGGGAAGGCGATGCCTTTGCCTTCGAGCACGCTTTCAGCGGTGCTCCAATCGCGCGGTTCGAAATAGATCACGGCGTCGCCGCCGACGCTTTGATCCGGCTGCTTGGAGCCGATCATCAGCCGCGTGGCGCCGGACTGGAAGAATGTCATGCCGCCAGCTTCGAACAACACAGGCAGGCCGAGCGTGTCGCGATAGAAGGCAACCAGCGAGACCGGATCGGCGCTGGCGAGCGCGATCTGGCAAATGCCGGAGAGCAGCGGGAGCGCATCCATAAATCGATCCTCCTGCCTAATAGTTAGTTTGACGAACTAAATAATGTCAAGCAGCATCGGCGCGTGAGCAGGAATGATTCTCTCGACCTAGCGACGCAGCTGCACGCCGCCGCCATACGGCTGTTGCGTGCGGTCCGGGTGGCCGACGACGAAACCGGCCTCTCGGCGCCGAAGCTCTCGGCGCTCTCGGTGCTGGTGTTCGGCGGGCCGCAGAGCCTCAAGGCGCTCGCCCGCGCCGAGCAGGTGACGGCGCCGACGATGTCCAAGCTGGTGGCCGATCTGGAAGCGGCGGGGCTTGCCGCCAAGCGCGCCGATCCGGCCGACAAGCGCGGCGTCGTCATCCAGGTGACGGCCAAGGGGCGGGCGCTGATGGAGGCGGGGCGGCGGCGGCGGCTGGCGCTGCTGCAGGAGCGGCTTGGCCGGCTCAGCAAGGCCGAGCGCGATCAGCTCGCGGCCGCAGCCGGGCTGATGGCGAAGCTGGCCCAGCCCTGATCGGAAAAATAAAAGCGCCGCCCGGCACCCGGCCGAGCGGCGCTTTTCCCCTGAAATTCTGCCGGAAACGCTTAGCGCTTCGGGGCCGGACGGGGCAGCAAGCCCTCGCGCTGGGCGCGCTTGCGGGCCAGCTTACGGGCCCGGCGCACCGCCTCGGCGCGCTCACGGGCGCGCTTTTCCGACGGCTTTTCGTAATGGTTCCGGCGCTTCATCTCGCGGAAAGTGCCTTCCCGCTGCATCTTCTTCTTGAGCGCCTTCAACGCCTGGTCGACGTTGTTATCGCGGACGAAAATCTGTACCAGGACCGTTCTCCCGTAACCAAAACTGCCTTCGCCCGAGCGCCAGTGCGGGCCGGGGCGTTAATTTGAAGGCGCGGCAATAGCAAAACGCCGCGCCGCTGTCCATGCCGCCAGCGATGACGGATTGGCCATTTCGGCCTAGGTTTGCACTATGGACGACGCCCCATCCGCCCGCTTCCGCGCCCGCATCCTAGAGGCCTTCCCGGCTCATGCCGCCCGGCTGGGCTGGACCGAGGCGGCGTTCAGGGCCGCCTACGAGGAGGTGCAACTCAGCGAAGGGCAGGCGCTGCTGGCCTGTCCGCGCGGGGCGTACGACCTCCTTGAGGCCTTCGCCGACCGGGCCGATCAGGCCATGCTCGACGCGTTGGACGAACTCGATCTCGGCAAGATGAAAATCCGCGAGCGGGTGAAGGCGGCGGTGCAGCTGCGGCTTGAAGCGCAAGCGCCGTACAAGGAAGCCGCGCGCGCCATGAGCCGTGCGCTCGCCCATCCGCTGCGCGCGCCGCAAGCCACGCGTATCGTCTGGCGCACCGCTGACCGCATCTGGCGCGCGCTTGGCGACACCTCGACCGACGAGAATTTCTATTCCAAGCGCGCGATCCTCTCGGGCGTTCTGGCCAGCACCTATGCGCGCTGGTTCGCCGACGACAGCGAGGGTCACGAAGCGACCTGGAGCTTCCTCGATGCGCGCATCGAGAACGTGATGCAGTTCGAGAAGCTGAAGGCGCAGCTGAAGCCGATCGCCGAGCGGGTGCAGGATGCCGTCGGCATCGCCGCCCGCGTCCGCTATGGCGGCGGAAGCTGAGCGGCTCAGCCTCTATCAATTCACGGCGACGCTGACGCGCAGATACGTTGCCGGGATTGACGTCGTGTTTTTGTCGCTGCTGCGGTTCTGGGCTGCGAACAGCGTTTCCAACTCTTGTTGCAGCGCCTCGGCGCGGCCGTTCGCTTCAGCGGCGGCGAAGGCGTTCATCGTCGGCCCATAATAATTGCGGAATGTGGCCACGAATTCCGCAGGCGAGCCGGGGAAGTTGAACGTGTAGGTCTCGCGCGCGAACGAGATGTCTTCGGCTGGAACGCCGGCATGCGCGAAGCGATCGCGCACATGCTCCTCCACGCCCCAAAGCATCGGGCTGATGAAGCCTTCGGGCGGCGGCGGCGAATAGGCCGAACTGATCTTCAGGATTTGCGCGACGAGCGTCGGATCGTTTGGGATCCAATTGCCCATGACGATGCGTCCGCCCGGGCGCGTCACGCGCACCATCTCGCGCGCGACGTCAGCGGGCTTCGGCGCGAACATGGCGCCGAAGATCGTCAACACCAGGTCGAAGCTGTCGTCGGCGAGGCCGGCGAGATCGCAGGCGTCGCCGAGTTGGAAGCGGCAATTGACGGCGCCGGCCTCGCGCGCGCGCTTTTCAGCGGCGGCGACCAAGTTCGAAGCGATGTCGACGCCCAGCACATTGGCGCCAAGCTTTGCCGCGGGCAGGGCCGTGGTGCCGTCGCCGCAGCCGAGATCAAGCATTGTCAGGCCGCGCCCAACATTGAGTTCGCGCACCAGCTGTTCGCCGCTCTCGCGCATGCTCATGGCGATGCGCGTGAAGTCGCCTTTTTCCCAAAGCGCTTTGTTCGGATTCATGCAAACGTCCTTCAATAAAATATGCAGCCCCAATACGCGCGCTGTGCCGCGCCCGCGCCAGCGGCGCTAGTTCAGGAACTGAACCTGCTGATACAGATTCTGAACTGGCTCACGGCGCGCCCGGCGGCTAGAAAGAGCGCCGGAGAAATTCCAATGTCCGGCAGTTATCGGCAATTTTGCCCGGTCGCGATGGCGGCCGAGATTTTGTGCACGCGCTGGACCATCGTGCTGCTGCGCGAGCTGGTGTCCGGGTCGACGCGCTTCAACGATTTGCGCCGGGGCGTGCCGCGCATGTCGCCGGCGCTGCTGTCGCAACGGCTCAAAGAGCTGGAGGCGGCGGGAATCGTGGCGCGCAAGCGCGCCGCCGCCGACCCGAACGTGTTCGAATATCAATTGACCGAGGCCGGACGCGAACTGGAGCCGATCGTGATGGCGTTCGGCGCCTGGGGGCAGCGCTGGGTTGAAACGAAGGTTTCGCTACAGCACCTCGATGCGCAATTGCTGATGTGGGACATGCGCCGCAACCTCAATCCGGACCCGATGCCGGCCCGGCGCTGTGTCATTCACCTGCAATATCCCGAGCAGCCCGCTTCATCGCGCGCCTGGTGGTTGATCATCGAACCTGAAGAGGGCGTCGATCTTTGCTCGATCGATCCTGGCTTTGACGTCGATCTTTTCGTCTCCTCTGATCTGCGCACGATGACGGCGATTTGGATGGGCCATGAGACGGTTCGCAAAGCGACCGCAGCGCGTCGCCTGCATCTGACCGGCGACAGGACGCTCGCCGCCAGCATGCAAACTTGGCTCGGTCTCAGCCCGCTCGCCAAGGTCGAGCGCATGGTCAGCTGAAGCTTAGCGCGAATTGAGCTGCATCTTCACGCGGCGGTGATAGCGTGTGCATCACTTCGTGATGGAGGCGCTGATGCAAGCTGCTCCCGCACGTTTTCTCGGCGCTGTCCTGTGGCCGCTGACGATTTGGCCGAGTCTGCTCCGCTTTGAGGAGCACGGCGCCGACGATTACGTCGAACGTACATTTCCGATTGTCGCCACGGCGATCGGTTTCTGGGCCTGTGTAGGGCTGCTCGTCTCCATGCTGGTGCAAGGCGGCGTCGCCAATGTGTCGCTCGGCGACGGCGGCGGCGACATTGCCGCCCGCTACGTGCCGCGCTGGGCCGGCGGCATCTCCAGCGTGCTCTGGTTCTTCCTGCCAGCGCTCTACATCATCGGCCTGTGGCTGTTCGCCAAGCGCGAGGATTTGTACCAGCGCTGAGAGGCGGCAGGACGGCAGCCGCAGTCGCGCGCCAAGTATTGACACATCAAGTGCCATAAGATAGAAGCCCGCGCTGGGCCAGAACCGAGGCGGGCGATGCAAGTCATCAACGAGGTGTTTCCGAGCGATCCCGAACAACTCAAAGCGATGATGGAGCAGGGGCCGGAAGGGCCGATCTTCATGGTCAATCTGCTCAAGTTCAACGATCGCGCCGAGTATGACGACGGGCGCGAAACCAACCTCAGCGGCCGCGAAGCCTACATGATCTACGGCCGCGCCGTGACGGAGCTGTTGCCCAAGTTCGGCGGCCGCGGCGTGTTTGCGGCGGACGTGACTTTCCTCTCGCTCGGGCGCGTCGAAGAGCTGTGGGACGAAGTCGCCATCGCCATGTATCCCGCGCGCGGCGACATGGTGCGCATGTCGATGTCGGAGGAATGGCGCGCGATCGCCGTGCACCGCAGCGCCGGCCTCAAAGGTCAGCTCAACATCGAAACCGTGCTGCCGAAGAATGCGGTCTCGTCTGCGTGGCTGAAGGGGCTTGTTGGCGCATGAAATGGCTCGGCCGCATCTTTCTGGCGCTGATCGTGGTGGCGCTCGTCGCCAGCGGCGCGTTCGTGCTGTTCAAGCGCCGTATCGGCGAGACCTTGTTCGCGCACGCGGTGGAGGAAAATGTCGGTCGCGACCGCGCCGCTGAACTGCCCGATGGGCTGCACGTCTATATGTGCGGCACAGGCGCGCCGATGCCGGATCCGAACCGCGCCGGCGCGTGCCTTGCCGTGCTGGCCGGTCAGCGTGCCTTCGTGTTCGATGTCGGCTCCGGCAGCGTGCGTGTGCTGGGGCGTATGGGCTTTCCGATGCAGCGGCTTGAACGGGTCTATCTCACGCATCTGCACTCGGATCATTTCGACGGCCTTGGCGAATTGATGCTGCAAGCCTGGGTCGGCGGGGGACGCGATACGCCTTTGCCGATCGCTGGCCCGCCGGGCGTCAGCGAAGTGGTGGATGGCTTCAACCACGCCTATCGCATCGATAGCGGCTATCGCATCGCCCATCACGGCGTCGAGATCGCCAATCCGGCGGGCTATGGCGGCATGGCCGAGGAGATCGCGCCGCCGCCGCCGGCCGGACAAGTCGTGTTCCAGGACGGCGACCTGAGCATCACCGCGGTGCCGGTTTCGCATGCGCCGGTCGATCACGCCTACGCTTACATCGTGCGCTACAAGGACCGCGCCGTCGCCATCAGCGGCGACACCACCTACAACGACAATTTCGTGGCCGCCGCCAATGGCGTCGACGTCATGTTCCATGAAGCGCTCAACGAGGAGATGGTGGCGCAGATCGGCGCGCAGGCGCAGGCCAGCGGCCAGCGCGCGTTCGCCAAGATCATGTCCGACATCCCCGGCTATCACACGCCGCCGCGCGATGCGGCGCGCGCTGCCGAAGCCGCACATGCGCGCGAACTCATCCTCTATCACGTCATCCCGCCGATGCCGGGCGCGATCCTCTATGACGCTTATCTCGGCGATGCGCCGCGCGCGTTCAGCGGGCGCATGCGGATCGGCGAAGACGGCATGCTGGTCAGCTTGCCGGCGGGCTTGCGCGAGATCAGCGTCACGCAAGCGGTGCGCTGACCGCGATGGCGCACGCGGCCAAGACCGACGGGCGCCATCAGCGCTCGGAGCGCAGCCGGCGCCAGATTGTCGGCGCCCTGCTGAAGCTGATCGCCCGCGGCGAGATGAACCCGAGCGCCGCGCAGGTGGCGGAGGCGGCGGGCGTCGGCCTGCGCAGCGTGTTCCGCCACTTTGAGGAGATGGACACGCTCTACCGCGAGATGACCGCGCAGATCGAAGCCGAAGTGATGCCGGAGGTGATGGCGCCGTTCGTAGCCAAGGATTGGCGCGGCAAGCTCGGCGAAATGGTCGAACGCCGCGCGCGCGTGTTCGAACGGATCATGCCGTATCGTGTGGCGGGCGCGGCGCGGCGTTTCCAATCCGATTACCTGATGCAAGATCACAAGCGCGCCGTGGCGCTGGAACAGGCCGCGCTCAAAGCCATCCTGCCGAAGACGATCCTCAGTGACAGCGACACGCTCGCCGCGCTCGATCTGGTGCTGAGCTTCGAGAGCTGGCGGCGCCTGCGCCAGGATCAGCGGCTGTCGCCTGCGAAAGCGGAAGAGGCGATGCGGTTGGCGGTGCAGCGCATCGCGGGCGCTTGATCAGCTGAACTTCAGCTTCGTCACGTGGCCCATCTTGCGGCCGCCGCGCACATCGCGCTTGCCGTAAAGATGCAGCCGCACGTCCGGATCGGCGGCGAGCGCTTCCCAGGCGTTGGCGTCTTCGCCGATCAGGTTCAGCATTTCGATGCCCGCCACGCAATTTGTCGGCCCCAGCGGCCAACCGGCGACGGCGCGGATTTGCTGTTCGAACTGCGAGGTCAGCGCGCCTTCGATGGTCCAGTGGCCGGAATTGTGTACGCGCGGCGCCATCTCGTTGGCGACCAGCGAACCATCTGGCATGACGAAGAACTCGATCGTCAGCACGCCGACATAGTCGAACGCGTTCAGCACCTGCGTCACGGCATGGCGCGCGGACTGGGTGACCTTGGCGTCCACGCGCGCAGGCAGCGTCGTGCGCGAGAGGATGCCGCCGGAATGTTCGTTTTCGCAGAGATCGTAAAACGCGATGGCGCCGTCCCAGCCACGCGCGGCGATGATCGAGACCTCGCGCTCGAACGCGCAGAAGCCTTCGAGAATGCCTGGCGCGCCGAGCTTCTCGTACGCGCCCGCCGCATCCGCGCCGCTGTTGATGCGGATTTGGCCGCGCCCGTCATAGCCGAGGCGGCGCGTCTTCAGGATGGCCGGCGCGCCGATAGCGGCGATCGCTGCATCGAGATCGGCTTGCGAAGCGATGGCGCGGAAGGGCGGGGTGGCGATGCCCATCGAGGCGAAGAAGCTCTTCTCGTCGAAGCGGTCCTGCGCGATCGCCAGCGCGCGCGGATTGGGGGCAACGCGCGCGCCGGCCGCGATCAGCGCTTCGGCCGTCTGCGCCGGCACGTTCTCGAACTCGGTGGTGACGACATCGACGCGGCGCGCGAAATCAGCGAGCGCGGCGGTGTCGAGGTAGTTGCCGACCATGGTCTTCGCCGAAACCCGTCCGGCCGGGCTGTCGGGCTCATCGGTGAAGATGGCGACATCGAAACCAAGCTGCGCCGCCGCGATCGAGAGCATGCGGCCAAGCTGACCGCCGCCGAGAATGCCGATGGTCGAGCCCGGCGGAAGCGGCTTCATTTCGGTGTGTCAGCCACGGCGTCGGTGTTGGCTTGGCGATACGCATCGAGCCGCGCCGCCAGCGCCGTGTCGCTGAGCGCCAGGATCGAGGCGGCCATGATGCCGGCATTGGCCGCGCCGGCTTCGCCGATCGCCAGCGTGCCGACCGGCACGCCCTTGGGCATTTGTACAATCGAGAGCAGGCTATCGAGGCCTTTGAGTTCGCGGCTCTTCACCGGCACGCCCAGCACTGGCAGCGCCGTCATCGAGGCGGCCATGCCCGGCAGGTGCGCGGCCCCGCCGGCGCCGGCGATGATCACCTTGAGCCCGCGCTCGCGCGCGCTTGTGGCGTAGTCGTAGAGGCGCTTGGGCGTGCGGTGGGCCGAAACGATCTTCGCTTCGTAACTCACGCCCAGCGCGTCCAGCACGTCGGCTGCGGCCTTGAGCGTTTCCCAATCGGACTGCGAGCCCATGATGAGCCCAACCAGTGCGCCGGATTTGGAATTCGCGGTCATTTGGGATCACGCTCCGTGCGAATTCCAAATCCAACAAGGCGCACTGAACTCAAGGGTTCGCACGCGGCTTGTCCTTCGGAAATTCGATCGCGTTCTCCATCACCCGCCGGCGAATTTCCGAAGGGCCGCGTGCGCGGGGTAGCCATGTGACGGCTGCTCCTAAAAAACGGCCCGATAAAGGAAGCCGCCGCGCCCGTCCAGCCCGATCGTTCCAGACGCGTGCAAGGGCCGGTTAATCCCGTCTTTACTCCAAGGGCGCATGCCTTCGGGGTAGAGGCGCATCCCTATGGCGTTCGGCTTCGGCAAGGTCGCTCCCGAAACGAGCCAGCTCCTGACCGAGCTGGGCCTGTCTCGCCGCGACCTGACGCCGGCCGCTTTGGCGGCGCTGGAGCGACTCGCCGCCGAGCGCGATGTGCTGCGCGCCAAGCTCGAAGGCGCCGAAGCATTGGCGGATCGCGATCCGCTGGTTCCCGTCTCCAACCGCCGCGCCTTCCTGCGCGAGTTGCACCGGACCATGTCGGAGGTCGAGCGCTACAAGACGCCGGCCGCCGTCATCTATATTGATCTCGACGGCTTCAAAGCGCTCAATGACGGCTACGGCCATGCCGCGGGCGACGCCGTGCTGGCTCATGTCGGGCGCATGCTGCTCGACAGCGTGCGCGAGAGCGACATCGTCGGCCGTCTCGGCGGCGACGAATTCGGCGTCATTCTCAACCGCGCCACCGCCGAAGAAGCGCGCACGAAGGCGGCTTCGCTGAGCGAGGCGATCAATTCCGCCGCGATCCTCCATGCTGGCGTTGCTCACCGCATCCGCGCCTCGTTCGGCGTGCATGCGATCGCCATGGTCGAGGATCCCGAAACCGCGATCGCCCGCGCCGACGAGGCCATGTACGCCGACAAGTTCGCCCGCCGCGCCGAGGCGCAGGCCTTCTCCGCGTTCTAGGGCTCAACCAAGACTTGTAGGACGCCGTGGTTGAGCTAAGCTCCCCCCAGGGTTGCGGGGAGCAACACATGACGATGCCCGTCGGCATAGGCCGCCAAGTCGGCGTCTCCATCTTCGACGAAGACGGCGCCGCGCTCGAAGGCGCGACCATCCATGTGATCATCGACGGCCGCGAGGCCGCCACCATCAAGAGCAGCGGCGAAAGCTCGATCGAGATCGATCAGGCGGTGGCCAATCTCGAACTTGAAGTCGAGTATGGCGGCCAGGTGCGCTCGTTCGATCTGTCGCGCGACGGGCCCGTCACCACGACATCGGCGATCTTCCAGCGGCGCAAATTCGCGCGCGGCTTTGCTG
>JAEUMR010000035.1 GCA_016791385.1 Hyphomonadaceae bacterium
CGGCGTCGACATCACCGCCGAGCAGGAAGCCAAGAGCCGCAGCAAGTACCTGTTCGAGATCAATTCACGCCGCACCATCGACGGCGCGCCGCGCTGGAACACGGCGCGCTACATCAACCATTCCTGCCGTCCGAATTGCGAGCCGACCATCCGTAAGGGCCGGGTCTGGATTCATTCGCGCCGCCGCATCAAGCCGGGCGAGGAGCTGAACTACGATTACGGCAAGAACTACTTCAATCAGTACCTGAAGGACATCTGCGCCTGCCCCAAGTGCGAAGAGAAGCGCTCGGCGGCGAAAGCGTCGGTGGCGAAGGCGACCGCACGCAAGCGCGCTGGCAAGGCAGCCAAGAAAGCGGACGCGGCAAAGCCCGCAGCCAGCCCGCGCAAGTGATTAGAGGGTCTTGATCTCAGCGCCATCGGCGCGGCCGAGGATCACGGTCTGCGCCAGGCCGATGAACAGCCCGTGCTCGACCACGCCGGCGACACGCTTCAGCGCATCGCCGAGCGCGTCGGGATCGGCGATCTTTCGCGCGTGCGCATCCAGGATGTAGTTGCCGCCATCGGTGATGACCGGCTCGTTGGACTTGCCGCTGGTGCGCAGGCTGACTTCGTCTCCCGCGCAGCCCGTGGCCCGCAGGGCCTCGCGCACACGTTCCAGCGTCAGCATGAAGCCAAAGCGCGTGACTTCCACCGGCAGCGGAAACTCGCCGAGCGTCTTCACCCACTTCGTCTCGTCGGCGATCACCACCATCTGCCTGGAAGCTGCCGCGACGATCTTCTCACGCAGCAGCGCCCCGCCGCCCCCCTTGATCAAGCGGAAGCCCGGATCAATCTCGTCGGCGCCGTCGATATCGACGTCAAGCGCGGTAACCTGGCTGATCTCCAGTAGCGGCACGCCGACTTGTTCGGCCAGATTACGCGTCGCTTCCGAGGTCGGCACGCCCCTGATCTTCAAGCCATCGCGCACGCGCTCGCCCAGGAAGCGCACCAGGTGCGCCGAGGTCGAGCCGGTGCCGAGGCCGACGATCATGCCGTCCTTGACGTAATCGAGCGCCGCACGCGCGGCATTCTGCTTGGCGAGATCGGCGCTCACTTCGTCTCCTTCGCCTTCTGCTTTTTCGCGCGGTTGTTGTCGGCCCAGCCTTCGAGATTGGTTTGACGGCCGCGGGCGACGCCGAGCGCGCCATCGGGCACGTCCTTGGTGATCACGCTGCCAGTGCCGGTGTAGGCGCGATCGCCCACCTTGACCGGCGCTACCAACGCTGTGTCGGAGCCGATGAACGCATCCTCGCCGATGGTGGTGCGATATTTGTCGAAGCCGTCGTAATTGCAGGTGATCGTGCCGGCGCCGAGATTGGCCCGCGCCCCGACATCGGCGTCGCCGATATAGGCCAAGTGGCTCGCTTGCGCCTTCTCGCCAAAGGTGGCGTTCTTCACCTCGACGAAATTGCCGATCTTGACCGACTTGCCGAGTTTGGCGCCCGGCCTCAACCGCGCGAACGGGCCGACATTGGCGCCCTCGCCGATCTCTGCGCCCTCGATATGGCAGAACGCCTTGATGCGCGCCCCACGCGCGACCTTCACGCCTTTGCCGAAATACACGTTCGGCTCGATCACCACGTCCGGCTCGATGGCGGTGTCGTAGGAGAAGAACACCGTCTCGGGGTCGATCAGCGTCACGCCCGCTTCCATCGCCGCTATGCGCATGCGCTTCTGGAACGCTGCTTCAGCCGCCGCGAGTTCGACGCGGGAATTGACGCCCAGCGCATCGCTTTCCTCGCCGATCAGCACGTGCGTCGGTGCGCCAGCGGCGCGGCCCAGTGCGACGATATCGGTGAGATAATATTCGCCCTTGGCGTTGTCGTTCTTCACCTTGGCCAGGAATTCGAACAGCATGCGCGCATCGGCGCACAGGACGCCAGAATTGCTGGTGCGGATGGCGCGCTCGGCCTCGCTGGCGTCCTTGTGCTCAACGATGCGCGAGAGCGTGCCATCCGCCTCGACCACCATGCGGCCGTAGCCCGTGGGATCGCGCGCTTCAAACGCCAGCGCGACAAGGCCGCCTCTGGCGGCGCGGAGCGCAAACATCTCCTCGATACGCTCCGGCGGCACGAACGGCGCGTCGCCGTAAAGGATGATCACATCACCATCGAAGCCCGCCATCGCCGCTTCCGCGGCGCGCACGGCGTGTGCGGTGCCAAGCGGCGGGTCCTGGATGACCGAGGCGCCCGGCCCCAGCACCTTGGCGACATGCTCGCCCACCTGCGGGGAATGTGCGCCAGTGACGACGATCGTGCGCTGAGCGCCTGTCCGTGCCGCCGCCGCGATCGCCCAATCGAGCATCGCGCGGCCGCCAACCTGGTGCAGCACCTTCGGCAGCGCCGATTTCATGCGCGTGCCTTGACCCGCCGCCAGGATAATCGCCGCCCTTGCTCGGCTCATGTGCTCGCGCCCGCTTGTCCGAATCCAGGGGCCGTTCTAGCCGGTTTGGCGGGCCGACGCGAACGCCCGGCCTTCCTCCCGGAGCAGCCATGACCAGCGGCGAACTCGCCGACGCCACCATCGTTTTCGACCTCGACGGCACCCTGGTCGATACCGCGCCCGATCTGGTGCGGGCGCTCAACCACACGATGGACCTGGAAGGCCTGCCGCACATGCGAATCGAGGTAGCGCGCCGCTTCGTCGGGCAAGGCGCGCGCGTGCTGATCGAGCGCTCGGCGGCGCTGGCGGGCGTGACCTTCCGCCCGGAGCGCCTGAGCGAACTGACGGAAGCCTACATCGCCGCCTATCGCGCCGACATCTGCCAGCATTCGCGCCCGTTCGAGGGCGTGCCTGACGCGTTGGACGCGTTGTCGGCTCTGGGGGCTAAACTCGCAGTCTGCACCAACAAGCGCACCGACCTGTCGGTGCAATTGCTGGAAGCGCTTGGGCTGGCCGAGCGCTTCTCCGCCATTGTCGGCGCGGACGCGGTCAGCGACCGCAAACCCCATCCCGACCATTTCCGCGCCGCCGTGACCCGCACAGGCGGGGTGGTGCGTCGCTCGGTGATGGTCGGCGACACCACCGCCGACGTCGCTGCCGCGCGCGGGGCAGGCGCGCCGGTTGCGGTGGTGCGGTTCGGCTATTGCGACGACGACGCCGAGAAGCTCGGCGCCGACGTGCTTATCGATCATTACGCTGATTTGACGCCAGTTTGCCGCCGCCTGTTGGCGGCCCGTCCCTAGTCCCTCAGCAACAACGCCGCTCTACGCGACCTCCATCAAGCCCCGCGATCGCGGGCGCTCATCTCCGCGATCATTGGCGCTTGCCCGCTTGGTCGGGAAACCATTGACCATGTCACTGCGCACGTCCGTCCGCGCCGAGCGCATCGCCGCGACAAAGCCCGCCTCAACAAGCTTCACTTCCACCGCGTAGCCGCGCTCGCGCCAATATTCCTCGATCCGCTGCTTCAAGCGCCGGGCGCCATCAACATTGCAGAAGTCGTGATCCATACTGCTCCACCACTTTTGTTCTTCAGGTTCCGCCGAGGCCCTGTTCCCGGAACCCGCGCCCGCGAATGTCGCTTCGCGCCTTTGCGTCAGCCCGCCCGATCTGTGCCTACGAAGCAATGGTGACCGGCAAGCGAGGCGCGGATATGGCGATGGTCGGGCGCACGCCAAATTCCGATTCACGAAATTCTGATCTGAGAATTTGACGCTCTCGGCCGCCTCTGGGGTGGAATTTCCGCAAAATGGCCGGCCTCGGGAAACGACTCACCGCCGCGAGGGCAGAAGGAGGCCATGCCGCCGTGCCATCCTCGCTTCGCCAGGCAATATTAGCCTAATCGCGCACTCCGAGGACATTTCAGGGCGCACCAAAGGGCCCTACCGCCAGGGGCGCATTGGCACGTCGATGCGGCTCGCATTGCCGCCGCCCAAGCGGATCGCAAAGGCGAGGTCGCCGTCGGCAGGATAGCGGCGGAACACATTCGCGTCAGCGCCAGCGATGGCGACACGCAGACGGTGGCCCTCGCGAACGAGCGCGGCGGTGGGATTGAGGGCGAAGCGTAGGCGCATGACCTCGCCAGGATGAACCGCCTCCGCCGCCGCGCGCGTAAACGAGTGCGGCGCGGGGCCTTGATCGAACGGCAACGCGGTTGGATTCGCCGGCGCGCGGTGGACCGCGCGCAACTGCCCTTCGGTGATGTAGGTAACCCGCCCATCGGGCGCGACATCTTCAAGATAGACAAACACCGCCGCGTCATCGCGCGAGACGGACAGCGAAAGGTCGATCACAGCCTGACCGATCAATTCCATGTCCTGCGCAAACGGCGTCGAATCGAAGACAATCAGGCGCTGATCGGCCTCACGGCGATCCGGATAGGCCGGCGCGGGGCCGAATTGAGTCGACCAGCGCGTATGGTCACCTGTGCCAGCAGCGAAATCGACATCGTAGCGCGCGACACCACGTGACGGCGAACGTGCAGCAAGGATTCCGCGGGGAGCAAGGTAGAACGTGTGCTCATCGACGTTCTGCGGCGGCCACTCCCGCGTATCGCGGAACGTGTTGGCGCCAAGAACATAGTAATGAAGGCGCCGCTCGATCGATTGTCCAGCCAGCACGCGGCCGGCAAAGTCGAGCACCGCCGCCATTTGCCCGTCCCGATCAGGCGCCGGCGTCGTGCGCGTGGGGTCGAACGGATC
Organism: Hyphomonadaceae bacterium; assembly: GCA_016791385.1. GTDB lineage: Bacteria > Pseudomonadota > Alphaproteobacteria > Caulobacterales > Aquidulcibacteraceae > Vitreimonas. Next base: position 4,683 of record JAEUMR010000035.1, read on the forward strand.
GGCGTTGACGTTGTGGCCGTGATTGTTGCCGGTGATCCAGATTTCGAGCGGCAGCTCGGGCGCAGAGCGGAACAGCGAGAGCGCTGCGTCCGCTGTCGTCGCATCGAGCCATGATCCCCACACCATCATCGGCTTGCGCTGGCGCTGCAGGCCCTCAAGGTCTGCGGCCGGCGAGAAGCTGAACAGTGAGTAGCCATTGGCGCCAGCATCATCGCGGAACGGCGCGTTGACGTAGTCCTCCGGCCCCCAGCGGCGCCGGCCATTCAGAGCCTCGCGCAGCAAGGCATAGTCACGATCCTCATCCACCGACTGCAGCAATGGAAAGAGCGCGGGGCAATCTTCCGCACGCGCGCGGCAGTCGAGCGCTTCGTTGCTCGGCGAGCGGCCGAGATCGATGGTCTGGGTGTAATTGCCCCAAACATAGAGCAGGTAGTCGTTCTGCACCCCGCCCGGCATGAAACCTTGTGTGTAGGCGTCGAAGTCCAACTGGCGTGGGATCGCGGCGACAAGACCAGGCGCTGGCCGGCTCGCGGCGAACGCCGCCGTGTCGGCCATGTACGAAACGCCATAGGCGATGACGCGTCCGTCCGACCAGGGTTCTGCGGCGAGATGGGCGATGATCTCATCCATGTCCGCGCGCTCTTCGGCCCCCATTTCGACATCACGCGGACCGAACGAAGACGTCGAACCGCGCGTGTCGACGATCGCAACGACGAACCCCGCGTTGAGAAAATAGTCGATGTCGCGCGGGCTCCCGCCGCGGCGCGATTCAAGCGCACGCCCGTAGCGGGTTTGGATCAGCATGGCTGGCGCCCGCACTACAGGTGCTGTGTGTGCTGGAAAATAGAGATTGAGTGCGAGCCGCGCGCCGTCGCGCATCGGCAGGTAATAAGACCGGTCGCCATTCTCGGGCGGGCGCGCCGCCGCCGCCTCCGTCGCCGCCGGCGGTGTGTGCGGCGTGATCGCGCAACCCGAGAGCATGAGCGCCCCAACAACCGCAAGCCGTCTGATTAGGTTCACGCCGCCCTCCGCGCGCCGCCAAGCCGCGCGGCGATCCAGATCAGCGCCCCTAGCACCAACCAGCCACCCAGCGCGGTCAATTCCGCGCGCGCATCCCGTTGCGCCATGTCCGACACCGACAGTGCGATCACGCCTGCGAGCGCGAGCGCGCCGACGACAGCAGAGAATCTCACGAACGCGCCGGTCTTCGGCAGCTTGAGGCACACCAAACAGGTGGAGACGAACGCAGCGGCAAAGCCGATCGCGCCCATTTGAATGAGCGGTTCGATGAAGGCGCGGCCCATGAGGCCGCCGGCAAGCGCCGTGACGCCCACGAACAGAACGGCACTGCCTGGCGTGCCGTGCTTGGCATGGACGCTCGCCAAGAAGGTTGGTGCCGAGCCGTCGCGCGCAAGCGTAAAAAGAAGCCGCGACGCCGCGAACATCGCCGCGTTCCACGCGCTGAGCAGGGCCACAACGCCGGTGATCAACACGATACGACCGCCCCAGGGACCGGCCACCGCTTCGATTGCGGCCACCACCGGCAATTCACTGCCGGCAAGAGCCACGCGCGGCGCCGCCGCCGCCGTTGCCGCAATCACAGCCATGTAGAACAGCGCGGTCAGCGCAATGACGGCAATCAGCAGCGCCGCGAGCACGGCGCGGCCGGGCCGCGTTTTTGCTTCCTCAAGCGCTTGCGGCAATGCGTTGAAGCCGCAGAACCAAGCTGGCACGACAACGAGCACCGCAGCAACGCCCTGCCAGGGCGCACCATGCGGCTCAAACGCCGGCGCGAGATTGGCTGTGCTGCCGAGCGAAAGCCCCATCACGATGAAGGCAAGGCTCAGCCCGACCTTGAGTGCAGTGACAACAACCTGCACCTGGCCCGACTCGCGCGCGCCGGCATAATTGACTGTAGTGAAGAACAACGCGCCACCCGCGACGACGCAGAGATCCAGCACGCGCACCGGCACGCCGAGCGAGGTGTAGAGCGTCGGCCCCGCAAGGTCCGGCGCAAGCACCGAGATCAGCCAGGCGAGCGCTAAGCCTTCAAAGCAGCAGATGCCGATAAAGCCGAGCAACGCAAGCCAACCGACGGCGAATCCAGCGGAGCGGCCGAACGCAGCCGACACATAGCCGTATTCACCGCTCGCGTTGGGCAAGCGGCTTGCCGCATCGGCGTAGCAAAGCCCAACCAGCGCCATCACAGCGCCGCCCAGCGCAAAAGCGAGCGCGGCGCCGCCAGGACCAGCTTCCATGATCCAACCGCCGGTGACCACAATCCAGCCAACGCCGATCGTCGTGCCCATGCCGATGGCGGCGAGATGGGCAAAGCCCAGGCTCCGCTTGAGCGCGCCCTCGCTCATGCCCGCGCCCGCGCCTCGACGCGCGCGGCGAACAAGCGCTTCAATTCCGGCTTGGCTACCTTCTCGGTCGGCGTTTTCGGCAAGGCGTCGAGGAAGACGATATGCTCAGGCTGCATGTAGCGCGCCATGCGGCCCTCACAGAACGCCTTCAATTCGCTTTCGCTCACGTTGGCGCCAGGCCGTGCCACGACCGCAACGGCCACGTCCTCTTCAGTGAACGGGCTCGGCACGCCGAAAGCAGCCGCTTCTAGGACTGCCGGGTGGCGCTCGATCTCTCGCTCGATCTCGAGCGCGGAGATGTTCTCGCCACGGCGGCGGATGATGTCCTTCTTGCGTCCGGCGAAATAGAGGTTCCCCTCGGCATCAAAGCGGCCGAGGTCGCCCGTGTAATACCAGCCGTCGCGGATAAGCTCGGCATTGACTTCGGGCATATTGAGATAGCCGCTCATCATCAAAGTGGGATCGCGCGGGCGCGTGACGATCTCTCCCACCTCGCCGATCGCTGCCTCCCCGCCATCGTCTTTGATCAGCCTCAGTTCGAATTCCGGCGCAAGCTTGCCGCAGCTTCCCTTCGGATAAGTCTTGCCGATTTCCTGAAAGACGCAGACGCCGCCCTCGGTGCTGCCATAGCCTTCCAGCAACGGAAAACCGAAACGCGCCTCGAACGCGGCGCGAAATTCCGGCATTGGCAAGCCCCAGGCGAGACGCACTTTGTGATCACGATCCTGCGGCGCCGGCGGGCGTTCGTAGAGGAAGGTCAAGGTCGCGCCCATGAAATCGAACATGGTCGCCTCGAACGTGCGCACGTCGTCCCAGAAGCGCGAGACGCTGAAGCGGTCCGCAAGCGCCGCCGTCGCTCCGGTCACAAGCGCGCCCATCACCGTGCCAATGGTGGCGTCCCAATGATAGAGCGGGAACGGGCAATACACGACGTCATCAGCGCGCATATTGAAATACTTGGTCACTAGCCGCGCCTGACCGACCAGATAGCCGTGCGACAGCTGCACCGCTTTCGACACGCCGGTCGAACCGGAAGTGAATTGTATCATGGCCACGTCAGCGGCATCGACCTTGGCGATCGCCGGTACATTGCCGCGCGGCAGATCCTCGATCCGCAGGAAACGCACGCCAGGATGCGCTGGCAGCTTGGCCGGACCGTGCACAATCACTTCCTCGATGGCGGGCAGGGCCGCCAGCGCACCGGCGATGACATCGAGATAGCGCGCATCGACAATGATGCGGCGAGCGCCCGTCATGGCGAGCGCACGCGCCAATTGCTCGCCGCGAAACTCAGTATTGATCGGCGCCCACACCGCACCCAGGCGCATCAACGCAAACCAACTCGCGGCGGCGGGAAGGCTGTTGGGAAAAAAGGTGGGCACGATATCGCCCTGCGCCACGCCTACGCGGACAAATCGCGCGGCATAGTCCATCGCGAGGTCTGCAAACGTGCGGTAGCTTGCTCGGCTTCCATGGAAGCGGAGGAAATCCTTTTCCGCATTGTCCAGCAGACGCTGCTCCAGCGCAGCCCAAGCCAGACCTCTATCGCGCTCGGCCATTACAGCAATCCGTCCGCCCGGCAATCGTCGAGCGCTTCAATGAACGCGGCGGCGACATTCTCGACCACCGCGTCATTGTGCGCCGCCGAGAGGAAGTACACATGGAAGCTCGGCAACAAAATGCCTCGGTCAAGCACGAGTGCGTAGAACGCCTCTTCAGCCGCGCGGTTGGCGGGCTGGGCGTCGCGATAGCTTTCGATCGGCCCGGCCTTGAAGTGGAAGCACTGGATCGAAGCCGCGTGCATGAGCGTGACAGCCATTTCGTTCTGCTCCGCGTGCGCGCGGACGGCTTCCGCGAGACGCTCACCCCGGCGCATGAGCGCCGGGTAGAGATCGCGCCGCCGTTCGCGAAGCGCACGCAAGGTCGCAACGCCCGCTGCCATCGTCAGCGGATTGCCGTTGAAGGTCCCGCCCGCGAACACGCCGCGCGAGCCGGGGCGTGCGAACAAGTCCATGATTTCCCGCCTGCCGCATAGCGCGCCAACCGCCGTTCCACCGCCGATGATCTTGCCGTAGGCGACCAGATCAGGCGTCACACCGTACAATTCCTGACCGCCGCCATAGGCGATACGAAATCCCGTAACGACCTCGTCGAATATGAGCAGCACGCCGCACTCGTCGCAGAGCTCGCGCAAGCTCTGAAGATAGACCTTGTTGTCGAGGTGCGGGGTCGTGTTCTGGACCGGCTGGATGATAATCGCGGCCAATTCATCCCTGTGTTTCCGGATCAATTCCAGGGCGGCCGGATCGCGATACGGCAACGCCAGCATGGTCGTGTCGCGCACGATGTCGGGCACGCCCGCACCAGCAGTCTTCGCCTGCAGCGAGCCTGGCGTGCTCTTGGGGTCTTCTTGCACGAGGGCGTAATCGTGCGTCCCGTGATAGCCCCCGCCAAACACACCGATGCGAGTCTTTCCTGTGAACGCGCGCGCCACGCGCATCGCACACATGGTGGCTTCAGTTCCGGAGTTCTGGAAGACAACGGTCTCCGCACATGGCGACGCCTCGACCAACAACTCGGCGAGTTCGCATTGCGCCTCACCCGGGAGGATGAGATGCCACCCCTTCTCCAATTGCGCCCGCATCGCGGCGAGCACCTCGGGCGGCCGGTGCCCAAGGATCAACGAGCCGAACCCCATGGCGAGATCGAGGTAAGTGTTGCCGTCGATATCGCGCATGTGGGCGCCGTTCCCGCTCTCGACATAGAGCGGAACAGGCATGGCGAAGGTAGGGACCGCCTCAAGCGCCAGAACCCGCTCGGCGCGCGGACGAAAGTCTCGCGACCTTCTCGTGCGCGCGCGTAACCGCCCGAGCGCCGCCTCATAACGTGGAGATGGCAAGCGTCGCCTCCTCAAAGCCTCGACATCTTCCCTGGCGAGCGGGCGGCGCCTTAGACGCCGCCCGCAATCGCCTTTAGAAGTTGCGCCGCCACTCCAGGCCGATGGTGCGCGGCTGGTTGACGACGATGCGCGGCCGGCCCGGCGTCTGCACGCCAAGCGGGGGAATGTCGGCATAGTTCGCCGCTTCGTCGAACACGTTATCAGCGAACAGAGCCAGTTCACCCACCCCGAACGAAGCGCCGATCCGCAGATTTGCGATCGCATAAGACGGGCGCAGCAGCGGCGTTGTCGGGCTGTTGTTGCCGCTGTAGCTGGAGTCGGTGAAGCCGTAATCTGCGTGCAGATAGGCGTCGTGACCGGCGACGTTGAAGTCCTGGTCGAGCGCGACGCTCCAGGTCCATTCCGGCACGTTCTGCACCGGCGCGCCTTCGATCACGGTCGACAGGCCGCCATTGTCGGTGATCTCGCTGTCGACATAGCCAACCCCGACATTGACGCGGGTGCCCTCGCCGAGCAGCCAGTCCATCTCCAGTTCGAGGCCACGCAGCTGCGCTTCACCGGCATTCACATTGACGGTGAAGCCGCAGGCCAGACCCTGACGCTGTTGCAGGTCGGACCAATCGACCTGGAAGGCCGCCGCATTGAGCGTGAGCCGCCGGTCGAGCCAGCGCGACTTAAGACCGACCTCGTAGCTGCGCAGCGAGTCTGAGTCGAACGTCGCCACATCACCAAGGCCCAGGCTGGCAATTTCCGCCGCGCACAAGGAATCGGCGTAGAAATTCACGCCGCCGACGCGGAAGCCTTCCGACACAGTCGCATAGAGCATGCGCTCGTCATCCAGATCGTACTGCACGCCGAACCGCGGCGTGACGCCGTTCTCGCTCTGCGTACCCTGCGTGATCTGGTCGGGGCCGATGAAATCACCGCCTTGGCGGATGTAGAAGTCGACATCGTTCTCGAATGCACGCGCGCCGACGATGAAGCGGAGGTCGTCATTGACGTTCCAGGTGACTTCCGCGAACGCGGCCTGCTCCGTCACAGTCGTCGGGTTGTTGAGATTGAAGGCATCGGTGGAGAAGCCGTCAACGGTCGTGCCGCCAACCGGGAACACCCAATCCGACTTCGAGCTTTGATAGAAGACGCCCGCCGTCAGCGACAACGGCCCTTCCCAATCGGAAACAAAGCGCAATTCCTGGCTGAAGATGAACTGGTCGGTCTCAGCGCGGGCAATCGAAGCGCCCTGGAACGCCAACACCGCCGTCGTCCATTCCGAGAAATCCTCGGTGTCGGAGAAAGTGCGGTCGAACCACGACGACGCCGAGACGAAGCTGCCGAAGCCAGCGTCGTAATTGGCCGTGAGCGTGGAGAGCGTCCACTCGCTTTCGCTCGGCTCGGCGATGTCGAATTGGCGCAGATTGACCCGATTGCCGGCGGTGAAATCCGCCTGGGTGCGCCCATCGCGCTCGACCCGTTCATGCATGATGCGCGGCGTGATGGTGAGATCGCCGTTCATCAGCGACAGCAGGCCCGACAATTGGAAGCCTTGTGCGGCCTCGCTGTCGATATCCTCGCGCGAGGAGAATGGCGTCGGCGCATCGCCGCGCGCGGCGCGATCGATGAAGCCTGCATTCTCTTGATAATAGCCGACGGCGCGGACGCCGAAGACGCCCTCCACCACCGGGATATTGAGCGCCCCGTCTACGCCGTAATTGAAGCCGCCGTCCTGCGTGGACGATCCCAGGGCGTGAGCACGGCCCGAGAATTCAGTGACATCCGGCGCGACGGTGATCATGCGCACCGTGCCGCCCATCGAGCGCGCGCCGTAAAGCGTGCCTTGCGGGCCGCGCAGCACTTCGATCCGCTGCAGGTCCATGACCCGCGGATTGAGCGCGCCAAGCAGCGGCGAGTCATCGATGTAAAAACCAGTCGTGTTGCTGCCGAACACGCCGCGGATCGCGATGGACAAAGCGCCGTCGGTAGAACTCGAGTTGGACGCGGAAAAGGCGAGGTTCGGAACACGTTGCGCGTAATCGTCAAGCTCCTGGAAGCCCGATCGCTCGATCGTTTCAGCGCCAAGCGCGGTGATGCTGAGCGGCACGTCCTGGATCGATTCGGCGCGGCGCTGCGCGGTGACGATGACCTCGTCCTCCTCGCTCCGCTCTTGCGCGACAGCGGGCGTAACCGCCGCCGCAAGCCCCGCCAACATCGCTAAGCCGCTGAAAATGGCTCTCGTTTCCCCTGCTTTCATCCTATTCCTCCCCGCGGATGCTAGCTTGCTCGGGGTCAAACGTGTACCGTGCGCCCCGCATATACACTCGTATAGCACAATGTATACGAGTGTATAGTGGCAGGACTGGGGAAAATGGCGAAGCGGCTGGAAACGCGGAATGGCGGTGAAGACGCGCCGGGACGGCGCCATCTGCTCGACGCCGGCATGAGATTGTTCGCTGAGCGCGGATTTGCGGGGGTTGGCCTGCGCGAGATCGCGGCGGAAGCCGGCGTGTCTCTTGGCTTAGTGCGCACCCATTTCGGCTCCAAGGACGGCCTCAGGGACGCCATCGACGAATACGTGCTCGGCGAGATCAAACGGCTCTACGCAACGGTGCTTGAGCACTCAGGCGCGGGCGCTCTCACCAAAGCGGTTGAAGACGCCCTCGACTGGATTCCGCGCGACCGCGTCGTGCTCATGTACGCGCGCATGGCGCTGATGGAGAAGACGCCGGGAAGCCAGGCCCTGTTCGACCAATTGCTGGCGATCATGCGACAGTTCATCGAAACAAACGCCAAGCGGGGCTTGCTCCAGCCCGACGTCGACCGCGAATGGGCGGCGATCTATCTGCTGTTCGATTTCATCGGCCCCGCCATCATCGAGCCTTTCGCGAAACCAGCGTTCGGAAAGTCGATGTACTCAAAGCCCATGATCTCAGCGCGCAACGCCTTCATGGTGCGCGCCTTCACACGCGGCTTCCTCAAGGGCTAATTCCGCGCGCTATAACGCGAGAATCTACGCAGCCGAGGATAGGCCAGACCTAGTCTAAGATATTGGTCTTAATTCCGACAATGGTGGGCCGCGACGATAATTGTTTGAACCCCGAATTGGCCGAATTCCGGGCCTGGGACCAGGTGTTTGGCGTGCTTCAGGACTGGAATCGAAGCTTGGTCGCCCAGGAGCCACCTAAGGACGGGCCTTGAAGGCTCAAACGCCTTTCCGGACATTTCCGGCGTGTGGCTCTCCCGTTAGAACCGATTGTGGCGACTGATCGAGATAGCGGGGAGCCCGATTCCTCGGAGCTTCCGAAGACCTCAGACCTCGCGGCACACGCGCCGGAGGCTTACGAGAAACTGAAGGAACTCGCCCGGCTGATCGGCAGGCAGCTGGCGCGCGAGGAGTTTCAGCGCCGCACCGACAAGCAACGGTGAACGGAGTTAAAGTCGGCCTCTTCATGCTCTTACCAGTCGTCGCGCTCCGCAGCCTGCATCCAACGCAGTGTGACGAATGCCTCGAAGTCCACGTCCAAGATGCGGTCCACGGCGCATGGCTCCCACCACCATGTCGTTGCGGTCGCGTCACCGAAGCGATGATTTCCCGCCGTTTCCCGACGTTTCCTGGGCGGAAACTGCAACGGCTCGTCACGCCTTCGGCTTGCCGTCTCCCTTCCACGGATCGCCTGGCAAGATTTCGATCAGTCGCGTGCGCACATTGTCGGCGGCCGCATCTATGTCCCACTCGTAGCCCGGCGCCAGGAGCGGGGCGATATCGGCGCGAAACACCGGATCGTCGAGCTTGCCGGCGAAGGTCTTCTCGAACATAGCGCGCGTCGTCGGATGGCCTTCCTCGTCCATGTAACGACGAAACACCTCGACAATGCGCGCAGGATCGGCGGCGCCGCTTTTCAGGGCGAGATGAAGGTCCAGAAGATCGCGTCCCTTCCGGCGTTGGTGCAGTGCGCGCATCTTGGTGCCG
>JAEUMR010000054.1 GCA_016791385.1 Hyphomonadaceae bacterium
TGGCGTTGGGCTTCGCCAAGGGTGTGCGCAGCTGGCTTGAGAAGACAGTGAAGTTCTACTTCCTCGTCACACTCGGCATGGCGCTGTTCTACAATTTGATCAGCACCGTACTCACATTCCCCTTCACCTATTATGTCGGCTTCGTCCGCGAGCATCAGTTCGGCTTGGCCACACAGGACTTCCCGGCCTGGTTCAACGAGCAATTGATCGGCGCTGGCATCGGCCTCGTCATCGGCTCAATCGCCATCGCCCTGCTCTACCTGATCATCCGCGCCACCAAGCGCACCTGGTGGCTGTGGGGCACGGGCGCGACGTTGGTATTCGTCGCGATCCTGGCGATGCTGGCGCCGGTTTACATCTCGCCGATCTTCAACTCCTACACGCCGATGCAGGAAGGTCCGCTCAAGACCAGTATCCTGCAGATGGCGCAGGCGAGCGGGGTTCCCGCCGACAATGTCTACGAATTCGACGTGTCACGGCAATCGAACCGCGTTACCGCCAACGTCTCCGGCTTCATGAGCACGACGCGGATTTCACTGTCCGACACGCTGCTGCAGCGCGAGAGCCCCGGCGGCGTGCGTAGCGTGCTGGGCCACGAGATCGGCCACTACGTGCTCAATCACACCGTCTCGCTCCTGGTGATGAACGCGCTGCTGATCATGGCGATGTTTGCGCTCGCAAACGTTCTGTTCAATTGGCTGAGCAAAGGCGAACGCTGGGGCGTGCGGGATGTTTCCGATCCCGCCGGCATGCCGCTGCTGTTTGCGATCCTCGCCTTCCTCGGGGCGGTGGCGACGCCGATCAACAACAACATCATTCGCTTCCACGAAATGCAGGCCGACATCTTCGGCGTCAATGCCGCGCGTGAGCCTGATGGCTTCGCAGAATCGGCGTTGCTGTTGTCGGAATATCGCAAGATGGAGCCGACGCCGCTGGAGGAATGGTTCTTCTACGACCACCCCTCGGGCTACACCCGCATCCACATGGCGATGCAATGGAAGGCCCACGAAATGGCGGCAGGCCGCTATCCGATCGGGCCGGGTGGTCCGCCCGCGGGCTGGCGTCCCGATTTCGTGGTGATGCACAGCCCGAGCGCGCCAGCGCCGAATTAGCCCGTCAGCGCCGCCGCGTTCTGATTGTCGACTGCCTTGGCCTGTGCCAGGAAGCCGCGACGGACGCTGCATGCGTCTAACGCATCTCTGGGAGCATTCCGCGTGCTGACCGTTACGCATTTGCGACAGCGCATTTTGGACAGCGGCGCCGCCGCTGAGGTCGCGCACGCGCTTGGCTTTACGCAGGCCGATCTGTCAGACGTTCCGGACCGCGAGGTCCTCACCGCTTTCGCCCAGCTGAGCTGTGATCGGCCCGACTTGCGTGCGCGTTTGCATCGCCACGCCTTTCCTGACTTCGGGGCGCTCGGCCGCTACACGGGCGACACGCCACTCTATCACTTGGAGGGCGGCTTCGGCACCGCGCACGAGATCAGCCGCCTGGCGGACAAGCATGGGCTTGCCCTCGAAAGCGCGAGCGCCGTGCTTGATTTCGGCTGCGGCACCTCACGCGTGCTGCGCTTTCTCGTCGAGTTTCTCCCCGGGCCGCGCTATTATGGCACCGAAGTGTTCCGCGAAGTGATCGATTGGGGCCGCGCCACTTTTCCTGAGATCACGTACCTGCATCACGGGCCGCGCCCGCCCCTTCCGCTCGACGCGACCCGCTTCGATGTCGCTTACGCCTATTCCATCTTCAGTCATTTGGACGAGCCGGTGCATTTGGCTTGGCTCAACGAGCTGCGGCGGGCGATGCGGCCTGGGGGCTTACTCATTGTGACGATCCAGAGCGATGCCGCGCGGCGGCGTTTGCGCGAGCGCGAGTTCGCGCAGCGGCTGGGCGTGTCCCGGCCCGCTGAACTGTGCAAGCAATTCGACACCGAGGGCTTCGGCTTTGAGGCCTGTTACGATCAGAAATCGCTCAGCGACGGCGGGCTCGATCCGCAAAGCTTCGGCATCACCCTGATCGCACGCAGCTACATCGAGACGAAGTGGGCCGGCTTTGAGCTGCTGGAGCACTTGCCTGGCGCCATCAGCGATTTCCAGGATTGGGTCGTCCTGCGCGCCGTTTAGGTCATGCCGGCGGCGTCACCCGCCGCAGCGTCAAATTGATCCGGCCGCCTTTGGGCAGGAGGCGCGAAGTGCCGGGCAGGATGCGGTCGACGCCGTGATAGGCGCGCCGCGCCGCGCCGCCGAGCATGCATACATCGCCTGAGGCGAGACGCACGCTGCGCGTGGGGTCCGACCGCAGCGTGCCGCCGATGCGGAACAGCGCCGTGTCGCCGAGCGAGATCGACAGCACCGGCGCGTCCCAAGCCTCCTCGTCACTGTCGACATGCAAGCCCATGCGCGCGTCGCTCTCATAGAGATTGACCAGGCAGGCTTCGGGCGGCGCCGGATAACCAGACAGCTTGTCCCACAGCGCCAGCACCTGCTCGGGCATGTCCGGCCAGGGCTGACGGGTCTCGGGATGGAAGCTTTGGTAGCGGTACCCCTCCTCCTTGTCAGTGACCCAGCCGAGGGGCCCGAAATTGGTCATCCGCACCCGCATCGGCTGGCCGGACTTGGGCATGCGCGGCACGTAGAAGGGCGCGGCTCTCAGGCGCGCGAAGATGGCGTCGCGCAGCGCTTCCTGCGCCGCCCGATCCAGCAGCCCCGGCCAAAGCCGGAAGCCCTCGAGGTCAGATCCCAAACCGGCCATCTTCAACGTCGGCTATTCTGCAATTCGGTTTCTTTTTTGTTCCGCTCCCCAGCGCCGATGAGATGCATCTGCGTTGTACCCCTGCGGCGAATGCGGGTAGGCCTCAATCAAAGCCTTGCGCGGCGAAGGGAATACACCACATGAGCCGTGGAAATTGCGGTCCCGGAGCTGGGACGGGGCGCCGGGCCGCAGAACGCTAACAACGAAGAAACGGGACGCCCGCTTCGGGGACGCCATTTTGGGTCCATAAGCCGAGCGGCGCCGCTGCAAGAACGAGGACGGACAAATGGGTAAAGTCATCGGGATCGACCTGGGCACAACGAACTCGTGCGTGGCCGTTATGGAAGGGTCCACGCCCAAGGTCATCGTCAACGCCGAAGGCTCCAACACGACGCCGTCGGTGGTTGCTTTCACCGATAGCGGCGAACGCCTGATCGGCATTCAGGCTGTGCGCCAAGCGGTGACCAACCCCACACATACCTATTACGCGGTGAAGCGCCTGATCGGCCGCTCCTACGATGACCCCATCACCAAGAAGGACGCCGAACTCGTCCCGTACAAAATCGTGAAGGGCCCGAACGGCGACGCCTGGATCGAAGGCCGCGACAAGAAGTACGCGCCGCCGGAAGTCTCCGCCTTCGTGCTGCAGAAGATGAAGCAGACCGCCGAGGATTATCTCGGCGAAGCGGTGACGCAGGCCGTCATCACGGTCCCGGCCTACTTCAACGACGCCCAGCGCCAAGCCACCAAGGACGCCGGCAAGATTGCCGGCCTGGAAGTGCTGCGCATCATCAACGAACCGACGGCGGCGGCCCTCGCCTATGGCCTCGACAAGAGCGGCCAGAACAAGACCATCGCCGTTTACGACCTCGGCGGCGGCACCTTCGACGTCTCGATCCTCGAAATCGGCGATGGCGTGTTTGAAGTGCGCTCCACCAATGGCGACACCTTCCTCGGCGGCGAAGACTTCGACCTGCGCATCGTCAATTATCTCGCCGACGAGTTCAAAAAGCAGAACGGCATCGATCTGCGCCAGGACAAACTCGCGCTGCAACGCCTGAAGGAAGTAGCTGAGCAAGCGAAGAAGGAGCTGTCGAGCCGCACTGAGTTCGACGTCTCCGTGCCGTTCATCTCGATGGACGCGAGCCGCAACCCGCTGCACCTCAACATGAAGCTGACGCGGGCGAAGTTCGAAAGCCTGGTCGACGATCTGGTGCAGAAGACGATCGGCCCGTGCAAGGCCGCGCTGAAAGACGCTGGCCTCACCGCCAATGACATCAAGGAAGTGGTGCTGGTCGGCGGCATGACGCGCATGCCGAAGATCCAGCAGGTGGTGAAGGAATTCTTCGGCCGCGAGCCGCACAAGGGCGTCAACCCGGATGAAGTCGTGGCCGTTGGCGCGGCGATCCAAGCCGGCGTGTTGCAGGGCGATGTGAAGAACGTCGTGCTGCTCGACGTCACCCCGCTCTCGCTCGGCATCGAAACGCTGGGCGGCGTGTTCACGCGCCTGATCGAACGCAACACCACGATCCCGACCAAGAAGAGCCAAATCTTCTCGACCGCCGAGGACAACCAAAGCGCCGTGACGATCCGCGTCTTCCAGGGCGAACGCGAAATGGCGGCGGACAACAAGCTGCAGGGTCAGTTCGACCTTGTCGGCATCCCCTCGGCGCCGCGCGGCATGCCGCAGATTGAAGTGACGTTCGACATCGACGCCAACGGCATCGTCTCGGTCAGCGCCAAGGACAAGGGCACGAACAAAGAGCAGTCCATGCGCATCCAGCCATCGGGCGGCCTCTCCGACGATGATATCAAGCGCATGCTCAAGGAAGCCGAAGAGCACGCGGGCGAAGACAAGGCCAAGCGTGAGCTGGCGGAAGCCAAGAACCAGGGCGAAGCGCTGGTGCACGCGACCGAGAAGCAGCTCGCCGACAATGGCGACAAGATCCCGGCCGGCGATAAGCAAGCCATCGAGGCTGCGATCGCGGCGCTGAAGACTTCGCTGCAAAGCGAGAACGCCTCCGACATCGCCGCCAAGACGCAGGCGCTGGTGCAGGCTTCGATGAAGATCGGCGAAGCCCTGTATGGCGGCCAAGGCGGCCCAGCCGGCGGCGGTGAAGCAAGCCAAGCTGACGAAGGCGTTGTCGACGCCGACTTCGAAGAAGTCGACGGCAACAGCAAGAAGAGCGCGTAAGCACACTCCTTCCGAGGCAAGCGATGCGGCGGCGCTGTTCTCATACTGATGCGGGGCGGTTCTCCTTCTTGCGAGGAGGCCGCCCCCTTCTCATCTCGGTGGCGTCATGAACACCGGGCGCGACTATTATGAAATCCTCGGCGTTGCGCGCGATGCGGACGCAGCGACAATCAAGTCGGCGTTTCGCAAGCTGGCGATGAAGCTGCACCCGGACCAGAATCCGGGCTGCAAGGTCTCCGAGGAGAAATTCAAAGAGCTCGGCGAAGCCTATTCCGTGCTCTCCGATCCGGAAAAGCGCGCGGCGTACGATCGCTACGGCAAAGCCGCGTTCCAAGGCGGCGCCGGCGGCGGGCCAGGCTTCGGCCCCGGCGCTGCGGGCTTCAACGACTTCTCGGATCTGTTCAACGAGATCTTCGGCGGCGGCTTCGAAGACATGTTCATGCGCGGCGGCGGCCGCCCGCGAAGCGGGCCCGAGCGCGGCGCCGATCTTCGCTACGATGTCGAGATCACGCTTGAGCAGGCTTTCTCCGGTTCGGAACGCGAGATCGTCGTGCCGCGCGCGCAAGCGTGCGAACCGTGCGGCGGCACAGGCTCTGAAGGCAAAGCGCCACTGGAAACCTGCACGACCTGCGGCGGCGCCGGCCAAGTGCGGGCGCAGCAAGGCATGTTCCGCATGGTGCGCACCTGCCCTTCGTGTCACGGGCGCGGGCAATCGATCAAAACGCCCTGCAAGAGCTGCGGTGGACGCGGCTTGGTGCAGAAGGAGCGCACGCTCTCGGTGAAAATCCCCGCGGGCGTCGAAGACGGCACCCGCATCCGGCTCGCCGGCGAAGGCGATGGCGGCGCACGCGGCGGTCCGCCCGGCGATCTCTATCTCTTCCTGTCGGTGAAGCCGCACGCGCTGTTCGAGCGCGACGGGCCTGACCTTTATTGCCGTGCGCCGACGCCGATGTGCAAAGCCGCGCTCGGCGGCGAGATGGAAGTGCCAACCATCGACGGCGACCGCACCAAGGTCACCATCCCCGCCGGCGCGCAAACGGGGCGCCGCTTCCGCATCAAAGGCAAGGGCATGACGCACTTGCGCGGCAAGGATCGCGGCGACCTGCATGTCGAGCTGGTGGTGGAAACGCCGGTCAACCTCTCCGCCAAGCAGCGCAAACTACTGGAAGAATTCGCCAAGGATTGCGGCGAAGAGGCCCACCCACAGACGCAGGGATTCTTCGACAGCGTAAAGAAGTTCTTTGACGCCCGCAGCGAAGGCCCCGCCCGCTAAAGGAGTGCGGGTCTTCAGACCCGCAAATCCTTCGGCCACTCGGGAAAAGCGGGTCTGAAGACCCGCGCTCCTTTCCGGTCATCCCTTGTCGCGAACACGCCGCCGGTTCATGACTCGGCCATGACCCTGTCCATCGCCATCGCCGGCGCGGCCGGCCGCATGGGACGCGCGCTGATCCGCGCCGCCAGCGCCGATGCGCGCTTCACCGTCGCTGGCGGCAGCGAGCGGCGCGACAGCGCTAACCTCGACGCCGATCTCGGCATGCTCGCGGGTTTGCCCGCCAGCGGAATCGTCACCCACGATTCCGCCAGCGCCGCGGCCAGCAAGGCCGACGTGTGGCTCGACTTCACCACGCCGCACGCGACCCTTGCGGCGTTGGAATCGCTGACCGCAACGCAAGTGCGCGCCGCCATCGTCGGCACCACCGGCCTGAACCCAGAACAAGAGGCCGCGATCGCCGCGCATGCGAAACGCATCGCCATCGTCCGTTCCGGCAATTTCAGCTTGGGCGTCAATCTGCTCGCCGCGTTGGTTGAGCAAGCGGCCAGCAAGCTCGGCCCCGAATGGGACATCGAAATCGTCGAGGCGCATCACCGCCGCAAGATCGACGCGCCTTCCGGGACGGCGCTGCTGCTCGGCGAAGCCGCCGCGCGTGGGCGCGCCGCCAAGCTTGAAGCGCTGCGCACGCCGCCGCGCGATGGCCTCACCGGCCCGCGTGACGAGGGAAGCATCGGCTTCGCCGTCGTGCGCGGGGGCGGCATCGTCGGCGAGCACGACGTACTGTTCGCCGCCGAGCGTGAAGTGCTGAAGCTTTCACACCAAGCGCTGGACCGGGCAGTGTTTGCAGACGGCGCGCTGGCCGCAGCGCTCTGGGCGGCGAACAAGCCGCCGGGGCTCTACTCGATGCGGGACGTGCTCGGGCTCTAGCTTCCGCGCTTGGCCTTATGCAAAGCCAAGTTCAGCGCGGCGGCGAAGGACTCGCACTCCTTCGGCGACAGGAACGCGCCTACGCGCATCTGCCCTGCCCCGTCGCGGATGAGCACGCCTGGGCCATCACGCGCGACCCGCGCCCAAACCGGATTCAGCACCCAATGGGTCTCTTCGCCCGCAGGGGTGACGCTGGCCACATGCACTTTGCCGGGCGCGACCCGCACATATTGCACCTCGCGGCCCGCTCTGTAGTTCCAGCGGAACGCCAGCCACAGCGCCAGCACGTCGAGCCCGAGGAAGGCCGCGACCGGAAACGCGCCTTGCGCCACGAACACCGCCGCCACCGCGATATTGACGCCGATCACGCCAGCCAGCATCCAGTGGAACGCGCGCGGGCTGAAGCTGCGGTTTGGGCGCAGCACCGCGTCCATGAACAAGCGGCCGCTCAGATGCGGCGGCGACGGCGTGCGTTCCCAGCGCGGTTTCATCTCGGCTAAGCTAAGCGGCGCGCAAGCGCCCGCCAAGCGAGAGGTTCACACGTGCCCAAGCGGCTGACCAAAGCCAAAGCCGAGACGCTCTATGCGCGCCTCGCCGAAGTGCGGCCCGATCCGCGCACCGAGCTTGAATACACTAATCCATACACGCTGCTGGTCGCCGTCGTGCTCTCAGCGCAGGCGACGGATAAAGGCGTCAATCGCGCCACCGGGCCCCTCTTCCAAGTGGCGGACACGCCGCAAAAAATGGTGAAGCTGGGTGAAGAGAAGCTCGGCGATTACGTCAAGACGATCGGCCTTTGGCGCAACAAGGCCAAGAATGTGATCGCGCTCTCGCAGGCGCTGATCGATCAGCACAAGGGCAAAGTACCCAATGATCGGGAGGCGCTCGAAGCACTGCCGGGCGTTGGCCGCAAAACCGCGAATGTGGTGCTGATGGAAATCTTTGGCGAAGGCACGATCGCGGTCGACACCCATGTCTTCCGTGTCGCCAACCGCACCGGCCTGGCTGACGGCAAAACCCCTGCTGAAGTCGAAGAACAGCTTATGCGGATCACGCCGAAGCAATACCTGCACGGCGCGCACCATTGGCTGATCCTGCACGGGCGCTACACCTGCCTTGCGCGCAAACCAGAATGTCCGCGCTGCGTGATCGCCGACCTCTGCCTCTACCCGGACAAGACCCGCGTCAGCGCATCGCAGAAAAAGCCGGCGGCTTCTGGAGCGAAATCCAAGAAGAGATAAGGTTCGATCGCCTCGATCTCGATCACACGCCAGCGCTCATCATCACCAAGTACAAGGTCGATCCGCACATAGAGCAGATCACCCGGCGCTCGCGCGCGCGCTGACTCCGCCGCCTCTAGCGCGGCAGCCGGCGGCGCCTCGGCGAAGAAGCGCGTCTTGGCCGGAATGTTTGCGAGCCAATCGCCGGCGTTCGGCACTTTGCGCACGGCATGGGAAAATTGGCCGCCGAACCAGAACAGCGAGCGCTCCCCTTCGGTCTCGATCGCCCGCATATAGGGCTGCACCATCGCCGCGGCGCTGGGCCCGGCGATCAAGTCGGCTGCGCTCCAGGAATTGCGCTTCAGGCGCACTGTGCCGATCGAACCAGCGCCGACCTGTGGCTTGACCACGATCTCCGCAGCGTCGAGCTCATCGAAGGCGCGCGAGATCGCATGTGGTTCGGTTCTGTCGAGCCAAACCGTGGGGATCGCCGCCGCACCAAGTTCTTTCAGGTAAGTCTTGCGTGAATTCCAGCGCACGATGGACGGTGGGTTGAAGACGGGCAGGCCCGCGCGCTCATGCGCCTCGAGCGCGGCGATGAATTGCTCCAGCCGCTGGTGGTAATCCCAACACGTCCGAATGATCGCCGCATCGAAGCCCCGCTGCGGCAAATCCTGTTCGTCCCAATAAACGGTCTCGAACGAAAACCCGCGCTCTGCTGCGGCGGCATACAAGAGTTCGCGGCTCTTCACCTCGAGCGGGGGCACCTCGCCCGGCGCCATCGCGGCGCCGCGATAAGAGCGGCCAGTGAGATAAGCGATGCGCATGTCTTACGAGCGGCGCGCAGCCGCTTCCGCAGCGCACGTTTCCAGCGACGGCGCCGCTTCGCCAGCGCGCCGAGCGCTGGGATGGGCTTCCGTCAGCCGCATCTCGTTGCGCTCGTTCGCAGCGAACAGCAGCAGCAGGGCGCAAGAATCGAGACGATACGTGAGCGCCGCGCCCGCGCCCTCGCGGCGTGTTATGTCTGGCGCGCCGAACGCGCGCTCAATCTCGGCCTGGCTCGGCGCGTTGCGTTGACCGGCCGCCGCCAGCAAGCGCACGGGGCCCGCCGGTTGCGCCGGCGCCGCGACCGCCGCGCTGACCGGCTGTTGTGACGCCCCGGTCGAGGTTGTCGCGCAACCCGCCAGCAGCGCCAGAGAAAGCAGAAGAGCCCGTGACCGCATGGGCCGGACCATGCCCACGGAATCGCTTCAGGGCAATGCTTGCCACGCCTTGCGCAACCGGCTTAAACCCCGCCCATTCAAGGGAAATCAAAATGGCGCAGTGGACCTATGACGTTGTCGGCGTCGGCAACGCGATTATCGACCTGATCCAGCCTGTGCCAGACAGCTTCCTGTCGGAAGAGAACATCGCCAAGGACGCGATGACGCTGATCGACGAGGCGCGCGCGGAGCATCTGACGCAGCGCCTGAGCGAGGCCGTGGTCGCCGCCGGCGGTTCGGCTGCCAACACCATGACCGGGATCGCCAGCTTCGGCGGCAAGGCCGCCTATATCGGCAAGGTGGCGGACGACGCGCTCGGCGGCCGTTTTCGCGACGAGTTCCGCGCTGCCGGGGTTGTCTTCAACACGCCGCCGCGCCCTGCCCCGCCGACCACCGCCCGCTCCATCATCGCCGTGACGTCCGACGGCCACCGTTCGATGAACACCTTCCTCGGCGCCTCGACCCTGCTTGACGCTGGCGACATCGATGAGGCGCTGATCCGTGACGCCGGCATCCTCTTTCTCGAAGGCTATCTGTTCGATCGCGACGAGGCCAAAGCAGCGTTCGTGCGCGCAGCGGAGATCGCCCAGGCGGCGCGGCGCAAGGTATCGCTGACGCTCTCGGACAAGTTCTGCGTCGACCGGCACCGCGACAGCTTCCACCATTTGGTCGCTGGGCACGTCGACATCTTGTTCTCGAACGAAGCCGAGATCCTCTCGCTCTATGAGAGCGAGGATCTGGGCGAAGCGCTTGAGGCGGCGCGCAAGGTCTGCCCGCTGGTGATCGTAACCCGTTCCGAGCGCGGTTCGCTGATCGCGACGGCTGAGCACACGCTCGAAGTGAAAGCGTTCACGGTTCCCGCCGTCGTCGATACGACCGGCGCCGGCGATCAGTACGCCGCTGGCTTTCTGTTCGGCCTTTCGCGCGAACGGCCACTGGCGGAATGCGGCGCGCTGGCCGCTCTCGCCGCCGCCGAAGTGATCAGCCATGTGGGCCCAAGGCCGGAAGTCAATCTGCGCGGCCTGGCGCTGCAGGAAGGCTTCCGCGTCTAGAGAATGAAGCGTGACAGATCGGCGTTCTTCGCCAGATCGCCGACGCGCTCGCGCACATAGGCCGCATCGATGCGCACGGTATCGCCGTTGCGGTCCGGCGCGGTGAAGCTGATCTCGTCGAGAAGGCGCTCCATCACCGTCTGCAGCCGCCGGGCGCCGATATTCTCGACCGTGGAATTCACGTCCGCCGCAAGGCCTGCGATCGCTTCGACTGCATCGTCCGTGACATCGAGCGTCACGCCCTCGGTCAGCATCAGCGCCTTGTACTGGGTGACGAGGCTCGCTTGCGGTTCGGTCAGGATGCGGCGGAAATCCTCGCGCGTCAGCGCCTTGAGCTCGACCCGGATCGGCAGGCGGCCCTGCAATTCCGGCAACAGGTCGGATGGCTTGGCGACGTGAAACGCGCCAGACGCAATAAAAAGGATGTGGTCGGTCTTTACCGGCCCGTGCTTGGTGCTGACGATCGTGCCTTCGATCAGCGGCAGCAAATCGCGCTGCACCCCTTCGCGGCTGACATCGCCGCCGCCGACACGCTCGCTGCGCGCTGCGATCTTGTCGATCTCATCGAGGAAGACGATGCCGTCTTCCGCCGTCATCGCCAGCGCTTCCTTGGTCAGCAAGTCCTGATCGATCAGCTTGTCGCTCTCTTCGCGCACCAGCGGTTCGTACGCCTCCTCAACGGTCATGCGCACGCGCTTGGTGCGACGGCCGAAGGCTTTGCCGAGCATCTCGCTCAGATTAACGACGCCAACGCCGGGCTGGCCAGGGATGTCCAGTGCACCGATCGGTGATGCTGCATCTTCCACCTCGATCTCGACAGCCGAACCGCCGAGTTCATTATTGCGCAGCCGCTTGCGGAAGGACTCGCGCGTGGCCGCGCTGGCGCCCTGCCCGACCAGTGCATCGAGAACGCGCTCTTCGGCCGCCGCTTCGGCGCGTGCGCGCACTTCGCGGCGGCGTTTTTCACGCGCCATGTTCAGCGCCACTTCGACCAGGTCGCGCACGATCTGCTCGACGTCGCGGCCGACATAACCGACCTCGGTGAACTTGGTCGCCTCGACCTTCAGGAACGGCGCGCCCGCGAGCTTGGCCAGGCGGCGGGCGATCTCGGTTTTACCGACGCCGGTTGGGCCGATCATCAGGATGTTCTTCGGCGTGACTTCTTCGCGCAGGTCTTCGGCCAATTGCTTGCGCCGCCAGCGGTTGCGCAACGCGATCGCCACCGCCCGCTTGGCGTCGTGCTGGCCGACGATGAAGCGGTCGAGTTCGGAAACGATTTCGCGCGGCGAGAAATAGGTCATTTCGGTCACTTAAGGGTGCGGCAAGGCGGGGAGAAGAGGCGCTGACCCTACTCGGTTAGCGTCTCGACCGTGAGGCTGCGATTGGTGTAGACGCAGATATCCGCGGCGATCGACATCGCCTCGCGCGCGATCGCCTCTGCGTCGTCCACATGCGTGTAGAGCGCCCGCGCCGCGGCCAGCGCGAAATTGCCGCCGGAACCGACCGCCACAACCTTGTGTTCGGGATCGAGCACATCGCCGGCGCCGGTCAGCAGAAACGTCTCCTTGCGGTCGGCCACGATCAGCATGGCGTCGAGACGGCGCAGGGCGCGGTCGGTGCGCCAATCCTTGGCCAATTCGACGCAGGCACGTGCCAATTGGCTGGGAAAGCGCTCAAGCTTTTGTTCCAGCCGCTCGAACAGGGCAAAGGCATCCGCGGTCGAGCCGGCGAAGCCGACGATGACATCGCCCCCGCCGAGCCGGCGCACCTTGCGCGCGTTGCCCTTGAGGATGGTTGGCCCGGCAGACACCTGCCCATCGCCGGCGATGACGACCTTGCCGTTCTTGCGCACGCACAGGATCGTGGTGCCGTGCCAGCTTTGCTGTTCGCTCATGCCGCTGATGTGGCGGCCTTCCGGGGCCGGATCAAGCGGCGTCGACGGCCGTCACGCCTTCACCGGCCTGGCGGCGCAGCATCTCGGCGAACTCCGGCGCCGAGACCGCAGCGCCGTAGAGGAAGCCCTGCACCCAATGGCAGCCGCGGGCGGCCATGAATTCGACGTCCTCGCGCCGCTCGACGCCTTCAGCGACCACTTCCATGTTCAACGTACGGCCTAGCGCCAGGATCATTTCCACGATCGCGCCCGCCTGAGCGTCGCCGCGCTCCAGCGCCCGCACGAATTGCTGGTCGATCTTGATCACGTCGAACGGCAGCTTCGAGAGCGCCGCCAAGCTCGAATGGCCGCAGCCGAAGTCGTCGATCGCGGTGCGCACGCCCGCTTCTCGCAACGGCCTGATGATGCGCAGAGCCCGCTCCGGATCTTCGATCACCATCGATTCCGTGATCTCGATCTCGAGCCGTGACGGCGGCAAGCCGGCGTGATCGAGCACACGCAAAACGTGCTCGGCGAAGCGTTCGTTGCGGAATTGCAGCGCCGAGACGTTGACCGCCACTTTGATCGGCAAGCCCGCACGCGCCCACGCCGCCGCCTTCCAGCAAGCTTCCCGCATGATGGCGTCAGACAGCGCGCCGATCAGCCCGCTTTCTTCGGCGATGGGGATGAAGCGCCCCGGGCCGATGATGGTGCGATCAGGCCGCACCCAGCGCGCGAGCGCCTCGCAGGCCTCAATCCGGCCCGTCGCCAAATTCACCTTCGGCTGGAAGTAGGCGCGGAACTCGTTGCGCTCGAGCGCGCCACGCATCTCGCGCTCAAGCGTCAGCCGCGCCACCGCCTCACGGTCAAGCGCGGGTGTGAACGCTTTCACGCGCGAGGGCGTTTCCGGGGCGGCGGTCAACGCCATGCGTGCGTGCCGGATCAACGTGTCGGCGTCTTGTCCGTCCCGCGGCGTGAGTGCAACGCCGCAGCAGACGCCGAGCGTCAGCTTGTGGCCGCGCCAATCGAACGGCTGGTTCAGCGCCACATTGAGATGTTGTGCAAAGCGCACAGCGTCGGTGGGCGAAAAGAAGGGCGCCAACACAGCCAGCTCGGTGGCGCCGAGTCGCGCGGCAACCGGCGCTGCTTGGCCCTGCCCCCGCCGCACCAGCCGATCCACGGTTCGAACCGCAGTCAAGAAGCGCTCGGCCGTCGCGCGCAGGAAGTCGCGCGCCGCATCAGGGTCCAGCGTTTGCAGCAACTTGCTCAAGCGCTGGAGTTCAAGCACGACGACTGCGCCGCGCGCCTCAGCGTTCTGGTGGATGAAGAAATCCACTTCGCGGAAGAAGCGCTCGTGGTTCGGCAACCGCGTCCCCGGATCGACGTAAGCGATCTCCTGGATCTGCCGCATCGACGCATCGAGCCGCATCGTCATGTTGTTGAAAGCGCTGGCGAGCGTTTCGAACTCATCGCCCGTGTCGATGCGAAGCGCCGGCGCTGCGCCCGTTTCCGCGACCCGCTCAGCGTGCTGGGCAAGCACATCGAGGGGAGCAATCGTGCGGCGCACGAAGCGTGCAGTGACCAGCACCGACGCACCGGTGAGCGCGAACAGGATTACCAAAAACGGCGCCAACGTAGGCAGGGCATCGAAGCGATAGGCCCCCGGCTCCCAGCTCCGGCCGGCGACGCCGATGATGTGCCCCTCGCGCGCGATCGGCGCAGCGACGGCGAGAACACCGTTCACCCGCTCGTACACCATCCGCCGTTCGCTCAGCGCGCGCCGCGTGAGGGCCCCAAGCGCCGCTGCGTCGGCTGCGTTGCCGCCCTCCGCCGCCAAGACGCGGTTGGATGCGTCGCGGATCGTCAGGCTGCGCACATTCTGGAGGCGCGAGGCGCCCTCGATCATGCGGTTGAGGATGCCCACGTTGCCGCTCGCCAACACCTCACCCGAACGCTGGGCGAAATAGGCTGTGAGGTCCCGGGCTATCGCGAGCTGCTGCCGCTCGCCTTCCCGTTGCGCGCCGGCGATGAGGATCGCCGCTGAGAGGCTGGCGGTCACAAACACCAGCAAGGTGGTGAACAGAACGGCGCGCGCAGCCAATCCCCGCGGACGGGCGATGCTGGAGAGAGAGGGCGCCGGTATCACCCTACTCTTTTGCCGCGATATAGTTAGCGCACGTTGAAGTTGGAACTTTCCACTCTCTTAACGCGGTCCTGAGCGGCGGCTGCGCAGGAACACGTAGAATGCGCCGGCGCCGCCGTGACTACGATGCGCTGGAGCGAAACCCGAGACCAGCACACGAAGGTCGTGCTCGGCCAACCACTCGGGCAAGCGCCGCTTCAGCACGCCCTCGCCGCCGCGGCCGACGCCGGTAATCACGATCACGGTTCTGTCGCCGCGCGATGCCGCAGCATGCAGAAAGCGCCCGAGCGCCGAACGCCCCGTTTCCTGGGTATGTCCGTGCAAATCGAGTGATGCGCCGATCTCCAGCTTGCCCCGGCGCACGCGCTTCTCGCCATCACGGGCTTGTAACGGCGGCGGCGCCGCTGCCTTCTTCGGCTTTGGCTGGGGATGGGCCGCGTGCGCTGAGGGGGCGTGAGCGCGAGGCGCTTGTTTTGGCGGCGGCGCTGGCTCGCTAGGCTCTTCCTCGTGCTCAAGCTTGCGCCGCGTCTTCAGCGTCGCGGCGACGCGCCGCCACAGCTTTTTCTCTTCGCCAGTCAGTTCGCGCTTGTGCCTGCTCACGCGGCCTGAACGCGCGCCAGGAGCCAGTTCGGATCGGCCGAGCGGACATTGCGCTCGAAGGTCCAGCGCTCGCGCGCATCACGCACGCCGTGCGCGCCCTCGGCCAGCTCGGCCTCATACTTCACCACCACGCGTGCGACATCGCCCTGCAGGCTGGCCTCGGCGATCTCCGCTGATTTCAGGCGCACCAGCTCGGGCCCGGCGCCCCCGGACTGCTCGCGCTGCGCGATCGCAGCGGCGTAGGATTCGAACACGCGCGGCGTCAGCAGCGTGCGCAGCGCATCGCGGTCACCCTTGGCGAAGGCGCCGACAATCTGTTCGTAGGCCGCCTTTGCGCCCGCCACGAAATGCTCAACGTCGAAACGCGGATCGGCGCGGATGATCGCCATCAGCCCCTCGCCTGCCGCGCTGATTTGCGGCGCTGTGGCGAGCTGGTCGGGGTTGGCCGGCGCACGCTGGAGTTGGCCCTGCACAGGGGCTGGCTGGGGCGGCCGCTCCGCGCCCGTGCGCTTACCCAGCGTGGCGTAGAGGCGGAACAGGATGAATCCGGCGACGAACGCCAAGATCACGATTTCGATCAATCCACGATCCACCGGATTCCAGCTCCTTGGGGCGCTCCGTGCGCCAAAACGCCAAGATAATGCCAACAGCTGGTTACTTCCAGCGTGGTTGCCTTCGGCCAGCGCCAGCCCCATGCTGGCCGCAATCCGACAAGCTCATCGCGAGAGTAGGCGCATGCCCCCCCAAACCGCGCCGGATGGCGCTCCTATTCCGGCCGATTCCCCGCACCTGCGGGTGCTCGCCCAATATGTGAAGGCTTTGTCATTCCAGAACCCGGGTGCAGCGGCGGCACAGGCCTATGACGTGCAGCCCACGATCGACATGGGTGTCGAGGTCAAGTCGCGCCCCATGGGGCAAGGCGAGGCGGTCGAGGTCGATCTCTGCATCAACGTCCAAGCCAGACGCGAGGATACGCTCATGTTCAGCGCTGACCTCGTCTATTCCGGCGTCTTCCAGTTCATGAACGTCGGCAAAGAGGACGTAGAGCCGCTGATCTGGATCGAGTGCCCGCGCCTGCTGTTTCCGTTCAGCCGGCAGATCTTAGCGGAGATCACGCGCGAAGGCGGCTATCCGCCGCTGCTGATCAACCCGATCGATTTCACGCCGCTCTATTGGGCCGAGCTACGCGACCGGCAGAGCCGCGGCGAGGTGGCGGCAGCCGGCGGCTTCTAACTGGCGCTCTTCAGCCAGAGCGCATTCGGACCGAGGCCCTCGACAAAGCTCGCATGGGCGCTGGCTTCTTCATCCGTGAGTAACGGCGCCAGCGGCGCTGGCCGTGGTTGGCGGCGAACGAACTCGACGTGGCGAAGCACCGCTGCATTTTCAGACGCCGCCTCGCCTGCATCAAAAGCCAGCCGCTGTTCGCGCCCTCCCCGCAGGTGCAGGTAGACCTCGGCCAGGATGCGCGAGTCCACCAAGGCGCCGTGACCGCCCGGTCCCTTGCGCGATGAGAGATCGAAGCCGTAGCGGTCGAGCTGGAAGCGCTTGGCCAACGCATCGAGCGAACAGGATGCGCCAGGGAAGCGCTTGCGCGCGATCGCCAGCGTGTCGATGAAGCGCGCATCCGGCAGCAGCTCCAGTTGGCAGCGGCGCAGTTCGGCATTGATGAAGCCCTGGTCGAACGCCGCATTATGCGCCACCAGCGGCGCATCAGCGATGAACTCGAGAAACTCCGCCGCAACCTCGGTGAAGCGGCGATGGGTGCGCAAGAATTCCGCGCGCAGCCCGTGTACGCGCACCACTTCTTCCGGAACGTCCCGCTCTGGGTTGACGTAGGCGTGAAACTCGCGGCCGGTGCGCTCCAGGTTGATCACCTCGACGCAGCCGATCTCAACGATGCGGTCGCACTGCTTTGGATCGGGGTGTTCCGGAAAGACGCCGGTGGTTTCCGTGTCGAACAGGATTTCGCGCATGAGCACCGGCTAATCCTGTTCGCGCAGCGCGTCCAGCACGGCGCGGACTTCGCGCCGCGTCTCTTCCAAGCTGACGCCAGTGTCGATCACGAAATCCGCGCGGGCGCGCTTTTCCGCGTCCGGCACTTGCCGCGCCAGGATGCTCTCGAATTTTTCGGCGGTCATGCCAGGCCGGGCCAGCACGCGGGCGCGCTGAGCCTCTGCCGGCGCCGACACCACCACCGTCTTATCCACGAGCGCAGCGCCGCCGCCCTCGAACAGCAGCGGAATGTCGAGCACAACGACCGGCGTGCCGGCGTCGCGATTGCTTTGCAGGAATTGCATCTGCGCTTGGCGCACCAAGGGATGCACGATCTGCTCAAGCTGCTTGATCGCCGAGGCATCGCCGAGCACGCGTTTGCTGAGCGCGTCGCGATCGATCGCGCCGTCTTTTGTCACGCCGGCAAACGCCGCCTCCACCGGCGCCACCGCCGCGCCGCCTGGAGCGTAGAGGGCATGCACCGCGGCGTCGGAATCGAATACCGGCGCGCCCTCCTCCACGAACATCTTCGCCACGGTCGACTTGCCCATGCCGATCGAGCCGGTGAGTCCGATGATGATCATGCCAGCGCCGCCGTGAGCCGCTCACGCGCCTTGGCGGCGCTCGGTTTCACGCCGAACCAAATCTCGAAGGCGCGCGCGCCTTGGTGGATCAGCATGCCGAGGCCATCCATGACCGTCAGGCCACGCGTGCGCGCGGCGCGGAGGAGTTCCGTTTCCAGCGGGCGATAGACGATGTCGGCGACGATCGCTGTAGAGCGGCAATACGAAACCGGCCATTCAGGCGCGCCCTGACCATGCATGCCCAAGGTCGTCGCTTGCACGATCAGGTCAGCCGCGCCGAAACCGCGTTCGAGGTCATCCCAGCGCAGGGCGCGGCCGTTTGGGATCGTCCGCGCAGCGCTATCGCCACGCTCGGCCGTGCGGTTAGCAAAGTGGATCGTATCGACATGCGGCGACAGCGCCGCCGCCACGCCAAGCCCAGCCCCGCCAGCGCCGACAATAAGCGCGCGCTTCACCCGCAAACGCCAATCCGGCGCCGCTTCGGTCAGCGCATCGAGAAAACCGGGGCCATCTGTATTGTAGGCGCTGACCTTTCCGTCATCACCCCAGGAGAGCACGTTCGCCACCGGCGCTTCACTTTGGTCGGCTGCGGCGGCCGCGGCTTCCTTGTGCGGCACGGTTACGTTGGCGCCAGCGAGGCCAAATGATTTCAGCGCGCGCATGGCCGCGACCGGGTCCTCACCGTGCAGCCGCAACGCGACATACACAGCGTCAAGACCATGATCGGCGATCCAGCCATTGTGCATGATCGGCGAGAGCGAATGTTCCACCGGGTCGCCGATGACGGCGAGCACTTTTGTTTTTGCGGTGATGGTCATGTCTGCGCGATCCCCTGCTCGCGCAGGAATGCTAAGAGCGGCAAGAGCGGCAAGCCAAGCACGGAGAAATAGTCGCCCTCGACGGCTTCGAACAATTGCGCGCCGAGACCTTCAAGTTGATAGGCGCCAACCGAATGCAGCACGCGGTCGCCCGCGCGCGCGACATAGGTGTCGAGGAAGTCCTCGGAGAACATGCGCATGGTCAGCGCCGGGGTATCAACGGCGCGCCACAGAATCTCGCCGCCCCGCGCCACGACTGCCGCGGTGATCAGCTCGTGCGTGCGGCCCCGCAGCCGCAGCAAATGCGCGCGCGCTTCGGCCGCATTCGCCGGCTTGTCGAACGCCTCGTCGCCCAGCGCCAGCATCTGATCGGCGCCGATGACGTAACCCGCCCGTGCGCGCGCCACGCTTAGAGCCTTCTGCTCGGCCAGCGCCAGCGCTTGCTCGCGTGGCGCAAGACCCTGCGCGCGCAGCTGCGCCTTGGCGGCTTCCTCATCGACGGCCGGCGACATGACTTCAAATATAATCCCCGCCGCTTCCAGCATGTGACGGCGCGCAGCGCTTCCGGAGGCGAGAATGAGCGTCATTGCCCGCGATGCTCCGCCAGCAGGTTGAGCACTGCAGCGGCGGTTTCCTCGATCGAGCGGCGTGACACATCCACTGTCGGCCACCCTTCCCGCTCGAACAGCTTCTGCGCTTCCATCACCTCACGGCGCACCGCGTCTTCGTCGGTATAGGAGCCCGCGCGAGTTTCCTTCATCGCCATCAGCCGATTGCGGCGGATGTGAATCAAGCGGTCTGCCGAAATCAGCAGACCGACGACGAGCGGGCGTTCTTCAGCAAACAATTCTGGCGGCAATGGCACGTTAGGAACAAACGGCACATTGGCTGCCTTCACACCGCGGTGGGCGAGATACACGCTGGTCGGCGTCTTCGACGTACGGCTTACGCCGACGAGGATCACGTCGGCATCGGCCAGCTCGATCACTTGCTGGCCGTCATCGTGGTCCATCGCGAAGTCGAGCGCGTCGATGCGCTTGAAATATTCCGCGTTGAGTTTCCGCGATGCGCCAACACGATGATTGAGCTCAAGGCCAAGGTAGCGCGAGGTGATGTCGAGCACAGGATCAAGCACCGCTACACACGGCATGCCCATCTGCTTGCAGGCCTGCTCCAGCATGCCGCGATGTTCGAGGTTGGAGAGCGTGAACATGACCACGCCCGGCGCAGCCTCGATCTCGCGAATCACCCGTTCCAGCTGCCGTGTGGAGCGTACGAGGAAGTAGGAGTGTTCCACGGGAACGATATTGTCGAACTGCGCGCAGGTCGCGCGCATCACCCCAGCCAGCGTCTCGCCGGTTGAGTCCGACACCAGGTGGACGTTGAAATAGATAGCCAGCCGTTCGCGCATTGCGGTCACATATCAGCCCAGAGGCGCCTGTGAACAAGTTGTTGGCTAAGCCCACGTGTCGGCGCCAGCAGCCCTAGGCGACCCCCTCCGCCTCCGTTTTTGCTTCCCCTCATGCGCGATTCCTCCACGGCCTCTCCACAAGCCCAATTTCTGGGCGCCTGAGAATCAGCCGCCGCCATGGTTAAGCCGAACCGCCCGGCGCTTAACGGATTTCCGGTCGAGCCGGGGCAGAACAAGTCTGTGAGCAGCGTGTGGATGATCCGCTTGTCCTGCTTTGCGTATCGCCACAACAACGAGTCCTCATTAAGGACATTCAAGAAATTAGGTTTGGAAGGAAGGCATGGCCGAGCGGGAAAACCTTGCGCCTCTCTTGCGTGTTCTGGCCGGAGAGCGGGTCGATCCTCCGCCGGTCTGGATCATGCGTCAGGCAGGCCGCTACCTGCCGGAGTACCGGGAGCTGCGGACCCGGGCGAAGAGCTTCCTCGATTTCTGCTATTCCCCTGCCCTGGCGACAGAGGCGGTGATGCAGCCGCTGCGCCGCTTCCCGCTCGATGCGGCGATCCTGTTCTCGGACATCCTGGTCGTACCCGACGCGCTCGGCCGCGAGGTGCGGTTCGTCGAGGGAGAAGGGCCGCGGCTGAAGCCGCTGATCGAAGAGGATGGCCCCTGGCGCTTTGGCGATATCGAGCGCGGCCTGCAGCGCTTGTCCCCGGTTTATGAAACGGTTGAGCGGATCAAACGCGCGCTGGCGCCGGAGGTCGCGCTGATCGGTTTCTGCGGCGCGCCGTGGACGGTGGCGACCTACATGCTGCAAGGCGAAGGCGGCGATAAGGATCGCGCGCGCCGGGCTGTGTATCAGCGACCGGACGATGTGGATGCGCTGCTCGGTGTGCTGGTTGAAATGAATGCACAGCACTTGGCCAAGCAGGTTCAGGCGGGCGCTGATTGTTTGCAGATTTTCGAAAGCTGGGCTGAGGGCCTGCCGCCGGCGATGTTTCAGCGCGTCGTCATTGGCCCGACCCGCAAGCTGATCGACCGCTTGCGCGAACTTGGCGTCACCGTTCCCGTGATCGGCTTTCCGCGCGGCGCAGGCGCACAGCTCGCGGCCTACGCTCAGCAGACTGACGTCACTGCGCTCGGTGTCGATACGCAGACGCCAGCGGATTTCGTCATTGAGCATGCGCCGGAAGGCATGCCGCTGCAGGGTAATCTTGATCCACAAACACTGGTCGCCGGCGGCGAAGCGCTGGACCGGGCTGCGCGCGATGTGCTGATCGCGTTCAAGCGCGTACCGCACATCTTCAATCTGGGCCACGGCATTACGCCCGAAGCAGCGCCGGAAAACCTCGCGCGTCTGGTGAAAGTCGTGAAAGGCCAGGCATGAGCGCTCAGCCGCTGCGCAAGGACGAAGGGCAAGCGACCGAGGAATCGCCGGGCATACGGCTGATGACGTCGCGCCGCGTCGCCATCATCCTGTTCAATCTTGGCGGGCCCGATAAGCAGGAAGCGGTGCGCCCGTTCCTGTTCAATTTGTTCAATGACAAAGCCATTATCGGCGCGCCGCAACCGATGCGCTTCCTTATCGCGCAACTGATCTCGCGCTCGCGCGAAAAGCTCGCGAAGGCAAATTATGCGCTGATGGGCGGCGGCTCGCCGATCTTGCCGGAAACGCTGAAGCAAGCGGAAGCGCTGGAAGCGGCAATCACGAAGCGCGTCAGCAACGTGACCTTCAAGTGCTTCCCGGCGATGCG
>JAEUMR010000021.1 GCA_016791385.1 Hyphomonadaceae bacterium
GTTGGGTGGGCGGTTCATTGCCCCCCGGGTTTTCCTTGTTTGGGCGGGCCGTCGGCGGGGCCTCAAAGCTCGGCTGTGCCGCCCCCCCCCCCCCGCGCTCCAATAGGCGCCGCCGCACTTTGTCCCCCAGCGCGCGCACGAAAACGCGCGCCGCATCAAGTCTCTGCGCACCCGTCACAGCGATTCAATCCGCCCCCCCGCAAACCGTGCGAAGATGC
Organism: Hyphomonadaceae bacterium; assembly: GCA_016791385.1. GTDB lineage: Bacteria > Pseudomonadota > Alphaproteobacteria > Caulobacterales > Aquidulcibacteraceae > Vitreimonas. Next base: position 219 of record JAEUMR010000021.1, read on the forward strand.
CTTGTCTTCTGCAGGGAGGTTGTCGGTACCAACGCCAAACAGCGCAGAGGACGCGGATTGAACGTGAAGGAGCGTGAAAGCGGCGACGCTGGAACGCTCCAGTTTCGAGGAGGATGAAACTCGAAAGCACCGACGGGAAAGTGCGAACGTCGAACGGGTTCGCACTTGTTGGCCCCCCGCCGCACGTCGACCGGGAACGTCGAGCACGGCGCTAAGAGATCGCCGGGCCCCCAGCGTCGCAGGACTGGCCGCACTGCAAAGTGCGCACGAGGGAGGAGACCTCGCCAGCCCCCTGTCTTATCAACGTATGGCCACCCGCGATCACACCAACGCCCCAGGCTCGCGCCGGACGCAAAGACAATCCGCGCGAGGGCGCGCTTCGGCACACCCCACGCACTACCTTTCCTGAGCGCTCCGCCGGAGCGCGCCCCCGCGCTCCCGATGGAGCCAAGTGAAACGCAAACCCGGAAGCGCGCAGCGCTGTCCGGCCTGACCCGCTTTGACAAGCGCCGCCTTCGCGCGCCAAGTCAGGCAAAAGCGGCGCGACGATGTTGCCGCAGCGTTAGGAGGAAGCCTTGAAAGATCTCTTCTCCCTGAAGGGCCGCGTTGCGCTGATCACCGGCGGGTCGCGCGGCATCGGCAAGATGATCGCCGAAGGCTTCCTGCACCAAGGCGCCAAGGTCTACATCGCCGCGCGCAAGGGCTCGGCGCTCGATGAGACCGCCGCTGAGCTCTCCAAGCTCGGCCCGTGCGTCGCCATCAACGCAGACGCCTCCGGCGCTGACGGCGCCAAGGCGATGGCCGAAGCCTTCCTCAAGCACGAATCCACGCTCGACATTCTGGTCAACAATGCCGGCGCGGCCTGGGGCGCGCCGTTCGATGAATTTCCCGAAGCCGGTTGGGACAAGGTCGTCGACCTCAACATGAAGACGCCGTTCTTCCTCACCCAAGCGCTGCACGGCGCGCTCAAGGCCGGCGCCGCGAAAGGCCATCTCGCCAAGGTGATCAACATCGCCTCGATCGACGGCATCTCGGTGAATATGGGCGAGACCTATTCCTACGCCGCCTCGAAAGCGGGCGTCATTCACCTGACCAAGCGCATGGCCATGCGCCTGATCAGCGACGGCATCGCCGTCTCCGCTATCGCGCCGGGCGCCTTCGCCTCCGACATGAACCGCATGGCGCGTGATCACGGCGACATGGTCGCCCAAGCAATCCCGGCCAAGCGCATCGGCACGACTGAAGACATGGCCGGCGCTGCGATCTATCTCGCCTCGCGCGCGGGCGATTACGTCGTCGGCTCGACGCTGATCGTCGATGGCGGCGTGACCTACATGCGTTCGTAAGCGGCGCTACTCCGCCGCCATCGCCTGGGCGCGGCCGAGATCGACGCTGACCAATTGCGACAGGCCTTGCTCGGGCATGGTCACGCCATAGAGCCGATCCATCCGCGACATCGTCACCGGGTTGTGAGTGATGACGATGAAGCGCGTGGTCGTCAGCCGCTTCATCTCTTCGAGCATGCGGCAGAAGCGGTCGACATTGGCGTCATCGAGCGGGGCGTCGACTTCGTCCAGGACGCACAGCGGCGCCGGGTTGGCCAGGAACACGGCGAAGATCAGCGCCGTTGCAGTCAGCGCCTGTTCGCCGCCTGAAAGCAGCGAGAGATTGGTCAGCCGCTTGCCCGGCGGCTGCGCGAAGATTTCCAGTCCCGCCTCAAGCGGATCCTCGCTCTCGGACAGCTTCAACGCCGCCTGGCCACCCTCGAACAAGGTCGCGAACAATTGCGCGAAATGCGCATCGACTTGCTCGAACGCCTTCAGCAGCCGCGCGCGGCCTTCATTGTTCAGCGTGGTGATGGCGCGGCGCAGCTTGGCGACGCCCTGGGCGACATCGTCCTTCTCGGCGCTCAGCGTGTCGATGCGTGCTTGCGCTTCCTCAAGCTCCTCGTGCGCGCGCAGATTGACCGGGCCTGCCGCTTCGCGCTCGGCCTTCAGCCGCTCCACCCGCCGTTCGATGTCGCTAATCGGCGCAGAGCCCAGCGGTCCGTTGAGCAGGGGGCCGGCCAATTCGGCCAGCGCATCCGGCTCGGCATTGGCCTGCTCGCGCGCGGCGGTGGCGACATCGTCCACGCGCGCCGCCGCCGCCATCGCGTGCGCTTCAGCGCTGGCGCGGCGCTCGCGCATCGCCGCATGGGCTTGCTCGGCGCTGCGCGCGGCATCGGACGCCTCACGCGCCGCCGCCTCCGCGCGCGCAACCGCATCGCTGGCGTCGGCGCTCCGGCGCTCGGCCGCGCTCGCCTCGTCCAGCAGAGCTTCAAGCTTGGCGCGCGCTTCCGAAGGCGCGGCCTTCGCCGCCTCGCGCCGCGCTTCGATCGCGTTGAGTTCGGCGTCCAGCTGCGCCAGCCGCGCATCGGCATCGGCGATGCGTGCGCGCCAGCCGCCCATATCCGCGGCGACGCCCGCGCGGCGCGCATCGCGCTGAGCCTTGTCGCGCACCAGCGATTGCGCCGCCGCGCTCGCCTCGGCCGCCGCCGCGCGTGCGGCTTCGACCACCGCGCGGGCCGCCTGCAACGCGGTTTCATCGACCGGCGTTGCGCCCTCGCTCGCAACATTCGCCGCGCTGCCAGCTGCGGCTTGCGCCTCGGCGATCTCGGCACGCAGCGTCTGCGCTTGCGTATCGAGATCGGCTTGACGCTCGGCGTTGCGCACGCGTTCCGCTTCGAGCCGCTCCGCCTCGCGCGCTGCGTTGGCCTCGGCGGCGGCGAGCTTGGGCGCATCGGCGCGCAGCGCGCGCACGCGCTGATCGAGCGCTTGACGCTCCGCCTTGGCGGCGTCCCAGGCGCGCTTGGCCTGCGCCAAATGTTGCTCGGCGCCGCTCAATTCCGTGCGCGCAGCAGCGAGGCGATTCCTGTGTTCGAGCTTCACCGCCGCTGGCTGGGGCGCATCGGCGCGGCGGACGAAGCCGTCCCAGCGCCACAGATCGCCCTCGCGCGAAACCAGCCGCGCGCCCGGCGTCAGATGCCGCGCCAGCGCTGCGCCCTCGCGCGCATCGACAACGCCAACCAGCGCCAGCCGCGCCGCCAGTTGCGGCGGCGCCTTCACGAACTTGGCCAGCGGCTCGGCGCCCGCGGGCAAAGCGGAAGCGGGCGCATCGGCGCCGCCCCAGCGCGCCGGCGCTTCGGCGTTGACGGAGGCGTCGAGATCATCACCAAGCGCTGCGGCGATCGCGCGTTCATAGCCGCGCTTCACATCGAGCGAATCCAGCACCGGCGGAAACTTCGCCGCCTCGGGCGGAGCGAGCTTCTCAAGCGCGCGCACCTCGGCTTGCAGCGCGTTGAACGCGCGCTCCGCCTCGCGATGGGCGCTCCACGCCGCCTCATCGGCGGCGCTCGCCTGCGCGAACGCAGTCTCGGCGCCCGCCAATTCCGCCTTCAGCGCCGTTGCACGCTCGGCTGCTTGGGCAGCCTCCGCGCGCGCCGCTTCGATACGCGTGGTCAGTGCGTTCGCCTTCGGCAGCGCAGCGGCTTGCGCCTCCAGCGCGCGCTTGCGCTCGCCGAGCCGTTGCAGCCGCACGCGCGCGGCGTTGGCCGCATCGCTCAGCGCCTGTGCTCGCGCGCGTTGCGCGGCGGCGTTGGCGCTCAAGGTCTCAAGCTTGGCTTCGGCCTCGGCGCGGCGCGCGGCGGCTTCATCGCGCGCGGCGATGGCGGCCTTGAGCGCGGCTTCCGCTTCAGCGCCGTCACCTGGGCCAAGCGTTTGCGCTTCGCCTTCGAGCCGCGCCAGCGCCGCTTGCGCATCGTGCTTCAGCGCCGCCAGCCGGGCGGCCTCATCGCGGGCGCGCTGAGCGTCGGCGGTGCAGCGTTCGATCACGCTCTCGGCCTCGGCCAGATCGCGCTCCAGCCCCACGCGCACGCCTTCGAAGCGGCGCAACACGGCGGCGGCGATCATTTCCTGCTCGCGCAACGGGCCCAGCGCTTCGCGCGCTTCGTTCGCCGCGCGCTCGGCCGCGCTGGCATCGGCGGCGGCTTGCGCCACCGCGCGCTCAGCTTCGCGCAGGAAGCCTTGCGCCTCCGCTGCGCGCTCACGCGCGTCGTTCCAGCGCCGGTGCAGCAGCAGCGCTTCGGTCTCGCGCAGCGTCTGCGCCAAGCCGCGATAGCGCTCGGCCTGGCGCGCCTGCTTGCGCAAGCTCGCGGCCTGACTCTCGATCTCAGCCAACACCTCGTCGAGGCGCGTCAGATTGGTCTCCGCCGCCTTGAGCTTCAAATCCGCTTCGTGCCGGCGCGCATGCAGGCCGGCGATGCCGGCGGCGTCTTCGAGAATGCGGCGGCGATTTTCAGGTTTGGCGGCGATCAGTTCGCTGACCTGTCCCTGCCGCACCAACGCCGGCGAATTGGCGCCAGTCGCGGCGTCGGCGAACAACAGCTGCACGTCCTTGGCGCGCACCTCCTTGCCGTTGATGCGATAGGTCGAGCCAAGACCGCGGCGGATGCGGCGCGAGACTTCGAGTACGTCCTCGGCGTTGAAGGGCGCTGGCGCGCGTCCGCGCGCATCGCTGAGCACAAGGGTGACTTCGGCGAACTCGCGGGCAGGGCGCCCGGCGCTGCCGGCGAAGATCACATCGTCCATGTCGGCCGCGCGCATGGACTTGGCGCTGGTCGCGCCCATCACCCAGCGCACGGCTTCGAGCAGGTTGGACTTGCCGCAGCCGTTGGGGCCGACAACGCCGGTCAGACCGTGTTCGATCGGCGCGCGCGCGCCGTCGGCAAAGCTCTTGAACCCAAGGAGGCGCAGCTCGGTGATATGCACGGCGGGCTGCGCGTCCTCGCGTTAGTTGTGCTCGGCCAGAGCCGCGTCGAGGATGCGCGTCAGGCCTTCCGGCGTGACGAACGCAGGATCATCGACTTTTTGACCGTTGATGACGAAGGTCGGCGTGCCGGTGATCTGGAAGTCGCGGTCGCCGGCTTCGACGACGCGGCGGATGCGCTCGGCGCCGGCTTCATCGGTGATGCACTGCATCACTTGATCCTGTGTGAGGCCGGCGGCGGCGCCGATCTCGACCAGCTTGGCGCGCACGCCTTCCATCGTGCCGGTGGCGAACATGGCGTGCTGCTGGCGATAGATCTCGCCGAGACGGGTGAAATATTGCTCGTTGCTGGCCCCGCCGCAGCGCGCGACCTGGAATGCCGCCACCGCAACCGGCGCCGGCGCAGTCGGGTACTCGCGATAGACGAAGCGCACCTTGCCGGTGTCGATGTAATTGGTTTTCAGCGTCTCCCAGACGGTCTCGTGGAAGTGCGCGCAGTGCGGGCAGGTGGACGAGGCGTACTCGATCAGCGTCAGCGGCGCGTTGGCTTGGCCAAGCACCATGTCGTCGGCGGAGACCGCGCCATTGGACGAGCCGCCACACGCGGCGAGCGCGCCAGCGGCGGCGAGAGCGGTTGCGCCCAAAAGAAGAGTACGGCGCCGAATGGCGGACATGCAGGAACCTCCAGATACGGCGGGAGGCATAGAATTTTTTCGCGGCGAGGGAAACCTCAGCCCTGCTTGACCGCGCGCCCTAGCCGCATCAGCGCCGATTTCAGGCCGGGGTCGCCGACCGGGTCAAGCGCTTGCGCCAGGGCGGTCTCCTCGGCGGGGGTTAACGCCCGCTTCAAGGGACGCAAATTGCTGCTGCGCTTGAACGCGGCGGTGCGCTGCTCGATGCGGACCGACTTGACCTTGGCCCCAGCCACCTTGAGCCGCTCGATCAGCAGCGGGGTCTGCTGCTGCAGGAAGGGGGCGAGCGCGCCCGGAACGGATATGGTGAGCACCCCGGCGGCGAGCTTCTCGGGCGTGGCGCGGGCAAAGCTCTCGCCGACCAGATCGGCCCAGCGCCGCTTCAGCTCGGAAAGGCCGAGCCCGGTTTCCTTCAGCAGCGGGCGCAGCACCGCGGTCAGCGCCTTGTTGGCGGCGGGAGCAGGGGCGATCGGCTTGCGGCCACGATTGGCGGAAAGGGCTTGCGCGGCGCGCGCCTCCGCCCGCGGATCGAGGCGCGCGGCGTTTGCCGGACGGAAGCGGTCACGCAGAGACATGGACCGTGCAGCGAATCGAAAAGCCATGAAGAAAGGGTAAAGACACCCCATGCCCGCGCTTGCCCGCCGCCGCCCTCCGCCTGTGGATAAGTTATCCACGACTCGGGATAACCTCCGGAAATTATTGCTGTCCTGGTACGACCAAAACGGCCGCGAAATGCCCTGGCGCGTGCGCAATGGCCGCGCCGATGCTTACCGGGTGTGGCTGTCCGAAGTGATGTTGCAGCAGACGACGGTCGCCGCCGTCGGCCCGTATTTCAGCCGATTCCTTGAGCGCTGGCCCGATGTCGCCGCGCTGGCGGCAGCGCCGCGGGACGATCTGCTCGGGGCCTGGGCCGGGCTCGGCTATTACTCGCGCGCCCGCAATTTGCACGCGGCGGCGCAGTTGTTGGCGGCAAATGGGCTGCCGCAAGACGAGGCCGGGTGGCGGGCGCTCCCGGGCGTCGGCGCCTACACTGCCGCCGCGATCGCCGCGATTGCGCTCGACCAGCCCGCCAATGTCGTCGACGGCAATGTCGAACGGGTGATGGCGCGGCTCTATGCGGTGGAGGCGCCGCTGCCGCAGGCGAAGGCGGAGCTGCGCGAACGTGCGGGCGCGCTGGTGACGGCGCAGCGTCCCGGCGACTGGGCGCAGGCGCTGATGGATCTGGGCGCGACTTTGTGCACGCCGAAAGCGCCGAAATGCGATGCGTGCCCGTGGCGCAAGGCGTGCGCCGCTTATGCGGGCGGGGCGCCGGAAAGCTATCCGCGCCGCGCAGCCAAGGCCGAGCGGCCGCAGCGTTATGGCGTCGCCTATCGCATCGAGCGCGAGGGCGCGCTGTGGCTGGTGCGCCGGCCCGATGCCGGGCTGCTCGGCGGCATGGCGGCGCTGCCGACGACCGAATGGCGCGGCAAGAAATGGACGCGCGCCGAAGCGCTGCAGCAAGCGCCAGCCGAAGCCGGCTGGAAGAAGGTGGGCGCGGTCGCCCACGTGTTCACGCACTTCGCGCTTGCGCTTGATGTCTATGCGGCGGACGCAGAACCGAGCGGCGAAGGCTGGTGGGGCGAGGCGAACGTGCTGCCGACCGTGTTCAAGAAAGCTGCGCACACAGGGAGGAAGGGATGACCGAGCGCTTCGAAGGCGGCTGTTCGTGCGGGCAGGTGCGTTACCAGCTTACATCGCGGCCGATGTTCACCCATTGCTGCCACTGCCTCGATTGCCAGAACCAGACCGGCTCGGCCTTTGCCATCAACGCGCTGATCGAAACCGCGCGCATCGACATGCTTGCGGGCGAGCCGCACAAGGTCGAGATGCCGAGCCCGAGCGGACGCGGGCACGACATCGATCGCTGCCCAAAATGCGAAGTGGCGCTGTGGAGCGATTACGGGCGGCGCCCATACTTGCGCTTCGTTCGAGTCGCCACGCTCGACCAGCCGCATGCGATCGAGCCGGACGTGCACATTTTCACGCGCAGCAAAGTCCCGTGGGTGCGTCTGCCGGAGGGCGCGCGCGCTTTCGATGTGTTCTACGATATGAAAGCCGAATGGCCTGCAGAGAGCATGGCGCGGCGCGACGCGGCCTCCGCAAGCGCCAAGGCCTGAGCGCGCGAAGGGCGCGGACGCTTGCGCCCCCGCGCCCTAACGCCGGTGATCGCCGCTTAGCTCAAGCGAGGATCAACGCGGCCTGGCTTAAACTGGCCACCGCGGCAGGAAGGACAAACGCGGCGGCCAGGACCAGGGTCGTGAACTTGGTGGCGAAAGTGGCGGTCATGAGGGGCTCCCGTGTTCGATGGGGAGACCGTAGTGAGCGGGCGCTAGGCGCGCGGTGACGCTGGTCACGCTCGAAATCGGCGCCCAATCATGGAACGAAGCAGCGCTCGGCGCGTTGACCATGCGCCGGGCCGCCTCCCCCCGCCCAGCCCGGCACGCAGCACTACAAAAACGGCCCCGGCCACCCGGGGCCGTTTTTTCAGATGCGGATTATCCCAGACGGCATAGGCCGCCGGTCCAGATTGCCGCACATTGCCGCCGCGCGCAGATTTCCCCCCGCCTGAGGGAGGGAACGGCCAATGGCGATCAAAGCCTACGTTCACAAGTTGAACGTCGTTCGCTTCCAAGTGCTGCTGGACCGCGAAAGCGATCCGGAAAAGCGCAACACGCTCTCGCAATTGCTGGAAGAAGAGATCGCGCTCCTCACCGCCGCCGCGCGCGCCGAGGGCGAAGGTGAAGTACGCATCCAGCCGTTCAAGTGAACCCGCGCAACTAGGCGGGCGTCACGATGCGATCGAGCGCTTCAACCACGAGCGGATGATACATCGGCCGCGCCTGCGCATAGACGCGCCGCGCGATGGCCTGTCCCCAAGCGCCCTGCGCCATCAGCGCGCGATAGAGCGGCCGCACGAACTTGCCGCGGCCCTGGCTCGACAGGAAGTGCGTGAGCACGGGGACGCCCGGATCGTACGCGTTGCGCACCACCAGTTCGAGCCAGTTGAACAGCACTTCGCTGTTGCCGGTGGCGTTGAGCGAGAGCGCATGTTCGAGTTGATCGAGCCGCGTGCGTGCAAGCTCCCGCGGCAGCCGCTGCAGGAAGCGCTGGCGCGGGAACGTCGCCCAATTGGCCCATAGATCCGCCGGCGGCGCACCGCCCGCATTGAAGGCCGCGACAGCGGCGTCGACCTGATCGAACGTCGCAGCGTGCGGCTCCTGTGCATTGGCGGGCAGGCCCGGCTCGTAGGCCCATTGGTCGAGCATCAGGCGCTGTTCGAGGTCGGCGTCGCCGCGCACCAGATTGGCGCGGATGTCGGCCAGGAATTGCTCGGTGGTGATCGGCTGGAAGGCGTGGCGATCGAAATAGGAACGCAGATACGTGTCGAAGCGCTGGCGCCCGGCGATCTGCTCCATCGTGCGCAGGAACAGCGCGCCCTTATCGTAGACGATTGACGAATTGTTGTCGTCGGCGCCGCGGTCGCCAACCAGGTGCAGGCGCTGCGAGTCCGGCGCAACCGTGCGCAGCGCCTCCTGGATGCCGGCCCAGTCGAGCGTGCGCGCCATCATCGCGCGCTCCTCGCCATAGATCACTTCGGTGATGCGGGCTTCGATGTAGGAGGTGACGCCTTCGTTGAGCCAGCCATCGGCCCACACCGCATTGGTGACCAGATTGCCTGACCAGGAATGCGCCATCTCGTGCGCGACCAGTGAAACCAGGCTGCGGTCGCCGGCCAGGAAGGTCGGCGTCAGGAAGGTGAGGCGCGGATTCTCCATGCCGCCGAACGGGAACGAAGGCGGCAGGATCAGCACGTCGTAACGGCCCCAGCGATAGGGGCCATAAAGCGCTTCCGCCGCGCGCAGCATCGCTTCCATGTCGGCGCACTCATAGGCGCCGCGTTCGACTACGCTCGGCTCGGCCCACACGCCGGTGCGCGGACCGACAGAACGGAATTCGAGATCGCCGATGCCGATGGCGAGCAGATAGATCGGCACGGGGTTGCGCATGCGGAAGCGGAAGGCGCGGCCGCCTTCGGCCGGCTCGCCGTTCGGCGTCAGCATCTCGGCGCTCATCACCGCCTTGAGATCGGACGGCACGACGATGCGCGCATCGTAGGTCTGGCGGATGCCGGGGCTGTCCTGTGTCGGCGCCCACGAGCGGGTGTTGATCGACTGGCCCTGGCTGAACAGGAAGCGCTTGTTGCTGGCGGTCTGGCTCGGTTCGAGCCATTGCAGCGCCCGCGCGTCGGGCGAGGTCTCGTAGGCGATCGTGATGGCGCGTGCGCCATTGAGCGTGATCGTCAGCGGCGCGCCGAGCTCCTCATTGTGCTCGCCGATCGTGAAAGGGAGGTCGGCGCCGTCCGCGCGCACGGAGCGGATCGAGAGCTTGTGGATGTCGAGCACGATCTCGCGCGCATCGGGGCGCGCGGCGAGGGTCAGTGTCGACGTGCCGGAAAGGACCTTGCGCTCGAAATCGGCTTTGAGGTCGAGCGAGACATTGAGAACGCGCGCTTCATCGGGCCTGGCGTAGGAGTGCCGGTCGTGCGGTAAGGGTGGCAGCGAAGCGCGGTTGTCGGCGGCTGGCGAAGCTGTCGTTGCGCAGGCGGCCAGGGCAGGCGCGGCGAGGCCCGCGGCGAGAAGTGTGCGCCGTTCGATCATGGATCATGTCCCCAAAGTGTTGATCCGCGCACTAGACGCCGCGGCGGCCCGTTGCAAGGCGGCGCGCGCAGCCGGGGATCAGCTTGCCCGCGCTTGCTGGATCAGCGCTCTGAGCTTGTCGCGCGCGGCAAGCTTGATTCCCGCGCGGCCCATGCTGATCCAGCCTTCCTCGACCCATTCGTGCAGCTTGCGATTGACCTTCTCGCGGCTGGCGCCGATGCGGCGCGCAAGTTCGGTCTGCGTCAGTGTTACGGAGGTGCTTTCGCCCGCTTCATCCAAGAGGCGCAGCGCCAGCCGTCCGCCAAGGTCGAGCGTCTGTGCGTCTTCAAGCGCGGCGTCGGCATGGCGCAAGCGGCGGGAAAGTTCCGCGACCAGTTTGAGCAGCGCCTTGGGCTCGCTCTCAAGCGCGGCGATGGCCTGATCTCGGCCGATGCGCAAAAAGCGCGAGCGCCGTATCGCGGCGATGTCGGCCGAGCGCAACCCCCCGTCGAGCACCGCCATTTCGCCGATCAGCGCATACGGCTTCAGCGCTGCAATGCGCACGTCCTTGCCCGCCTCGGTGGAGGTGCGGACTTCGACCTCGCCTTCAAGCAGCACATAAAGCGCATCGCCCTTGTCGCCCTTGGCGAACAGCAGCTTGCCCGGCTCGACCGTGCACGCTGCGCCTTGACGCGCGAGCTTGGCCCGCGTCGCCTCAGACAGCGCCGCCATCAGTTCGGCCTTCGCCAGCGCCGCTTCGACGGCCTGGAGGGTTTCCTTGCTTTCAGCCATGAGAGCAGAATGTCGCCGCTGGCCGATGTCGCGTCAATCAAAGACGCGCGGTGCGCCATGCAACGCTGCCGATGGCTGGATCAAGCGGCGATTGCCGCGCCCGGTGAGGGCGCGGCAATCGGTCGGTTACGAACGCGCAGTAGACGTGTTGAGCTGGACGAGTCCTCGCTCGACGAAGGGCTGGCAGGCTTCGTCGCGGTTGGCGCGCAAATCGGCCAGGGCCCGCTCGCTTTGACGGGCGCGATTGCCTGCGATGCGCGTCTCGCGCTGGAATTGGCGAGCCCGGTCAGAGATCACGGGGTCCCGCATGCCAACGGTGACGGCCGATCGCAGAGCGCTGTAGTCAACGCCATCGGCTTGCAGCGAGGCAACGCTCTCATAGGCCAGGCAGCGCGACGCTGAGAGGAAGCGCGCATCGCTCATGCGCTCCTCAGCGTGTGCAGTGAGCGGCGCGAACGCAGACAAAGATACAAGAACTGCAATGATGCGACGCATGACAAACTCCCAATCGTTCTCGAACCCGCGAACATGGGATGCAGCTGCAACGTGTCTTGGATGTGTTGAACGCCGCTCAATGCGACGAGTAGCATGCAACGCGCGACGACCGCCTTCGCGCAAGATTACGGCGCCGACATCTGCATAGATTCACGCGCGCTCGTGCTCGTTGAAGGTCTTAGCGATGCTTTCCAGCGCAGTGGCGAACTCTTCAAGCTTGTTCCCCAGCGCAGCTTCCAGCGCCGTGTTGATGCGGCGGAAGGCTGGCTCGATCCGCGCCAAGGCTTGCTCGCCGGCGGCGCTGAGTTGCAGCCGCCACGCGCGCGCATCCGCGGGGTCGGGGGTGCGCTTCAGCATTCCCAGGCGCAGCAGGCGCGTTGTCATCGTCGCCACCGCTGCTTCGGAAAGCCCGAGTTGACCGGCGACTGCGCGCTGTGAGGTGGGGGCCGAGCGCTGGATGACCGCAAGCACCGCGGCCTGCGCCGTCGTGATCCCGCCTGCGGCCATTACCTCGGCGTCAGCGGCGCGCTGGGCCCTGAGCGCGGCGAGCTGAAGCCGATGATAAAGGCGCAATCGCTTCGCTGACACGTGCCGGTCTCCAAGTTGCGCGGCGTCTGGCCTGCGTATATACTTAGCATATTAAGTAAATGGAGTCTGACATGGGCGCGGTGGATGTCTGGGCGCAGATCACGACGCCGCGCATGGCGGCGCGTCCGTGGATGGAGACACTGCTGCGCTGGACTGGACGCCCAGCCGGGGCCACGCCAAGTCCGGCGGAGACGCTTGCGGCGATGGACGAAGCCGGCGTCGACCTTGCGCTGCTGTCAGCCTGGCATGGACCAGAGGGCAGTCTCATCAGCAATGAGGAAGTGGCCGCTCAGATCGAGACTGCGCCGAGCCGCTTTCGCGGGCTCGCCAGTGTCGATCTTGAGCAGCCGATGGAGGCGGTGCGCGAGATCAGGCGTTGGGTGGACGGCAAGCGCTTTGTTGGCGTGCGCGTCGTGCCGTGGCTCTGGAATCTGCCGCCGAATGACCGGCGCTATTATCCGATCTACGCTGCGTGCGTTGACCTCGGCGTGCCGTTCTGCACCCAGATCGGTCACACTGGTCCGCTCCGGCGCTCGGAGACGGGCCGGCCCATTCCTTACCTTGAGGACGTGCTGCTGGATTTTCCGGAGCTTGCAATTGTCGGCGGCCACGTCGGCTTTCCGTGGCTCGACGAATTGACCACGCTGGCGGTGAAGTTTCCAAACTTCTATGTCGATACCTCTGCCTATGCGCTGCACCGCTTGCCGCCGGCGTTTACCGCCTGGATGAAAGGCGTTGGCCGTGGCCGGGTGATGTTCGGCACCAATTGGCCGATGCTCTCGCCCAAGCAATGCTTGGCCGGTCTCGACGGGCTCGCTCTTGCTGAGGATCAGCGCGAAGCGTTTCTCTCGGGCGCTGCGCGGCGCGTGTTCAAGCTCTAGACGCCTGGCGCCATCGCCATCTGGCGGCGGATTTCGCGCCGGAACAAGTCGATGGGCTTGGGGCCTTGTTTGGTTTCGAGGCTCCAGAACGTCCAGCCATTGCACGCGGGCGCGTCAGCGGCGAGGGCGCCGACGCGATGGATCGAGCCGGTTTGCTCGCCAAGCGCCAAGCTGCCGTCAGCGCGCACGCGCGCGCGCTTGCCGTTCGGCGCGACCAGCCATGCGCCGGGATGGATCAGGCCCGCTTCGATGACTTGGCCGAAGGGAACGCGCGGTTCTTCCTTCTTCGACTTGGTGACTTCAAGGTCTTCGGCTGCAATCGGCTTGACCCGCTTGAGCCGGGCATGGGCGGCTTCGGCGTATTCGGCATCGCGCTCGATGCCGATGTAATGGCGGCCGAGCCGCTTGGCCGCAGCGCCCGTGGTGCCGGTGCCGAAGAACGGATCGAGGATGACTTCGCCGGGCTTTGTCGTCGCCAACACCACACGATGAAGCAGAGCTTCCGGCTTTTGCGTCGAGTGCAGCTTGCGGCCTTCGCGGTTCTTGAGCCGCTCGGAGCCGGTGCAGATCGGCAGCGTCCAATCCGAGCGCATCTGCAGCTCGTCATTGAGCATCTTCAGCGCGTCGTAGTGGAAGGTGTATTTCGCGTCTTTCGAGCGCGCGGCCCAGATCAGCGTCTCGTGCGCGTTGGTGAAACGCGTGCCCTTGAAGTTCGGCATCGGATTGGTCTTGCGCCAAACGATGTCGTTCAGAATCCAGTAGCCGAGATCCTGCAGCGCAGCGCCCAGCCGGAACACGTTGTGATACGAGCCGATCACCCAGATCGCTCCGTTCGGCTTCAGCACGCGGCGCGCTTCTGTGAGCCAGGCGCGCGTGAACGCGTCATAGGCGGCGAAGTCTTCGAACTTGTCCCATTCGTCGTCGACGCCATCGACGTGCGATTGGTCCGGGCGCGTGAGCGCGCCGCCGAGCTGCATGAAATAGGGCGGATCGGCGAAGACGAGGTCGACGCTGCCGTCGGCGAGCTTTTTTAGCTCCTCGACGCAATCCCCTTGAATGATCCGGTCCTTGAAGTGGCGCGCCATGTGTCCCCCGAGAGCGGAGGATTCTCGGTTGACTGGACTCGCGAATCAAGAGTCCGCAGCGGCGTTAACCATGAATAGCTGCGTTAGCCTGCCAGCCGCGTTTCCATGGCCAGCTGCACGGGGCGGAAACTGCGCCTGTGGATAGCGCAAGGGCCCAGCCGCTGCAGCGCTTCCTGGTGCTCCGGCGTCGAATAGCCCTTGTGCTTGGAGAAGCCGTAGCCGGGAAATTGCGCGCAGAGCTCGGTCATCAGCCGGTCGCGCTCGACTTTGGCGATGATCGAGGCGGCCGAGACGATCGGCACGATCACGTCGCCGTCGACCACGCATTCTGTCGGGCAGGGCAGATCGGGGGCCATGTTGCCGTCGACGATGGCGGCGACGGGGATATCCGGAAGCGCTTCAAAGGCGCGGCGCATGGCCAGATGCGAGGCGCGCAGGATGTTGAGCGTGTCGATCTCTTCGACGCTGGCGATGCCGACAGCGACCAAGCCGATGGCGCGGATTTTTGCGGCGAGGTCTTCGCGCGCCTCAGCCGTGAGCTGCTTGGAATCCTCCAGCCCCTTGGGCCGGCCCTTGCGCGGCAGGATGACCGCCGCGGCCACAACCGGCCCGGCCAGGGGCCCGCGCCCCGCTTCGTCGATCCCACAAATCCCCATGCGCGCGAACATGCGCCGGATTCAGGCGCATAGGCAAACGGCCCGTGCTGTCGAGTGACCCAAACTTTTGGACAAGCAAGCTTGACTGGCTCGCCTATGTGTGTCAATTAAACTTGTCAGGTCGACAAGGTTCCTTGATGGGGCGTGTTATGCGGCATGGATGGAGTGTGGGCGCGATGGCGGCAGTTGCGGTGGCGATCGCGGCGGCGCTTGGCGGCGCCGGGCAGCGGGCGGTTGCGCCGCGGAGGGCGGATGTCACGCCGGTGGTGGTGACGCTGGCGCTTCAGCCGGACAACGCGGCGATCACCGTGTCGAGCGGATCGTTAGTCGTGCGGATCGAGTTCTGAGGAGCATCGCCGTGATCAGTTGTGAAACCCAAGGCGCGAGCAAGACAGTGGCGCGCCGCTACCTGCGCGACATGGGCGTGGCGGCGGCGCTCTACATGGCGAGCGTGGTCGCGGGTGCGTTGATCATCGGGCAGCTTCATCCCCCGCACTGGGTGCGCATCGGGCTGGCGCTGGCGCCGCTTGCGCCGGTGGCGATGATCCTGCGGGCGATCCTGGTGCTGATCAATTCAGTCGATGAACTGCAGCGGCGCATTCATCTCGAAGCGGTGCTGATCGCGGCTGGACTTACCGCCTTCGGGACTTTTGCGTGGGGCTTCCTGGAGGAATGGGCCGGCTTTCCGCGCCTCACCGCGATGTGGATTCTGCCGGCGATGATGGTGCTGTGGGGGTTGACGCTCGCGCTCGTGCGGCGGCGCTACGCATGAGGAACCGCCTCAAAGTGCTGCGCGCGGAGCGCAATTGGAGCCAAGCGGATCTTGCTGAAAGACTCGATGTCTCGCGCCAGAGCGTGAACGCGATCGAGACCGGCAAATACGATCCCAGCTTGCCGCTCGCGTTCAAGATCGCAGCCGTGTTTGGCTTGCCGATCGAACAAATCTTCAGCGCCGACGACGCGGCGCAGGCCGCTGAATAGAGGATGACATGACAGCCAGCACCCATCACCAGCAAAGTTCTGTTCGCCACCGGCGTAAGAACGCCTTCATGGCCATTACATTCATTACCCTGGTCGCGTACCTCGTTTCGCTGACAACAGACATGATGCTGCCGGGCAGCCATTTCTGGCTGACGGCAGGGCTCGTCATCGCAGCCATCCTCGCCGCCTTTGGCTGGGCCATGCACCTCGATGAAGGCGCCCTCAATGCACACTACGTCGCTTGGTATTGGGGCGGATCGCTGGGGCTTGCCCTTTCAGCGCTGACCTATGTCGCCGCGGCGCCGGCCTCGTTGGCGCCCGGATGGGTGGAGAACACGCTGACCGCGGCGCTCGGCCTCGATATCCCGAACATCGGTTTCCACGCCGGTTTCCTGCTCGGCTGCCTGCCCGCCGTGGTCGGATACCTGATTTGGTGGACCGTGGTTTGTGTTCGCCGCGGCGCCTGACGCGCTGATCTCACGGCTCATTCTGTTGAAGGATCGAACGCATGGACCTCGCAACCACACCCACGCCGCGCATGAAATGGGCCGCCCTGGCGGTTGAGATCGCTCTCGGCGGCGTGCTCGGCGCGGTCCTCACAAACGCCTACCTCAGCAACGCTGCGGAGGTCCGCTGGGCCGATGGCGTCGCGCTTATCATCGCCATGGTCTGCATCATCGGCTCGGTGCGGCTGTTTACGGAGAGCTTCAACGCGGCGGCGGTGGCGCGCCGGCTGGGCGTGGAGGGGGAGGCGACCAGCAAGGAGCAACGTGACCAGCGCGTGCAGGCCCTTGCCGGCGCCGCGTTTGGCGTTGCGTTCTTCTGGCCGCCATTGGCGACGCTGCACGGCGGTCCTGCGCCCGCCATCAGCTATGTGGTGATCGCCGCCTTCCTCGTGTTGCAGGTGTGGAGCATCTGGCGCGGGGAGCAGAGCACGGACGAGTATGCGCGCGCCCATGTGCGCCGGTTGAGCTGGGGTGCGTTCCTGATCGGGCAGACGGCGCTTCTGGCCTATGCGGCTGCCGAGCGCATGGGCCTGGTCCCGCCGCTGACGGCCTGGGAAATCCTGGTGCTGTTCACCGCTCTCTCGATCATTGCCCCGCTCATCTCGATGCGCGGCAAAGTCCACCCCTAGGGCAATTCCTGGCCGCAGGCAGTTGATCGGGGGCGCGCCGCCCTTTACGCGTCCGCAGCATGACCAATAGGCCCCCGCCCCGCTGCTTCCAGGACGTGATCCTGACGCTCCAGAATTACTGGGCCGAGCAGGGTTGCGCGATCCTGCAGCCTTATGACGAGCAGGTGGGGGCGGGCACACTGCACCCGGCGACGACGCTGCGGGCGCTCGGCCCCAAGCCCTGGCGCGCGGCCTATGTGCAGCCCTCGCGGCGGCCGAAGGACGGCCGCTACGGCGAAAACCCGAACCGGCTGCAGCACTATTACCAGTTTCAGGTGATCCTGAAGCCGAACCCGCCGGACCTGCAGCAGCTTTATCTGAACTCGCTGGTGCGCATCGGCATCGATCCGCTGCTGCACGATATCCGCTTCGTCGAGGACGATTGGGAAAACCCGACCGTCGGCGCCTGGGGCTTAGGCTGGGAAGTCTGGTGCGACGGCATGGAGGTGAGCCAGTACACTTACTTCCAGCAAGTCGGCGGCCTCGATGTGCGCCCGGTGAGCGGGGAGCTGACCTACGGGCTCGAGCGCCTGGCGATGTATGTGTTCGGCGTCGACCGCGTGTACGATTTGCCATTCAACGATCCGGACAGCCCGTACCCGCTCAGCTATGGCGATGTGTTCCTGGAGAACGAGAAGCAGCAATCACGCTTCAATTTCGATCTGAGCGATTCCGAGATGGTGCTGCGCTGGTTTGGCGACGCCGAGACGCAAGCCAAGCGCTTGCTCGACGCTAAGTGCGTGCTGCCGGCGTTCGACTACACGCTGAAGGCCTCGCACCTGTTCAATCTCCTGGACGCGCGCGGCGTGGTTTCGCCGACCGAGCGCCAGAGCTTCATCGCCCGCGTGCGCGATCTGGCCAAAGGCTGCGCGCAGCAATGGGCGGAGAGTCAAAGCTAATGCCGCAGCTCTTCATCGAACTCTTCTCCGAGGAAATCCCGGCGCGGATGCAGAAGCGCGCCGAGGACGATCTGGCGCGCATGCTGCGTGAGAAGCTGAACGCGCGCGGGCTTGCGTTCGCGCAGCTGCAGACGTTTTCAACCCCGCGCCGGCTCGGCCTCTGCATCGAAGACTGCCCGGATAAGGCGGCCGATGTGAACGAGGAGCGCAAGGGTCCGCGCGTGGGCGCGCCGGAGCAGGCGATCCAGGGCTTCCTGAAGAGCGCGGGGCTTGCTTCGATCGATCAAGCCGAGGTGGTCGAAGACAAGAAGGGCGCGTTCTACGTTGCGCGCATCGAGCGCGCCGGGCGGGCAACGCCGGAGATCGTGCAGGAGGTGCTGCCGGAAATCATCCGCAGCTTCCCGTGGCCGAAATCGATGCGCTCGGGCGAGAGCGACCTGCAATGGGTGCGCCCGCTGCACAATATCTGCTGCACCTTCGACAAGCGTCCCGTGAAGATCGACGTCGCCGGCGTGCCGAGCGAAGCGAAGACGTGGGGCCATCGCTTCCACGATCCGGCGCCGATTGCGGTGACGAGTTTCGAGAAATGGGACAGCGATCTGCGCAGCGCCAAGGTGGTGCCGTTCCGCGCCGACCGGCGCAGCTACATCGAAGGCTGCATCGAAGACGAATGCGCTTCGCGGGGCCTCGAATGGGTGCGCGACGAGGGGTTGCTGGAAGAAGTGGTCGGCCTAGTGGAATGGCCGCGCGTGATCTTCGGCGACATGGACCCGGCGTTCCTGGACTTGCCGGGCGAAGTGATCCGCCTGTCGATGCGCACGCACCAGAAATATTTCGCCGTGCGCGACCCGAAGACCGGCAAGCTGGCGCCGCACTTCATCGCCGTGGCTAACGTCGACGCCAAGGATGGCGGACGCGCGATCGCGGCGGGAAATGCGCGCGTTCTGTCAGCGCGCCTGAACGATGCGCGCTTCTTCTGGGATACCGACAAGAAAACGCCGCTCTTCACCGAAGAGCGCAAGGCGAAGCTGGAGAAGATCGTCTTCCACCAGAAGCTGGGCTCAGTGTGGGACAAGGTCGAGCGCGTGAAGGCGCTGGCGGTCGAGTTGTGCGACGTGACGGGCGCGGATCGCGCGCTGGTCGAACGCGCAGCTGAGCTTTGCAAGATGGATTTGGTGACGGAAACCGTCGGCGAGTTTCCGGAATTGCAGGGGCAGGTGGGGCGCCAGCTTTATCTCGCAGAACTCGCTTCTCCCTCCCCCCTTGCGGGGGAGGGCGGGGTGGGGGGTGCAAGCGGCGCCTCTTCAGCAAAGCGCGCCGCCGTCACCCCCACCCCCAACCCCGCCCCGCAAGGGGGCGGGGAGTCGATCGCCGCCGCGATCGAAGATCACTACCGTCCGCTCGGCCCAAACGACCGCGTGCCGGAGGACAAAGTCGCCGTAACGCTCTCGCTGGCGGACAAGCTGGATACGCTGGTTGGGCTGTGGATCATCGCTGGCGAGAAGCCGACAGGCAGTTCGGATGCGTTCGGCTTGCGGCGCGCGGCACTTGGAAGTGTTCGAACGATTCTGTCCAACGCTGTCCGGGTGGAAATGGCTCGAGCGATCGACAAGGCACTCGATCAATTTGACAGAACCGAAGGGAATCTGATCGCAGCGGGCGTAAATGCGCTCTCCGACGTACAAGAGTTCTTCGCCGATCGCCTCAAAGTTCAGCTCCGCGATCAAGGCAAACGCCACGACCTCGTCGACGCCGTGTTCGCGCTCGGCGACGACGATCTCGTTCGCATCGTCGCGCGTGTCGAAGCGCTCGACGCGTTCCTGAAAACCGAAGACGGCGCGAACTTGCTCGCGGGCTATAAGCGCGCGGCGAATATTCTCGCGGCGGAAGAGAAGAAGGGCAAAGGGCTCAGCGAGGCTGATCTTGCGTCGCCGATCGACGCCAAGTTGTTAGGCGAACCGGCCGAGAAGGCGCTGCACGAGGCGCTGGAGAAAGCGCTGCCGGCGGCGCGCGCGGCGGTGGAGAAGGAAGAGTTTGGCCAAGCGATGAAAGCGCTCGCCGGCTTGCGTTCGCCGGTCGATGCGTTCTTCGATAAGGTTCTCGTCAACGCGCCGGAGGAACAGGTCCGGCGCAACCGGCTTCTGCTGCTCTCGCGCTTTCGGGAAGCGCTGTCCGCCGTGGCGGACTTCTCGAAGATCGAGGGCTAGCAATTCGCGCCCGCCACGCTCTCGCTTGGGGCGTGGCGCGTTGCTGTGAGAGTGAGAGCGATGACTAAGCAATGGGTGTACGGCTTCGGCGGCGGTGAATCGGGCGGGGACGCTTCGATGAAATCGCTGCTCGGCGGCAAGGGCGCGAACTTGGCCGAGATGGCCAAGCTTGGGCTGCCGGTGCCGCCCGGCTTTACGCTGACAACGGAAGTCTGCACCGCGTTCTACAAGAACAATCGCCAATACCCGGCCGAATTGCCGGCGCAAGTGGACGCGGCGCTGGCGGCGCTGGAGAAGAAAGCCGGCAAGCGTTTTGGTGACGCGGCGAACCCACTGCTGGTTTCGGTGCGCTCGGGCGCGCGCGCCTCGATGCCGGGCATGATGGATACGGTGCTGAACCTCGGCCTCAACGACGAGACCGTCGAAGGCCTCGCCAAGCTCGCTGACGATGCGCGCTTTGCCTACGATTCCTATCGCCGCTTCATCCAGATGTATTCCGACGTCGTGCTCGAACTGGAGCATGGCGTGTTCGAAGAAATCCTCGGCGCGCACAAAGATCTGCAGGGCTATCGCACCGACATCGAGATGGGGGCGGACGATTGGAAGGAGATCGTCGCCCAATATAAGCGCGCGGTGGAGCGCGAACTCGGCAAACCATTCCCATCCGATCCGAAGGAGCAATTGTGGGGCGCGATCGGCGCCGTGTTCCAGAGCTGGATGAACGATCGCGCCATCTTCTACCGCAAGCACCACAACATCCCCGAAAGCTGGGGCACTGCCGTCAACGTGCAGGCGATGGTGTTCGGCAATATGGGAGAGACCTCGGCGACGGGCGTCGCCTTCACGCGCGATCCCTCGACCGGTGAAAAGAAATTCTACGGCGAGTTCCTGATCAACGCGCAGGGCGAAGATGTCGTCGCCGGCATCCGCACGCCAAAGGCTCTGACCAAGGCCTCGCGCCTCGAGATGAAGGAAAGCGGGGAGTCGCTCGAAGAGGCGATGCCGGCCGTGTTCAACGAGTTGGTGACGCACTACCAGAAGCTCGAAGCGCACTACCGCGACATGCAGGACCTCGAGTTCACGGTCGAGCGCGGCACGCTCTACATGCTGCAGACGCGCAACGGCAAACGCACGGCGAAGGCGGCGCTGAAGATCGCCATCGACATGGCGAGCGAGGGGCTGATCACGCAGGAAGAGGCGGTGCAGCGTGTCGATCCGGCTGCGCTCGATCAATTGCTGCACCCCACCATTGCTGACGGCTACAAGCGCGACATCGTCTGCAAGGGCTTGCCGGCTTCGCCGGGCGCGGCGGTGGGCGTGGTCGTGTTCGATTCCGAAGAGGCCGAGAGGCTCGCCGCCGATGGCGTCGATGTCATTCTCGTGCGCGAGGAGACGAGCCCGGAAGACATTCACGGCATGCACGCCTCGAAAGCGATCGTGACCGCGCGCGGAGGCATGACCAGCCACGCTGCGGTGGTCGCGCGCGGTATGGGCCGGCCCTGCGTGTCGGGCGCGGGCGATATCCGCATCGATATGAAGCTCGGCGAATTCCGCGTGGCGGGCCGCGTGGTGAAGAAGGGCGAGACGGTCACCGTCGATGGCTCGGCGGGCGAAGTGCTGCTCGGCGCCGCCGAGATGGTGCAGCCTGAACTCACCGGCGATTTCGGCACGCTGATGCAATGGGCCGACGCCGCGCGCCGGCTCAAGGTGCGCGCCAACGCGGAAACCCCGGCGGACGCCGAACAGGCGGTGAAGTTCGGCGCCGAAGGCATTGGCCTTTGCCGCACCGAGCACATGTTCTTCGACGCCGAACGTATCGCTGCGGTGCGCGAAATGATCCTGGCCGAACGCGAGGACGCGCGCGTGGCGGCGCTGGACAAGCTGTTCCCGCACCAGCGCAAGGATTTCGTCGACATCTTCAAAGCGATGGGCGGGCGCCCGGTGACGATCCGCTTGCTCGATCCGCCGCTGCATGAATTCCTGCCGCACTCGGAAGAAGAGTGCGAGGACGTGTCCAAAGCCACCGGCCTCAACGCCAAGGCGCTGCTCGCGCGCGCCAAGGAGCTGGCGGAAAGCAATCCGATGCTCGGCTTCCGCGGCTGCCGGTTGGCGATCGTCTATCCGGAAATCTACGACATGCAGGCGCGCGCCGTGTTCGAAGCGGCGTGCGATGTCGCCGAGAGCGGGGCTGCGCCCGTGCCGGAGATCATGATCCCGTTCGTGATCACCAAGGCCGAGCTTGAGACGCTGCGCCCGCGCATCGATGCGGTCGCCGACGATGTGTTCAAGCGGCGCGGCAAGCGTATCGAATACCTGGTCGGCACCATGATCGAGCTGCCGCGCGCTGCGTTGCGCGCAGGCGAGATCGCCGAAGCCGCCGACTTCTTCTCCTTCGGCACCAACGACCTCACGCAGACCACGTTGGGCTGCTCACGCGACGATGCGGGCAAGTTTCTCGGCGTCTATGTCGAGAAGGCGCTGCTGGAGAAGGACCCGTTCGTCACGCTCGACGCCGAAGGCGTGGGCGAGTTGGTTGAATTGGCCAGCGAGCGCGGCCGCAAGACCAAGCCCGCGCTGAAGCTCGGCATCTGCGGCGAACATGGCGGCGATCCGGCCTCGGTCGCGTTCTGCGAGCGGGCAGGGCTCGATTACGTGTCGTGCTCGCCATTCCGGGTGCCGATCGCGCGCTTGGCGGCCGCACAAGCGGCCCTGGTCAACAAGAAGGGCTAAGACGGCGACGCGCCCCAGAGGCCGCTGCCGAGCCTGAGTCCCGCTCTGGCGCCACTTTCCGTAGCGGCAAGCGCGGGCTTGCCCCGCGGCGGGGCGCCGCGCCCCAGATGGGTTAAATTCGCTTCCGGCACGATCCTGGCAAGGCTTTGCCCGATTTGGGCTTTTCGCCTGTGGCCGAGGCGCCGCGGTGGCCGGCGGATGTCGGCAGATCAGCGGTGGAATTGCGACTATGACAGAAAAGTCAATCGCCCCATCCGCCCCCGTCCGGTATGCCGCCCAGGCCTGCCGGCAAATGATTGTGCAGGCGAAACGGTCAGCGCTGTTACTGAATACTGTGCGCTGGACTGTCCCAAAACTGGACGCTGTTAAGCGGGGCTTAATGCATTTGTCGTTGTTCTGGCGTCGTCTGGGCCTCTTCGCGGGCGCCTTACGGACGCAAGTGATGGTGGAGTTCGAACGAAACCCGTTGGCGGTTCGCCAGGGTGCGGCGACGGTCATGTGCCTCGCGGCTGCGGCCGTGGCCATGCCGGTCATCTCCCATCGCGCCGCCGAGCAACGCGAGGGCGCTGAATGGGCCGCAACCTCGACAGCGTTCCAAGCCCAATTGCAGCAAAGCCTGCTGGCCGATCCCAATGCGCGCGTCGAACTGACCTCGCTGCGCACCAATGATGGTTTACGTGCGCGCGGCAGCGCGCCCCTGTTCGAAAGCGCCGACGCCCGCGCCATGATGGTGCAGGCGGTGCTGCGCGGCCCCAGCGCGACCGCCGAGGCGGCCGAGCGAGTCGAGCCGCAGATTGATCCGCGCCAGCTGAACTGCCTGGCGCAGGCGGTCTATTTTGAAGCGCGCGGCGAGAGCCAGCGCGGCCAGGTCGCGGTCGCCGAAGTGGTGATGAACCGCGTCCGCTCCGGCTATTATCCGAACTCGGTCTGCGGCGTGGTCTATCAGGGCTCGCACCGCTCGATCGGCTGCCAATTCACCTTCACTTGCGATGGCTCGCTGGGTCACCGTCCGCGCGGCCGCGCCTGGGAGCGCGCCCAACGCGTCGCCACCGCGGTGATGTTGGGCTACACCCGCCCGATCACCCAGAACGCCACGCACTATCACACGCACGCCGTGAACCCGGTCTGGAATTCGGGCCTGGTGCGCACGACGTCCATCGGCGACCACGTCTTCTATCGTTTCCCGAACCGCTCCGAGCGGGCCTATTATCAGGCTGCGCTGGCGCGCCGTCAGGGTTCGTGGGCTGGCCGCCGCCACGCTGGCGAGCTGCCTGCGGACGAGGTGCTGGCGCCGGAACTGGAGATGGACGCGACCGAAGCGGCCCAGACCGCGCCGGCCGATGCCGCCGTCCCGGCCGCCACCGATGCTTCGGCGGCCCCGTCGCAGACGGCTGCCCCGGCAGCGGGCGACATCGCCACCTGACGCTTAGTCGTCAGTCATCATCCGCTTGAGCTGATTGCGCAGCATGCCCGGGAAGAACCGGGCGGCGAAGCGTGCGCGCTCCGCCGCTTGGCCGACCATGTAATGGGTATCCTTGCCGTGTGCGGCGTCCCAAGCGCGTTCGGCGGCCATGCGCACCGGATAGATCGGCGTCTTCTGCTCGGTGAGCCGGTCGCGGATGCGAAAGTTGCTGCCATCGCCAGGAGCGCCGTCGAGAATCGCGGTGTCGACGAACCACGGCATCAGGCTGACGACGCGGATGCCGTAGCGGCCATATTCGACATCGAGTGATTCCGTGAGGCCGCGGACGCCAAACTTGGTGGCGCAATAGACCGCCATTTTCGGCGAACCGACGACGCCTGCGACGGAAGCGGTGTTGACGATGCGTGCGCCGGGCGTCTCGCGCAGCAGCGGCAGCGCGGCGATGGCGCCATTGATCACGCCCTTGAGATTCACATCGATGGTGAGGTCGATGTCCTCGGGCGGCATCTCCTCAAGCCAGCCGCCTTTGCCGACGCCGGCATTGTTGAACAGCACGTGCATGCGCCGATTGGTGGCTTGGCCGAAGGCCTCGACCGCACGCGCCCATCCGGCGCGGTCGCGCACGTCAAACACCATCGAGATGCGCTGCCCTTCGGGAAGGCTGGCGGCGGTTTCATCGAGGCCCTGCTGATTGACGTCGAACAGGCCGACGAACCAGCCGCGTTCGGCGAAGAGTTGCGCCGTCGCACGGCCGATGCCGGAGCCTGCGCCGGTGATGAAGATGGATTTTTGCTGCTCAGCCATAGCCACGAGTGGTCCGCCGGAATGGGCCATCCGTCAAGGAGAACGCAGCGTTCGCCGCAGCGCGGCAGGGGGCGCGCCGTAGACGCGGATGAAGGCGCGGCGCATGCGCTCGGAATCGCCAAAGCCCGTGCGGCGCGCGATCTCCTGAATGGCGCCGCCGCGCGCAAGCGCGGCGCGAGCGGCATCCACGCGCAGCCGCTCAACCGCCTTCGCCGGCGTCACGCCGGTTTCAGCCGCGTAAGCGCGGGCAAAATTGCGCGGGCTCATCGCCGCGCGCGCCGCGAGCGCTTGCACCGAGAGCTCTGCGGCAAGGTGGGTGCGCATCCATGCGTTGAGATCGGCAAAGCGCGCGCTCTCAAGGTCGAGCAGCGCCGAGTGTTGCGCTTGCCCGCCGGGACGCTTGGCGTAGACCACCATCTCGCGCGCGACCTCGGCGGCGATGTCGACGCCGAGATCGGCTTCGATCATGGCGAGCGCGAGATCGATGCCTGCGGTGACGCCTGCGGAGGTCCAGACGTTTCCGTCCTGTACGTGGATGCGATCGGCCTCGACGCGCACATCGGGAAACAGCCGCGCCAGCACTGGCGCCTGGCGCCAATGCGTCGTGCAGGTCCTGCCTTCAAGCAAGCCCGCCGCCGCTAGCACGAAGGCGCCGGTGCAGACGCTGGCGACGCGCCGCGCG
Organism: Hyphomonadaceae bacterium; assembly: GCA_016791385.1. Taxonomy (GTDB): domain Bacteria; phylum Pseudomonadota; class Alphaproteobacteria; order Caulobacterales; family Aquidulcibacteraceae; genus Vitreimonas. The sequence continues at coordinate 25,787 of JAEUMR010000021.1, forward strand.
CGCCTGGGCGCAGCGCGTAGCGCCTTGAGCAGCGGGGCATCGCTCATCGCCTCCGCCGTGCCTTGGCCGCCAACGACAATCAGCGTGTCAACGCGCGAACGCGGGCTGAGCGCCACCGCTGGCATTGGCACGCCGGACGAAGATGCGACGAGTCCGGCGCGCGCAGCGCTTGTCTTCACCCTGTAGGCGCCGGGCGCGAAGCGGGCGGCGATTTCGAACGCGGCGATGGGGCCGGCGGCGTCCAGGATCTGGAAGTCCGGGAACAGCACGATTTCGATTGCGCGCGGCTTTGGCGGGAAACGAGGGTTCTTTGACATTTCCGCCAGAACCTCGGCGCGCCATGATGGCGATGTCAACCCAGGGGAGCGCCATGGCCGCGCAACTTCGCATCGTTTTCATCCTCTACCCGCGCCTGACGCAGCTGGATTTCACCGGCCCTTATGAGGTGCTCTCGCGCATGCCCGGGGCGGAGGTGATCGTCGCTTCCAAGGATGGCGGCACGCTGCAGAGCGAAATGGGCCTCGCCTTCGCCAATCTGCGCGCGCTCGCCGACATCGACCATGCCGACATGATCATGATCCCCGGCGGACCGGGGCAGACCGACGCGATGCTCGATCCCGCCTTCATGGCTGAGGTCAAGCGGCTGGGCGAGGGCGCGCAATACGTGACCGCCGTCTGCACCGGCTCGCTGATCCTGGGCGCCGCAGGCTTGCTGACGGGCAAGCGCGCGGGCTCACACTGGGCCTATCGCGATCTGTTGCCGATGTTCGGCGCGATCCCCGATCCTGCGCGCGTGGTGCGCGACGGCAATGCGATCACGGGCGGGGGCGTCACCGCCGGTATCGACATTGCACTCAGCATCGTCGCTGACCTTGCCGGCGCTGAGGCGGCGAAGACGATTCAGCTTGCGCTCGAATATGCCCCGGCGCCGCCGTTCAATTGCGGCCGCCCCGAAACAGCCGAGCCGCAGACGGTGGAGGCGGTGAAGCAGCTGTTCTCGCGCTTCGCAGAGCAGCGCAAGGAAGCGATCGAGCACTTGACGGGAGCAGCGTAGTGCTGGAGCTGCGGCCCAATTGCGAAATCTGCGACTGCGACCTGCCGCCGGAGAGCAGCAATGCGCGCATCTGTAGCTTTGAGTGCACCTTCTGCGCAGCGTGCGCGGATGGTGAGCTCAAAGGTCGGTGCCCGAATTGCGGCGGCAAGCTCGAGGTGCGGCCGGTGCGTCCCGCGCAAGCGCTGGTGAAGTATCCCGCATCGACCAAACGGGTTCTGCGCAAGCGCGGCTAGGCGCGGCCGGCTTCGCCCATCATCGATGCGGCGTCGAATCCGAAGCGTTGCAGTGCGGCGGGCCATTTGTTTTGATGGTCTTGACCAAACACGATCGCATCGTCGGCGTCGATCACCATCCAGGCATTGTGCCTGAGTTCATCCTCAAGCTGGCCTGCGCCCCAGCCGGCGCAGCCCAGCGCCAGCGTGAACTTGGACGGCGCTTGCGTGCTGGCGACAGCTTCCAGTACATCGCGTGTCGCCGTGAGGCTGATCTCATCGGTCACTTCCTGCGTCGCGCCTTCGGCGCTGAAATCGCTGGAGTGGAGAACAAAGCCGCGGTCTTGCCGCACCGGACCGCCATCGAGCACCGCGGTCGCGCTTAAGTCGGTTGTCGCCTCCAAGCCGAGGTGGCCGAGCACTTCATCGAGCGTGACGTCGTCTTTGGGCTTATTGACAATGACGCCCATCGCATGCTCGGCGTCATGCGCGCAGATCATGATGACGCTGTGGTGGAAACGGGGATCGCCGATCCCCGGCATCGCCACCAAAAGCTTGCCAGCCAGACTTTCGCTCATAGGCAATCGTCGCCCCGCGGGCGATTTCGCGCAAGGGCGCACTCGCAATCCTACTGCAGGCACACTAGATTGCCGCCAAATCAGACGGAGAACGCCATGATCAAGGTTGGAGACAAGCTGCCCGACGTCCAGTTCAATGTGCCGACAGCGGAAGGGATGAAGCCGATGCGCACTGCGGACGTGTTCGCCGGCAAGACTGTGGCGCTGTTCGCGGTTCCCGGCGCCTTCACGCCGACCTGTTCGGCGCGCCATCTGCCGAGCTTCCGCGAACTTGCGGGCGATCTCAAGGCCAAGGGCGTCGACACCATCGCCTGCACCGCCGTGAACGACCATTTCGTCATGAGCGCCTGGGCCAAAGATCAGGGCGTGCAAGACAGCATCGTCATGCTGGCGGACGGATCGGCCGAGTTCGCGCGCGCGGTGGGCCTCGACGCCGACTTTTCCAAGTTCGGCATGGGCCCGCGCTCGAAGCGCTATTCAATGCTCGTCAAGGATGGGGTGGTACAACAGCTGAACCTTGAAGAAGGTGGTGAATACAAGGTTTCTAGCGCTGAGCATTTGCTGGGTCAGTTAGGCTGATCTTAAGCCGGCCGGCGCCGCAGAAGCGGCGGGGGAAGAGCGATGGAATACGCTGCGGTGTTTTTGGCGGCGATGGCGCTGGTGCTTGCATTCAGCTCCATCAAGATCGTGCCGCAAGGCCGGCAATTTACGGCTGAGCGGTTCGGGCGCTACACGCGCACGCTGCGCCCTGGCATCTCCTTCTTGGTGCCGTTCGTCGATCGCGTCGGCCGGCGCATGTCGATGATGGAAACCGTGCTCGACGTGCCGCGCCAGGATGTCATCACCAAGGACAACGCGGTCGTCTCTGTTGACGCAGTCGTGTTCATTCAGGTGATCGATGCGCCGAAGGCTGCGTACGAGGTCGAAAACCTGCGCCTGGCGATCCAGAACCTCTGCATGACCAACACACGCACCGTCGTCGGCTCGATGGATCTCGACGAGGTGCTGAGCCAGCGCGATGCCATCAACGCGCGCCTGCTTGAGGTTGTCGATGCTGCAACGACGGCGTGGGGCACCAAGGTGCTGCGCGTCGAGATCAAGGATCTGACACCGCCGGCGGACCTCACTCAGGCGATGGCGCGGCAAATGAAGGCCGAGCGCGAACGCCGGGCGCAAATTCTGGAAGCGGAAGGCGACAAGGCGGCGGCGATCCTGCGCGCCGAGGGCGCCAAGCAGGCCGCCATACTTCAAGCCGAAGGCCGCCGCGAAGCCGCGTTCCGCGACGCGGAGGCGCGTGAGCGCGAAGCGGAGGCCGAAGCGAAGGCGACCGACATGGTCAGCCAGGCGATCTCCAAGGGCGATGTCAACGCCATCCGCTACTTCCTCGGCCTCAAATACGTCGAGGCGTTCGGCGCCTTGGCGACGTCCAACCAGCAACGCACGGTGATCGTGCCGGCAGACTTGTCTGGCTTGGCCGGTCTGGTCGAAGGCCTGCGTGCGCTGAACGCGCAAGGCGGCGAAGCGGGCGGACCGCGTACGGCCGTTCCGCCAACGCGGTAAAGGAGCGCGGGTCTTCAGACCCGCATTCTTCCCGCCCGGACGGTGTGAAGTGCGGGTCTGAAGACCCGCGCTCCTTTGGGGCTCGCGCACTCGCGCCGCAATCGCTACATTGATCCCATGGACGCAATCGTCACGTTCTTCACGAGCTTTGGCGCGGTGCACTGGTTGGTGCTCGGCCTGTTGTTGCTCACGGCCGAGATGGCGACGGGCACGACCTATCTGCTGTGGCCCGCTGTTGCCGCATTCATCACGGCGATCGTGGCGTTCGCCGGCGTCGGCAATTGGATCGTCGACATGGGCGTGTTTGCCGTGCTGGTGATCGGCTTGACTTGGTTTGGCAGGCCGATGGTGCAGCGCTGGCGCAATGAGGGCGCGGCGACGGGGCTGAACGAACGTAGCGCGGCGCTGGTCGGCGGTACGGGCGTGGTTGCAAACTTTGCCAACGGTGTCGGCTCGGTGCGCGTGCAGGACACAGTCTGGCGCGCGGTGAGCGATGATGCGCTGACGCCCGGCGAGGCGGTCATGATCGCCGCCGTTGACGGCGCCACACTGAAGGTCAAGCGCGCCTAGTCGCGCGCCGCGTCCAGCGTTTCGCGCAATTTCGTCAGAAACGGCAGCACGCTTGCGAACTCGTCTGCGCTGACCGCGCGCAACAGCGCGATCATGCTGGGACGGACCGCTTCGGCGCTGGCTTCGCGCGCGCGGCGGCCCTTGGCGGTGAGGCGCACGATCTTGGCGCGCGCGTCGGCGCTATCGGATTCGATCCGCACGAAGCCCTGTTGTTCGAGCTGTTGCAGCGTGTAGGTCATCGCGCCTTTGGTGACCTGGAAGGCGCGCGCCAGCCGGCTCGGCGTTTCGCCTTCGAGGCCAAGGCGCACGAAGTGATTGAGCACGCCGAAGCCAGCGGCGGAGAGGTGCTGCGGCAGCGCCTTGCTCAGCGCAGTGTCGCTGAGGTGGGCGATGATAGAGATTTCGGTCATCGCCTGGAACGCCAGGCGCAGCGCTTCATCTTGCTTCATTGCGAATGAAATCGTTCATAGCCCGGCGCGCGGCCGCCTCGACCGGCGCGGCGTGCCCGACTCGGACCAGCATTTGCAGCGTCTCGCCGCCGCTGGCGCCGAACAGAGCGCGCGCTTCATCGTAGAGGTCTTTCATCTCTTCGTATTCCTGCAGCGCCTGGCTCCAGGGATGTATGGCGAGGCCCGCCGCCGTCGCGGCCAGATTCATGCGCGCGTAGGCGCGGCCGGCGGCAAGGCGCGTGGCCGGCGCATCTTCGGCGGAGCGCAGCCCCATGAAGGCGGGCGCGGTCATGGCTTTCTCGCGCCACTCTGCCGAAGCCTGCCGGTTGGCGCTGGACTCGGGGTTCAGAAGATCGTCGCGGTCGAGCATGCCGATGGCGCGTAGGAGGCCGGGCACGGGAACGTCGATGAACAGGCCGTCGCGATGGCGTGCGCGCTCTTCGCGCCCGAGCCGCAGCCAGTTGTAAGTTTCCTCTTGCGCGCCGCGCGTGCGCATTTCGCGGTCGAAGGCGCGCCAGACGAGGTCGCGGATTTGCCCGACGCGGGCGGTTTCAACTTCGGACCAAGCCGTCAGTAGTGCGTTGTCGGCGCCGCTTGCTTGCAACACGGCGTTCAGTGCGACTTCGCTTGGCGGCGCCGCTGCGTAGGGATTGCGGTTGGTGCGCCGCTGGACGATGGCGGCGAACAGCGGATCAGCTGCGGCGGCGTCGGCGATCAACCTGACATGCGCCAGCGGGCGCGCATCAAGTCGCCCCGCAGGCGCGCCCTCGGGGAAGGCGGTGACCTCTGCGCGCAGGCCGCGGCTCGATGCGGCCAACGCGTAGAGCTCGAGAAAGCCGCCGCAGCCGAGCGTGATCTGGCGATCGAGCGGATCGGTAAAGGGCAGGCGGCGATCGAGATCGCAGGACAACGTCATGCCGTCCTCGCCGTCGAACTCGACCAGCCACGGCTGGGTGTTGTGCGGGTTCGCCGCGAGGATGGCGTGCGCGAGCGCAAAGCGGCGCGGATCGGCTTCGCCCGCGCCCGGATCGCGCCAGCCGGCGGCTGGGTCGGCAAGCGGCTGGGCGCAGGCGGCGGGCGCAAAGGGCGCGGCGGCGAGCAGGGCGAGGGCGTGGCGGCGCGTGGTCATGGACACAGCTCCGTTAAGTTCAATCTTGAACTAGTATGGTTCAATATTGAACGAAAGCGGCGCCGTCAAGAGCGCAGAGTTTTGATCGCGCCGCGGGCCAGTTCGTCGGCGCGGTTGTTCATCACGTCGTCGGCGTGGCCTTTGACCCATTTCCACTCGATCTGGTGATGCAGCGTCTCGGCTTCGAGCGCACGCCAGAGGTCTTCGTTTTTCACCGGCTTCTTATCGGCGGTTTTCCAGCCGTTCTTCTTCCAGCCGTGGATCCACTTAGTGACGCCGTCCATCACATATTTGGAATCGGTGTGCAGGCGCACGTGCACCGGCGTCTTCAGCGCTTTCAGCGCCTGGATCGCCGCCATCAGCTCCATGCGGTTGTTGGTGGTGGCGGGCTCGGCGCCGGAGAATTCCTTCTCCGTCTCGCCATAGCGCAGCACCGCGCCCCAACCGCCAGGGCCAGGATTGCCGCTGCAGGCGCCGTCCGTCCAGATGTCGACTGTCTTCATGTGAATCGCACATTACGTCATTCCGGGATCGCGAAGCGATACCCGGATGCTAGGCGCCGTACGCGTCAGCGCTCTTCGCGTTGCGATGGAACGCTAGCTTATCGGCGTATTCCAGCGGGTCTTTCGGCTTCACCAGGGCGCCGGCGGGGGTGTCGCCCCAATCGGCGAGGCGGGTGGCGAAGAAGCGGAGCGCGGCGCCGCGGCAGAGCGTGGGCAGCGCTTCGCGTTCGGTCTCGCTGAGCGGGCGGATGGTTTCGTAGGCGGCGATCATCGCTGCGCCGCGCGCATAGTCGAATTCGCGCGGCGTGGCGAAGCACCAGGCGTTGAGGCAGACGGCGAGGTCGTAGGTGAGGAAATCGGTGCAGGCGAAGTAGAAATCGATCACGCCCGTCAGCCGGTCGCCAAGGAAAAGCGCGTTGTCGGGAAAGAGATCGGCGTGGATCGGCCCGCGCGGCAGGTCTAGTGGCCATGCCGCGCGCGTCTCGCTGACATCGCGCTCGATCAGCTTGGCAAGGCCCGGGCGGAGGTATTCCGCTTGCGCCAGGCGCGGCGCGATCAGGTTCTCCCAGCCGTCAAGCGACAGTGCGTTGGCGCGCTGCAGCGGAAAGCCTTCCAGCGCCACGTGCATCTGCGCCAACACCTCGCCAATGGCGGCGCAATGGCCGATATCGGGCGAGCGCGGCGACACCCCTTCAAGGAAGGAGATGATGGCCGCGGCCTTCTGCTTGGTGTGGGTGAAGAGCGCGCCCGCCTTGGTGGCGATCGGCTGCGGCGCGGCCACGCCGCGCTCGGCGAGGCGCGCCATGATCTGCATGAAGAACGGCAAGTCCTCTTCGCGCACCCGCTTTTCGAAGATGGTGAGAATGAACTGCCCCGCGGGGGTGCGCAGCAGGTAGTTCGAGTTCTCGACCCCCTCAGCAATGCCCTTGCAGGCGGTGGCGGGACCAAGATCGTATTCGCTGAGCAGCGCGGCGAGATCGGCGTCGGAGAGTTGAGTATAGACAGCCATTAGCGTCGTTCGATTTCCGTCACTGCGCGCGTTTCGTCCAGATGCACGATCCAATCCGCCATCAGTTTCCCGTCCAGCATGGAGCGGGTGATGCGCTCATAGTGCATGACGAAGCGGTCGAGCGCGGTGTTCTCTTCGGCGGTGAGTGGGCGGGCGAGCAATTTCTGCTCTTGTTCGCCGCGCCAGGCTCGGACGATCTCCCAGGACGGCGCCTTGAGATAGAGGATCGCGTCGAAGGCTTCGAAGAAGGGCGCGTAGTCGACCGTCAGCGCCTCGCTGATCGTGGCGCGCCAGACGCCGTCGGCGTCTTCGTGCTCGACGGCGTTGAGTGGCGGGCCATCGGGCGGCGCCAGCGCGCCCATGCACCAGCCGTCGATCAGGATCGCTTCGGGCTTGCCGGTGAAGCGTGGCCATTCGCTTTCCGGCGCGCGATCATCACGCGCTTTGTCGAAGCACGGCAGCGGCGTCTGCGTTTGCGGGCCCGCGGCTTCGAGCGCGGCGATGGCGCCATCGGCGAGGTCGAGGTCGTGCGTGCAGGGCGGGCCGCGCGTGAGGAAGAGGGGATGGACCTCGCGTGCCAGCGCTTCCCGTTCGGCGCGGGTGAGGTAGATGTCGTCCAGCGAGAAGTGCGCAATGCGCGGGTGGTTCGTCGCTTCGAGCAGTTTGCACCAATGGGTCTTGCCCGAGCCTTGCGCGCCGCTGATTCCGATCAGCGCTGGCCGATGCGGTGCGCGCGCGCGGATCGATTGGATCGTCTCGTAGATCAGCGCCGGGATCGGGTATTGCGTCACTCGGCCAGCACACGCGGCAGCTTGAAGGCGACATCCTCGCGCGTGACCGTCACTTCCTCGACTCGGGCCTGAAAGCGTTGGCTAATGGCCTCGATCAAGCCACTTACGAGGTCCTCTGGCGCACTGGCGCCGGCGGTGACGCCGACAGCCCTGACGCCTTCGAACCAGCTCCAATCGACATCGCCGGCGGAGCTGACCAGGCGCGCGTCGTGCGCGCCGGCGCGCTTTGCCACTTGGACGAGGCGTACCGAGTTCGAGCTCTTAGGCGAGCCGATCACCAGCACGAGATCGGCTTGCGCGGCGATCGCCTTCACGGCGTCCTGCCGGTTGGTGGTCGCGTAGCAGATGTCTTCCTTGTGCGGTGCGGCGATGCCGGGAAAGCGGCGCTGCAAGGCGGCGACGATTTCGGCGGTGTCATCGACCGAGAGCGTCGTTTGCGTGACGAAGGAGAGCTTCGCTGGGTCTTTCGGCGAAAAGCGCTCCGCGTCTTCGACGGTCTCGATCAGCGCGATCGCGCCTTCGGGCAATTGCCCCATGGTGCCGATCACTTCGGGATGGCCGGCATGGCCGATCAGGACGATTTCGCGTCCAGCCTTGAAGTGGCGCTCGGCTTCGACATGCACCTTCGACACCAGCGGGCAGGTGGCGTCGATGAAGTTCATTTCCCGTTGGCGCGCCGCGGCGGGCACGGCCTTCGGCACGCCATGGGCGGAGAAGATCACCGGGCTGTCCGCCGGGCAGTCGTCGAGCTCCTCAACGAACACCGCGCCCAGCCGTTCGAGCCGTTCCACCACATGGCGGTTGTGGACAATTTCGTGCCGCACATAGACCGGCGCGCCCCATTTCAGAATCGCCTGTTCGACGATCTGGATGGCGCGGTCGACGCCGGCGCAGAAGCCGCGCGGCGCCGCCAGCAGGATTGAAATTGGGCGTTTTTCGGGCGGGGCCATGGGCTCTGACGTGAACTTTTCCCTGGGGAGGGTCTAGGGGAGCGTTTAAGGCGCCCCGTCGTGTTGCGGGAGCCCTTGGGCGAAGCTATCACGGCGCGACGCCATTTGCCTTGGAGGCGGGGTGAGACATGCAGCCGCCCGTTGCATGGCCCCAAGGACCTATAAGGGGCGGAAGAGGATTCGAATGAAGCTCCCGGCTGCGCTTTTGCTTTCGCTCGCGTTGGCGACCGTTTCTGCATGCGGAACCTCGCGGCCGCGCGTGATTGAATTGCCGGGCGGGGTGAACCCGGAAGAGCAACAGCAGCAGCAGCGCGAGCCCACGGTGCTCGATCGCTTGATGGGCAACGATCCGCGTCCGAACGCTGGCCCATGCCCGCTGATGGGCGTGCTTTATGACAATGCGCGCGTAGTCGATTTCGCCGCTCCTGATAGCCAGCGCTATGCCAACATCGAGTTCACCGGCGAAATGAGCGGCGTGCGCGGCCTCTGCCGCTATGTCGGCGCCGATCCGATCGTGATGAACCTCGATGTCGACATGTCGTTCGGCCGCGGGCCGGCTGCGACCTCGGACCGGCAGACCTATCGCTATTGGGTCGCCGTTACGCGCCGTGGCCGCGCGCCGATCGAGAAGGCTTATTTCGACATCGACGTGCGCTGGAACCGCGGCCAAGCGGTGGTCAGCCGTACTGAGCACATCGAGCGCATCGTTATCCCGCGCGCCAACGACACGGTGTCCGGCGAGAACTTTGAGGTGCTGGTCGGCTTCGAACTGACGCCCGAGCAGGTCCAGTTCAACCGCGACGGCCGCCGCTTCCGCATCGACGCAGGGCAGAACTCCGGCCAGTAGGGCCCGGGGCGCTTGACGGCGGGGGGCTCAAGCGGCCATCCCGCACCTCATGAAAGACCTCGCCAGCGCATTGACCGCGGCGAACGCTGCGGTGTTCGCCAAGCTCGGGCTCGATCCCAAGCACGCGGATGTGCGCCGATCGGACCGGCCTGACCTCGGCGAATTCCAAGCCAATGGTGCGCTCGCGGTGGCGAAGGCGGCCGGCAGGAAGCCGCCGGAGGTGGCGCAGAGCATCGCCGGCGCCTGGAGCGCGGCCGAGCTTGCGCCTGCGCCAACCATCGCCGGGCCGGGCTTTCTCAACTTCACGGTGACGCCCGAGGCGCTGGCCAAGCGTGCGCAATTCGTGGCCGACGACGCGAATGCGGGCGCCACCCCGGTCGAGCACAAGCGGCGCGTGGTGGTCGATTATGGCGGGCCGAACGTGGCCAAGGGCATGCATGTCGGCCATCTGCGCGCCTCGATCATCGGCGAGAGCGTCAAACGCATCTATCGCTTCCGCGGCGACGAAGTGTGGGGCGACGCGCATTTCGGCGATTGGGGCTTCCAGATGGGCCTCGTCATCACGGCGCTTGAAGACGAACTCGGCGGTTTCGACGATCGCGCCAAGCTCGACGCGCGGCTGAAGGCGCTCACCCTCGATCAACTCGAAGCGATCTATCCGGCTTACGCCGCCAAGGTGAAGGACGGCGACATTGAGGTGCGCGATCGCGCGCGGAAGGCGACAGCGGCGCTGCAAGGCGGCAGCGCGCTGCACCGGGAAATCTGGAAGCGCATGCACGATGTGTCGATGGCGGCGCAGAAGCGCGACTTCGCCGCGCTCGGCGTGAACTTCGACCTCTGGCTGGGTGAAAGCGACGCTGATCCGCTGATCCCGGACATGGTCAGGGACCTCGAAGGCAAAGGCCTGCTTGAGGAAGACCAGGGCGCGCGCATCGTCCGCGTCGCCGGGCCTGGCGAAACGAAGAAGAAGAAACTGGACGACGGCACGGTGGTCGAGGTGGAAAGCCCGGACCCGCTGCTGGTGGTGTCGAGCGAAGGTTCGGCCATGTATGGCACCACCGATCTCGCCACCATTGTCCAGCGCGTGCGCGATCAGCAGCCGGACATGATCCTCTACGTGGTCGACCAGCGCCAAGCCGATCACTTCGAGCAAGTGTATCGCGCCGCCGCCAAGGCCGGCTACATCGCCCGCGAACAGCTCGAGCATGTCGGCTTCGGTACCATGAATGGCGCGGACGGCAAGCCGTTCAAGACCCGCGCCGGCGGCGTACTGAAGCTGCAAGATCTGATCGGGCAGGCCGAAGAGAAGGCGCGCGAACGGCTAAAGGAAAACGAGATCGGCGCCGACTTCTCTAAGGAAGAGTTCGAGGACGTCGCGCACAAGGTGGCGATCGCGGCGGTCAAGTTCGCCGATCTCTCGAATTTCCGCGGCACCTCCTACGTGTTCGACCTCGATCGCTTCATGAGCTTCGAGGGCAAGACCGGGCCGTACCTCTTGTACCAAGCGGTGCGGATCAAGAGCATTCTGCGCAAGGCGGACGAGCAGGGGCTTAAACCGGGGCGCATCGCCATTGAACACGATGCCGAGCGGACGCTGGCGCTGGCGCTCGACGCATTTGATGGTGCGCTGCGGGCGGCCTACGAAAAGAAGGCGCCGCACTTCCTGGCTGAGCACGCCTACGCGTTGGCGCAGGCGTTCTCGGGATTCTACACCCACTGCCCAATCCTGCCCTCGGAAGGGCCCGTGCGGGCTTCGCGGCTCGCGCTCGCGGCGGCTGCGCTGAAGCAGCTGACATTGACGCTCGACCTTCTCGGCATCGACGTGCCCGAGCGGATGTAAGACGCCGCCGCGGCACGCCCTTGCCTAATCGCACTTCCCCCCGCAGGCTGCCGAAAACGCGAGGAAACGACGATGGCGCAGGCTCAGGTCAACGGCATTTCGCTGGAATATGAAGTTCACGGCGCCGACGATGGCGAGCCATTGCTGCTGATCATGGGCCTTGGCGCGCAGATGACGCGCTGGCCGCCTGGACTGTACGAGAAGCTGGTGGAGCGCGGGTTTCGCGTCATCCGCTTCGACAACCGCGATTGCGGCCTGTCGCAGAAATTCAGCGGCATGCCGACGATGGAAAGCGTGGTCTCAGCCCGCATGCGCGGCGAAGCGCCTGACATTCCCTATACGCTCGACGATATGGCAGCCGATGCGGTGGGGCTCTTGGATCACCTCGGCATCGACCGCGCACACGTCGCTGGCGCTTCAATGGGAGGCATGATCGGCCAATTGGTGACGGCAGATTATCCCGAACGGGTGCATTCATTCACGGCGGTGTTCTCAACCACCGGCAATCCGGCGCTGCCGCCGTCGAAGCCGGAAGCGATGGCGGTGCTGACGACGCGCGCACCTGATCCGAGCAAGGACATCGAGGCCTATCTCGACCACATGGTGCGCGGGGCACGCACCATCGGCAGTCCGGCCTTCCCGTTCGAAGAGAGCGCGCTGCGTGAGCGGGCGCTGAACGATGTGCGCCGCGCTTACGAGCCGCTGGGCGTCGCGCGCCAGCTCGCAGCCGTGATTGCCAATGGCGATCGCCGGCCGAAGATCGCCAACATCAAAGCGCCGGTGGTGGTGCTGCACGGCGACGCCGACCCGCTGGTGCCGGTGGAAGGCGGCAAGGACATAGCCGCCACTATTCCAGGCGCCGAGCTGCGCATCGTCCCCGGCATGGGCCATGATTTGCCGCCGGCGCTTTACGATGCCGTTGTGGAAGCGATCTGCCGTGCAGCTGAACGCGCGCGGGCGCCGGCCTGAGCTAGTGTCCAGCGTTGACCTTGTGCGCTTTCTCTTCGATCCAATCCATCACGGCGACGCAGACGCCGGAGAAGATGAAGGTGACGTGGATCACCGTGTACCAGAGCAATTGGCTCTCGGTATAATTGCTGAGGTTCATGAAGATCTTCAGCAGGTGGATCCCTGAGATCGCGACGATCGAAGCGATCAGCTTGATCTTCAAACCCGAGAAATCGAGCGTGCCCATCCAATCGGGGCGGTCGCGGTCGCGATGGGCGAAATCGATTTTCGAGACGAAACTCTCATAGCCGGTGAAGAGGATGATCAGCACCAGATTGCCGGCGAGCGAGAGGTCCACCAATGTCAGCACCAGCAGGATGATATCGGTCTCGTCCATGCTCATAACGAGCGGGACCTGCAGATAGAGTTCGCGGAAGAAGGTGACGATCAGGATGATCAGCGCGCCGATGAGGCCGAGATAAATCGGCGCCATCAGCCAGCGGCTGGAATAGATGATCCATTCGAGCGCGCGCTCCAGCAGTGGCGCTTTGTGGGCGGTTTGGTCTTCGCTCATGATTCCCCTGTCGCGGGCGCAAACTAGGCGCCGGAGCCTGAGCCGCCAAGAGCGCTCGCGCGACAGGCGCTTGCCGGTTCCCCCAGCCTGGCCGATGATCGGTCATCAGGGGAGGGCACAATAATGTACCAACATGGAATGATCGCGCCCGTCGTGGCGCTGGTGATCTGGTCACTGCTGATGCTGGTGTGGCTGTACGTCACGCGCATCCCGGCGATGTCGAAGGCCAAGCTGAAGCCGGGCGACGCCACCAAGGCGCAGATGGAGGCGCTGCCGGTCGCCAACGTCGCCAACAATTACAACCACCTGATGGAGCAGCCGACGCTGTTCTACGCGCTGTGCTTTGCGCTGCAGATGCTGGGCGCGGGCGACAATCCGATCAATATCGGCCTGGCGTGGGCCTACGTTGCGCTACGCGTCGTGCACTCGCTGGTGCAGGCGACGGTGAACATCATCATCATCCGCTTCTTCATTTTCATGCTGGCGTCACTGGTGCTGTTCGCGCTGGCGTTCCATGCCGCGATTGGCGTGGGCATGGTCGACGCGAGCTTCTTGCATCAATGATGGGGGTGGGCGCAGCTAGCGGCTGCGCCCGTTCTCATCCATCCCACTGATCCAGTCGCGCATCAGCGCGATGGCGCGGTCGTCAACGAGGCTGCGGCCTGTCTCCGGCATCATCACGCCGGGATCGGTGGATTCCATGCGGTGAACTAGGATCGACCGTTCGGGATGGCCGGGCTCGATGGCGAAGTTCATATCGCCGGAGCCGCGGCCAGCGGCGATCGGGCGTTTATAGACGCCCCAATGCGCCGGCTCGCTCTGCGTCCAGCGCAGATCAAGGCCCGAGGTGTGCGCGGGGCCGTCCGGATTATGGCAATGGGCGCAATTCACATCGAGATAGGCGCGGGCGCGTTGTTCAAGCGTACCGTCGGCGCTGTCGTAGGCGTTGGGCACGCGCGGCGCATCGGCGGGCGCGCGATCGAGAATGCCCGCGGCGGCCCAGTGCGCGAGCTGATTTTCCGCGCCTGAGTCATAGCCGAGCGTGCGGTTGAGATTGCGGGCGCTTGGTCCGATTGGCGTGAAATCGCCGGCGCGGTCATGGCAGCCCTTGCATTGATTGCGGTTGGGCACGGACCAATCGAGTTCGGCAGCTTGGCCGTCACGGTCAGTGAAGCTGAGCGGGATATCGGCGCCGATGGGCGAATAGCGCGCCTCAGTCTGCGCTTCGTTCCAGACGTAAGGCAGCGCGATCCAGCCTTCGGCGCGGCGGATCAGCAGGCGGGTTTCGACAAGGCGGACATTTTCCGCAGGCCGGCGCATGTCCGCGGCGAAGGCGAAGGTCTTGATCAGCACAGTGCCGACCGGGAAATCAAACACGCCGTCGTCGCGATAGCGCGCCTGCGTTCCCTCCGGCACATAGACGTAGCGAAACTTCAACGCGCCGTCTGAGTAGAGCGGCGTGTTGAGATCGTAGGGCGTCACGCGTGCGTTCGGATCGCGTGCGCGCGCATCGCGGAAGAAGTGATAGGCCGACAGGTTCTCCGGTGGGCGCGCGGCCATAATAGCGGCGTCGCTCACCGGGACGGGCGCTTGCGCCGTGGCGCTGGTGATGAACACCAGTGCGATGGCGGCGGCAAAGAACGCGAAGAGCCGCATTGGCCGCCTCAGTTCTCGATCCGAATTCGCTCCGGCTCTTCGATGGCGAGCAACGGTGGGTAGGTCGGATCCGGTGCGGCTTCGGTCACGGGCGCGCCCGCGACTTGAACGCCAAGCGACAGGAACGTGCCGATGCCGCCGCTTTCTGCGCGGTTGTCGCGCATGACGATGCGCACGTTTTCCGAGCGCGGCATGGCGCCGTGCGGCGTGAACATGGTGGCGCCGTCCCAGACCACGTCGGGCAGGGTGACGCCCGCCTGCGCCAGCGCCGCAAAATCGCCGGCGGGGGCGAAGCCGGAGCGGCCGAAGCGGTTGTTGCGGATCATCACGTCGCGCGGCAGCGGATTGTAGTTCGCGTCCTCGAATTCGGCGCGATAAGCGGCGATGATGACGTTGGCGCTGCCATGAGTGCCGATTTCGTTGTCGAATACGTGCACGTTGCGGCTGGCCATGATCAGAACACCCGTGCCGGTGGGGACGGTTGCGACGATATTGCCAGCCGGCGCGAAGTTCGGCGTGTTGTTGTCAATGATCGTGTTTTGAAACACCCGCGCGGAGTGACCGCCCACTTGCGGGATGCCCGGCAGGTCGAACACCAGGATGCCGCCGGTATTGTGCGTGGCGGTGTTGCCGAACACGTCTGCGCCAATACTGTTCTCGATCTCGATGCCGGCGACGTTGAACTCGGCGGTATTATTGCGGACGATGATGTTGCGCGATTGGCCAACATAGATTCCGGCGTCCGAGGCGCCGCGCACGGTCGAGCCTTCGATCAGCACGTTGCTGCAATTGACGGGGTAAAGCCCGTAGGCGCCGTTTCCGGCATTGGGACCGCCGGTCCATTCCACACGCAGATTACGGAAGGTGATGCCGGTGCAGTCGCGCACCTTGATGCCGTCGCCGCGCGTGTTCTCGACCGCGAAATCGCGCAGCAGCACGCCGTCGGAGGTGACCAGCAGCCCCTCGGCGCCGCGGCGCTGGTTGGCGAAGGAAAGGACAGTGCGGTCCGCGCCCGCGCCGCGGATGGTAACGCGGTCGACGTCGAGCGACAGTCCTGAGCTGAGTTCAAAGCGGCCGCGATCGAGCTGAACGGTGTCGCCCGCTTGCGCTTCGATCAGGGCGGTCTGCAGAGACTGCTCGGCGTCAGGGCCGGGTCGTACGCGCCAGGTGCGCGCTTCCGCTGCGCCCGCGACTAGTAATGCCGCCATGGCGACCGCCGCAAACCGCCTCATTCTGTCCTCCCCACTTGCCATCGTGCGGGCGGAGATTTGCCGGGTCTGCCCGCGCTGTAAAGCGCAGGCTGTCGTCTTGTTGCGGGAGGCCCGCGGAAAACAAATCGGCGGCCTGCGCAAGCAAGCCGCCGATCCACTTTCGGTGACGCATCTGCGTCAGTTCAGATTTTCAGGCCTCAGCTTGTAGCGGCCGTCATCGGTCTGATCGAACAGGAGATCGATCTGCGGGTGGTCGATTGGCTCGCCGCTGTCATCCGGCAACAGATTCTGTTCGGAGACGTAGGCGACGTAGTGGCTGTCCGAGTTTTCGGCGAACAGATGGTAAAATGGTTGGTTACGATCCGGCCGCACCGGTTCGGGAATGGCTTCCATCCACTCGTCCGTGTTCGAAAACTCTGGGTCAACGTCGAACACCACGCCCCGGAAGGGGAAGAGCTTGTGACGAACCACCTGACCGATGGAGAATTTTGCCTCTTGCATCTTCTCCTCCTGTTTAACCTCCTGAAATCCTCTCGCCCTCGAAAGGTATGAACGGGGAACGCGCGCCACAAGGTTTGGCGTCCACAACACGAATTTGTGTGTCCCCGTAGGCGCCACGGGGCGCCCGCGGCGTCAATTCTGGCGAAACCGGGGTGCTCCGGGGGCCGGAAGTGGCTAGCATCAGCGCCAACTTGGAATTGCGGACGGCTTCCGGCCGTCCAGGCTCGGACGTTTTGAAATGGCTAGGGATGGACGGGCGATGGCGTCGCGAGGCGGCGCCGGCCCGGGCCCTCGTCGGCGCGCGCCGGTGTTCGCTGCGCTGGACTTGGGCACCAACAATTGCCGCCTGCTGATGGCGGCGCAGAACGAAGACGGCTCGCTAAGGGTTGTTGACGGCTTCTCGCGCATCGTGCGTCTGGGCGAAGGCCTGGCGCGCAATGGCCGCTTGAGCGAAGGCGCGATGGCGCGCGCGTATCAAGCCTTGGCGGCATGTGCGCAGCGCATCGAGGCGCGTGCGCCGGTGGCGGTCGGGTGTGTAGCGACACAAGCGTGCCGCGCGGCGTCGAACGGGCAAGTATTTCTCGACCGCATCGAAAAGGACCTCGGCCTCAAGTTCGAAGTGATCAGCCCGGGTGAGGAGGCGCGCCTCTCGGTGCTCGGCTGCCGCAGCCTGCTGGATGCCGAGGCGCAATATGCGATGATCGTCGATATTGGCGGTGGCTCGACAGAGATGTCGTGGCTGTCTCCAAAGGCGGTGCTGCAGGCAGGGCTCGATCCGCCACTGATCTCGTGGGGAACATGCCCGCTTGGCGTCGTCACCCTGGCGGATGAAGACCCGGAACCGGATCACAACAAGCATGCCTGGTACGAGGCGCTGGTCACGCGTCTGACGGAGGCGCTCGGCGCCGTGGGTGAGGCTTCGCACTTGCATTCCGCCTTTGCCGAAGGGCATGGCGAGATCATCGGCACCTCGGGCACGGTAACGAGCCTTGCCGGGGTTTATCTCGGCTTGCCCAAGTACAATCGCGCCAAGGTCGACGGCATGTGGTTCGACGTCGCCGATTGCCGCGCCACCATCGCAAAATTGCTGGCGCAAAGCCGCGAGGAGCGCGCCGCCAATGCCTGCATCGGCAAAGACCGCGCAGACCTTGTCGTCATCGGCGGCGCCATTTTCGATGCGGTGTTGCGGGTTTGGCCGGCGAGGCGCATTCGTGTCGCCGACCGTGGTCTGCGCGAGGGCGTGCTGATGCGGCTGATGGCTTCCCACGCCAAGGGCAGGCGATGAGCGATCCAGAAGAGCCGCCGAAGCGCCGCTGGAAGGCAAAGCCGCCAAAGAGCGGGGGCGGCGAGCGCCAGCTTGCACAGCGCGTCAAAAACAAGAAGCTAGATGAGAGCTCACGCAATTGGGTGCAGCGCCAGCTCAACGATCCCTATGTCGCGCGCGCCAAGGCGGAGGGCTATCGCGCGCGGGCGGCGTACAAGCTGATCGAACTCGACGATCAGTTTCATTTCCTGAAGCGCGGGGCCCGTGTGATCGATCTCGGCGCTGCGCCGGGCGGCTGGGCGCAGGTGTGCGTGCAGCGCGGCTGCAATGTCGTCGGCATCGACCTCTTGCCCATTGAGCACTTGCCGGGCGCGACGTTTCTGGAAATGGACTTCCTCGACCCAAAAGCGCCGGCCGCACTGATGCAGGCGCTCGGCGGCGCACCGGAAATCGTGCTCTCCGACATGGCCGCGAACACGACAGGGCACGCCAAGACCGATCAGATTCGCACCGGCGCGTTGGCGGAAGCAGCGGCGCAGTTCGCGCTTGAAAACCTGGCGCCCGGCGGCACGTTTGTGACGAAGGCGTTTCAGGGCGGGCTCGACGCGGCGCTACTGGCGCAGCTGAAGCAGAATTTTGCCAGCGTGCGCCACGCCAAACCCCCCGCCAGCCGGCCGGAAAGCCCGGAGGTTTATGTCGTGGCGATGGGAAGGCGGGGGCTGCGCTTCGCTGACGTTTGAAACGCAGCCGCGTCAGCGCCGTGCGAGCAGGTAGTAGACGTAGGCCTCCCAGCCAGCCGGGTCGGCGCTCGGCGTGTTGTAGACCTCCCAGAACGTGCCGGGCGCGCTCATACCCGATTGCGAGATGTGGGCGCGCACGGCCGCATGCGTTGCCGAAAGCCCCTCAAACGGACCGATGTTCAATGCTGTCGCTGCTTCGCCCGCGGGCGTCGTAATGCATTGGATGTTGCCCTTGCCCTTGAAGGGCTCGGCGACGAGGCGGCCGTAATAGCCATCGCCGATGCTCCCGTCGCCTTTGGGGTCGGGCTGGAAGACGAAGCCGAGCCAGGCCGTCGGCGTTACGCCCTTCGCGCCTTGAAGAAATTTTGCGACCTCGGGCTCCGCAGACTCCCATTCCTTCCGGAAGGTCTCCAGGCGGACCCGGCGCTTCACCGCCGCCATGGGCCTGGCCGCTACGTTCTTTACGATGACCTCTGTCATGCCCCGTCTCTCCCCGGTGCGGCAGCCTGCCATTGGTGCAGGCCCGAGCCAAGATGGCGCTCCCGCCTGGACAAGGCGGCGAAGAATCTCTACCAGCCGTCCATGGAAATCCGTGAAGCTTTGACCTTTGACGACGTGCTCCTCGAGCCGGGCGCGTCCGAGGTGCTACCCGCTGACGTTGTCACCAAGACCCGCCTGACGCGCGGCATCGAGCTCAATATTCCGCTCATTTCGGCCGCGATGGATACGGTCACCGAAGCGCGGCTCGCCATCGCCATGGCGCAGGCTGGCGGTCTCGGCGTCATCCACCGCAACATGACCCCAGAAGAGCAGGCCGATCAGGTCAAGATGGTGAAGAAGTTCGAGAGCGGCATGGTGATCGACCCGGTCACCATCCACCCGGACATGAGCGTCGGCGACATCCTCGCGATCAAGGAAGCGCGCAAGATCTCGGGCTTCCCGGTGGTGGATCGCGACACGCGCAAATTGGTCGGCATCCTGACCAATCGCGACATGCGCTTCGCCGACAAGAACGAACGCGTCGCCGATTTGATGACGAAGGAAAACCTCATCACCGTACGCGATGGCGTCAATGAGGGGGAAGCCAAGAAGCTGCTGCATCGCCATCGCATTGAGCGGGTGATCGTCGTCGATGACGCCAATCGTGTCACCGGCCTCATCACGGTGAAGGATTTCGAGAAGGCGCAAGCGTTCCCGAACCGGGCCAAGGATGAACGCGGACGTCTCTTGGTGGGCGCGGCATCGACTATCGGCGATGCGGGCTATGAGCGTTCGCTGGCGCTGATCGATGCGGGCGTTGATGTCGTGGTTATCGACACCGCGCACGGCCATTCCAGCGCCGTGCTGGCTTCTGTCAGCCGGATCAAGCGCGAATCCAACCGCACGCAGATCATCGCCGGCAATGTCGCGACCGCAGACGGCGCCAAGGCGCTGATCGATGCGGGCGCGGATGCGGTGAAGGTCGGTATTGGCCCGGGGTCGATCTGCACCACGCGCGTTGTCGCCGGCGTCGGCGTGCCCCAGCTCACGGCGGTGATGGATGCGGCGAAAGCGGCGCAGAAGGCCGATGTCCCGGTCATCGCCGATGGCGGCATCAAATTTTCCGGCGACCTCGCCAAGGCTTTGGCCGGCGGCGCCGAAGTGGCGATGATCGGCTCGCTGCTTGCTGGCTCGGAAGAGGCGCCGGGCGACATCATCCTGTACCAGGGCCGCTCCTATAAGAGCTATCGCGGCATGGGCTCGCTCGGGGCGATGGCGCGCGGCTCGGCTGACCGCTACTTCCAGAAGGAAGTCACCGATCAGATGAAGCTCGTGCCGGAAGGCATCGAAGGGCGTGTGCCGTTCAAGGGGCCGGTGGCGAACATCATCCATCAATTGATCGGCGGCCTGCGCGCGTCGATGGGCTATGTCGGCGCAGCGAACCTCAAAGAGATGCGCACAAAGGCCAAGTTCGTGAAGATCTCGTCCGCTGGTCTGCGTGAAAGCCACGTGCACGACGTCGCCATCACGCGCGAGGCGCCGAACTACCCGCTCGGCTCGTGACGCCGCGCGATCTGAGCGAAGCCGATTATGATTGGGTGCTGGCGCTGAGCGCGCGGCACGAGGTCGAGACCGGCAAACTCGATCGCGCGAAATTGTCGGCCATGCATCGCGCCGCCTATTGGGCGGCCGTCATCGGCGAGCGCGGCGGCTATTTGCTCACCTTCGATCAGGACGGGGCCTACGACAGCCCCAACTTCCTCTGGTTCAAGGCGCGCTACCCGCGCTTTGCCTATGTCGACCGCATCGTGGTTGATCCGGCGCTGAGACAGAGCGGTTTCGGCCGCGCCTTCTATGAAGCCCTGTTCGCGCGAGCGCGGGGCGACGGGCATGCCATCGTCACCTGCGAGGTCAATTTCGATCCGCCCAATCCGGTCTCGGATGCGTTTCATGAGCGGCTCGGGTTCCAAGAGGTCGGACAGGCGGCGCTGGCTAATGGCAAGCGGGTGCGCTACCTCGCTCGCAGCCTCTAGGCGGTATTTTCAAGAGGGGTTCCTCCCATGCGTGACGGCGCTCGCCAGCAGGCGGCTATCGAAATCCTCTCAAGCCTTGAAGACCAGCGCCGCCCGGCCGCCGATGCGGTGAAGGCGTGGATGCTGACGCATCGCTTCGCCGGCTCGAAGGATCGCGCCGAGATCGGCGATCTCGTGTTTGGCGCGTTGCGTTGGAAGCAATCGAGCGCTTGGCGCATGGGCGCCGACACGCCCCGCGCATGGGTGTGGGGTGCGCTACGCTGGGGCTTTGGCTGGAGCGCCGAGCGCATCGAGCAGAGCACCCACGACGATCCGCATGCGCCGGCGCCGCCAACCGAAGCGGAGCGCGCAGCACTGGCGAACGCCACGCTCGATGGCGCGCCGGCGCATGTGCGCGGCGATTATCCCGAATGGCTTGACGCCAGCTTCGCGCGCGCCTTCGGCGAGACCCGTGCGGAAGAGGGCGCAGCGCTTGCCGCGCCCGCGCCACTCGATCTGCGCGCCAACACGTTGAAGACGACGCGCGAGAAGCTGATCGCTGCGCTCGGCGAAAGCCCAAAGTTGAAGGAGCCGCCGCAGCCTGCGCCGTACGCGCCCGAGGGCGTGCGCATTCCGTGGACGCAAGGGCGCACGTTTCCATGGGCGAGCGAGCAAAGCTTTCTCAAGGGCTGGTTCGAAGTGCAGGACGAGGGCAGCCAGCTTGCGGCGCTGCTTTCCGGCGCCGCGCCGGGCATGCAGGTGGCGGACGTCTGCGCCGGCGGGGGCGGCAAGACGCTCGCGCTCGCAGCTTTGATGGCGAACAAGGGCCAGATCTACGCCTATGATATCGATCAACGCCGCTTGGCACCGGTGAAAGAACGCGCCGATCGCGCCGGGGCGCACAATGTGCAAATCCGCGCGCCGATGCGCACCAAGGACGCGCTGGCCGATCTGCATGGCAAGATGGATGTCGTGTTCGTCGATGCGCCGTGCACCGGCTCAGGCACGTGGCGGCGCAATCCCGATGCGAAATGGCGCCTGCGCCCGAACGCGCTGGCGAAGCGGCTTGAGGAGCAGCGCGAGGCGCTGGCGATGGCGGCGCCGCTGGTCAAGCCAGGCGGGCGGCTTGTCTATGTGACCTGTTCGGTGTTGCCGGAGGAAAACGAGGATCAGCTCGCGGCCTTCGTGCAAGCCAACGCCAAATTCGCGCCTGTCGCGCTGAAGGCGGACTTCCCAGCGCATGCGCGCGGCGCGGCGCTGCAGATGACGCCGCTCGTCACCGGCTGTGACGGCTTCTTTGCCGGCGTGCTCGAACTCAGACCGTGATGTCGAGCTTGTGCCCGCGCTGGCTGCTCTTGCGATAGGCTTCCTTATCGGCGGCGAGCCGCTTTTCGCGCGGACTTTCGCGCTTCTGTTCCGCCGCACGCGCGCGGTCCGCCAACGCGGCAGGATCGACGCGCAGTTTCTCGCGCACCAAATCCTGGTGGGTGACCGCCGCGCCGAATTCAACGGCCGCGCGGCCTCCTTTCTCTTCGCGCACTGGCGTCGCGGGGGAAACGCCGTGTGCTTCGATGCCCGAAATCGCGGCCATGGACGCAGCATGCGGCAATGCGGTTAGGGTTTCGTTCAGAAGTGTTGATAATTTCCGCTAAGCATCTTCTTGGGGGATCGCCGCGCGCATGAGGCCGCTTGAAATCGCGATTGCCGGCTGCGGTGTGGCGGGGCTTGCGTGTGCGGCTTTGCTGCGCGCGCGGGGCGCGCGCGTCGTCGTTTACGACAAGCTGGAAGCGCCGCGGCCGGTTGGCTCGGGGCTCATCTTGCAGCCTGTGGGTCTGCATGTGCTCGATGCGCTTGGCGCGGGCGCCGCGATCCGTGCGCTCGGCGCGCCGATCAAGCGCCTCTACGGCAAGAGCGGCGCGCGCGTGGTGCTCGACGTGCGCTATGCCGCGCGCGGCAAGCATGCCCCGTGCGGCCTCAGCGTGCATCGCGGCGCGCTGTTTCAGGTGCTCTATGACGCAGCGCTTGCAGCGGGTGCGCAGATCGAAGCGGGGCGCGAGGTGATCGCAGCGGGCGATGGCCGCTTGCGTTTTGCCAATGGCGCGGAGAGCCCGCGCTTCGATCTGGTGATCGATGCGCTTGGCGCGCGCTCGCCACTGTCGCGCCAGCCGCACGCGCCGTTGCCGTTTGGCGCCTTGTGGGCGAGTCTCGATTGGACAGGCCCGTTCGACCCGCACGCGCTGGAGCAGCGCTACGAGGCGGCGCGCAAGATGGTGGGCGTGCTGCCGATCGGGCGTTTGCCGGGCGAGAGCAAAGACAGGGCGGCGTTCTTCTGGAGCCTGCAGCACAGCGCCTACGAAGCTTGGCGCGCAACGCCGATCGAAGCGTGGAAGGGGGATGTGCGCGCGCTTTGGCCGGAGACGGCGCCGCTGCTTGATCAGATCAGCGCGCACGGCGATCTTGTGTTCGCCTCCTACGCGCACCGCACGCTGCGTGAGCCATTGTCGCGCGAATGCGTGCATGTCGGCGATTCCTGGCATTGCACCAGCCCCCAGCTCGGGCAGGGGGCCAACATGGCGCTGCTCGACGCGTTCGCGCTAGCGCATGCGCTCGAAACACAAAGCAATCTCGACGCCGCGCTCGGCGAATATGCGCGGCTGCGGCTCTGGCATATCCGGCTCTATCAGGCGGCGTCGTT
The DNA here is from genome assembly GCA_016791385.1 of Hyphomonadaceae bacterium. Classification (GTDB taxonomy): domain Bacteria; phylum Pseudomonadota; class Alphaproteobacteria; order Caulobacterales; family Aquidulcibacteraceae; genus Vitreimonas. The sequence goes on from JAEUMR010000021.1 coordinate 49,360, forward strand.
CCTGTTCACGCCCGCGTACCAATCGGAGAGCGCCGCCGCTGCGTGGCTGCGCGACATCATCATGGCCCCACTCTCCCGTCTCCCGCCCGCACCAGCGCTGCTGGCGGCGCTGGTGGCGGGAGAACTCGGCGCGCCGTTGGGGGCGATGGAGTCACGCAGTCTCGGGGTGTAACCGCAGGATTTCGGAAGCGCGATTGCGCATTGCTTGTGCTCCATCATGTGCGGCCACTTGCTCTATGGCCTGCCGAATCCGAAGGTTGATTCCTGTGTCGGGTGCGAGGGCATCCAGCGCGACTCTACGGGCCTGCGCATAGGGCTCGCGGTGTTCGCCTATTAAGGCTTCTAGCAGGCGCTCTGTGCGTTCTGTTCGTTGGATAGGGTCATCCGTAACGGAGATCATGCGAACGATCCGCCGCCGAACATCAAGCATGGCGCGGCGCGGTACTAGCCTACGCCGCGTGAGAGCGAGCTGATAGATATTCCGCGCGGGACCAGTGTTCTCGACTTCATCAAGGAGGATGCTGATATCGTCGGGCTGGACACTACTCTCGGCCGCCTTCTTGCTGAGACGATGATGTGGATCATGATCGACACCGTCACGCTCAAGGAGAAAGTCCGCGGCGCGGCGGATGCGCTCATCGCGGCTCGCCGAGAGTTCAACTAGCCGGTTCTGATCGTAAGCGGGGAACTCATCAAAGCGCTCCGTGTTGCGCTCCCATTCGCCGTTCGGATCGCGCCTGACGAGAAGCCTAAAGGCGTCTGGTTCAGTGAAAGGGTCGAGACGACGGATCGCCTTCTTTCTATAGAAGAGGTCCCGTTGTTGTGCATCCCGTGAAGCGGCCGAGATGGCTTGCAGCAGGGCAGCCAAGAAAACCAAGTCGATGAGCACCCTTGTTGCGAACACGGCGTGTAGCGCTAGCGGGTGATTGGCTTGGATCGGTGCGTCGCCCTCGACGTGATAGACCTCTGCCCAATCCACGAATGGAACCGCCTTTGCGAGTTCCGTGCCGTAAAAGCTGATCCACATGCCAAGGTCGTGCACATCGGCGGCGTTTGGAATCGAGAACAGATCGACATGGGCGTCATTGGCGAGAAGCTGCGCCTGGCGGAGGGCCAATGGTACAAGCAGAAACATCGACAAGAACACGAGCAGCGCTTCGTCACGCAAATTTTGGGCGAAGCCCACGCGAATGTGCGCTTGGGACAAGGTAGGATTGAGCATCGCGAGTTCGCGATCCTGCTCTATCCAGGCCCAGCGTCGAGAGACAGAAAATGCAACCAAAAAGCCCCACGCGATCGGTACAAACGCCCAGGGGGCGGGCCAGAAGTATCCGAGTGTCGCGCAGGTGGCGATGACACTTGCCAAGATTGCGTAGCGCAGAAATACGTGTTTGCGGTTCGTGCCCGCCGCGTTCGCAACGGCAAAGACCAGAACACCGTCTACCGCGCTTAACGCTTGGCCAACCCATTCGGCAGGTTTGTTGAATAGTGCCGCAACTGTCGCCAAAGACGACTCAAGCCCTAGAGACCGCGCAACGCGCGGCAGCACTGGCGCCGCGGCCACTAGCACGAATGCGGCTGATAACCCCACGACAACCCACGTTCCCCATTCGGCGTGGATCTTGCGGTTTGCGGCGTTGCTCCCGGCTGCCCACCAAACGAGGGCAGCAATTATCACAACGATCACAGCGAGGAGGATCGCACTCCATCCGCTGACATGCTCGTAGCGTGGTTCGGCTCCGTTTCGCGCCGGCAGCTGCCCGTTACTTATTGCGCGACGCCAACTGAAGACTACCGGGGTTACCCCGGCGAACGCGAATGTGATGTAGCTAACGAGCAGTTGGTCTTGTCGGCTTATGTATAGCTCAAGCTGTCCGGAGAATGGCGCCGCAATCGCCAGCATCGCCATGACAGCTGCACAGAGAATGCAAGAGAGTAGAGCCCAATTGATTGTGAAGCGGCGCCCGTTGCTTTCGGGCTCGAAAGTCTCCGCGATTGCAGTCATCCCGCCCCGTCCCCCAAATCATGAATGAAGTTTAACCATTATCGGTTGATGGACGCAACCAGAGCGAGTGCTTCCTCGGGGGGGCGAGGGGGGCGGCGGAGGCGCCCGGTGGGGCCACCCCCGCATCCCAGCCCCGCCGCCCACGCAATTGACGCCCAGCGCGGCGCACTCCATTTCAGGCCATGGCCAAGCACTCTTCTCCCGCGCCCGCTTCTGCAGCGGTGCACGAGCGCGTTCTCATCATCGATTTCGGGTCGCAGGTGACCCAGCTGATCGCCCGGCGCGTGCGCGAGAACGGCGATTATTGCGAAATCCACCCGTACAACAAAGTCGACGGCGCGTTCCTGAAGCGGTTCGGGCCGAAGGCGATCATCTTCTCGGGCGGACCATCGAGCGTGCTGGATGACCCCAGTCCGCGCGCGCCGCAGGAAGCATTCGCGTTCGGCGTGCCGATCCTGGCCATCTGTTACGGCCAGCAGACCATGCAAGTGCAACTCGGCGGCGTCGTCGAGGGCGGGCACGCGCGCGAGTTCGGCCGCGCCGATGTCGAGATCAAGAAGGCTTCGCCGCTGTTCGAGGGCGTCTGGGAGGTGGGCGGGCGCTATCCGGTGTGGATGAGCCACGGCGACCGCGTCACCAAACTGGCCGAAGGCTTCGAGGTGATCGCCACCAGCGAGAACGCGCCGTTCGCGATCGCGGTCGATGAGAAGCGCCGCTTCTACACCACCATGTTCCACCCCGAAGTCGTGCACACGCCCGATGGCGCGAAGTTGCTGAAGAACTTCACGCACAAGATCGCCGGCTTGCGCGGTGACTGGACCATGGCCGCGTTCAAGGACGAAGCGATCGCGCGCATCCGCGAGCAGGTGGGCGATGGCCGCGTCATTTGCGGACTTTCCGGCGGCGTCGATTCAAGCGTGGCGGCGGTGCTGATCCACGAGGCGATCGGCGACCAGCTGACCTGCGTGTTCGTCGATCACGGCCTGATGCGCTTGAACGAGGCTGAGCAGGTGGTGTCGCTGTTCCGCGATCACTACAATATCCGCCTGATCCACGCCGACGAGAGCGAGCGCTTCCTCACTGCGCTTGAGGGCGTCGAAGACCCCGAAGTGAAGCGCAAGACCATCGGCAAGCTCTTCATCGACGTGTTCGAGCAGCACGCACACGAAATCGGCGGCGCCGCGTTCCTGGCCCAGGGCACGCTCTATCCGGACGTGATCGAAAGCGTGTCGGCGATTGGCGGGCCGTCAGTGACGATCAAGTCGCACCACAATGTCGGCGGCTTGCCCGAGCGCATGAATATGAAGCTGGTCGAGCCGCTGCGTGAGCTGTTCAAGGACGAAGTGCGCGCGCTGGGGCGCGAGCTGGGTTTGCCCGAGAGCTTTGTTGGCCGCCATCCGTTCCCGGGGCCGGGGCTCGCCATCCGCGTGCCCGGCGCGATCTCGCGCGAGAAGCTCGACATCCTGCGCGCTGCGGATGCGGTCTATTTGGACGAAATCCGCAAGGCGGGCCTCTACGATCAGATCTGGCAGGCGTTCGCGGTGCTGTTACCGGTGCGCACCGTCGGCGTGATGGGCGATTTCCGGACCTACGAGTACGTGCTGGGCTTGCGCGCGGTCACTTCCACCGATGGCATGACCGCCGACTTCTTCCCGTTCCCGATGGATTTCCTAGGGCGCGCCGCCACGCGCATCATCAACGAAGTGAAAGGCGTCAACCGCGTCGTCTACGACGTCACGAGCAAGCCGCCAGGCACGATCGAGTGGGAATGATTCAGGGCATTTCGCACCGTTTCGACAACAATCGGAAAAGTGCGATTTCTCCCTGATTTATAAGCAAAAATCGTTCAACTACATTCGGCGGCCCGCGAGGGCCGCCGTTTTCATTTGACGGTATATCTGACGGGTCGCGCGACGTTGCCCAATTGACCTTTGCTCCGTACCGTCAGCCGAAATTCAGCCGTGACGGTATGCCGAACGATGAAAACGCTAGTGCATTCAACAGCCTGTGCTTTTGTCGGTATCGAAAAATGCGTGACGGTATGTCGTTTGGAGGTATTTCGACGTGCTCACTGACGCCGCACTCAAATCACTGAAGTCGCGCGGGAAATCTTACAAAGTCTCGGATCGCGACGGCATGTATGTGATTGTGTCGCCAGCGGGCGGCATCGTGTTTCGGCTCGACTATCGTCTCAACGGCAGGCGCGAGACGCTCACGATCGGCAAATACGGCCGTGACGGTATTTCGCTCGCTGAAGCCCGCGAGGAGTGCATCAGAGCGAGAAAGACCGTCAAAGCCGGCCTCTCGCCAGCACAAGAAAAACAGCGCGAGAAGCGCCGCATCATGGAAGCTCGAACGTTCGGCGAGTTTGCCGAGCGCTGGTTCGAAGAGGCGCCGATGGCCGAGAGCACAAGGGCGATGCGGCGCTCGATCTATGTGCGCGATCTGGATCGTGCCTGGCGCACGCGGCTGCTGAGCGAGATTACGCCGACGGACCTCAGATCATTGTGCCTGCGCATCAAGGATCGAGGCGCGCCAGCGACCGCGGTGCATGTGCGCGACATCACCAAGCAGATTTTTTCCTTCGCTATCTTGCATGGAGAGAAGGTCGCCAATCCTGCCGACGAAGTCGGCCCCGCGTCGATCGCGACCTTCGTGGCTAAGGATCGCTCGCTCTCGGCCAGCGAGATACGCATCATGTTGCGACTGCTCGAGCAGGTGGCGACGCTGCCTACCATCAGACTCGGCCTGAAGCTCATCCTCCTCACCATGGTGCGGAAGAGTGAGCTGCAGGATGCGGTGTGGGACGAGATCGATTTCGAGCATGCGGTGTGGTCCATCCCCAAGGAGCGGATGAAGCGGCGCAACCCGCACAACGTCTATCTGTCCCAACAAGCTCTCGACATTCTCATCGCGCTCAAGACGTGCGCCGGAAATTCACAATATGTCTTGCCCTCGCGCTACGACGCGGATGCGCCCATGTCCCGCGCCACCTTCAATCGGGTGACCACCGCGATCGCGGAACTTGCGCGCAAGGAAGACCTGCCGCTGGCGCCGTTCACCGTGCACGATCTTCGCCGTACCGGTTCAACCCAACTCAACGAACTGGGCTTCAATCGCGATTGGATTGAGAAGTGTCTGGCGCATGAAGAAGGCCGCTCTTCGCGCGGCGTCTATAACAAGGCCGAATACGAGCCACAGCGCCGTCACATGCTGCAAGAGTGGGCCAACATCGTCGATGCTTGGTCGCTCGGTGAACGCTATGCCGTCGCTCTTGCGCCGCCCACGCCGGTGATCGCTTTCGAGCGAGGCGCTGAGTCTTAATGGATCGTTAAGTGATTAATGCGAGCTTAAGGGCGTCTTCCCTTGGAGACACCCCACCATACCCAACGCCTTCGAGCGGACCCTACAAGGGTCCGCTCATTTTCCTCGCGCCTTAACCGGGCGCGATTTGCGTTTGCCGACGTCGGGGTAGGCGACGCGCGCGTTCTTATCGGCTCGCCTGGCCTGCAACCACGCTTGGATTTCACCCAAGTCCCATACCGCACAGCGGGCGGTGAGATAGAAGCGCCGCGGAAATTCTCCGCGCAACTCCATCTCGTAAATCGTCGTGTCGGCGAGAGGCACAAGTTCGCGAAGCTGTTCACGGCGTATGGGGCGGCACTCCGGCGCGGAGTGTTCTGCAACGTGTGGCATGGCGAAGCCAATCGTAGTTGAAGCGTGCCGATTTTAGCGGGTTAGCTATGTCTTGCGCCCTGTTTCACCGCGTTCGTCCCTTCCACGGCGGGTCCGCACGCGGCGGCGGGTGTTGCGGGAAGTGCCGGGAAGAGACGGGAAGAGATGGGAATCCAACGCTCCGCTGCCTCTGGCGGCGGAAAGTTTCGTTTTGCGCGCAAGGGAACCCGTTGTGAGTGAGGACGGCCGGCCGATAAAGGCCGCCGCGTCCCAGTAGGCGCTGGCAGTCGCAGCCCACGCCGTTCTCAATGGCATCGTTTGTCGACCAATGGATCAAACGTGCATGGACAGCCGCTCATTCGCCCAGCGCCCTGATTTTCGGTGAGTCTAGAAGTGCGCGTTGAATTCAAGTCCGATGGTGCGTGGGCGGTTTGTGGTCCAAAGCAGACGCGATGGCGCAACCGAGCCGTTCACCTGATGCAGCAACGTATTATTGTCGAGGATGTTGTCCGCAAATAGCGTGACGCTCCAGTTATCGGTATCAACGCTGATCCGCGCGTTGGCGAGCGTGTAGCTGTCGATCTCGTAGTAAGCGGGATCCAGCGGCGCAGTGCGCGCACGCCCCTCGCTCTCGCCCACATATTGTGCGTTGAAATTGGCGTTTATCTCTGCGCGGCTCCAGTTCGGAAAGCCGCTGCGCCAGTCGAGCGCGATGGCGGCCGTCCAGTCTGGTGTATTCGGCATTCGCGTGCCCGCCGCAACCGTACGTCCCAAAGCAGCTTGATCTACATAGCCGTCGTCGAATTGGGCGTCGTTGTACGAAAGCGCGCCTGAAAAGGTGAGTGCCGGGGTCAGCTCTAAGCGGGATTCCAACTCTAGCCCCTGGGAATGAGCGGCGCCGGCGTTGCCAAATCCACGGAATCCGCTCGGCGGGCTAAGTTGAACTTGTACATCAGACCAGGCGACGTAGTAGAGGGCGGCATTGAGGATGAGGCGGCGGTCAAGCCAAGAGCTTCTGGCGCCCATCTCATAGGACCAGACGCTATCGCCGTCGAACGTCCGTGGAACGCCGGGTACGCCGCGCGCCTCAGCAACGGTCACTGTAGAGGTGACGTTAACGCCGCCATTGCGAGCGCCGCGCGCGGCGCTTGCATAGAAAAGCAAGTCCTCGCTTGCTGCATACTCCAGCAGCAATTTCGGCAGGAATTGATCGAGCGGTACTGCGCTGGATACTGTTGTCGTTGGGATCACGCTGAAAACTTGATCGGGTTGTCGCCACACTTGCACCGCTGAGAGCCGCTCCCGGTAGAAACGGGCCCCTATGGTCGCTGTCAGTCGCGGAGTCGCCCGGTAGCGGAACTCGCCAAACACCGCCATTTGTTCGGCGTCATAGGATTCGGACTCGTCCAGCACGGTGCCGGGGGCGCCTGCGACGGCCGAGAAATCGACGAGAGCGACGTCCGTGTTGGTGGATTTGTAATAGGCGCCAACGACGAAATTCAGTCGTCCCGTCAGATTCGAGAGAAACCGAAGCTCTTCTGATAGCGCAGTCTCGTCCATGGAAAGGTTCTTGGTCGCAGGAAAACCGAGGCCGAAGCTCGCGGCCGGGTCGAGGCCCAGGTCCTCGCGATAGCGCTGAAAATAACCAGTCACCGAGGAAATCGTGCCTGAACTAAAATTGTAGTCTGTGCGCGCGCTGACGAGCGTGGATCGATCATTCTGCGGCTCCAGCGCAAAGTGGCCGCTATTTGTCAGACCATTTGCCGCGCCGTTGATGGTCTGCTCGGCGTCGTTGTGCGATTGCTCGACATCAGCGGATAAGCGAACGCGCAGTCGCGGCGAGGGCGACGCCAGCGCGACCAGCCGCACGCCGTACTCGCGGAAATCGTTGGCGCCCTCGCGCGGAACGCCATTGGGCGTTGCTAGGGCCGGGATGTTGGTTGCGCTGTAGTCAATGAAACCAGCTTCCTCATTCTGAAAAGCGCCAATTCGGACGCCAAACCTGTTCGGCACGATTGGAAGATTAGCTACGGCGTCCGCGCGCCAGTTGAGCGCGCCGTCTGCATTCTGTGTTGAGGACACCATAGTACGCAGGCGGCCTTCTATGTCGTTTAAGTCTGGGTCAGTGGTGATGTATCGCACCGAGCCGCCCATGGCGCCTTCGCCGTAAAGCGTCCCTTGCGGCCCACGCGCGATTTCAACGCGTTCGATGTCATAGAGGTTGAATGACCTCTGTACGTTGAAAGGCGTGGCGACGGCGACGTCGTCCAGATAGACGCCTACAAGGGCGGAGCTCCGCTGCCAGTTCGTTGTGATGGAAACATTAGCCAGTCCGCGAAATCCAAGATCGGCCTTGTTGGGGCCATAATCCACCACCGACACGCCAGGGATGCGACGAGCAATGTCCGCGAGGCTTGAGACGCCCTGCTGCTGCGCTTCGGCGCCGGAGACTACCGAAAGCGCCATGCCCACATCCTGATCGCGTTCGGCTCGAAAGCGGGCAGTGACGATGATCTCGTCGGGTTGTGAGGGGGCGGGCTCGGCGGCGGCTGGCTGTGAGATCGCGAGAGCAATGCCCAGGCAGATCGTCATGGCTGCGCTGACGTGCGCGCCCTTGTCTTGGGCCATTTCGATCTGTCTCCCGGTTGCGCCCTAAGCTTGTCGGCCCACCGTCCCTTGCCCAGCGGCTTCGTGTGACAGGAGGGGAGTTGGGTTTGGAGGCGCGTGATGAGGGTGTCAAAGATGGCGTGCAAAATGCCTTTGGCGTCCTCTAACGTCACCCCGCAGCTTAAGGCAATGGCAGGCGCCGATGACGCGCTTGAGCCGGCTTTCCCGGGCGGCGCCACTTGGCGAGCAGATCAAGCCCACCGCCAAGTGCGATTTAGTAGTTCCGCAGCCGCCGCCGCTGCGGGCTGATTGGCCCTGGATGAGTCCCTAGCGATCCGGCCCAGGCTGCAGGCTGGGGCCAGGAATGCTTTTGGCGACATCGCGCCATTGTTGCTGCGAGCGCTCCAATACGAGCCGCTTGCGGACGTCGAGATGTAACTCCATTGCGCCGAGACGTTCGCGCCAGTCGCTGCGAAACAAAAGCACGTTCCGCCGAGGCGCGGAGGCAAGCCCTAAGCGTTCGAGTTCCCGGGCGCGCGCTTTAAGCGCCTTGGTCAAGGCCGGGTCGCCATTGGGCGCCTCGATGCTAGCAATTCGCAGCCTGTCGCCCTCAAGTTGCCGTGCGATCAGGGCGTCGAGACGCGTCGGCCGGTGCGCTCGCGTTTCGCGCATGAGCGCCTTGTGCTCGTCGGCGCGGGTCCGGGGTCCGAGACCCTCGGTCGCGACATCCCGCGCGATGTTCCGCAAGCCCGCCTTGACGAAGTCGCGCGGCAAGATCAGCGCTCGCCCGTTCGCATGCCGGCCTCGCATGACAATGTGCGTGTGCGGGTTGTCGGTGTCGTGGTGATCGATCGCGATCCATTCGAGCCGCCCGCCAAGCACTGCTTCGGCACGCTCCATGACGGCCCTGGTGTAAGGTTTGAGATCGCCGAGCTCGGCGCCTTTCTCAGGCGACAATATGATCCGGAAGTGACGCCGATCTTCGTCGGCCCAGACGTTCAATCGGGCGCGTCCATCGATGCGCTCGGCGAGTGCGTCATAGAATGCCGCGCGCTCATCCCGGGTGAGGTAGGATGCGTGCGCGCGCCCCCGTTCGGTGCGATCTGGGGCCGGGTCCTGCGCCGTCTCAGGGGCCTGGTCCAAGCGGCCGCGCGCCGCCGCCTCGCGCGCAACGTAGCGGCCATGCGCGAGGAGGGCTGCCCCTCCGCCGCCGCCATGTCCGAAGAAATGTATCTTCACCACCGCGCGTTGGCGGGTGTCGAAGGGGCCGTGTCGTCGAGGCGCATCCGCACGAAAGCCGAAACGCCTCGCCGGCCCTAGCCGTGCGTCCAGCCCCTGGGTAATGCGCGGCGCCGCGTCGTTGCTCCGCTTGCCGCCTTGGAGCTTGCCGCGCAGCTCGTCGCGATCGAGTGGCGCATCCAGTCGTATAGAGCGGTGCGCGCGCAGTTCCGCTGTGGCCGCTGGATCGCGCGAAAGCGCGCCCCCTCGGAACAGGCGATCGAGGCTTGTCGCGTGTGTCACGGCGCCAGCAACGCAACGGCGGGAGGGCAATGTGCATGCACATTTTCAGTTGAGCGCACACATTGGATTTTTCCAAGTGCATACAGGCGACTGGCGACACGCGCGAAGCGCGCTTTATCTTGCCCTCCCAAATTTCTCTTCGTTTTGAATCATGTGCGCGACATTCGAGTTTACCGTTTGCGCGTAGGCGGCGAGCGCGTCTGCGTGGCGTCTGCTTGCGTCAGCTTGGGTAATCCGTCCGATCGCCAGGTCCGGCCGGCGGGGTAGCCTCACCGACTCAGCCTGCAGAAGGAGCGCAGCATGTCGGTGTTCATTGGCCTAGATGTTTCCCTGAATTCGATCTCGATTTGCATCCTGGACGAGGCCGGTGGACCGATCTGGCAGGGCAAGAGCTTGAGCGAACCGGCGTCCTTGATCGGCGCGCTGGAGGAACATCGCTCCAACATTCGGCTGATCGGGATCGAGGCTTGCCCTTTATCCGAATGGCTCTATGCGGCCCTTGTCGAAAGCGGCTTTTCGGTTGTCTGCATCGAGACACGTCATACCCAGCGCTTCCTCTCGTCTCGGCCAAACAAGACTGATCGAAGCGACGCCCGCGGCATCGCTGAGATGATGCGATTGGGGCATTATCGCCCCGTGCACGTAAAGAGCATGGCGTCGCAGCAGATCAGGACGGTGCTGAACGCACGCGAGAAGCTGGTCCGCCAGATCATCAAGATCGAGCACACCATCCGTGGCCTATTGAAGATCTACGGCTTGAAGATCGGCGCGGTGCATCGCTGCACATATGCGGCGCGCGTGGAGACCTTGCTCGCCGACATGCCTGAGCTGAGGCTCGGCATCGATCCATTGCTTGAGGTGCGCAATGTGATGCGCCGGCAAAAGGTGCTGCTCGATCGCAAACTTTCCGTGATGGCGCGAAAGGACGAGGTCTGCCGGCGGCTGATGACGATCTCGGGCGTTGGACCAATCGTCAGCCTCGCGTTCAAGGCGACGATCGATGATCCGGGCCGTTTCAAAAATGGAAAGGCGGTGGCCGCGCACCTCGGCCTTACGCCACGCATCTACCAGTCGGG
>JAEUMR010000030.1 GCA_016791385.1 Hyphomonadaceae bacterium
CGAAGTTCCAGCAGAACGAGCCGTGCGGCGCCATCACTTCGATTTCGTCGCCAGCCTTGAGTTTGTCGTTGACCCAGCCGGAGAAGACGCCGCCGGCGATCTTCTTGACGCCGATCTTCAACACGCCTTCGCTCGGGCTCACGCACACCGAATAATTGCGCCGCACCTCTTCGCCGGCGAAGTCGCGGCGGAAGGTGAGGTGCTGGCCGGCTTTGAACGCGAAGGTCTCGCGCAGATTGGCGGGCAGATCGAAGCGCACCGAGACAGCATCCGGCGTTTCGCGCTTCACTTCGGCGACGCGCAGCGTGTGAAAATCGTGGCTCATTTCAATGACATTTGAACCTGTCGAAGGGCTCGGCGCACGCCTTGCAGCGCCAGAGCGCTTTGCAGGGCGTGGAGCCGAAGCGGGAAATTTCTTCGGTGTTGGACGAACCACAGCGCGGGCACTCGGCTAGCGTCTGGTTCTTCAATGCAGCTGCGTTGGCGCCCTTGGGCGGCGGCGCGATGCCATAAGCGCGGAGCTTCTCGCGGCCCTCGTCGCTGATCCAATCCGTGGACCAGGGCGGTGAGAGCGTCGTCTCGACCGCGACGGCGCCACAGCCGTTCGCATCAAGCGCGCTGCGGATCGCCTGCTCGATCGCCAGCGTCGCCGGGCAGCCGGTGTACGTCGGCGTGATCAGCACGCGCGCAGCGCTAATCTCGCGCACGATGCCGAGATCGAGCACCGAGACGGCGGGGATTTCCGGATCGGGAACGCTCGCCAGAACAGCGCGCAGGCGCTCGGTGCTGGTGAGCGCCGTCACCACGCTCACCACGTCGCGCCCGGATAAGCGCGCTGCAGGAATTGCATTTCGCTCAAGAGGTGGCCGAGATGCTCGGAATGGCGCCCGGTGCGGCCGCCGAGCGTTGCGCGGCGCGCGGCGGGGCGAACCAGCCCGGCGTCAGCAAGGACAGCGTCGATGCGCTGATCCCAGGCGGGACGCAGCGCGGCCTTGTCAACGCCCGCGCCAGCCGTGATCGCGGCGGCGTCGACGTCATCCATCACGAACAATTCGTCGGCGAAGCGCCACATCCAGTCGAGGCCGGCGATCATGCGCGCTTTGCTTTCGTCTGTGCCGTCGCCGAGGCGCACGACCCAATCGCTGGCGAGCGTGGCGTGATAGGAGACTTCCTTCAACGCCTTGGCCGCGATCGCCGCAAAGCGCTCGTCCTGCGCCGCCGCGAGACGCTCCAGGAACAGCACCTGGTAGTGCGAGAACAGGAATTGGCGGGCGATGGTCTGCGCGAAATCGCCGTTCGGCTGTTCGACCAGCAGGCAATTGGTGAAGTCCATCACGTCGCGGCGGAAAGCGAGCGCATCGGCGTCGCGTCCTTTGCCTTCGATCGCGCCGGCGAGGCCGAGAAAGTGCGATGCTTGCCCGATCAGGTCGAGCGCCACATTGGCGAGCGAGAGGTCGACCTCGATCGCGGGCGCGTGGCCGCACCATTCGGAAAGACGTTGGCCGAGGATGAGCGAGTCATCGCCCAGGCGCTGCGCGTAGATGGTGAGGCTCATCAGATGTGCTTGATGTGATCGGGGATCGAATAGAAGGTCGGGTGACGGTAGACCTTGTCTTCCGCCGGCTCGAACAGCGCCGCCGCTTCGCCCGGATCGGACGCCGTGATCTGCGCCGACGGCACGACCCAGAGGCTCACGCCTTCCAGGCGCCGCGTGTAGGTATCGCGCGCGTGTTCGATCGCCATCTTGGCGTCAGCGGCGTGCACGCTGCCGACATGGCGGTGCGAAAGTCCGCCCTTGCCGCGCACGAACACTTCCCACAGCGGCCATTCCTTCTTCGGATCGCTCATGTTTCACTCCGCTGCGATCTTGGCGCTGGCGCGCTTCTCGGCGTGCACGCGCGCGGCTTCGCGCACCCAGGCGCCGTCATCCCAGGCCTTCTGCCGCGCTTGCATGCGTTCCTTGGCGACCGGGCCTTCGCCGCGCACCACGGCGTAGAATTCTTCCCAATCGACTTCGCCGAAATCGTGAGCGCCGCGCGCTTCGTTCCATTTGAGCGCAGGATCGGGCACGGACAGGCCGATGGCGTGCGCTTGCGGCACGGTGATATCGACGAATTTCTGCCGCAGCTCGTCATTGGTCTCGCGCTTGATGCGCCAGCGCATGCTTTGTTCGGTGTTCGGCGATTTGTCGTCCGGCGGGCCGAACATCATCAGCGAGGGCCACCACCAGCGGTCGATCGCGTCTTGCGCCATGCGCTTCTGTTCCGGCGTGCCTTGCGCCAGATGCATCATGATTTCGTAGCCCTGGCGCTGGTGGAAGCTCTCTTCCTTGCAGATGCGCACCATCGCCCGCGCGTAGGGGCCGTAGGAGGTTCGTTGCAACGGCACCTGGTTCATGATTGCCGCGCCGTCGACCAGCCAGCCGATGGCGCCAATGTCGGCCCAGGTCAGCGTCGGATAGTTGAAGATGGTCGAGTACTTGGCTTTGCCGCTGAGCAGCGCTTCGGTCATCTCGTCGCGCGAAACGCCGAGCGTCTCGGCGGCTGCGTAGAGATAAAGGCCGTGGCCGCCTTCGTCCTGCACCTTGGCCAGGAGGATCGCCTTGCGGCGCAAATTCGGCGCGCGCGTGATCCAATTGCCTTCCGGCAACATGCCGACGATTTCCGAGTGCGCGTGCTGCGAAATCTGCCGGATCAGCGTTTTGCGGTACGCCTCCGGCATCCAATCCTTCGGCTCGATGAACTCGTCATTGGCGACGCGCGCCTCGAACGCGGCGACCTTCGCCGCATCTTCGCTGACGGCCTCGGCTTTGTTCTTGCCGGACAGGTCGGTGGTGTACATGGCGCGCCTTCTGGGAACCCGGGATCGGGCTTATAGCAATAGCCGACCGAGCGGTCAATTAATGACCGAACCGCCAATTGTGCGGGAAAGTCCCGTAAATTCAGCAATGGGGCGTCCGTCTTGGCCGCGCACGCTGACTTGATAGACGCCGCTGCGACCCGCGCGCGAGACCTCGCGCGCCTCCGCGCTCAGCATCTCGCCGGGCTGGGCGGGCGTCAGGAACGAAATGCTGGCGTTCTGGGCGACGGTGTTTTCGTTGCGCGAATTACAGGCGTACGCGAACGCGGTGTCAGCCAGCGCGAAGATCATGCCGCCGTGACCGATGCGGTGGCCGTTGAGCATGTCGTCGCGCACTTTCATGCGGATCGACGAATAGCCCTCGCGCGCATCGACGATCTCGATGCCCCACGCGGGGCCCGTGCCTTCGCGCTGCAGCAGGGTTTCCGCCACGCGGCGCGCGAGCTTGTCTGCTTCGTTCATGCGATTTCCGTGAATTGACCGACCGATCGTTCTGTCATACGCCACGCCAAGGAGGGCGTCAGCGTGAATTTTGAAACCATTCTCTTCGACAACGCCAATGGCGTCGCGCGGATAACGCTCAATCGCCCGGATCGCCTGAACAGCTTCACCGTGCAGATGCACGAAGAGGTCGCACGCGCGCTCGACGCTGTGACGAAAAGCGATGCGCGCGTGCTCGTCTTGACGGGCGCGGGACGCGGCTTTTGCGCCGGGCAGGACCTGTCGGATCGCGCCGTCGCGCCCGGCGGCGAGGGCGTCGACCTCGGGGAGTCGCTAGAAAATCGCTACAATCCGCTGATCCGTAGACTCGCGTCGCTCGACATGCCGGTGCTCTGCGGCGTCAATGGCGTGGCCGCCGGCGCGGGTGCCAACATTGCGTTGGCGTGCGATATCGTCATCGCCGCCAAGAGCGCCAAGTTCATCCAGAGCTTCGCCAATATCGGCCTCATTCCCGATAGCGCCGGCACCTGGACGCTGCCGCGCCTGGCCGGCCAAGCGCGCGCGATGGGGCTGACGCTCACGGGCGAGCCGCTGACCGCCGAGCGCGCGGAGGCCTGGGGCGTGATCTGGAAATGCGTTGACGACGATAAGCTCGGCGACGAACTCGATGCGTTGGCGGCGAAGTTCGCGGCCGCGCCGACCAAGGGCTTGGCGACGACGAAGAAGCTGATCCGCGAAGGCGCGACACGCACGCTCGATGCGCAGCTCGACGCCGAGCGCGATGCGCAGCGCATGCTCGGCCGGACGGCGGACTACAAGGAAGGCGTCGCCGCCTTCATGGAAAAGCGTGCGCCGAAATTCACTGGGAACTGAATCATGAAGCCGATCACGCTGCAGAATTTCGCCGAAGGGAAGTGGGTCGCGGGCTCCGGCGGCATGGCCGAATTGCGCTCGGCGGTAGACGGCGAGGTGGTGGCGTTGACCTCCTCGCAGGGGCTCGATTTCGCGGCCATGCTGCAGTTCGCGCGCCAGCAAGCGGGCTCGAAGCTCGCGGCGATGAGCTTCCACGATCGCGCGAAGATGCTGAAGGCGCTCGCCGACGCGCTCACGGCGCGAAAGGACGAGCTTTACGCGCTCAGCGCCAACACCGGCGCCACCAAAGCCGACAGCTGGATCGACATCGACGGCGGCATCGGCACGTTCGCGGTCTATCAAGGCAAAGGCCGCCGTGAACTGCCGAACGACCGCATTCTGATCGACGGCGCTGTCGAGGCGCTTTCGCGCAACGGCACGTTCCAGGGCCTGCACGTGTTCACCTCGCTGCAAGGCGTGGCCGTACACATCAACGCCTTCAATTTTCCGGTGTGGGGCATGCTGGAAAAGCTCGCGCCCACCTTCCTTGCCGGCGTTCCCGCGATCGTGAAGCCCGCGAGCGCCACCGCCTACCTGACCGAAGCCGCCGTTCGCATCATGCTCGATGCGGGTGTGCTGCCGCACGGCGCGCTGCAGCTCATTGTCGGCGGAACGGGCGATCTGTTCGATCACCTGACGTCGCAGGATGTCGTCTCGTTTACGGGATCGGCCAGCACGGCGGCGAAGCTGCGCACGCACCCGGCGATCGTGCGTGAAAGCGTGCGCTTCATCGCCGAGCAAGATTCGCTCAACGCCTCGATCCTCGGCCCGGACGCCACGCCCGGCAGTCCCGAGTTTGACCTCTTCATCAAAGAGGTCGCCAAGGAAATGACGGTGAAGGCTGGGCAGAAATGCACCGCCATCCGCCGCGCCATGGTCCCGGCGGCATTGCTCGACTCGGTGCAGGCGGCGCTGACCGAGCGCTTGGCCAAGATCACGCCTGCCGATCCGCGCGATGAGGCGGCGAAGATGGGGGCGCTGGTCAGCGTCGCCCAGCGCGAAGACGTGCGCGCGAAGATCAAGGCGCTAAGCGCAGAGGCCGCCATCGTTTGCGGCGATCCCGATGCGGCGCCCGTCAACGCCAAGGGCGCGTTCATGGCGCCGGTGCTGTTGCGCTGCGAGCGGCCGATGGCGGCCAGCGCCGTGCACGAGGTGGAAGCGTTCGGCCCGGTCGCCACGCTGATGCCGTATGCCAATCGCGCGGAGGCGTTCGAACTCGCCAATCGCGGCAAGGGTTCGCTGGTGATGAGCGTGTTCAGCTACGATACCGCGTTTGCTGAGGACATCGTGCTCGATAGCGGCAGCTTCCATGGCCGCATCGCCTTCATCGATCGCGACAGCGCCAAGGAATCGACCGGCCACGGCTCACCGATGCCGCACATGATCCATGGCGGCCCAGGCCGCGCCGGCGGCGGCGAGGAAATGGGCGGGGTGCGCGGCGTCACGCACTACATGCAGCGCACGGCGCTGCAAGGCCATCCGCGCGTGCTGTCGGCGATCGTGAAGCGCTACATCGCCGGCATGCCGGTGCAGGACGCGAGCGAGCATCCGTTCCGGCGAAAGTTCCACGATCTGCCGATCGGCTATCAGCTCAAGACCAAGGCGCGCGAGATCACGATGGACGACATCGAACACTTCGCGCACTTCACCGGCGATACCTTTTACGCGCACATGGACGAGGCCGCCGCCGCTGCGAACCCGCTGTTCGGCGGGCGTGTCGCGCACGGCTATCTCATTCTGTCGTTCGCGGCGGGCCTGTTCGTCGACCCCGATCCGGGGCCGGTGCTGGCAAATTACGGCCTCGACAATCTGCGCTTCATCAAGCCGGTGAAGCCGGGCGATGCGATCCAGGTCGCGCTCACGGTCAAGGACAAGACGCTGCGCAAGGCCGATCAGGGTGAGGTGCGCTGGGACGTGCTCGTCACAAACCGCAACGGCGAACCGGTGGCGGCGTATGATCTCTTGACCATGAACGCGGCCTGATCGCGCGGCGCCTGACTTACGCCACCGCGCGCAGCGCTTCGACGAAGCGCGGGATGTCGGCGTGGCGCAGGCCGGCGACATTGATGCGTGCGGCGTCGGTCATGTAGATGCCGTGCTGTTCTCGCAGCACGATGATCTGATCCTGATTGAGCGGCAAGGTCGAAAACATGCCTTTTTGCGCGGCGATCAGGTGCATGGGGATCGAGTTGACGCGTTCGGCGGCGAGCTTGGCGCGCGTGCTCTTGATGTGCGTGCGGATCTGATCGAGCTCCTGGCGCCATGAGGCGCGCAGCGCTTCATCGCTCAGCACTTCGCGCACGATGGCGGCGCCATGGTCCGGCGGCATCGAGTAATTCGCGCGCGCGATCGCGGCGATATTGCTCATGACAGCGGCGCGCGCCTTCTCCGCCGTCTTGACGTAGAGCGCGCCGACACGCTCGCGGTAGATGCCAAAGGACTTCGCTTCAGACACCGCGATGACCGCTTCCGGCACGCGCTCCAATAGCGCCCGGGCGCCGGCGACGTCCTCGTCAACACCATCGCCGAAGCCCTGATAGGCGAGGTCGACAAAGGGGATGAGGCCGCGCGCATTGAGCGCATCGGCGAGCGTCTTCCATTGTTCGAGCGAGAAATCGGCGCCGAGCGGGTTGTGGCAGCAGGCTTGCAGGAGCACTGCATCGCCGCGCTCGGCTTGAGCAAACGCGCCGATCAGGGCGTCCATATCGATGCGCTGCTCGGCGATGTTGAAGAAGGGCGCATCGATCGGTTCGAGCCGCGCCGCGCGCACGATGGAGGGATGGTTCGGCCAGCACGGCTGCGGCAGCACAATGCGTTTGGCGCCGCTTTCGCGCAGCAGATCGCAGCCGAGCCGCAACGCGCCGGTGCCGCCGACGGCTTGGATCGAGACGAAGTCGCGGCTCATGGCGCCGAACGCCAGTTGGCCGACGAGGCGCAGGAAATCCACATCGCCCTGCTGGCCGACATAGGTCTTCGTCTTCTGCGTCGCCAGCAGCTGCGCTTCGGCGTCTTTGACGGCGTGCATCACCGGCGTGTTGCCGCTGGAATCCTTATACACACCGACGCCGAGGTCGATCTTGTCGCTCCGCGTATCTTCGCGGAACAGCTTGATGATCTTCAGCAGCGGGTCGGGCGCCTTCGGCGCGAGGGTTTCGATCATAGCAATCTTCCGCTTCAGTCGTTCAGAGGCCAGGCTTCGAGGATGTCGACAAAGCGCGTGAGCCAGGCATTGGTCTGATGCCCGTCGAGCACGCGGTGGTCGATGGTGAGCGAGACGTACGCCATCGGCTTGATCACCATCGCGTCGCCGCCGCCGACTTCGCGGGCGACGACGCGCTTCTCCAGCTTGCCGACGCCGAGGATCGCCGATTGCGGCTGATTGATGATGATCGGCGTCGCGACGAGCGAGCCTGACACGCCGTGATTGGAAATGGTGAAGGTGCCGCCCTGCACGTCGGCGGGCTTTAGCGCGCTCTTGCGCACGCGCTCCGTCACATCGGTGAGCGCGGCGGCGGTTTCTTGCAGCGTCAGCGCCTGCGCGCGGCGGATGACAGGGACGATCAGGCCCTTATCGCCGAGCGCAACGCCCATGCCGATATTCACATCCTCGAATACTTCGAGGAAATCGTCGTGCCAGCGCGCATTGACGTTCGGCGCCGCCTTCATGGCTTCGGCGGCTGCGCGCACAATGTAGGCAGAATAGGTCAGCTGCGCGCCGGACTTGGCGTAGGCGTCCTTGTGCTTGGCGCGATGGGCGATGATGGCGGAGAAATCCGCCTCGAACACCGCCGTCACATGCGGCGCCGTCGCAACCGAGCGCGCCATGTGCGCGGCGATGGATTTGCGCATCGCATCGTGGGGAATCACCTTTGCTCCCCCGCCGGCGGGGGAGCTGTCACGCGTAGCGTGGCTGAGGGGGCGGTGCGCCGCGCCCCCTCCGTCGCGAGCTTCGCTCGCGCCACCTTCCCCGTGAACGGGGGAGGAAAGAAACGCCTCGACGTCCTTATGCGTGATGCGGCCATCGCGGCCGGTGCCAGCGATTTGCGCTGCATCCACACGATGCTCGGCCAGCAAACGCTTCACCAGTGGGGAAAGGCGCGTTTCGCGTTCGGCATCGGACCGCCGGCTTCCAGCCGGCATTTCGGTGCGCGCGGGCTGAGCGTTGGCATGTGTTGGTGTGCCGGCTGGAAGCCGGCGGTCCGCAGCTGTAGCGCCGAGCGTGAGCTTGCCGAGCACTGCGCCTGGCGCGGCCTCATCGCCTTCGTTCAGCGTGATTGAGGCGAGCACGCCGTCGGCGGGCGCGGGGACTTCGACGGCCACCTTGTCCGTTTCCAGCTCGACGATCGGCTCGTCCCGTTTCACTGGCTCGCCAATCTTTTTCAGCCAAGCGCGCACGACGGACTTGGAGCCTTCTTGCTCCATCGGCATCAGGATATCGGCGGTCTCGCTCATCAGAACCGCACCAGTTCTTCGATCTTGGCCGCGATCTTCGCGACCGAGGGCAGCGCCCATTCCATCAGATCGGGGTGATGCGGCGAGGGGATGTCCGGCATGGTCAGGCGCGCGACCGGCGCGTCGAGATCGAGGAAGGCCTGATCGGCGACCACCGCCGCGATCTCCGCGCCGAAGCCGGCCGTGCCGATGTCTTCGTGCACGATCAGGCAGCGATGCGTGCGCTTGACCGAAGCGAGCACGGCTTCGCTGTCCCAGGGCGCCAGCGTGCGCAAATCGAGAATGTCGGCGGTGACGCCAGCCGCATCGGCGCCGGCTTCGCAGCGTTCGACCATCGCGCCCCAGGTCACGATCGTGATCGCGCCGCCTTCGCGCACGCGCTTGGCGCGCCCGAACGGCAGCGCGAAATCATCGCCCGGGTACGGGCGGCGCGCGCTCGCGGCGTCGAGCATGTTGCGGTGTTCCAGGAACATGACCGGATCGTTGCCGCGCAGGGCGGTGCGCAGCAGGCCGACTGCGTCTTCGGCGTTGGAGGGGCAGGCGACGCGCCAGCCCGGGCTATGCACGAATTGCACTTCGTTGGTCTGCGAGTGCCAGGGATCGCCGCACTTGAAGAAGCCCACCGGCATGCGCACGACCATCGGCGCGGCAAAGCGGTTGGCGGTGCGCCAGCGCATCGTGCCGCAATCATTGATCTGCTCGCAGGCGGGATCGGCGTATTTGCGGAATTGAATCTCTGGCACAGGCATGAGGCCAGCGATCGCCATGCCAACGGCGCGGCCGATAATGCCTTCCTCGGACAGCGAGGTGTCGAACACGCGCCCTTCGCCGTATTTCTCTTGCAGGCCGAGCGTGACGCCGTGCACGCCACCTTTCGGGCCGACGTCTTCACCGAAGATCAGCATGCGCGGATTGACCGCCAGCTCGTGATCGAGGGTGCGGCGGATGGCGGTGATCATGTTGATGCGCGCGCCTTCGGGCTTGGCGGCATCGCTCATGCGCGGCGCGGAATAGAAGCTGTTCCAGAGCCCGCCTTCATCTTGCAGGGCGTCCTCTTCGCTAAAGACGAAGCGGGTGACGCTCGCAGGATCGCTGACGGGGCGTTGATCGGCGACCTGCGCGGCGCGGCGCACGCGTTCTTCAGCTGTGCTCTGCAGCGTGCCCCATTCCTGCTCGCTCATCAGCGCGGGAACGATATGCGCTTTCAGCTTTGGCAGCGGATCGCACGCCCATTCAGCGTCGATGGTTTCCTTCGCTTTGTAGGCCTGGGTGTCCTGAAACGAATGCCCCTGCAGCCGCGGCACGCGCAGGTGCAGCAAGACCGGGCCGCGGCCGGCGCGCGCGTGCGAGACCGCTTCGCGGATCAGATAGGCGGCTTCTTCCGGCGCCGTGCCGTCGCCATCGAGCACCTTGAGGCCGCTGAAGCTGGCGAGGTTTTCGGCGATGTTCTCGCCGGGTGTTTGGAAGCGCCCGGGCGTGGAGATGCCGTAGCCGTTGTCTTCGATGTAGAACAGCATCGGCAGCTTCAGCGTCGTCGCCATCGTCAGCGCCGACCAGAAGCCGTTGGTCGCCACCGATGCGTCGCCGCCGAGCACGACGCCGATGGCGCCGTCATAGGTGCGGTCGCCGAGGACGCTCTTGTGATACTCGATCGCCTGCGCGTAGCCGGCGGTGGGCGTGTATTGCGCGCCGACGCCGCCGCACATCGGCAGCGCTGATGCGCCGTGCGCGTTTGGATAATTGAAGACGACGCCGATATCGCGCCCGTCCGAATAGCCGCCAGCGCGGCCCATGGCTGAGCCGAGCGCATCTTCGAGCGCAACCCCGAGCGAGAGCAGGATCGGGCGTGAGCGGTAATAGCCGCACAGCGCGTCTTTCGGGTGCGTGAGGTGCAGGCCCAGCAGCACTTGCGCCATGTCGTGGCCGCGGGCGCTGAACTGGTAGAAGATTTTCTTGCCTGGAACGAGCTCGCGCTCCTCGATCGCGTCCATCGCCCGCGAGGTCTGGACGAGTTCGGCGACGCGTTTCCAATCGGGCTTGGGCTTGGCGCTCATAGGTTGCGAAAATACGGCGATCCGGCTGCAATTTCAGTGCATTTTGGGCGGATATGCGCTAAACGTTGCAGCAAAAATGCACAAACGGGCTTTGTGCTGCATGAAATGTGAGAATTGATCGTGGATGACGCAGATCGCCGCCTGCTTGTCGCCGTGCAGCGCGACGCTTCCGTATCGCAGGCGGAATTGGCCGAGCAGGCCGGAATCTCCGCCAGCCAGGTGTCGCGCCGGCTCGCCCGGCTCAAAGAGGAGGGCGTGCTGCGGGGCATTGTCGGCGTGCTCGACCCCGCGCTGGCGGGGCTGACCTGCTCGGCCATCATCCGCGTGCGGCTGAAGGATCATGCGGCGGCGAGCGTGCGCACGTTCCGCGATCTGATCGACCGCATGCAGGAGGTCACTCTCTGCCTGATGACGACGGGCGAGACCGACTATTTGATCAAGGTGGTCGCGCGCGACCTGCCGCACTTTCAGGAGATCGTGCAGATGAAGCTGCTGCGCTGCCCGGCGATTGCGCACATGGAGAGCGCGATCATCCTTGAGCATCTCAAGGACACCACCGAATTGCCGTTGCCGCGATGAGGCGTGCGGATGCGTCCCGTTGGGACTTGCCGGCTTAGTGCTGAACCGTCTGCCCGGGCGGATGCACCGGTAGATCAATCGTACGCTCGCCGCTATTGGCGAAAGTCAGCGTGACCGGAATGTTCTCGCCCGGCGTGAACGGCTGCGTCACGCCCATGAACATGAGGTGCATGCCGCCTGGGGCGAGCGTGACGGTCTGGCCAGCCGTGACTGCCAAGCCGCCCGTCACAGCGCGCATCTGCATGGCGCCGCCGTCCATGGTCATTTCATGGATTTCGACGCTGGCTGCGCGCGGGCTCGAAGCGGAGACGAGCGTATCGTCGGCGCTGCCGCCGACGAGCGTCAGATAACCGGCAGCGACATCGACGCCGCCGGGAGAGGGCGCTGCCCACGCGTCGCGGATTTCCAGCGCGGCTGCTGTTGGCGCTTCGGCCGTTGTGGCGCTCTCTGGCGGCGCGCTCGGCGAGCAGGCGGCGAGAGCAAGGGCGAGAGCGGCGAGGGCAGTGTGAATACGCATGCGCAATCGCTAGCGAAGCGCCTCTCGCCTTGCCAGCAGGCGCGTTGCCGCACGCGTGGATTGCGCGTCAGTTGAGACTTCCTGTGCTCCTGAAAAAGAGAGCTTGGCTGCATTGCTGCGCAGCGGCCGCGACCCGTCCATGTTGTGGGTGCTGGCGCCAGCGCCTGCACCCACTAAAGTGTGCGTATTGGAACTTCCGCCCTGAATCTCACGTTTTCCGAGTGCGCAATTCGGAGAACACGCATGCCGGACTCTGATCTTCTTTGTCGTGGCGATCGGTTTCGGCGGCATCGCCTCCGCTTTGGCCGGCATCGCGCAAGTGCTGTTCTTTATCTTCCTCGTCCTGTTCGTCGTCTCGCTCATCACCGGCATGGCGCGGAGGGGCTAGTGGGTCGCAGGCGCGAGCGCACGGTGCGCCATTTACGCGGGTCGGATTTGCGCTCATAAGGGCCGAAAAATCCGACCCCGGGAGACTTTGCCGATGCGCGCGATTCACAATTTCATCGATGGCAAGAGCGCCTCGGCTGACAGCGGACGTGTTGGCCGCGTCTACAATCCCAACACCGGCGCGCAACAGGCCGAGGTCGGCTTCTCGACCGCGCGCAATGTCGACGCCGCTGTGCAGGCCGCGCTCGCCGCGCTGCCCGGCTGGATGGCGACCAATCCGCAGCGCCGTGCGCGGGTGATGTTCAATTTCAAAGCGCTGGTCGAAGCCAATATGGACGAGCTGGCGCATCTCTTGTCGTCCGAGCACGGCAAGGTGATCGCCGATTCACGCGGCGACATTCAGCGCGGGCTCGAAGTGATCGAGTTCGCCTGCGGCATCCCGCATGTGCTGAAGGGTGAATACACCGAAGGCGCGGGGCCGGGGATCGACGTCTATTCGATGCGCCAGCCGCTCGGCGTCGTCGCTGGCATCACCCCGTTCAACTTCCCGGGCATGATCCCGATGTGGATGTTCGGAATCGCCATCGCTTGCGGCAACACCTTCGTGCTGAAGCCGTCGGAAAAGGATCCCTCCCTCCCAGTGCGTCTGGCCGAGCTGATGCTGGAAGCGGGCGCGCCGGCGGGCGTGCTCAACGTCGTGCACGGCGACAAGGAAGCGGTGGATGCGATCATCGCCCATCCTGACATCAAGGCGATAAGCTTTGTCGGCTCCTCCGACATCGCCCACTACATTTACGCCAACGGCACCGCCAACAATAAGCGCGTGCAGGCGATGGGCGGAGCCAAGAACCACGGCGTGGTTCTGCCTGACGCGGACATGGACCAGGTGGTGAAGGATCTGGTCGGCGCCGCTTACGGCTCGGCCGGCGAGCGCTGCATGGCGCTTCCCGTTGTCGTGCCGGTGGGCAAGAAGACGGCCGACGAATTGCGCGCGCGCCTCATTCCCGAGATCGAGCGGATGAAGGTCGGCATCTCCACCGACCCGGAAGCGCAATACGGCCCGGTCGTGTCGGCCCAGCACAAGCAGCGCGTGGAAGATTACATTGCTCTCGGCGCCAAGGAGGGCGCGGAGCTGGTGCGCGATGGCCGCGGCTTCACGCTGCAAGGCTACGAAGAAGGTTATTTCATTGGCCCGACGCTGTTCGACAAAGTCTCGACCGGCATGCGCACCTACCAGGAAGAAATCTTCGGCCCGGTGTTGCAGATCGTGCGCGCCGAGAGCTTCGAGGAAGCGCTGGCGCTGCCGAGCCAGCATCAATACGGCAACGGCGTCGCCATCTTCACCCGCAACGGCCGCGCCGCGCGCGAGTTCGCGCAGCGTGTGAATGTCGGCATGGTCGGCATCAACGTGCCGATCCCGGTGCCGGTCGCCTATCACACCTTCGGCGGCTGGAAGCGCAGCGCCTTTGGCGACACCAACCAGCACGGCATGGAAGGGGTGAAGTTCTACACCAAAGTGAAAACCATCACCGCCCGCTGGCCCGAAGGCATGACCGAGGATAGCAGCTTCGTCATTCCGACGATGCGGTGAGTGCGCCCACCTCGCCCCCGCGAGGGGGAGAGGTCGCGCGCAGCGCGGGTGAGGGGGCGGGCGCCAGGATGCGGCGCAGCGCTTGAACTTGCACCGCCCACCCTCATCCGGCCGCTGCGCGACCACCTTCTCCCGCCCATGCGGGAGAAGGGAGAGCGTCACTTCTCTTTGCGGACGCCTTTGAACGGTTTGGCGTCGGCCTTGCGGTCCATGAACTGGCCCGACTTGGTTTCGCGCTTGGTCCAATCTTCTGTTTTCGGATTGAACGTTTGCGAGCGTCCCTTGACGGCGCCTTTGCGTCCAGCGCCGGGGGGAGGATTAGTCGCCATGGCTTCGCTCCTTTCGTCCCCGCCGCAAAAGCGCAACACGACTCGGAGCGAGGGTCAAGGCGGGTGGGGCTGAGTCTCACCTCGCCCCCGCGAGGGGGAGAGGTCGCGCGCAGCGCGGGTGAGGGGGCGGGCGCCAGGATATGTCGCAGCGCTCGATCCCGCACCGCCCACCCTCATCCGCTCACTGCGCGACCACCTTCTCCCGCCCATGCGGGAGGAGGGGATTTACGAGTCATTTCCACCGAAAGGCGGGGTGGACGCGTGCTCGGAATGACGGTGAGACTCCCCTGAGCCATGAAAATTCTTTCCATGGATTAGGCTGGGGCAGAATCTGTGCCGCGAGGTGGAGCCCATGTCGCGCGTCGAGATCACCATCAACTCGTACATCGATAAGCCAAAGGAAGAGACGGACCAAAACGCGGTTCATGACTTCCGCCAGGAGATGGCGCGCTCGTTGCGCAGGTTTGCGCCAACGGCGATTGGCCATGGCGAGACGCGCTTCGATTCGATTGACGATACGTCTACATTTTCGCTCAGCCTCAGCGGTGGTGGGGACTTCGCACTGAAGTGGGTCGAGGTGATCCAAGCTTTGGAGGTGCTGGAGAACGCCGCACGAGAAATTTGGAATCGATTGGTTCCCGGCTTCAATGCCGTCGTTCGGATCGTCGCCGTCACGATCGATGGGAAGTCAGCGCTGGCAACTGGGCGATGGCATCTGCTTTCATCGGTTGGCTCAAGGTCGCCGCAAAGACCGCTTGTTGCTCTGACGCTTTTGGCCATCGGTCTTTTGTTGGGTTGGTTTGTGCGAGCGCCGCTCCCACAGCGCGCTGACCAAAATGTGCCTGGCGTTCAGATCACAATTGGGATGCCTCTGCTTTGCGACGTTTCAGGAGAGAGGCAGCAAGGCGAACGGCAAACGCCGACAACATCGGGTGCGCGGCGACAGAGCTCAGACCGGAGGTCATGCGACCATTGTCCGCCGGTTACTATCCTGCGACCGCTTGCATCGCAAAGCAGCGTGCAATCAAACTAACTTATTCCGAAAGCCCGCAGCTTGCGGTCTTCTCAGTTATCCAAGAAGCTCCGCAGCTTCCGGTTTTCTTAGTTGTCCAGAAAACTTCTCAGTTTTCTTGACCGGCTCGGATGCTTCAGCTTGCGCAGCGCTTTCGCCTCGATCTGACGAATCCGCTCCCGCGTGACGCTGAACTGTTGGCCCACTTCTTCCAGCGTGTGGTCGGTGTTCATGCCGATGCCGAAGCGCATGCGCAGCACGCGTTCTTCGCGCGGGGTGAGCGAGGCGAGCACGCGGGTGGTGGTTTCGCGCAGATTGCTTTGGATGGCGGCGTCGACCGGCAGGATCGCGCTCTTGTCTTCGATGAAGTCGCCGAGATGTGAATCTTCTTCATCGCCGATCGGCGTTTCCAGCGAGATCGGCTCCTTGGCGATCTTCATCACCTTGCGCACTTTTTCCAGCGGCAGGCCGAGCTTTTCAGCCAGCTCTTCCGGCGTCGGCTCGCGGCCGATTTCGTGCAGCATCTGGCGCGAGGTGCGCACCAGCTTGTTGATGGTCTCGATCATATGCACCGGAATGCGGATGGTGCGCGCTTGGTCCGCAATGCTGCGCGTGATCGCTTGCCTGATCCACCACGTCGCGTAGGTCGAGAATTTGTAGCCGCGGCGGTACTCGAACTTATCGACCGCCTTCATCAGGCCGATATTGCCTTCCTGGATCAGATCCAGGAATTGCAGGCCGCGATTGGTGTATTTCTTGGCGATGGAAATGACGAGGCGCAGGTTCGCTTCGACCATTTCCTTCTTCGCTTGCCGCGCTTCGCGCTCGCCCTTCTGCACGGCGTGGACGATGCGGCGGTATTCGTCGATCGGCACGCCGGTTTCTTGCGCCAGCACGCCGATCTCGCTGCGGATGTCGGCGATCTCGTCGGCTTCGGCGCTGACGAACTTGGCCCACGCCTTCGTCTTCGCACCCATCTTCTCGGCCCATTTCGGGTCGAGTTCGTGGCCGTGATAGGCTTCAAGGAATTGGCCGCGCGGCACGCCATTGGCTTCGGCCAGGCGCATCAGCTTGCCCTCAAGCTGAATCAGCTTGCGGTTGATGGCGTAGAGCTGCTCGACCAGGCTTTCGATCCGCGCATTGTTGAGCTTCAGCTTCTTCAGCTCTTCGATGATCGTGTTCTGCGCGGTTTCATAGGCGTCGTTCTTGGCCCCCGGCAGCGACTTGCCTTGCAGGCGCAGCTCGATGCGCTTGTCCTGCAGTTTGCGGAATTGGCCGAAGGCTTCGGCGATCGCATCCAGCGTCGCCATCACGCCTTCTTTGAGTTCGGCTTCCATCGCCGACATCGAGATCGCTTGTTCGTCGTCGAAATCAGCGTCCGCGTCGGCTTCGGCGGCGACCTCACCCGGATCGCGCTCTTCGCCGTCCTCGTCCGTCTTTGGACGCGCGCGCGCGGCGGCGGCTTCGGCCTTCTTGCGCTCCTGCTCGGCGATTTCAGCCTTGGCGGCTTCGGGATCGACCAGGCCGTCGGCGTTCACGCCCGGCGCCGATTGCGGCACGATGCCCATCTCGGCCGAGTAGGTGCCTTCCAGGTCGATGATGTCGCGCAGCAGAATCTTCTGCTCCCGCAATTCATCGCGCCACACCATGATGGCTTCGAACGTCAGCGGGCTCTCGCACAGGCCGCGGATCATCGCGTCGCGGCCGGCCTCGATGCGCTTGGCGATGGCGATTTCGCCTTCGCGCGAAAGCAGCTCGACGCTGCCCATTTCGCGCAGATACATGCGCACCGGATCGTCGGTGCGGTCGGCGTCTTCGCGCGTGTTGGTGACGGGCGGCTTGCTCTCGTCGCGGGTGGCGACGGCCTTGGTCGAGCCTTCTTCCTCGGCCGCTTCGCCTTCCTCTTCATTGTCGACGACATTGATGCCCATCTCGTTCAGCTGGGACATCACGTCTTCGATCTGCTCGGAGGAGAATTCTTCCGACGGCAGGACCTTGTTGAGCTCTTCGTGCGTGACGAAGCCGCGCGTCTTGGCGGCTTTGATCATCTTCTTCACGGCGGCGTCGGAAAGGTCGAGGATCGGGCCGTCCGGGGCGTCCTTCTCTTCCGGCGCTTTCTCTTCGGTCTTGCTCATTACAGATTTGCTCTTTCAGCAGTCGAAATAGGGTTTCGCCGGTCAGGCGACTAGGCCGCCAGCGTCGTCCGTCTCAGAGGTCTCTTCCAATTTCACCTCGCGAGCTCGGCGTTCGATCGCCACGGCCTCGCGGTTGAGCGCCTGGAAGCGGAGGAAGGCTCCATCGTCGCCTTCCGCCGCAGCGCGGCGCAGTTCCGCCAATTCCTCCCTGATCGCCGGCAGCACCACCTCGCGCGTCGCCAAGGCCAGCCACTCGGCCTCCAGATCAGCGCCGGGGGGCGCCGGTTTGGCCTTCGGCCAGCGCGAAAGGCGCGCCGCGGCGCGTTCCTGACCCGATTGGGTCAAATGGAGGCTCAGAGCCTCGCGGTCAATGGCCCCAGCCGCGTCGGGGGCATCGGCGAGTGCAATCAGCGCCGTGCGGATGGCTTCGAGCTCCGGATCGGAGATGTGGAGCCGGTCGAGCCAGTCGGAAAACCGCGCCAGCATGCCCGGATAGTCGACCGTGGCGCGCAGGAAGTCCTCGGCGGCGGGGCGGGAGCGCTCGGCGGCGGCGATGGCCTTGAGTTCGGCCGTGACCGGGGCCGGGGCGTTGCGCTGGAAGCCGCCCCCGCCGGGCGGGCGCGGGGTCCAGGGCTGACGCGGGGGCCGGAGCGCCTCGTTGGCCCGGCGCATCAGCTCCGAGAAATAAGCCCGCTGGGTGTCCTTGTCGGCGATCTTGTTCGCCGCCTCGCGCAGCGCCGCCTGGAACGCGGCGCGCGCTTCGGGGGTGTCGAGCGGGCGGCGGTTCTTCTCGCGCTCGAACAGCGCGTCAGACGCAGGCGTGGCCGCCGCGATCAACTGCGCCAGCGCTTCGGGGCCGGCGCTGCGGAAGATGTCGTCCGGGTCCTGGCCTTCGGGCGCGTGGGCGATGCGCACGGTGCGCCCGGGGGCAAGATGCGGCAGCGCCAGATCGAGCGCGCGGTCGGCGGCGCGCTTGCCGGCTGTGTCGCCATCAAAACACAGCACCGGCTCGCCGCCCGAACGCCACAGCAATTGCAGTTGCTCTTCGGTCAGCGCCGTGCCGCATGGCGCGACGGCGGCGATGCCCGCGCGCTCGAACGCGATCACGTCGAGATAACCCTCGCCGACGACGAGGCCGGGCGCTTTGGTTTTCGCGATCAGTTCGCGCGCTTGCTTCAAGCGATAGAGCACGCGGCTCTTCGAATAGAGCGCAGTTTCGGGTGAGTTGATGTATTTGGCCTTGGCGTCCTTGGCCAAGGCGCGACCGCCGAAACCGATTACTTTTCCAGCCGTATCGGTGATTTCGAAGGTGACGCGGCCGCGGAAGGTGTCGATCGCGCGCTTGCCGTCATCGCCTTCGCGGGCAATGCCGGCGGCGACGATTTCCTCGATGCTGAAGCCTGCGGCTTTCAGCTTGTCGAGCGTCCAGGTCCATTCGTCGGGCGCAAAGCCGATGCCGAAGCGCTCCCATTCCGCTTCATTCAGCCCGCGACCTTGCAGGTAGCGGCGCGCATCGGCGCCGCCGCTTGAGCGCAGTGCGTGGGCATAAAGCTCCGCCGCCTTCGCAGTGACCGCGTAGAGCCGCTTGCGCTTGTCGCTCTCGCCGGGGGCTTCACGCTCTTCGCGCGGCAGCGGCACGCCCGCGAGCTCCGCGATCTTCTCCACCGCTTCGGGAAAGGAGAGCCCCTCCAGTTTCATCGCCAGCGTGAAGACATCGCCTTTCTCGCCGCAGCCGAAGCAATGGAAGATGCCCTTCTGGTCGAGGACGTGGAACGAGGCGCTTTTCTCGTGGTGGAACGGACAGCAGGCCCAATAATCGCCGGCGGCGGGGCGGGTCTTCTGCTTGTTCCAGGTCAGCCGTTTGCCGGCGTAGTCCGCGATGGAAACGCGGTCGCGCACTTGGCGCAGGAGGCTGTCAGAGAAACGCATCTGGGCGGAAGCGTGAGTTTACGTGATTCGCCCGGCGAAAGGCCGCCGTCGCTACGGATGCGGAATATTTGCCCCGTAATCGCTCCGGCCCGCTTCGCCGATTTGGGGAAACGGAGCGGAAAGGGGCCGGTTCGGCCCTCACGAACGCGCGAGAAGCGTGCAGGGAGCCGGCCTTGCCGTAAAATCGCCGCGCCTTTCCTGCGCTTCATGCCGGCAAGAGGGGAAATGGAGTTGGACATGCGTTCGATGATTGCAGCGGCCGCCCTGGCGGCGACCACGTTGGCGGCTGCGCCCGCCGCTTCCGCGCAAGACGAGGCCATGCACGCGATGCACGGCGTGCAAGGCACGCTGCTGAGCATCAATGCCGAGGGCAGCTCGGAAGCGGCGCCGGACCTGGCGACGATCAGCCTCGGCGTCACCACCGAAGGGCAGACCGCGCAAGCCGCGCTGGCCGAGAACACCCGCCGCATGAACGCGCTGACGCAAGCGCTGCGCCGCGCCGGCGTGGCGGAGCGCGACATCCAGACCTCGAACGTCTCGGTGTATCCGCAACAGCAATACCAGGAAGGCCAGCCGCCGCGCATCACCGGCTATCAGGCCAACAACACGGTGACGGCGAAGATCCGCAGCATCGCCAATACCGGCCGCGTCATCGATGCGGCGGTTGGCGCGGGCGGCAACACCGTGAACGGGGTTTCGTTCTCGCACGCCGATCCCGATGCGCAGCTCGACATCGCCCGCCGCGATGCGATCGCCGAAGCGCGCCGCCGCGCTGAGCTTTATACAGGCGCGCTGGGGCTGCACATCGCGCGCGTCGTCTCCGTCAGCGAAGGCGGGGGCTATGCGCCGCCCGTGCCGATGCCGGTGATGGCGCGCATGGAAGCGGCGGACGCCGCGACTCCGGTTGCGCCCGGCACGGTGGAAACGCGCGTGAACGTTAGCGTGATCTACGAATTGCGCTGATCGCATCACGCATGGTGTGAGCGGCGAGGGCGGCGGTGCAGAATCCGCCGCCCTTTCTGTTACTGGGCCAGCGGCGTCAGCAGCGCTTCGCCGGCATAGAAGCGGCGCAGGTTTTCCAGCACGTTCTGCGAGCCTTGCCACAAGGCGTCGCGCGTGCCGCCGCCGAGATGGGGCAGCAGCGTCGTGTTCGGCACATCGGCCCAGCGCGCGGGCGGGGTTGGTTCTTCAACGAACACGTCAAGCCCGGCGCCGCCGAGCGCGCCGGATTTCAGCGCTGCGATCAGCGCGTCTTCATCGATTACGTTGCCGCGCGAAACATTGATCAGCACGCCGTCGGGGCCGAGCGCCGCGATGACATCGGCATTGATCAGGTTCACGGTGCTCTTGTCGCCGCGCGCGGCGACGGCCAGCACGTCCGCCCATGCGGCGAGCTTGCGCAAATCCGGTTCGTAGGCGTGCGCGACATCCGGCTTAGCGCGCGGGCCGGTCCATTTGATCTCGAAGCCGAACGCCTGCGCGCGCACGGCAATGGCTTGGCCGATCGCGCCCATGCCGACAATGCCGAGCTTGCGCCCGCGCAGCCGCTTCTGCGGCGGCACCGCGATCGGCGGCGTCCAGGCGCCGCTGCGCAGGATGCGCTCGCCTTCGGTGAAAGAGCGCAGCCGCGCGATGATCAGGCCCAGCGCGACGTCGGCGACATCTTCGTGATTGATGTCGCGCCCGTGCGTGATGGCGATGCCGCGGGCGCGGGCGTAGGCGATGTCGACGCCGTCAACGCCGACGCCGAAGCAGAGGATGCATTCAAGCGCCGGCAGCGCGTCGATCATCGCCTTGGAGAGGCCGACATGGCCGATCGTGATCGCCGCGCGGATGTCTTTGCGCTCGGTCGGCCAATGCACGACCTCGTAATCGGCCAGCCGCGCCTCAAACGGGCCGAGCGGAGGATGAACGAGCAGCGCGGGTTTGGTCATGGCGCTTTATGGCGTGCGCGTACGGCG
>JAEUMR010000049.1 GCA_016791385.1 Hyphomonadaceae bacterium
AAAGCTCGCGAAGGCAAATTATGCGCTGATGGGCGGCGGCTCGCCGATCTTGCCGGAAACGCTGAAGCAAGCGGAAGCGCTGGAAGCGGCAATCACGAAGCGCGTCAGCAACGTGACCTTCAAGTGCTTCCCGGCGATGCGTTATTGGAAGCCATTCGTGAAGGATGCGGCCAAGGCGGCGGAAGCGTGGGGCGCTACGGATGCGATCCTGCTGCCGCTCTATCCGCAATTCTCGAGCACGACGACAGCGTCCTCGCTGCGCGCGTGGCGGCGCGCCTCGGACCTGCCCTGCTCCACGATTTGCTGCTACCCTGCCGGCCGCGCCTTCGCCGAAGCGCATGCGCAAGCGATCCTCGACACCTGGCGCAATGCTGGCTCGCCGCCTAATCCGCGCGTGTTGTTCTCTGCGCATGGTCTGCCGCAAAACGTGGTCGACCGCGGCGATCCCTATCAAGCGCAGGTCGAGATGAGCGTCGCCGCGGTGCGCAAGCTGTTGCCGCCGGATTGGCAAACCCGCACCTGTTACCAGTCGCGCGTGGGTCCGCTGAAATGGATTGGCCCGTCGACGGAGGAGGAGATCCACGCTGCCGGCAAGGAAGGCGCGGGCGTCATCGTCTCGCCCATCGCCTTCGTTTCCGAGCACGTCGAGACGCTGGTGGAGCTCGACATTGAGTACGCGCAACTCGCGCGCACGCTGAAGCTGCCATTTTACCTGCGCGCGCCCGCCCCTGGCGCCGCCCCGCGCTTCATCGACGCGCTGGCCGAATTGGCCGAGCGGGCTCTTGCCGAGCCGGGTAGGATGCAATCAGAGAATGGCGGCCGGATTTGCCCGGCGGGGGCCAAGCTGTGCGCCCAGGGGGTGAGTGAGCATGCCTGAGCACGTGATCGGCTACGACCTCGCGCGCGGCCTGCACATTATCGCCGTCATCGCCTGGATTTCCGGGCTGCTGATGCTGCCTCGCTTTTACGCCTACATCACCGCCTCCCAGCCCGGCGGCGAGCTTGAGGCGGCCATGCTGAAGGCGGCGCGGAGCCTCAGGATGATCATCCTGACCCCCGCCCTGATCGTGGCCTGGGCCTTTGGCCTGTTCCTGTTCGCCACCTACATCGCCGGCGACTGGAGCCGGCCCCTGCCGGAGGTGTTCGCCACCGTGCCGCACTGGTTCTGGGCCAAGCTTTTGCTGGTCCTGGGCTTGAGTGGCTACCACGGCTACCTATCTGCTGAGGGACGGCGCATCGCCAAGGGCGAGCGCCGGCGCAGCGAACGATTCTGGCGTCTGATGAGCGAGGTTCCTTTCCTCGTCGCCATCGCCGCGGTGCTCCTGGCGACCCTGGAGCCCTAAGCGCAGGCGCTTGACGCCACCCCGTTTTCTGTGGTGTCCATGCCCGGCGCGCTTCGGCGCGCACGCGACGGCGGCGCTCTCATCCCTCCTTTCCGCCGGAACCTCTTTCCACAGGACGTCTTCTCCACACGGCATGGCGCGTGGGGTGCGTCTCCCGAGACCCACATGACTGAAACACAAGCCCTCGAAGAGCTGACCCAACTCACGCTGCAAGAGCTGAAGCGCAAGCCGCCAGCGGAGCTGCTGGCGCTGGCGGAATCGCTCGAGATCGAGGGCGCCAACACCCTGCGCACGCAGGACATGCTGTTCGCCATCCTGAAGCAGGTGGCTGAGCGCGGCGTCGAGATCGGCGGCTCCGGCGTGGTTGAGATTTTGCCGGACGGCTTCGGCTTCCTGCGCTCGCCGCAGTCGAATTACCTGCCGGGCCCCGACGACATTTACGTTTCCCCGCAGCAGATCCGCAAATTCGGCCTGCGCACCGGCGATACGGTTGAGGGCCAGATCCGCGCGCCGAAAGACGGCGAGCGCTATTTCGCGCTGATCAAGGTCAACTCGATCAATTTCGAAGATCCAGACCGCGTTCGTCACAAGGTCCACTTCGATAATCTGACGCCGCTCTATCCGACCGAGCGGTTGAAGATGGAGATCGACGACCCGACGCTGAAAGACAAAACCGGGCGCATCATCGACATCGTCGCGCCGATCGGCAAAGGCCAGCGCTCGCTGATCGTCGCCCAGCCGCGGACGGGTAAGACCGTCATCATGCAGAACATCGCCAAGGCGATCGAAGCCAACCACCCCGAGGTATTCCTCATCGTTCTGCTGATCGACGAGCGCCCGGAAGAAGTCACCGACATGCAGCGCACGGTGAAGGGCGAGGTGATTTCCTCGACCTTCGACGAGCCGGCGACGCGCCACGTTCAAGTGGCTGAAATGGTGATCGAAAAGGCCAAGCGCCTGGCCGAGCATGGCAAGGACGTCGTGATCCTGCTCGACTCCGTCACGCGCCTGGGCCGCGCCTACAACACAGTCGTGCCCTCTTCCGGCAAGGTGCTAACGGGCGGCGTCGACGCCAACGCGCTACAGCGTCCGAAGCGCTTCTTCGGCGCGGCGCGCAACCTCGAAGAAGGCGGCTCGCTGACCATCATCGCCACCGCGCTGATCGACACCGGCTCGCGCATGGACGAAGTCATCTTTGAAGAGTTCAAGGGCACGGGTAACTCGGAGCTGCAACTCGACCGCAAGGTCGCGGACCGCCGCATCTTCCCGGCCATCGACGTGCTCAAGTCCGGCACGCGCAAGGACGAGCTCATCACGCCGAAGGAGCACCTGCAGAAGATGTACGTGCTGCGCCGCATCCTCTCGCCGATGGGGACGCAGGACGCGATCGAGTTCCTGCTCGACAAGCTCAAGGGCTCGAAGAACAACGACGACTTCTTCCAGTCGATGAACACCTAAAGCCGGCGCTGGATCGCCGCGCAGCCAAAGAGTTGAGGGCGGTCCATGCTGACCATTCACAATTTCGAACGCAGCGGCCGCGGCCTACGCATCGCATGGCTGTGCGAAGAGATGGGCCTGCCCTACGCGCTGCGGCTGTTCGGCTATCCTCCGCCCGCCGACTATCTGGCGCTGCATCCGCTGGGCAACGTGCCGTTCCTCGAAGACGGCGAGGTGAAGATCCACGAGTCCGTCGCCATCGCGCTCCACATCGCCTCTCGCTACGGCCCGACGCCGCTGCTGCCGCCTCTTACGCATCCTGACTACGCGCGCGTGCTCGAACTCACAGTGTTCTCGGAAGCCTCGTTCGGCGGTCTCCTCAACACCCTGATGGGCGCGCACTTCATGGCCCCGGAGGGAGAGAAGCAGAACTGGTCCATCCGAGGCGCGACGATGCGATGCGAGCAGCAGCTCGGCTACCTAGAAGCCAGGCTCGGCGACCGGTCCTACCTCGTGGGGGACGAACTCACCTTGGCCGATATCGCCATCGCCACGGCGCTTGGCGTCTGGCGCGGCGCGCTTGGCAGGGACATTCCGCCGAAGCTGGCGGCTTATCGCGACCGGCTGCTACAGCGGCCCGCCTATCAGCGCGCCGCCAAGGCCAACGGCAACATCTGAAGCCGCTCCCTCTCGCCTATCGTTTGCGCTAAGAGCGAACCTCTGAAGGAGGCCGCTCATGATCAAGATCTATCACGCGCAAGGCGCACGCTCGCTGCGGGTGGTCTGGCTCTGCGAAGAGATGGGCGTGCCGTATGAGACGGCGGAAGCCTCCTTCATGAAGCCGAGCGATGCGTTCAAGGCGGTCAATCCGCTGAAGACCGTGCCGGCGCTGCAGGACGGCGACGTGAACATGATCGAGTCCGTGGCGATGATGATCTACATCATGGCCAAGTACGGCCCGACCGACCTTGAAGTGAAGCCGAACGAGCCGGGCTATCCGGACTATCTGCAATACCTGATGTTCGGCGAGGCGGGGCTCGCGGCCTACGGCAATCCGCTCGTCGCCACCCGCTTCATGGCCCCCGACGACCAGAAGCAGAACTTCACGGCGGGCTATCTCAAGAACGCGATTTTGAAGCGGCTGGAGTTCGTCGGCGAGCGCTTGGCGGGCAAGCCCTATGTCGCCGCCAACCGCTTCACTGCCGCGGATATCTCGATCGCCTACATCGCCAACGGCGCGCGCTATGCCGGCATCGAAAAGGAAATCCCCGCGCCGGTGATGGCCTACATCGAGAACCTCTGGCAGCGCCCTGCTTACCAGCGCGCGGCCGCGGTAAAATGATGCCGGAGCGCGGGTCTTCAGACCCGCATTCATGGCAGAAGCGGCGGACCTGAAGGTCCGCAGTCCTATTGCGGCGTCAGCACCAGGCTGCCGGTGGTCTTGCGCGCTTCCAGATCGCGGTGCGCTTGGGCGGCGTCCGCCAGCGCGTAGCGCTGCGGCGGCGTGATCTTCACCGCCCCGCTCTCGATCACCGCAAATAGATCCGCCGCCGTTTCATCGAGCTGCTCGGTGGTCGCCGTGTAGTGAAACAGCGTCGGGCGCGTGAGGAGCAGCGAGCCCTTGTGCGACAGCACGAGCGGAGAGAATGGCGGCACAGCGCCAGACGCATTGCCGTAGCTCACCATCATGCCGAGTGGGCGCAAGCTGTCGAGCGAGGCTTCGAACGTGTCTTTGCCGACGCCGTCATAGACAACATGCGCGCCAACGCCGTTGGTGATTTCGCGTACACGCGCAGCGATGTTTTCGCGCGCGGTGACGACGACATGATCTGCGCCGAGCGCGCGCGCGATCGCCGCTTTCGCATCGCTGCCCACCGTTGCGATCACTTCAGCGCCAAGGTGCTTGGCCCATTGCACTAGGATCTGGCCAACGCCGCCGGCGGCTGCGTGGATCAGCACAACATGCTGACGTTCCACGCGAAACGTCTTTCTCAGAAGATAACGCGCTGTCATGCCCTTGAGCATCGACGCAGCTGCGACGTCGAACGCGATGGCGTCCGGCAGCTTCACCGCGCGGTTCTCCGGCACGACATGCATCTCCGCGTAAGCGCCAATCGGGCCGCTGCAATAGGCGATGCGATCGCCGGGCTTGAAGCGCCTGACGTTGGCGCCCACAGCGTCGACGACCCCCGCACCCTCAAGCCCCAGGCCTGTTGGCAGCGGATTCTTGTAGAGGCCAGTGCGGTGATAGACGTCGATAAAATTGACGCCAATCGCGGCGTGCTTGATGCGCACGTCATTAGCGCCAGGCTCGGGCGTGGCGACGACCGTAAGCGCCATCACCTCAGGCCCGCCATTCTCAGCGATGCGTATCGCCTTCATTGCAGCCTCCTCTTACCGGACGCACTGGAGCGCCGCGTGTCCGTGCGCGCCGTCCGCCGCATCGAGGTCGCGCCCCGCTTCGGCCGGATCGTCGACCGCCACCATCTGCGCATGCGCGCGGAGCGCGTTGGCGTAGTCGCGATTGGCGCCAAACATGCCGAAGCGCGTTTCGACGCCCCGCTCGGCTAGCGCCTGAACTAGGGCGCCGCCCGGCGCATCCGTGCCAACCCACGCCACAATGTGGCTGAGATCGACGCCGCGCCGTTCCAGCACGTCGAGTTCGCGCGGGCTGGAGATGCTGGTGTAGATCATCGCCTCTGGCGCCAGCCGGGCCAGGCGTGCGGCGCCGTCGATGCTGTAGGTGACGAACACGACGCGATGCATCGCGCCAGCATCCTCCACGACGCGCACCACGTCCTCGTAGGCAACGCTGCGCTTGATATCGAGCTCAAGCACCGTCTTGCCGTCCGCCCACGCCAGCGCCTGTTCCAGGCTCGGCGGAGAGGTCTCCAGCACCGCGCCGTCGCCATCGCGCAGACGCAGCGTCTGAAACTGCGCCAGCGTCAGCGCGGACACCGCGCCCTGGCCGTTGGTGGTGCGATCGACCGTGTCGTCGTGCATCAACACCAGCGCGCCAT
The DNA here is from genome assembly GCA_016791385.1 of Hyphomonadaceae bacterium. GTDB lineage: Bacteria > Pseudomonadota > Alphaproteobacteria > Caulobacterales > Aquidulcibacteraceae > Vitreimonas. The sequence goes on from JAEUMR010000049.1 coordinate 5,801, forward strand.
CGCGCGTGCGCGAAACGTCGGTCTCCATGAAGGCGGGCGTTTCAGCGAGCGTGGCTTCGAACGTCTCGATCGCGTTTTCGCTCAAGCCTGGCCGCGGCCCGCCGCGATGGGCGGAGACCAACGTTGCGCCCCGTTCGCGCAAGCAATCGAAGAAAGCCGGCAAGTCAGCGGGCGCGATGCGTGCAGGGCCGCCTAGGCGGCCATTGCCGACATCGACGATGGAATCGTCCGGGGCGGGCCCACACGCAGCCAACAGCAGCGCTGCTGCGGCGAGCAGGCGCCTCATGCGAGGTTCTTGTTGAAGAACGCGATGGTGCGGCCGTCGGCGAGTTGCTTTGCCGCCTCGTCGTAATGCGCCCCGCCTTCGCGGGTGAAGGCGTGGTCCTGCTCGGCGTATTCGTGCACGATCGCCAGCGGATTGCTCTTCAGCGTCTCGCGGATGGTGTTGAGCGCCTCGACCGGGATGAAGCCGTCCTTCATCGGGTTGTGCAGCATCACCGGTTTTTTGATCTTGCCGGCTTCATCGAGCGCCGTGTGAATGCCGCCGCCATGATACGCGACCGTCGCGTCGCTGTCGGTTCTGCAGGCGGCGAGGAAGGCGATGTAGCCGCCCATGCAATAGCCCATCACGCCGGCCTTGCCGACGCCCTGACCGCGCGCCCAGGTCAAGCTCGCCTGCACGTCTTTGACGGCGGCGTTCTTGTCGAGCTGGTTCATGTAATCGATCGCCTGCTTCCACTCGGCCTCGGTCTGATCGGTGAGGTCGATGCCCGGCTTGATGCGCCAGAACAGCTCCGGCGCCACCGCCAGGAAGCCCTCGCGCGCCATCCAATCGGCCTTGCCGCGCATCACCTTGTTGACGCCGAAAATCTCTTGCACGGCCACCACGGCCGCTTTCGGCTTGCCGGCGGGCCGCGCCACGTAAGCCTTGAAGGCGCCGTCGGGGCCCGCAATCTCAACCCACTCACCCATGGCCAAGCTCCGTCTCTGTCTAATGGGGACCGGGCGCGTTATAGACGCGTTGAGCGCGCGGTGCGCAAAGGATTTGGACCCATGAAGTTCACCGTCAATGTCGAATGCTCGCCCGAGGAAGCGCGCCGGTTCATGGGCCTTCCGGACGTCACGCCGATCAACGAGCAGCTCGTCGCCGAGATGGGCAAGCGGATGGAGAAGAACATCGCGCTGATGAGCCCGGAGACGATGATGCAGTCCTGGATGAGCGTCGGCACGCAGGCTCAAGATGCTTTCGTCAAGCTAATGACCTCGGGCGTGGCGGCGGCCGCTCCACGTGAAAAGCCCTAATCCGGCCTTAGCTGTTTTCACATGAAACCCGGCACCATCGTCGCCCTGGCGTCCGGCGCGGGCCGCGCCGGCGTTGCTGTGATCCGCCTCTCCGGACCGGCGGCTGGCGATGTGCTGCGGGCGATGACCGACCGCGATCCGCCGCCGCCGCGCCGCGCCGCGCGCCGGGCCTTTTGCCATCCCGACGGCGGGCTTTCGCTCGATGACGGCATCGCCCTCTGGTTTCCGGGCCCAGCCAGCTTCACCGGCGAGGATGTCGCCGAGCTGCAGGTGCATGGCGGGCCGGCGGTCGTGGCCGCCATCATAGACGCCGCTTTGAGCCTGCCGGGCGTGCGGGCGGCGGAGCCCGGCGAGTTCACCCGCCGCGCCTTCGAGAACGGCAAGCTCGACCTGGCCGAGGCCGAGGGCCTGGCCGACCTCGTGGACGCTGAAACCGAGGCCCAGCGCCGCCAAGCCCTGCGCCAGCGCCGCGGCGCGCTGTCGGCGCTCTACGAAACGTGGCGCGACAAGCTGATCGAAGCGGCGGCGCTGATCGAAGCGGAGATCGACTTCCCGGATGAGGATCTGCCGGGCGAGCTTTCCCGCCGGGCCGGGCCGCTGCTCAAAGTGCTGGCTTACGACATGGGCCGCCATCTCGATGACGCGCACCGCGGCGAGCGCGTCCGCGACGGCTATCGCATCGCCATTATCGGCCCGCCCAACGCCGGCAAGTCGAGCCTCCTGAACGCGCTGGCTCAGCGCGAGGCGGCGATCGTCTCCGACATCCCAGGCACCACAAGGGACGTGGTGGAGGTGCGCCTGGTGCTGGCTGGCTTCCCGGTCTGGATCGCCGACACCGCCGGGCTGCGCGAGGCGGCGGACGCGATCGAGGCGGAAGGCGTGCGCAGGGCGCTGGAGCGGGCCGAGGAGGCCGATCTGCGCATCGGCGTGGCCGAAGCCTGCGCCAAGCCGCCCGAGAGCCTGAAAAGCGCGCTGAGGCCCGGCGACATCCTGGTCGCCTCCAAGGACGACCTCGCCGGCCTCGCCATCGAGCCGGTCGCGACCGATGGCGTCACCGTGCTCTCCGTCTCGGCCAAGACCGGCCAGGGCCTCGCCGCGCTGGAAGCGCTGCTGAGCCAGCGTGTCAGCGATGCGCTTGGCCTCGAGGAGGCGCCGGTGCTGACCCGCGCGCGCCATCGCCGCCTGGTGGAAGAGGCGCGCGCGGCGCTGGAGCGGGCGATCCCAGCGCTCGCACAAGGGCCGGAACTCGCCGCTGAAGATGTCCGCGTGGCGGCGGCGGCAATCGGCCGGCTCACAGGCCGCATCGATGTCGAAGATCTGCTCGACGAAATTTTTTCGAGCTTTTGCATCGGCAAATGAGACCGCGCGAAAACCCGCATTTTTTGCGGCGTTTCACGCGAAACTGGTGAACCGAAATTAGCGGGTTGCACGTGAAAGGGGGCGCGGACCTTCAGGTCCGCATCGACGTTGTCACGCTGGCGCCTGAAGGTGAAATGCGGGTCTGAAGACCCGCGCTCCAGCAGCCGCCGAGCGCGCTGTCAGCGCATCGCAGTGACGCGCTTGCACCGCTCCTATATGAAGCCCAGCACATGAGTTCTGAGCGTTCCTTCGACGTCATCGTCATCGGTGGCGGCCACGCTGGCTGCGAGGCGGCTGCGGCCGCTGCGCGTCTCGGCGCGCGCACGCTGCTGCTGACGCACAAGCTTGAGACCATCGGCGAAATGAGCTGCAACCCGGCCATTGGCGGCTTGGGGAAGGGCCACCTCGTCCGCGAGATCGACGCGCTGGATGGCGTCATGGGCCGGGTGGCCGACGCCGCCGGCATCCAGTTCCGGCTGCTCAACCGCTCCAAGGGCCCAGCCGTGCGCGGCCCCCGCGCCCAGTCTGACCGCAAGCTGTATCGCCAAGCCATGCAGGCAGCGCTGGCGGCGCAGGAGGGGCTGACGATTGGGGCGGCGGCCGTGGAGGATCTGGTCTTGGCGGACGGCGCCGTGGTTGGCGTGACGACTGCCGACGGCCGCGAACACAGCGCCCCCCGCGTCGTTCTCACCACCGGCACGTTCCTGAAGGGCGTCATCCATATCGGCGACAAGCGCATCCCGGCGGGCCGCCACGGCGAGGCGCCGGCCATCGGGCTCTCTGATCGCTTGTATGGCGCAGGTTTCGCGTTGGGCCGGCTCAAGACCGGCACGCCGGCGCGGCTCCAATCCAGCTCTATCGATTGGGCCTCGCTGGAGAAGCAATACGCTGACGAGGACCCCTCGCCATTCTCATTCCTGACCGAGCACATCACCAACGCGCAGGTGGCCTGCGGCGTCACCTACACGAACGAAGAGACGCACCGGATCATCGAGCAATCACTGTCGAAGAGCGCTGTCTATTCCGGCGCCATCAGCGGGCGAGGGCCGCGCTATTGCCCTTCGATCGAGGACAAGGTCGTCCGCTTCGCCGACAAGAACGCGCACCAGATCTTCCTCGAACCGGAAGGCCTGGACGACGACACCGTCTATCCAAACGGCATCAGCACCTCGTTGCCGGAAGACGTGCAAGAGCGCTTCATCCGCACCATTGCAGGGCTTGAGAACGTGCGCATCAAGCGCCACGCCTATGCGATCGAATACGATTATGTCGATCCGCGCGAGCTGATGCCGACGCTGGAGACCAAGCGCATCAAGGGCCTCTATCTCGCTGGCCAGATCAACGGCACCACCGGCTACGAAGAAGCGGCGGCGCAAGGCTTGATCGCCGGCCTCAACGCAGCGCGTGCGGCCGGCGGGGGAGCGCCGTTCGAGGTGACGCGCGCTGAGGGCTATATCGGCGTGATGATCGATGACCTCGTCACACGCGGCGTCACCGAGCCCTATCGCATGTTCACCTCGCGCGCCGAATATCGGTTGTCGCTGCGCGCCGATAACGCGGACCAGCGCCTCACGCCCAAGGGCATCGAGCTTGGCTGTGTAGGCAGCGAGCGTTCGCGCAAATTCGCCGATAAAATGCGGGAAATCGCGAGGGCGCGCGAATTGGCGCGCACGCTCAATCTGACCCCCGCGCAAGCAGAAGCGCGCGGGCTCAAGGTCAATCAGGATGGCCAACGCCGCGATGCGTTGCAGCTGCTGGCCTATCCTTCCATCAGCTACGAACAGCTGGCCGCGATCTGGCCCGAACTCGGCGGCTTGAGCGCGCAAGCGCGCGAACAGCTTGAGATCGATGCGATGTACTCGGGCTATCTCGAACGCCAGGCGCTCGACGTTGAAGCCTTCAAACGCGACGAAGATCTGCGCCTCTCGCCCGATCTCGATTACGCCAGCGTCGGCGGCCTTTCCAACGAAGTCCGCGAGAAGCTGGCGGCGGCGCGCCCGGTCACGCTCGGCCAAGCCTCGCGCATCGAAGGCGTGACGCCCGGCGCGCTCACGGCGTTGCTGGCGCATGTCAAACGCGACAAGAGGAAACGTGCATGAAGCTCGCCCGAGACACGCTCTTCGTCATCAAGGCGCCGTTCGAAGACGCGGCGCTTGATGGCACGTGGTTCTGCGCTTCGTGCGCGACCATGGAAGGTGCGCTGCTCGCCAATCCGCATTGGGCTACGCACATCGATGTGAAGCGCATGCCGTTTCCGCGCCCGCGCGCCGAGATGATTGCGTTGCTCGGCGAAGCTAACCAGTCGATGCCGGCGCTGGTGCTGGCGGACAGCTCGAAACCGCCGGTCGACGCCAAGGTTTTCGAGGGCCGTTATTATCTCGATGAGCCCAAGCCGATCACCCGCTACCTGGCTGCCGCCTACGGCGGAGCAGGACCACATCCGTGAGCCCGCGTCAGGTCGTTGAAAACTGGGTCGACGCGTTCAACCGCGCGGACGCCGAGGCCCTGGGCGCGCTGTACTTGGAGGACGCCATCAACCACCAGGTGGCCAATGAGCCGGTGGAGGGGCGGGCGGCTATTCAAGCTATGTTCGAACGCGAGTTCGCGACGGCGGAAATGCAATGCATCCCCGGGAACCTATTCGAGGACGGCGCTTGGGCGATCCTGGAGTGGCGCGACCCGAACGGATTGCGCGGCTGCGGCTTCTTTCAGGTGATTGACGGCAAGATCGCCTTCCAGCGGGGCTATTGGGACAAGCTCTCGTTTCTGAGGCTGCAGGTGATGGAGCTGAAGCTGTGACGGAATACGGCCCGGCTGAGTTCCAGCAGGCGCTCGGTGTTTCACAGGAAACGATGCAGCGCCTTGAAGCCTACCGCCAGCTGCTGGCGGAATGGTCCGAGCGCATCAACCTGATCGGCCCCAAGGAGCTGGACCTGTTCTGGTCCCGCCACGCCCTGGATAGCGCCCAGCTGCTGAAATTCGCCCCGGAGGCGAAGAGGTGGGTCGATTTGGGGGCGGGCGCCGGGTTCCCAGGCCTCGTCCTAGCTTGCTTCCTGGCTGATCGGCCGGGCGCCAGCGTTCATCTGGTCGAGGCTACCGGCAAGAAGGCGCGCTTCCTCCAGGCGGTAGCCGATGACCTCCATCTGCCCGCCAAGGTCTTCAACGTCCGGATCGAGGCCTTTGGCGTTGGCGAGGGACCCTATGAGGTGGTTACTGCGCGTGCGCTGGCTCCCTTGAACCGACTCATCCCCTATGCGAAGCCGATTCTCGATCGCGGCGCGATCGGGCTCTTCCCCAAAGGCGCGAATCTAGACGCCGAGCTGGCCGCCGCGACAGACGTCCTGATTGGTGGGGCGTACCGGGCAGACGTGCTGGAGAGCCTGAGCGATCCGCGCGGCCGCATTGTGCGCATCAGCAAGGCCGCCTGACCGCTCCTGCCTCCGGATTCTAGTGGCGGGCGCGCGGACACAAACCGGTGTCCGTCTTCGTTGCTCGCCCGAGGAGGAGTGGGACATGCGCGCTTTGGCGATCGCCAACCAGAAGGGCGGCGTTGGCAAGACGACGACAGCGATCAATCTCGGCACCGCGCTGGCCGCGGCCGGGAAGGGTGTACTGATCTTCGACACCGACCCGCAGGGCAATGCCTCGACCGGCATCGACATCCATCCGCATGATCGCACGGTGACGAGCTATGACGTGCTCGTCGGACAGCTGCCGCTGTCGAAAGCGATCCTGCCGACCAAGGTGCCCAATCTGTACATCACGCCCGGCGATGCGCGTCTTTCCGGCGTCGAAGGCGAGTTGATGGGCGAAGCGCAGCCGCAATTCTTTCTGCGCAACGCGATTGAGCTTTTCCGCAAAGAATCCACGCTTGGCGTCGATTACATCCTGATCGACTGCCCGCCGTCTTTGAACGTTCTGACGGTCAATGCGCTCACTGCCGCCGACGGCGTGCTGGTGCCGCTGCAGACGGAATACTTCGCGCTCGAAGGGCTCGCGCAATTGCTGGCGACCATCAACGCGGTGAAGGTGAACCTCAATCCGACGCTCGACATCCAAGGCGTCGTGCTGACCATGTACGACAAGCGCACCTCGCTCTCGGAGCAGGTGGCGCAAGAGGTGAGGACGCACTTCCCGGACAAGGTCTACGAGACGGTGATCCCGCGCAACGTGCGCATCAGCGAGGCGCCGAGCCACGGCCTGCCCGCCATCATCTACGACCAGAACGCCGCTGGCAGCAAAGCGTACATCCAGCTTGCCAAAGAGCTGATCGAACGCGAGCGGATGCTCAACGCCGCATAGTGAAAGACCCGGAAATTTTTACCGGTGGGCAAGGATTTCCCACCAAAGCTTTAAGCATACCGAATCGGGTCGGGCGCAGGAGAGGGTTAGATGAGCGAGTTTGCGAGACCACGGGGATTAGGGCGCGGGCTCTCGGCTCTGCTCGGCGAGCCGGTGCGCACCGAATCGCCGCGGCCAGCGAATGCGTTCGCTGCCCCGCAGCCGCAAGCCCAACCCGAAGCGCCGCGCGCGCCGATCGAGCCGCCGCGCAACGTGTTCGAATTGCCCATCACCAACACGCCGCCCGTGGCTCCTGCCGCGCCGGTCTTTGCTGTCGAGCCGCCGGCGCCTGAAGCTGTGGCGGCAGCGCCGGAGCCCGTTGCCGCCCCCGAGCTGGCAGCCACGCCCGTTCAGGCCGCAAGCGACGCCGGCCCGCGTTCGATCCCGATCGACCTGGTGCAACGCAACCCGCAACAGCCGCGCCGTCATTTCGACGAAGCGGAGCTGAACGAGCTTTCCGGCTCGATCCGTACGCATGGCGTGTTGCAGCCGATCCTGGTGCGCCCGATCAGCGACGGAAGATACGAGATCGTCGCCGGCGAGCGCCGCTGGCGCGCCGCGCAACGCGCGGGCTTGCATTCGATCCCGGCCGTCATCCGCGAGCTCAACGAAGTCGAAGTGCTCGAGATTGCCATCGTCGAAAACGTCCAGCGGACCGACCTCAATCCGATCGAAGAAGCGCAGGGCTTCCAAGCGCTGATCGATCGCTTCGGCCGCACGCAGCAAGACATTGCCGACGCTGTCGGCAAGTCGCGTCCGCATATCGCCAACATGCTGCGGCTGCTGTCGCTGCCGGACGATCTGCAGGAAATGGTGCGCGACGGCCGCCTCAGCGCTGGCCATGCGCGCGCCATCCTCACTGCGCCCGATCCGCGCGGCCTCGCTCAACGCGCCATCAGCGAAGGGCTGAACGTGCGCGACGTCGAGCGCTTGGCGCAGCAGGCGAAGGACGAAAAGCACGGCCCGCGCGTGACGCCCGGCGCCGCCGAGTCGAAGAGCGCGGACACGCGCGCGCTGGAGCAGAGCTTGTCCAACGCGCTCGGCCTCGATGTCACGATCAACGACAAGAGCGGCGCGGGGGAGGTGAAGATCTCCTACAAGACGCTCGATCAGCTCGACGACGTGATCCGGCGTCTGCGCGGCGGGTTCTAACGTAGAACCCGCGTCGCATCGACGATTTCGACATCGCTCATCATGCTGAGATAGGCGTCGAGCCAAGCCTTATGCGCTGAGCCGACGATCACGAGCACACGCCCGCCCGGCTTGAACGAGGCGACTTCGCGGATGTTTGCCGCCATGCGCAGATTGCGCGCTTCCCAGGTCGCTACGCGGGTGCGTCCGACATCTGCCGGGCTCGGGCGGTTGATCATGTTGAGCCATTGGCCGTCTGCATCAACGTGACCGGCCGCGGGCCGGTTGAGCATTCTGTAGGTGTCGAGCGCTTGCGTTGGCGTCGTCAGATGCTGGCCTGCTTCGCGCAGCGGTGTGAATGAAGGATCCGCCAGAAGCTGTGCGACCCAGGGCTGCTCCGTGAACGTTTGCATGTTCTGTTCGAAGTCTGGCCCGACATCGTCGCTCTGGTCGTCCATCGGATAGACGCGCTCAAGTCCAAGCCGGACAGCGAGCCGCGATGCGATCAACTGGTTCTCGTTGCGCCGCGCCGGCGTTTCGTAGGTCGCGAATTGCTCGGCCAACAGCGCGGGTACGCTTTCGTCAGCAACGCGTTCACTCGGCTCAAGTCGCCACCATTGCACGATCGCCGAAGCAGGATCGCCTGCCGCCGCGAACAGCGCAGCAAGACGCCTGCGTTGCGCGGGCGTGGGGGAGGCGGGCCAGTTCGAGAGCGTGCGGCGCAGCTCGGCCTCGGCTTGCGGCATGTCCATCTGCAGTCCGGGCCGGGCCAGCGCGGAAAGCGCCATTGCCCGCGCGCCGTAAGAGCTTGCGACGTCCGGATGGCTCTCGCGATACTCCCACATCTGCGAAATGCTTCGGCCGGGAAGCGCCTCGATGGCGATAGCGTCGGGGTGGAAGGCGGCGAGCCGTGCGAGCAGGGGCTCCAACACGGCCGGATCGAAATCATCCGGCGTGCCGCTGAGGTGCGGCGTGCCGATCACCAGGATCTGCGTTGGCTCGCCAACATGGCGGCTCTGATACGCGCGCGGATCGAATGGCCGGTTCTGCGCCAGCGCAGGCGTGATGAGGGCGAGCGCCAGCGCCGCGCCAATGACGATTGATTTCATGGATGGTCCTCCCGCTCCGGAGGACGCATCCGCAGGGCTCTTTGGATGCAAAGCCGGACCGCCTGGGCGATAATGTCGCGATGAACAGCATCTATGCCTTGCTCGGCACGACCGTCTTTGAAGCGATGTCGCGCCTTGCGGCCGAGCGGGGCGCGGTCAATCTGGGGCAGGGGTTTCCCGAGGAAGACGGTCCGCGCGATATCCTCGAAGCGGCGGCGCGGGCAACGCTTGACGGCCCGAACCAATACCCGCCGATGCGTGGCCTGCCCGATCTGCGCGCGGCCGTCGCCGCACACTATAACGCCCATCATGGGTTCGATCTCGATTGGCAGCGCGAGGTGACAATCACCTCCGGCGCCACAGAGGCGATCGCCGCGGCCCTGCTCGCCTTCATCGAGCCGGGCGACGAGGTGGTGCTGTTCGAGCCGCTTTATGATGCGTATCTGCCCATGGTCAGAAGGGCAGGCGGCGTGCCGCGCATCGTGCGCCTGCATCCGCCGCACTGGCGCTTCGAGCGTGAAACAATTGCGGCGGCGTTCAACGCGAAGACGCGCGTCGTTGTCATCAACACGCCGCTCAATCCCAGCGCCAGCATGATGAACCGCGACGAGCTGACGATGCTGGCCGAACTCTGCCGCGCTCATGACGCGATTTGCGTCAGTGACGAGGTATGGGAGCATTTGACATTCGACGGCGCGCGGCACGTCTCAATGCTTGAAGCCTTACGTGATCGCACGCTGAAGATCGGTTCGGCGGGAAAGATGTTTTCTCTCACCGGGTGGAAGGTCGGCTTCGCGTGTGGCGCGCCGGTGCTGATGGATCAGTTCGCCAAGGCGCACCAGTTCCTCACCTTTACCACACCGCCGAATTTGCAGCGCGCGGTGACCTACGCGCTCAGCAAGCCGGCTGCGTATTATAATGAGATGTGCGCAGCGTTTCAGCGTTCGCGCGATCGTCTCGTTGCTGCGCTTGAAGGGGAGGGCTTCATCACCCTGCCCGCGCGCGGCGCTTATTTCGTAAGCGTTGATCTGGCCGCTTCGGGCATCGCCATGAGCGATGAAGAGTTTGCGCGGCATGCCATCGAGCATGGTGTCGCCACCATACCGTACTCTGCCTTCTACGCTGGGCCCGGCGCGCCGGCGCTGTTGCGTCTGTGCTTTGCTAAGAAGGACGCCACGCTCGATCGCGGCGCTGAGGCGCTGATCAAAGCCAAGCGCGCGCTCGCCTAGACATGAAGAAGGGCGCGGAGGGGGAGCATCCTCCGCGCCCTTCTCATCCCCGTTATTGGGGTGGGCCAAGCCTGTCGCAGGGAGCTATGCGACGATCAGGGCAGCTTGGTTCAAGGTCGCCATCGCCATTGGTGCGAACGCGGCGCAGGCGGCGATCAGGGCGTAAAATTTGGTCATCGGACGAGCTTTCGAGTGAAATAGGGAAGGGCGGGTCAGATCATCTGCGCGGCTTGGTTCAGCGCGGCGTAGGCCATCGGCGCGAACATCAGGGCGGCCAACACGATCGAATAGAACTTGGTCATTGCGCTTGCTCCTCAGTCCGAAGCGCCATCGCTTCGATGAGGAGAAACTAGTCGCGCCCCGCCCCGCCCGCCGTGACGGTGGTCACGGGCTGAATCTGGGGTAGTTTCTGCGCCCAAGAGGTCATTGGAGGCCGACATGAGAAAGCTCGCCGTCTGCTTATTTATCCTCGCCGCGATGGGCGCCCCGGCGCTGGCCCAAACGGCGGGCACGCTGACCTACAGCCAGGATGCGCGCACCGAAGCCAGCGACGCGGATGTCCGCGTAGCCCGCCGCGCCTATCGCGCCGCCTGCGAGCAGCATCAAACTGCCGGCTATTGCGAGTGCATGACCGGCGGCATGGCGCAATCGCTGGCCCCGAACGATCTCGGCACAGCAACCCGGTTACTCGCCCACGATCTCGGCAACGCGGCGATGCCATCGGGGCTCGATCGGGCTTCGGTTGAGCGGGCGCGCGCCGCGTCGGCGACCTACGAGCCCGGTTGCGCCCAGTTCCGCAGCTGAGGCGAGCGCTCGCGCTCAAGACCCAAGCTTTATTAACGTCTGCCGGGCTTGATCGGGGGATGCGCCAGGCCGCGGCCGCCCAACCCTTTGACGCGTTCGACGCACTGCCGGATCCTGCTGCAATTCTGGCGGCGGACGGGGCGTTGTTGCGCGCCAATCCCGCTTTCCGCGCCGTGTTCCGGCATTGGATCGGGCCACAGCGGCCGCCGTGGGGGAGGGTGCCGCCGCCGCCGCTTGTTGACGGCGAGCGCCGCTTCGTTGCGCCCGCGCCGGATGGGCGCCGTTTCGAATGGTGCGAGCGCGTGCTCGCCGATGGCGCACGCTATGTGGTGGCGCGGGACATCACCGCGCATGTCCAGGCCGCCGAGGACGCGCTGCGCGCAAAGACGACGCTGTTCGCCACGCTCACCCATGAATTGCGCACGCCGCTGAATGGCATTCTCGGCATGGCGGGTCTGCTGGAGCACGGCAAACTCGAAGCTAATGCCCGCACCTATGTCGGCGCGATAAAACAATCCGGCGAACACCTGCTCGATCTCATCACCGAGATTCTCGACTATTCACGCCTTGAGGCGGGGCGCCTCGCGCTTGAGGCGGCGCCGTTCGATCCCGAAGCAGTGATGCAGGATGTCGCCGAGTTGCTGTCGCCCAAGGCGCATGCAAAGGGCCTGGAGATCGCCGTCACCGTGCGCGGCGACGTGCCCACGCGCGTTATTGGCGATGACGGCCGGTTGCGTCAGATCTTGTTCAACCTCGCCGGCAACGCAGTGAAGTTCACCGAGAAGGGCGGGGTGCTGCTTGAACTCGCGCCGCGGCCGGGCAATCGCTTGCGCTTCAATGTGCGCGACACCGGCCCCGGCGTGCCGCCCGAGAAGCAAGCGCTGATCTACGAAGAATTCTCGCAAGCCGACGCGGGCGTCGCCCGACGCCATGGCGGCACCGGGCTTGGACTGGCTATCGTGCGCCGCCTGGCGCAGGCGATGGGCGGGGAAACGGGCCTCGCCTCCAAGCCGGGGCATGGCGCGAACTTCTGGGTCGAATTGCCATTGTCCGCGGATGGCGCCGCTCCCGAGCCGGCGACGCCGCTGCTCGGCGTCACCATCAGCGTGATCAGCCGATCTACGCTGCTGGCGCAGGCGCTGCGGGCGACTGCGTCCGCACTCGGCGCGCATGTGGTGGAGCCGGGCGACCGCGCTGACGTGATCCTGTTCGACTGGCGCGATGATGTGGACGGCGAAGAAATCCTGGCGATGCATCGCAATGCACGCGCGGTGATCGCGCTAACACCACAAGAGCAGCGCGAGGCGATCGAAGCGTGCCGCGCCGCCGGCATTGTCCATTACGCGTTGAAACCGGTGCGCCGCCGCTCGCTCGCCGAGCGCGTGAACACGGCGCTGTCCGGAGAGATCGAGGCGCTTGAGGCGCCGCAAGAAGAAGGCCAACCCAAGCTGGCGGGTCTGCGCGTGCTGCTCGCCGAGGACAATCCGATCAACGCTCTGCTGGCGCGCACCTTGCTGACGCGCGAGGGCTGCATCGTCACTGCTGTGCAAGATGGCGAGGAAGCAATCACGGTCGCCTCCGCAGGCCGCTACGATCTGCTCTTGCTCGACATCCGCATGCCGCGCATCGACGGGCTGGAGGCGGCCGCGCGCATCCGCGCCGGAGGAGGGCCCTCCGCGGGCGCGCCGATCATTGCGCTCACCGCCGACGCCGGCGAGGGCGAACGCAACCGCGCGCTCCTGGCCGGCATGGACGATTTCATCACCAAGCCGATCGACGCCGCGCATCTGCTGGCGGTCGCCGCCCGCTTTACTCAACGCGCGAACGGAGAGTAGCGCTCTAAGCCGGTTTTTCGGCTGCCGCCGCTTTGTCCTTGGCGGCGATCACTACCGCCAGGATGATGCCGGCGACACCGATGATCGCCGAGTAGATAAAGAACACCACATAGCCGACGCCCAACGCGGCCGGGCTCACGCTTAGGTCGGCGGAACGCGTGTACGCTTCGGCGGGCAGGTGACCGAACAGGCCCTTGAGCGGTCCGAATACGCCTCCCGCTTCCGCGCCGGTGGCGGAGCTTTCAACGATGCGGCCCGATTGCGATGCGATGATTTTGCCGAAGAGCGAGTAGAGGGAAGAGAACAACGCGTATTGTGACGCCGTAAAGCCGATCGAGGTCAGGCCCGACATGTAGGCGATGAGGCACGTGCCCGCGAATCCCGAAGCGACGTTGTCCAAGCCAATGGCAATGAACAGCGCCGGCATGTGATGGCCCTCGGTCGCCAGCCAAATGAAGCCGATGTGGCTGACCGGTTGCGCGAACGCACCGACGATCAGCGCGGGCATCAGCCCAAAACGGGTGATCGCAACCCCGCCCGCCGAGACGCCGATCAGGGTCGCCAGCACGCCGAAGAGTTTGCGCACTTCCGCAATCTCAGTGAGCGAAAACCCGAGATCGAGATAGAACGGGTTCATGATGTTGAGCACCGACTCGGCCAGCCGGTAAACGCACACCAGCGCCAGGATCAGCGTCGCAGTGCCGCGATGCCGCTTGAAGAAATCTTGCAGCGGATCGCCGAGCAGGTGCGAGAGGTAGGCGCCCGGCCAAGTCTTTACTCCGGGCAGCGGCAGCGTGGCCGCAACCAGCAAGGCAAAGCCCGTCACCACGAACAGCAGCTGCAGCCAGATGCCATCGGGTCGCGCGGTGAAGGCTGAAACGAACGCGGCGCTCGCGTCGGCGCCCAAGAGGGGAGCGGTGAGGAAGCCGAGGAAGGCGCCGTTGCCGGTCAAGCCGAGGCCGATCACGATCGCGGACAGCACCAGGATGCCCAGCCGCACCACCCATTCGGCGATCTCAAGCACTTGGCGGCGTGGCACGCCGTCGGTCGGCACCGCGCGCACGACGTGGGCCTGCTCGCGCGGCGCCAGCAGTACGGCGGCGACGCCGATGGCCATCATCGCCGCCATCACCGTGTAGGAGAGGGCCCAGCCGAACGCGTCGGCGAGCGCCAGCGCCAGCGCGCCCGCCACGATTTGCGCGATGCGGTAACCCCACTGGTAGGAGGCCGCCATCATCCCTTGACGTTCGGCCTCGGCGGCTTCGATCCGCCACGCGTCGATGACGATGTCTTGTGTCGCTGACGCGAAGCCGATGCACACGGCGAACACCGCGACGAGGCCCAGATTCTCAGCCGGATTTGAGCCCGCGATCAGCCAAAGGCCGAGAATGATCGCCGCTTGTGAAACCAGCATCCACGAGCGCCGGTGGCCGAGCGCCTGCGTGAGTCCTGGAATGGAGGCGCGGTCGATCAGCGGCGCCCACAGAAACTTCAGCGACGAGGCGATGGTTGCGAGGCTGAAATAACCGATCACCTCGATGGAAAGGTTCGCCACGCGCAGCCATGCCGACAGCGTGTCGAACACGAGCAGATAGGGAAGTCCCGCCGAGAAACCGAGCGCCAGCATTACGAGCGCGCGGCGGTCACCAAAGAAAGCCAAGGCCGAAAGCACGCTCCGGCGCTGTTCCGCCGGGGGTTGCTGATCAGACATCTAGGCTCCCTTCTTGTTCTCGCCGTTCTCCGCCGCCTGGAAAGCGGCCAGCGTCGCGTAGGTGACGATGTCCGACACCGTGCCGCCGAGCGGCGCGATCTGGATCGGTTTCGCCAGGCCCGTCAACACCGGCCCGATGACGGTTGCGCCGCCGGCGGTGGTCAGCAGGCTGGTTGCGATCGAGGCCGAATGAAGCGCCGGCATCACCAGCACGTTGGCCGGCTCTGACAGGCGCGAGAACGGATAGAGTTCGCGCATGTTCGGATTCAGCGCGACATCGACGTTCAGCTCGCCTTCGTACTCGAAATCGAGTTCCTCGCGCCGGTCGAGCAAGCTGACGGCGTCGCGAATCTTCTCGGAGCGCTCCATCAGCGGATTGCCGAAATTAGAGTGCGAGAGGAGGGCCACGCGCGGCGTCGCGCCAAATTGGCGCGCCATCGCCGCCGATTGCAGCGTGATTTGCGCTAGCTCCTGCGCATCGGGGAATTCCGCTACCGCCGTGTCGGCGACAAAGAGCGTGCGGCCCTTCATCAGCACGATCGACATGCCCATGATGCGCTCGCCGCGCGCTGGATCGATGGCTTTGAGCACGTCGCTGAGTGCTGTGGCGTAATTGCGCGTAACGCCTGTCACCATGCCGTCAGCGTGGCCAAGCGCAACCATGCAAGCAGCGAACGCGTTGCGGTCTTGGTTCACCAGACGCAGCACGTCGCGGTAAAGATAGCCGAAGCGCTGCAGCCGCTTGTAGAGGAAGTCGGCATAGAGCGCGTTGTTCTCAGACAGGCGCGCATTGACCACCTTGAGCGTCGCGCCCTCAGGTACGCCGGCCTGGGCCATGTTCGAACGCACCAGCTCCTCGCGCCCGACCAGCACCGCCTTGCCGAGGCCTTGCTCCTGAAATGCGTAGGCCGCACGGATTACGGACGGCTCTTCGCCTTCGGCGAACACGATGCATCGCGGCGCGCGCCGCACCACGGTCTGCACGCGCTGCATCATCGCAGCGGTCGGATCGAGCCGCTGCGCGAGGCTGTGCTTGTATGCCTCCATGTCCTCGATCGGCTTGCGGGCGACGCCGCTATCCATCGCCGCTTGCGCGACGAAAGGCGGAATTTCCGAAATCAGCCGCGGATCGAAAGGCGAGGGGATAATGTAATCGGGGCCGAACTTAAGGCGTTTGCCCTGATAAGCGGCGGCGACCTCGTCCGGCACGTCCTGCTTGGCCAGCTCTGCCAAAGCGCGCGCGGCGGCGACCTTCATCTCTTCGTTTATGGTGCGCGCGCGCACATCGAGCGCGCCCCGGAAGATGTAAGGAAAGCCGAGAACATTGTTGACCTGGTTCGGATAGTCCGAGCGGCCAGTGGCGACGATGGCGTCGTTGCGGACAGCGTGCACGTCTTCCGGCGTGATCTCCGGATCGGGATTGGCCATGGCGAAGATGATCGGCTTCTTCGCCATCGACTTGACCATTTCCTGCGACATCGCGCCGGCGACGGACAGGCCCATGAACACGTCCGCGCCCTTCAGCGCATCGGCCAGCGTCCGCGCCTTGGTCTCAACTGCGTGCGGCGCCTTGAATTGGTCAACGCCCTTTTCGCGGCCGCGATAGATCACGCCCTCGCGGTCGCACACGATCACGTTCTCATGCGGCACGCCCAGATGCTTGATCAGGCTGACGCAGGAAAGGCCCGCCGCGCCCGCGCCGCTGACGACCACCTTGATGTCCGAAAGCTTTCGCCCAGTGAGTTCGCAAGCGTTGAGCAGGCCAGCCGCGGCGATGATCGCCGTGCCGTGCTGGTCGTCGTGAAACACCGGGATGTCGAGTTCATCGCGCAGCCGGCTCTCGATGATGAAGCACTCGGGGCTCTTGATGTCTTCGAGATTGATGCCGCCGAAAGTCGGGCCGATGTTGCGGACCGTGGTGACGAACTCTTCGACATCCTGCGTCGTGACTTCGATGTCGATCGAATCCACGTCGGCAAAGCGCTTGAAGAGAACGCTCTTGCCTTCCATCACAGGCTTCGATGCCATCGCGCCGAGATTGCCAAGGCCGAGGATCGCGGTGCCGTTGGAGATCACGGCGACGAGGTTGCCCTTTGACGTATAATCGTAGGCGCGGTCGGCGTCCTGGGCGATGGCCTTCACCGGCACAGCGACGCCCGGCGAGTACGCTAGCGAGAGGTCGCGCTGCGTAGCCATCGGCTTGGTCGGCGTGATGGAAATCTTTCCGGGGGTAGGGGCGCGGTGAAAGTCCAGCGCCTCTTCGTCGGTGAAGCTCTTTTTCGGGTCTGGCATGTCGTCTCGGGGTGGATTTGCCTCAACGTAACGGTGGCGGGCGCCCCGTCAATGGAAGTCCGCGTGACAAGCGTCTAAACGGTGTTCGTGGCCGATTCCATGCACACGCCGCCGCAGCGGACGACGCCGTTCATGGCGCAATATCTCGCCGCCAAGAGCGAGCATGCCGACGCGCTCCTCTTCTTCCGCATGGGCGACTTCTACGAGCTCTTCTTCGAAGACGCCGAGAAGGCGGCGGGCGCACTCGGCATCGCCCTGACCAAACGCGGGCAGCATGGCGGCGAGCCGATCCCGATGGCGGGCGTGCCTTGGCACCAGGCCGAGGGCTATCTGGCCAAGCTCATTCGCGCCGGGTTCAAGGTGGCGATCTGCGAGCAGTTGGAGGATCCGGCTGAGGCCAAGAAGCGCGGCGCGAAATCGATCGTTCAGCGCGGCGTGGTCCGGGTCGTCACCCCCGGGACGCTGACGGAAGAGGGGCTGCTCGATGCGCGCGCGGCCAACCGCTTGGCGGCGGTCGCCTTTGCGGACGGCGAGGCGGCGATCGCCTGGGCCGATGTCTCCACCGGTGCGTTCGAAACCCGCGCCGTCTCATCGCGTGCTGTTGAGGAAGAACTCGCGGCCTTGGCGCCGGCCGAGCTGCTCGCTGTGGATAATGACGCGGTGCGGCTGAACGAAGCCGCGCGCGCAATCGGCGCAGCAATGACGCCGCGGCCCGCGGTGAAGGGCGATGCGCGCGCGGCCGAGCGGCGGATCAAGGCGCTGTTCGAGGTGGCTGCGCTCGACGCGTTCGGTGAGTTTGGCCCTGCCGAACTCTCGGCCATGGGGCTGCTGCTCGACTACATCGAACTGACGCAAGCCGGCGCTGCCCCGCGCCTGACGCCGCCGCGGCGCAATGGCGCGCTCGCCTTCATGGCGATCGATGCAGCGACGCGTGCTGCGCTGGAGATCGAGCGCTCCGTGCGCGGTGGACGAGAAGGCTCCTTGCTGGGCTGCGTCGACCGCACCGCGACGGCCGCTGGCGGGCGCATGCTGGCGGAGCGGCTGGCGCGGCCGCTCACCGATGTCGCCGCCATCAATGCGCGGCTCGATGAGGTTTCCTTCTTTCTCGACGCGCGCGACCGGCGCGCCGCCATACGCAAAGAGCTGCGTTCCGCGGGCGATCTCTCGCGCGCGCTGACGCGCCTCGCGCTCGGCCGCGGCGGACCGCGCGATCTGGCGCAATTGCGCGACGGCCTCTTTGCCGGCGATCGCGCTGCGGCGCTTTGTCTGGGGCTCAGCGCCGAGGCGCCAGCGGGTATCCTAGAAGCTTGCCAAGCGCTGTCGCTCGCTGCGCATCCTGAGAGCGGCAAACTCGCGCAGACGCTGCAGCTAGCGCTTGCGCCGGACCTACCGCTGCTTGCGCGCGATGGCGGTTTCATCGCGCCGGGCTACGACGCCGCGCTCGATGAGGCCCGTGCGCTGCGCGACGACAGCCGCAAGGTGATCGCCGCGCTGCAGGCGAGTTATGCGCAAGAGACCAACATTCCGGGGCTTAAGCTGAAGCACAATAACGTGCTTGGCTATCACATCGACGCGACGACCAAACAGGCCGAGGCGCTGATGGCGCCCCCGCTCAATGCGCGCTTCATTCACCGGCAAACCAATGCCGGTTCGATCCGCTTCACCACGACCGAACTGGCCGAACTCGACGCCAAGATCGCGCGCGCCGGCGAGGCCACGCTGGCGCGCGAGCTTGCCTTGTTCAAGGAATTCGCTGCACGCGCTGCCGTGAACGAAACCGCGATCCGCGCCGCGGCGGAAGCGCTTGCTGCGCTCGATGTCGCTGCTGGATTGGCGGAATGGGCGGACGAAACGCAGGCGATGCGTCCTGTGGTCGATGCGTCGTCAACGCTGCTGGCGGAGGGCGCGCGCCACCCGGTGGTCGAGCACGCGGTGCGGCGCGAAGGGCAGGGCTTCACGCCGAACGATGCGCGCCTCGACGGCGAAGGCCGGTCCGGTCCGCGCCTGCTCGTGGTCACCGGGCCGAACATGGCTGGCAAGAGCACCTATCTTCGGCAGATCGCGCTGCTCGCGATCCTGGCGCAGGCGGGGTCGTTCGTGCCGGCCCGCAAGCTGCGCCTGGGCGTGGTCGACCGCGTGTTCGCGCGCGTGGGCGCCTCGGACGATCTCGCCCGCGGGCGTTCCACCTTCATGATGGAGATGGTGGAGACCGCCGCCATATTGCATCAGGCAGGGCCGCGCGCGCTGGTGGTGCTGGACGAGATCGGCCGCGGCACGGCGACTTTCGATGGCCTAGCGATCGCCTGGGCCGTGGCCGAGCACCTGCATGAGGCCAATCGCTGCCGCGCGGTGTTCGCTACCCACTACCACGAACTGACGCGCCTCGCGGACAAGTTGGAGGCCGGCGCTAACGCGCACTTGCGCGCCAAAGAATGGAAGGGCGACCTCGTCTTCTTACACGAGGTCTCGCCGGGCCCGGCGGACCGTTCATACGGCATCCAGGTCGCCAAACTGGCCGGATTGCCCAGAAGCGCGGTGGAGCGGGCGAGGGGGGTGCTGGCTCGGCTCGAAGCCAATGGCGGCTCGACACGGGCCGAAATCGCGGACGATCTGCCGCTGTTCGCCCAGGTCATGGCCGAGACAGCGCCGTCCGCGCTGGAAGCTGCTTTGGATGAAGTCGACCCGGACCGGCTTACCCCAAAGGAAGCGCTGGACCTGATCTACCGCCTCAAGGCTGTCGCTGCTGCTGTTGTTGATCCTGAGGATCGCTGAGCAATGGCTCGCGATTGTTCACGCTCTGGCGCGCCTGCTCGACGGCCATGCCGCGGGTGACTGCTTCCGAGGCCAGCGGCAGCGAGGAATCCATCGCCACATACATCATGTAAGCGCCGAGGATGCCGCCGAGCACCAATCCCGTAACGCCCCACAGGGAAGCCGCGAACCAATAGGCCGAGGACCGCTCGCTACGGATGCGCTGCGCGAACAGCTTCTGGTCCATCAGCGCTTCGAGGTTGGCGCGCGCCGGATGATCATGCACCTGATGATCCTCATCGACTGGGTTCAGCCGGATCGTCTTGCTGCCCTTATTCCGCATCGAGGAGGTCTCCACAGCCTGTCGCTGTTACTTTTGGCTGTGCTCGCAGATTGAGGCAAGTTTGCGTTCTGCGTTTTACCAAGAAGTCACCTGAGTTGGCGCGCCCTGTGGCGCCGTGTCCCCAGATGGACGAAATATAGAGCATGACCTCCCCTCCCAAGTCCGCCAAAGCCGAACGAATTCCGGACCGTGAGGCGCTGCGCCAGGCGCTCTCCGCCAACGCCAAGCCCGGTGCGGCCGACCGGACGGCGGTCAGGAACCTGCTCAACGACACTTTGTTGCGGGTCCGAAGCGTCGCCATGTCGCGCCTGGAGGCGGGCGACAAGGGGCTCGCGGTCGCGCGCCTGCTCGGCAGCGTCACCGAGGACATTATCTGCGCGCTTTACGAGCACGCCCGGATGCTCTCGGGCGCCGATCCATCCAGCCGGGGCTTTGCCCTCGTTGCGGTCGGCGGCTTTGGCCGCGGCGAGCTGGCGCCCTTTTCCGATGTCGATCTTTTGTTCGTGCGCGCCAGCGAGATGTCGCCCAAAGACGCGGCGGCGGTCGAGTACATGCTCTACATGCTGTGGGACCTTGGGCTGAAGGTCGGTCACTCATCGCGCACGGTCGATGAATGCCTCAAGCTGGCGCGCGGCGATCACACCATCGAAACGGCGCTGCTTGAGCTGCGCTATCTCACCGGCGACAAGGCGCTCGCGGACAAGCTGGAGCAGCGCTTCCGCACTGAATTGGCCAACAAGGGTCACGCCCGCTTCATCGCCGCCAAGCTGAGAGAGCGCGACGAGCGGCATGCACGCATCGGCGCCTCGCGCTATATGGTCGAGCCGAACATCAAGGAAGGGAAGGGCGGGCTGCGCGACCTGCACACGCTGTTCTGGCTTGCCCGCCATCGCTACGGCTTTTCCCGTCTCTCAGAATATGTCGCCGCAGGCGTGCTGACGCAGGACGAGCGCCGCGCCTTCCGCCGCGCGCTGGAGTTTCTCTGGGCGGTGCGCTGTCATCTGCACTTCATTGCCGGCCGCGCTGAAGAAAAGCTCACCTTCGACCTGCAGCCCGAACTCGCCAAGCGCATGGGCTACAGCGACCGCACCGAGTACAGCGGCGTCGAGCGCTTCATGAAGCGTTACTTCCTGGTGGCGAAGGGGGTCGGCACACTCACGCGCATCCTTTGCGCCAAGCTCGAAGAAGATGACGCCAAGAGCGCGCCGCGCGGCCTAAAGCGGTTGATGCCCTCACGCCGCGCGCGCCCAGAAGAAGTGGCGCCGGGCTTTCAGGTCGAGCAGGGGCGGCTCAGCATCAACTCGACACGGGTGTTGGCAAAGCCCGCCAACTTGCTGCGTCTCTTCAGCATCGCCGCTTCGCTCAATGTCGATGTCCACCCCGACGCGCTGCGCGAGGTGACGCAGCGCGCGCGCACGTTCCAGCCGGCATGGCGCAAGGATGGGGCCGTCCGCGAAGCGCTCCTCGCCATCCTCACCGAGTCCCGCCATCCCGGCGCGGCGCTCAGGCTGATGAACGAAGCGGGCCTGCTCGGCAAAGTCGTGCCCGAAGTCGGCCGTATCGTCGCGCAGATGCAGTTCAATATGTACCACCACTACACGGTGGACGAGCATACGCTGCAGGCAATCGAGACGATTTCCGAAATCGAGCACGGCCGGCACAAGAAGCAGCATCCGCTGGCGACCGAACTCTTCCCCAAGATCATCAATCGCCGCGCGCTGTACCTAGCCATGCTGCTGCACGACACCGGCAAAGGCGGCGGCGATCAGCAGATCGAAGGGGAGAAGTCCGCGCGCGCGGCGTGCGAGCGGCTCGGCTTGCCTGCCGAGGAAGTGGATCTCGTCGGCTGGCTCGTGCGCCACCACCTCGAAATGAGCGACATCGCCCAGAAGCGAGACATCAGCGATCCGCGCACGATCTCGAACTTCGCGCGCATGGTCGAGACGCTGGAACGGCTGCGCCTGCTGCTCGTGCTCACGGTGGCGGACATTCGCGCCGTTGGCCCCAACGTCTGGAACGACTGGAAAGGCCAATTGCTGCGCGACCTGTACCGGCTGACCGAGACCGCCTTGCGGGGCGGCCGTTCCGACGAAGACAGCGTGCGCATGCATCTGGACGAAATGGCCGCCAACGCCATGCAGAAGCTACACGAAGAGCTCGGCGATCTTGCCGGTCTCGACCAGTGGCTCGACGCGCACGAGGTTTCCTACTGGCTCAACCACGACGCCGAGGCGCTGACCTGGCATGCGCGCGAAGTGCTGGGCGCGCGCGCCGCTCACGCGCTGCCGCACATCGCCGCGCGTTTGCGCCCGGTGCAAGGCGTCACCGAGGTGCTGGTCTATGCCGGCGACCGGCCCGGCCTGTTCGCCAGCCTTGCCGCCGCCATCTCCAGCTGCGGCGCCAATATCGCCGGCGCGCGCGTGCAAACGACGCGCGATGGCGCGGCGTTCGACATCTTCTCGATCCAAACCTCGGATATGCGCCCCTTCGGCGCCGATAATCCTGGCGCCATCGAGACTTTGATTACGCGCCTGCACGGCGCCGTCTTCTCCGACCACGCCACCCCGCCCGCGCCCGCGCTGTCGCGCCGCCGCGCTGCGTTTGCGATCGAGCCGTGGGTGCGCATCGACAACGACATCACCCCGCACGCCACCGTCATCGAAGCCTCGGGCAGGGACCGCCTCGGTCTCTTGGCCGATCTTGCCCGCGCCTGCACGCAAGCGGGGCTCTCCATCGCCAGCGCCCACATCGATACCTACGGCGAACGCGCGGCGGACGTGTTTTATGTCACCATCAAGGGCGAGCAGCTCAGTCCCTCCCGCATCGTTTCGGTGCGCGCCAAGCTGGAGGAGGTGCTGCGCGCCGCTGAACCGTCCTCGCCCGGGCAGTCCAAGTCGCGCCTCGCGGTGGCGCCCGCCTCGACGGCGCGCTAGGCAGATGGGCCCTTACGTGAGTCGCACGCCCGCATGAGTCTTGCCCGCAATACATTCGTGCAGGCGTCCTTGACGCTTGCGAGCCGCGTGCTCGGCTTTGCCCGCGATCTTGTCGCCAACGCTCAATTCGGCGGGCAGGGGCCGCTGATGGACGCGTTCGCCACCGCGCTCATGTTCCCGAATCTGTTCCGCCGCCTGTTCGCCGAGGGCGCGTTCGCGCAGGCCTTCGTGCCGATCTACGCGCGCGACCGCGCCGAGCACGGCGCTGATTCAGCCGACCACATCGCCTCGGAAGCGATGTCGTTCTTGCTGTTCGTCGTCGCCGTCTTCTGCGTCGTCGCACAGGTCGCGATGCCGTTCCTGATGCCGTGGCTGCTTTCGGCATACACCGACGACCCCGGCGTGCTCACCACCGCGACTTTGATGACGCAGCTCACCATGCCGTATCTCGCGTGCATGACGCTGGCCTCGCTGCTCTCCGGCGTGCTCAACACGATGGGGCGCTTTGCACTCTCCGCCGGCGTGCCGACCTTGCTCAATGTCTGCACCATCGCGGCGCTGTTGTTGGCGCCCGACAGCGCCGCTGCAGCGATTTGGGTGTCGGTCGCCGTCACCATCGCGGGCGTGTTGCAGGCGGGATTGTTGTGGTGGGGCGCCCAGCGCATGGGTGCGCGTCTGCGCTTCGGCCTGCCGCGCATAACGCCGGCGGTGAGCCGCGTCCTGCTGCTCGCCATTCCTGGCGCGCTGGCGGGCGGGGCGATGCAGATCAATTCGCTGGTGTCGCAACTTCTCACCGGCACTGACGAAGGCGCCCGCTCGGTGCTCTACAATTCTGACCGGCTCTACCAATTGCCGCTCGGCCTCATCGGCGTCGCCGTCGGCCTTGCGCTGGTGCCGCGCCTGTCGCGTCACCACGCGGCAGGGGAGGTCGAGGCTGGCAGCGCGGCGATGGACGATGCGATCGGCCTCTCGATGGCGCTGACCGTGCCGGCGGCGATCGCCTACATCGTCATGCCGTACTTCATCATCGACGCCACAGTGACGCGCGGCGCGTTTACACACGACGACGCGCATCGCACTGCGGAGGTATTGCGCCAGTTCGCCTGGGGCGTGCCGGCCTTCGTGTTGGCGAAGGTGTTCACCCCGCCGTTCTTTGCGCGGCAGGACACGCGCCGGCCGATGCAGTTCGCGGTGACCACTGTGATCGTGAACACGCTGCTCGGCGCAGGCCTCTTCTTCACGCTGCCGCGCTTCGGCGTCGACGGCGTGATCGGGCTCGGCATGGCCACCAGCGTGGCTGGCTGGCTCAATGTGCTGCTGCTGTCGTCGACGCTGGCGCGCGAGGGAACTTATCGCATCAGCGCCCAGGCCTGGGGCCGTCTGGCGCGGCTCGGCGTCGCCTGCCTGATCATGGGCGTGTTCGCTGGCGTCTGCGCGATGAACTACGCCGCCTTGTCGCAGCTGCTGTGGCGCAAGGAAGTGGCGGTGCTCGTCGTCGCCTTCGCCGCTTTCGTGCTCTATTGCATCGCCGCCCTGGCGCTGCGCGCGGTGACCATCCGCGAAGTCCGCAACGCGCTGCGGCGCGAGCGCGGCGCGCCAGCCGGGGGAGGCGCCTTGCAGTCAGGCATGGAGGGCTGATAGAGAGCCGCCCCATGAACGTGACGAACAAACTCTGGCGATGGCGGGCCTGACCTGACGCCGCTTCCGCGCGCCTGAAGAGCGTCTTCCTAGCGCGCCTGTTCTCATGTTCCGGAGTTTCCCATGACCGACGCCCCGCCGCCCGAATACAAGGGCCCGCAACGCGTATTCTCGGGCATGCAGCCGACCAACGGCCTGCATCTCGGCAATTATCTCGGCGCGCTGCAGAAGTTCGTCGCCCTGCAGGACAAGTACGAGTGCATTTACTGCATCGTTGATCTGCACGCGATCACCACCGGCCCCGATCCGGAGAACCTCGTCAGCCGCTGCCGCGAGGTCGCCGCGGCTTACATCGCCGCAGGTGTCGATCCCGCGCGCTCGACGATTTTTATCCAATCCGCCGTGCGCGAGCACACGGAGCTGGCGTGGATCTTCAATTGCGTCGCCCGCATGGGCTGGCTCGAACGGATGACGCAGTTCAAGGACAAAGCGGGCAAGCACGCCGAGCGCTCATCGGTTGGCCTGTTCGACTATCCGGTGCTGCAGGCCGCGGACATCCTGCTCTACAAGGCCACGCACGTGCCGGTCGGCGAAGACCAAAAGCAGCACCTCGAACTGTCGCGCGACATCGCCCAGAAGTTCAACAATGACCACAACGCCCCGGCGTTCTTCCCGCTGCCTGAGCCGCTGATCCAAGGCCCGGGTGCGCGGATCATGTCGCTGCGCGACGGAACCAAGAAGATGTCGAAGTCCGATCCCTCGGACATGACGCGCATCAACATGACCGACGACGCCGACACGATCATGCAAAAGATCAAAAAGGCGACGACCGACCCGCTGCCGCTGCCTGAATCGAAAGAGGGGCTGCAAGGCCGCGCCGAGGTGGAGAACCTCGTCGGCATCTATGCCGCCGTCACCGAGCGCAGCGTCGAGGAGGTGCTGGCGGAGTTCGGCGGCAAGGGCTTTGGCGCGTTCAAACCGGCGCTGGCCGAAGTGCTGGCGGCCAAGCTGGCGCCGATCGCGGCCGAAATGCGCCGCCTGACCGGCGACCCGGCTGCGCTCGACGCCATCCTCAAGCAGGGCGCCGAAAAGGCCCGGGCCGTGGCCGAGCCGATCATGGCCGAAGTCCGCGACGTTGTCGGGCTGTGGCGCGCCTGATCCGGTGCTAACATCGCGCCCATGAGCGACCGGTACGCCTGTCTCGTCATCGCCGACGAGAGTGAAGAATTTCCCGACGCCCTGATCTATGCCGGGCTGATCTGCCGCAGCACCAGCTGGCGGCTGGTGATGCTGCGCGTGATCGAACCTTCGGACCCCGCGCCCTGGGCCTCGATCACGGAAGAGATGCGCCGCCAGGCGCGCGATGCGGCGGAATCGCTGACCCAGCGTTTCGCCGCCGAGGTCTGGGCCGAGTGCGGCGTCAGCGCCGAGCCAGTGCTGCGCGAGGGTGACCTGAAGCCCGAACTGCGCAAGCTCCTGGAGCAAGATGCGTCGATCAAGCTGGTGGTGCTGGCGGCGGGCGAGGGGCCGGGTGGCCCCGGGCCGCTGGTGACGCAGCTTGGAAAGACAGCGGGGCTGGGCGCCCGGCCGGTGCCGGTGCTGGTGGTGCCAGGCGCCCTCTCGCGCGAAGAGGTGCGTAAGCTGGCGTTGCCGATCATCCAGGCTGCGGCTGCGGTCGCGGAGGAGCCGCCCTCGGCTTGACCCTCCGGAGGCAAAGGGCCACCTGACGGTCATGTTCATTCAGACGGAATCCACGCCAAACCCGCGCACGCTGAAGTTCCTGCCCGGCCGCGACGTGCTGGGGCAGGGCAGCCGCGAGTTCGCGGATGCGGACGCGGCGCTGGCTTCTCCGCTCGCGCACGCGCTGTTCGGCATCGACGGGGTCGAGCGCGTCTATCTGGGCTCGGATTTCCTCACCATCACCAAGAGCGATGCGATCGAGTGGCAGCATCTGAAGCCGCACGCGCTCGCAGCGATCATGGATCACTTCACCGCTGGCCGGCCCGTGCTGCTGGGGGATGGCGCGCCGGCCGATGACGCGGACGAGGCTGACATCGCCTATGAAGGCGAAGCCGCCGAGATCGTGAAGGAGCTCAAGGAAATCATCGATGCGCGCGTGCGCCCCGCGGTCGCGCGCGACGGCGGCGACATCACCTTCCATTCCTGGGACCACGAACAGGGCGTTGTCCGTCTCAACATGCGCGGCGCCTGCGCTGGCTGCCCGTCTTCGACGCTGACGCTGAAGCAGGGCATCGAAAACATGCTCCGCCACTACGTGCCGGAAGTGAACCGCGTCGAGCAGGTTCTGGGTTGAGCATGGGCGCGCCGTGATCGTTCTCGGCATCGATACGGCGCTCGACGCGTGCTCGGCGGCCATTGTCGCCGACGGCTCGGTGCTGGCGCACATCAGCGACCGCATGGAGCGCGGTCAGGCGGAGCACCTGGCGCCGATGGCGCAGGAAGCAGCACGGCAAGCGGGCGTCAGCTTCGCGCGCCTCGATCGCATCACCGTCACCACCGGGCCGGGCTCGTTCACCGGCGTGCGCGTGGGGCTTTCCTTCGCCCGCGCCTTGGCGCTGGCGCTTGGCAAGCCCTGCATCGGCGTCTCAACGCTGGAAGCGCTCGCGCTTGGCGAGAGCGAAGCGGGGTTGCGCGGCGCGCTGATAGAAACGCCGGGCGCGGCTTACCTCGCGCTCTTCGAACACGGTGTGCCGCTGATCGCGCCGCGCGGCGTTGAGCGCGGCGAAGCCGAAGCGCTCTTCGCGGCGGCGGCTGGTGGTCGCGGCTTCAGCGTTGTTGGCCCTGGCGCTTTGGTGGACGCATCGCTGCTGGCGCGCCGGGCGGCGCGGCTCGATCCCGCGCGCTACGCGCCGCACCCAGCCTATCTGCGCGCGCCGCACGTCACGCTGCCGGGCGCTCCGGCGTGATCGAGCGTGTCGGCGCCGAGGCCTGCGCGCTGCTCGCGGACATCCACGCGCGCGCATTCGACAGGCCCTGGACCGCGGAAGAGATCGCCAAATTGCTGCAGAACGACGCCGTGTTCGCTCTGGTTTCGCGCACCGACGAGATTCAGGGTTTCGTGCTGGCCTGGACCGCAGCGGGCGACGCGGAACTCTTGACCGTCGCCGTTGCGCCGGAAGCGCGCCGCCGCGGCGTGGGCGCCTCTCTCGTGACGGCTGCGGGTGTCACGGCGCTCGCGCGCGGGGCGGCCAGTATGCATCTGGAGGTCGCCGAGGATAATGAGGCCGCCCGCGCGCTTTATTCGAAGCTCGGCTACGAGGAGGCGGGCCGGCGCCGCGCCTATTATGCAGGCGCTGACGGCGCCGTCGACGCCATCGTCATGCGCCGGACCTTGCCGCGGCCGATCGTTTGATCCGGCCCGGTGGACAGTGGAGACGGCGAGGGAGTAGCTTCCGCGCCACAGAGGACGTGATGGACCGGATCGAAAAACTCTGCGTCGAGAAGGGCATGCGCATGACCGAGCAGCGCCGCGTGATCGCGCGCGTTGTCTCGACCAGCCACGACCATCCGGACGTTGAGGAGCTGCATCGCCGCGCTGCGGCGATCGATCCGGGCATCTCCATCGCCACTGTCTACCGCACCGTGCGGCTGTTCGAGGAAGCCGGCATTCTTGAGCGGCACGATTTCCGCGACGGCCGCTCGCGCTACGAAGAAATGCCCGAGCGCCACCACGATCATTTGATCGACATGAAGTCGGGCCAGGTGATTGAGTTCGTCGACGCCGAGATCGAGCGCCTGCAGCACGAGATCGCGCGCCGCCTTGGCTACAAGCTGGTCGATCATCGGCTTGAGCTCTACGGCGTGCCGCTCGATGAAAAAGCCGCCGGCAAGAAGGCGGTCTGAGTCCGCATGACCGATCGCCAAACGCCTCAGCCGAAGCGTCTGTTCATCGAGACGTACGGCTGTCAGATGAACGCTTATGACAGCGAGCGCATGCGCGATGTGCTCGGCCCGCTCGGCTATGCGGTGACAGACAAGCCGGACGACGCCGACCTCGTCATCCTCAACACCTGCCACATTCGCGAGAAGGCGACCGAGAAGGTCTATTCCGAAATCGGCCGCCTGCGCGCGCACAAGGAGCGCCGCCAGGCCGAAGGGAAGGGGATGACCATCGCCATTGCTGGCTGCGTTGCGCAGGCCGAAGGCGAAGAGATCGTGGCGCGCGCGCCGGCCGTCGATCTCGTGGTCGGTCCGCAGGCGTACCACAAGCTGCCGGAACTGATTGCGCGCGCCGCGCGCAAGACCGGCGAGCGCCTCGCCGCCGACTTCACCGCGCAGGAAAAATTCGACGCGCTGCCGGAGCGTGCGCCGGACGGGGTCACCGCATTCCTCTCGATCCAGGAAGGCTGCGACAAGTTCTGTACCTTCTGCGTCGTGCCCTACACGCGCGGCGCCGAATATTCGCGCCCGCTGGCAGACGTGCTCGCCGAAGCCCAAGCGCTGGCGGACAAGGGCGTGCGTGAAATCACGCTGCTCGGCCAGAACGTGAATGCCTATCACGGCGACGGCGGCGCCGGCTTCGCCGACCTGCTCGCGCGCCTTGCGCGCATCGAGGGCGTCGAGCGGTTGCGCTACACCACCTCGCATCCAGTCGAGATGACCGATGAGCTGATCGCGCTGCATGGCGATGAGCCGAAGCTGATGCCCTATCTGCATCTGCCGGTTCAGTCGGGCTCGGACCGCATCCTCAAAGCCATGAACCGTAAGCACGACAGCGCCTTCTATCGCGACATCATTGCGCGCCTCCGGGCCGCGCGGCCCGACATTGCGCTGTCGACGGATTTCATTGTCGGCTTCCCGGGCGAGAGCGACAAAGAATTCGAAGCCACACTGAGCTTGGTTCAGGACGTCAATTTCGCCTCGGCGTTTTCGTTCAGGTATTCGGCACGCCCAGGCACGCCCGCCGCGGCGATGATGGCGCAGGTGGGTGAGGAGGCGAAGGCCGAGCGCTTGGCGCGCCTGCAGATGCTGCTGTCGGAGCAACAGCGCGCCTTCAATGCCGCGCAAATCGGCCGCGTGTTGCCCGTGCTGGTGACAGGGCAGGGCCGCAAAGCCGGCCAGGCGCATGGCCGCTCGCCTTATCTGCAAGCGGTGCATTTCGACGCCCCAAGCGCCCGCCCCGGCGAAATTGTGCCGGTGCGCATCGTCGCCAGCTCGCAAAACTCGCTGAGCGGCGAACTTGCGCGCACGCCGGTGATCGCGTGAGCGGCGCTTCCGCCGGCGGCGAGCTGACTCGCACCATCGCGCTTGGCGATGCGAATGTGGCGCAGGCCGTGTTCGGCCCGCTGCATCGCCACCTCGCGCACATCCAGGAGGCGTTCCGCGATCCGAACGCGCCGCGCGGCGCGCCGGTCTACCGGGTGACGCTCGATGCGCAAGGCGACCGCATTCTCGTTCGTGCGCGCGCTGACGGCGGCGCCGATCTCGAACGCGTGCAGCGCATCGTCGATGCGCTTGCCGACCTCGCGCGCCGCAAGGGCCGCATCCGCGAAGGCGAAGTGCTGGCCGCAATCTCCTTCTCGGAAGGGCCGAACCAAGCGCAGGGGCCGATGACCTTGCCCCAGCTTGGCGGCCTCACGCTGCGCACGCCGCGCCAGGTCCATTATGTCGAAGCGCTGCGCGACGAGAACATCGACCTCATCTTCGGCGTCGGCCCGGCTGGCACGGGCAAGACATTCCTCGCGGTGGCTGCGGCGGTTGAGGCGCTGAAGCAGGATCGCGTCGATCGCATCGTCGTCACCCGCCCGGCGGTCGAGGCCGGCGAAAAGCTCGGCTATCTGCCGGGCGACTTGGCCGAGAAGGTCGATCCGTATCTGCAGCCGATCTGGGATGCGTTCCGCAGCCAGATGGGCGAGAACGATCTCAAAGCACGCCGCGAGCGGCGCCAGATCGAGGTGGCGCCGCTTGCCTTCATGCGCGGGCGCACGCTGTCGAACGCGTTCGTCATCTGCGATGAAGCGCAGAATGCGACCATTCTGCAGATGAAGATGGTGCTGACGCGCCTCGGCGAAGGCTCACGCATGGTCGTCACCGGCGACCCTTCGCAGATTGACTTGGTGCGGCCGGATCAATCCGGCCTTTCGCACGCGATCGCGATCCTGGAGCGGATGCAGGGCGTTGAAGTGATCCGCTTCTCCGGCCAGGACGTTGTGCGTCATCGCCTGGTCGCGCGAATCGTCGAAGCCTATGAGCGCGATGAGGCTGGCCGTGTCTGAAGCGCGTCCGTTCGAAGTCGATATTGTCGGCGGCGACGAACTTTGGCGGGGCAAGGAAGAGATGCTTGCGCGTACGCTGGCGGCGGCCGCCGCCGCCGAGGGCGTAGGCGGCACGGTGTCGCTGCTCCTGGGCGGCGACATGCAGGTCGCGGGCCTCAACAAGCAATTTCGCGGCAAGGACGGGCCGACCAACGTGCTGTCGTTTCCGCCCGCCGCCGATGAGCCGAGCGAACCCGGCTTTCTGGGCGATATCGCAATGGCGGCGGAAACCATTGCTGTGGAAGCGGATTTTCAGGGCAAGAGCTTCGATAACCATGCCGCGCACATCGCCGTGCATGGGTTTTTGCATCTGTTGGGCTATGATCACCTGAACGAAGCGGATGCAGCGGTCATGGAGGCGAAAGAGATCGCCATCCTGGCCGCGCTGGGGATTGAAGACCCCTACAACTGACACGCAAGGACCTGATCGCAACGCCGATGGCTGACATTGGAGAAGACGCCGAACTTCCCTCGCGAAGACGCGCGGGCCTGATTAAGAAACTGACGCGCGTGTTTGCGCGGCAAAAGGGTGGCTCCGCCGAAGCCGTCGAGGAAGCGCTGCGCGCCGGCGAAGAAGGCGGCGAGAGCATGGAATTGGCGCAGAAGGACATGATCCTGCGCGCCGCGCGCTTTGACCGCTTACGCGTCGCCGATGTCATGCGGCCGCGCGCCGAGATCGTCGCTATCGAAGCTTCGGCGAGCTTGGGGGAGGCGGCCCAAGTCTTCTCCGAGAGCCAGCACTCGCGTCTG
This sequence comes from Hyphomonadaceae bacterium, assembly GCA_016791385.1. Classification (GTDB taxonomy): domain Bacteria; phylum Pseudomonadota; class Alphaproteobacteria; order Caulobacterales; family Aquidulcibacteraceae; genus Vitreimonas. Next base: position 37,604 of record JAEUMR010000049.1, read on the forward strand.
CCGATCTATGGCGAAACACTCGACGATCCGCAGGGCTTTGTGCACGTGCGCGACGTGCTCGCGCTGCTCGCGCCCAATGCCGAGGGCGAGGCGCAGGGCACGTTCGCCGATCGCTCGCTCGGGCGCATCCGGCGCGACATTCTGTTCGTGCCGCAATCGATGACGCTGGCGACGCTGTTCCTGAAAATGCAGTCGAGCCGCATCCATCTCGCGCTCGTCGTCGATGAGTATGGCGGCACCGACGGCCTCGTCTCGATGGAGGATCTGGTCGAGCAGATCGTCGGCGCCATCGAAGACGAGCATGATGTCGATGCTGGACTGGTGCTGGAGCGCCCCGGCGGCGCGTTCGAAGTCGACGGCCGTGCATCCATCGACGAGTTGCAGGCGGCGCTCTCCGCCGATCTCAGCTTGCCCCATCATGAGGATGAGTTCGACACAGCGGGCGGTCTCGCTGTGGCGCTTGCGGGCCGCCTGCCGCAGCGCGGCGAAATCCTGCATCATCCCGCCGGTTTCGATCTTGAGATCGTCGATGCCGATCCGCGCCGCGTGAAACGCATCCGCATCAAGCGCGTCGGCGAGGCGCAGGCGCCGCCGTCAGAACAACGCCTCAAGTCGAGCGCGTAGACGTTGTCGGCGCAGCGCGCACGCGCGCTAAACGCGATCTGTTTTCCACCACTCGCGCGCATTTCTCCGGGAGTATGCACTTGAACGACTCGGTCGCCGCTTCGACGTCGCGCATTCACGCTTGGCTGGGGGCTCGAACGGTTTGGCAGCGCCGTGGCCTTGCCTTTCTCGCAGGCGCGCTGGCGACGCTTGGGCACGCGCCGTTTCAGTTCACGCTCGTTTTTTTCGCCGCCATCACACTGCTGATCTGGCTGTTCGACGGCGCCAGCGAACGCGACAAGCCAATCCGCCGCGGCTTCGCGCTCGGCTGGTGCTTCGGCTTCGGCCATATGCTGACCGGGCTCTACTGGGTTGCATCCGCCTTCAACGTGGATTCCCAGGCGTGGGGCCCAATCTGGGGCATTCCCGCGACCATCGCATTGGCTGGCGGCGCGGCGCTCTATTTCGGGCTCGCCGGCGCGCTCGCACTGAGCTTCTGGACGCGGGACTTGCGCCGGCTCGCTTGGTTCGCCGCGGTGTTCACTGCAACCGAGTGGCTGCGCGGGCATTTGTTTGGCGGCTTCCCGTGGCTGCTTGCCGGCTATGTCTGGACGCCTGGCGAGCCGATCTCGCAGCTCGCTTCGATCATCGGCATCTACGGCCTTACTCTGCTCACCTATGCGGTCGCGGCGACGCCGGCGGCGATCGGTGATTCCGGTCTTGCTGCGGGCCGCCGCTTTGCTCCGGTGCTCGGGGCCGCGCTGCTTGTGGGCCTCGCCTGGGGGTGGGGGGTGCAGCGCCTGGCGCAGGCCCCAGTCGAACCGCCAGGGGCGAAGCCGATCATCCGCGTCGCCGATTCCGGGCTCAGCCAGGCGGAAAAGTGGGAGGGGCGTGTCGATCAAGAGTGGCGGGTGCTCGACCGCTATCTGGAGGAGAGCGGCCCGCCGGATACGAGCCGCGCCTCCGTAGTGATTTGGCCGGAAGGGGCCATCCCGGTCGTGAATTTCTTCATGCTGGAGAACCCATCCTTCATGCAGGCGCTCGGTCGTGGGCTGGGCGACCGCGTCTTAGTGACCGGGCTCACGCGGCGTGAAGTGCGCGGCCAGGAATTGCTTTATTTCAATTCGGCAGCGGTGATCGACGGCGTCAGCGGCCAGCCGCGCCTCTCTCAAACCTACGACAAGAACCACCTCGTGCCGTTCGGGGAATACATTCCGCTCTGGTCGCTGGTCAGCTCGCTCAACATCGCTCCGCTGCAGCGCATCGGCGCTGGCTTCGAGGCTGGGCCGCCGCCCACCCGCCTGGTGATCCCCGACGCCCCGGAGGCCGTAATACTCATTTGTTATGAGGCGATTTTTCCTGGCATGGTTCCAGAGGGCGACGAACGCCCGGGCTGGATCATCAGCGTCACCAATGACGCGTGGTTCGGGCACGGCACCGGCCCCTATCAGCACTATGCGATGGCGCGGTACCGCTCGATCGAAGAGGGGCTGCCGATGGCGCGCGCAGCCTCCGGCGGCATCTCCGCAATCATCGATTCTTACGGGAGGGAAGTCCGCGCGACGGGGCATGGCGCGCTGTTTGCCGAAGCGCAATTACCACCCGCACTGATTGAAACTGCACATTCCTGGGGTGCAAAACTTTTGTTCCCCTTGATTCTTGTATTCATTGCATGCTTGCGGTTTCTTCCGGTCACGTCCCGGGGAAGGACAGATATAAGATGAATGATGAGCGGGCGGCGAACGCAATCGATAGAAAAATAGGCCAGCGCGTCAGGTCTCGCCGCCTCGAAATCGGCATGAGTCAAGAACGACTCGCAGAATTACTTGGCGTCACCTTTCAGCAGGTTCAGAAATACGAGAAGGGCGTGAATCGAATAGCGGCGAGCCGCTTGTTCGACATTGCGGGCGCGCTCGATCTGCCAGCCGCGCGCTTCTTCGAAGGTCTCACCTCACGCGGGGGAGTCGCCGAGCCCAAGCAAGAATATTCCGCTGACGTATTGTCCACGCCGGAAGGCGTGCAGCTGATCAGCCTGTTCGCCTCGATCAAGAGTGTGAAGGTGCGCCGCCGCGTGGTTGAGTTGGTGAAGGCGCTGGCAGACGAGACCGCGGAAAACAAGCGCAGCTAGACTTTAGCGGCAGGCATTTGCACGGCTGCGCAGTTCTCCCTAAGAGCATGCGCTGAATCTTGGGCCGGAGAACCCGCGTGGCGAGAAGCGATTACGTATTCACCAGCGAAAGTGTGTCTGAGGGTCACCCCGACAAGGTTGCTGACCGCATCTCCGACACCGTTGTTGACGCCTTCATCGAGGCCGATCCCGAAGCGCGCGTTGCGTGTGAAACTTTGGTTACAACCAACCGCATCATTCTCGCCGGTGAAGTGCGCGCCGGAAAGGCGGGCAAGAGCAAGGCCGAAAACAAGGCTTTCACCAAGGAAATCATTGCCTCGTTGCAGCCGAAGGTGCGCGAAGCGGTGAAAGACATCGGCTACGCGCAGAAGGGCTTCCATTGGGAGAAGGCGAAATACGCCTGCTATTTGCACGGCCAGTCTGCGCACATCGCGCAAGGCGTCGACGCAACGGAGAAGAAGGACGAAGGTGCTGGCGATCAGGGCATCATGTTCGGCTACGCCTGCAGCGAAACGCCGGAGATGATGCCGGCCACGCTCCAATTTTCGCACAACGTTCTGAAAAAACTCGCCGACGCACGTCACTCTGGCGAGCGCCCGGAGCTTGAGCCGGACGCCAAGAGCCAAGTCACGCTGCGCTATGCCAACGGCAAGCCGGCCGAAGTGGTCGCGATCGTCGTCAGCCATCAGCACAAGAAGAAGCTCGGTGAGCAAAGCTACTCGAGCAAGCGCATGCGCGATCTGCTTGAGCCTTACATCCGCTCGGTGTTCCCGGATGGGCTCATTACCAAGAAGACGCAGTTTCTTGTGAACCCGACCGGCAAGTTCGAGATCGGCGGTCCCGACGGCGACACTGGTCTGACTGGCCGCAAAATCATCGTTGACACGTATGGCGGCGCGGCGCCCCACGGCGGCGGCGCATTTTCCGGCAAGGACCCGACCAAGGTCGACCGTTCGGCTGCCTACGCTTGCCGCTATCTGGCGAAGAATGTCGTGGCCGCCGGCTTGGCCCAGCGCTGCACCATCCAGATCAGCTACGCTATCGGCGTCGCCCGCCCGACCAGCTTCTATGTCGACCTGCACGGCGCCGACACGATCGATCCCGCCAAGCTGGAAAAGGCGTTGCCCGAGATGATCGGCGGCGCCACGCCGCGGGCGATCCGCACGCACCTGAAGCTCAATCGCCCGATCTATGCGCGCACCGCCGCCTACGGCCATTTCGGCCGTCAGCCCGACAACGAGGGCGGTTTCACCTGGGAGCGCGACGACCTAGTGGCTGAGCTGAAGCGGCTGGCTTAGTGTCGGCGGACTATGTCCGCTTCACTTGGTTTGTCGCCGGAACTGATCGGCTATCTCGCTCAGGCCAATCCGCCTGAGCATCCGGTTTTGGCGCGCTGCCGCGCCGAGACGGCGGCGCTGCCGATGGCGCGCATGCAGATCAGCCCGGAGCAGGGCGCCTTCATGCAATTCATCGCGCGCATGCTCAACGCTAAGCGCGCCTTCGAAGTCGGCGTGTTCACCGGCTATTCCTCGCTCGCCACGGCGCTGGCGATGAAAGAGATGCATCCGCTCGGCGCGCATCTGCTCGCCTGCGATGTTTCCGAAGAATGGACCTTGCAGGCGCGCGGCTATTGGCGCGAGGCGCAGGTCGATGACGTGATTGAGCTGAAGCTCGCGCCGGCGACAGAGACGCTGCAGCAGCGGCTCGATGCGGGCCAGGGCGGCGCCTACGACATGGGCTTCATCGACGCCGACAAAAGCAGCTCCGACGCCTATTACGAACGCGGCCTCAAATTGCTGCGGCCGGGCGGCGTGCTCTTGTTCGACAACGTGCTCTGGTCCGGCCGCGTCGCTGACCCCGCCGACACAACGCCCGACACCACCGCGCTGCGCGCTCTGGCGCAAAAGGCCAGAAGCGATGCGCGCGTCCACGCCGTCATGACCAGCGTGGGCGATGGTCTGTTGATGATGCTAAAGCGATGAGGCCCGCTTTTGCTGACCGCATCCTCGGCTTCCTGCTCATCCTCGGCGCCATCGTCACCGCGATCTATTGGTGGAGCTATTTCAGCGGCGGCGAGGTGATGACTTCGACCGAGCGCTGGTACACCGCGTTTGAATCGGCGTTTCCGGTGGCGGATGGCTGGATGGCGCTGTGCATGGCCGTATCCGGCGTGGGGCTGATTGCAGGCCGCGCCTGGGCCCGGCCTGCGGGGCTGCTGGCGGGCTCGGCGCTGATCTACCTCGCTTTGATGGACATCACCTTCAACATCGAAAACGGCCTCTACCCCTTGGCGGCCACGAGCGAGGCGATGAAGGCCGAAATCGCCATCAACGTGTCGAGCGCTTTGCTCGGAATCTGGACCATCTTCGCCTGCTGGCCGCGTTCGCGCGGGGGCTGAGGGCCGCAGCGCCTGGGTTTTCGGTCGAATCGGGCGGTTGGCCGCGTTGCGCCGCCGCCCGGGCGGGTCTAATCACCCGCCTTCTTTTCCCGAATATCGGAGCACTCGTCCCATGGCCCGCGCGAAAATCGCCCTTATCGGTTCAGGCATGATCGGCGGCACGCTCGCCCACATCGCCGCGCGCGAAGAACTGGGCGATGTGATCCTGTTCGACGTCGCCGAGGGCGTGCCGCAGGGCAAAGGCCTCGACATCGCCGAAGCCTCGCCGGTGTTCGGCAAGGACAGCGCGCTTAAGGGCGCGAACGCCTACGCCGACATCGCCGGCGCCGATGTCTGCATCGTCACCGCCGGCGTGCCGCGCAAGCCGGGCATGAGCCGCGACGATCTTCTCGGCATCAATCTGAAAGTGATGAAGGCGGTGGGCGAGGGCATCGCTCAGCACGCGCCGAATGCGTTCGTCATCGTCGTCACCAATCCATTGGATGCGATGGTGTGGGCGCTGCGCCAGTTCTCGAAGCTGCCGCACAACAAGGTCGTCGGCATGGCCGGCGTGCTCGATAGCGCGCGCTTCCGCTACTTCCTCGCCGAAGAGTTCAAGGTCTCGGTCGAAGACGTCACGGCCTTCGTGCTCGGCGGCCACGGCGACACCATGGTGCCACTGGTGCGCTATTCCACCATCGCAGGCATCCCGCTGCCCGACCTCGTCAAGATGGGCTGGACCACGCAAGAGAAGCTCGACCAGATCGTGCAGCGCACGCGTGACGGCGGCGCCGAAATCGTCAACCTCCTGAAGACCGGCTCGGCCTTCTACGCGCCGGCTGAAAGCGCCATGCTGATGGCGAAATCGTATTTGCGCGACAAGAAGCGCCTGCTGCCGTGCGCGGCCAACCTGTTCGGTGAATACGGCCTCAACGACATGTATGTCGGCGTGCCGTGCATCATCGGCAAAGGCGGCGTCGAGAAAGTGGTCGAAATCGAACTCACCCCGACCGAACGCGCCATGTTCGACAATTCCGTCAACGCCGTTAAAGGCTTGGTCGATGCGTGCAAGAGCATCGATCCCAGCGTGGGGTAAGGTTGCGCTCGCTTGTTTGGGCGCAATCATGGTGGTTGCGCTCATCACGGCGCCTGCCTGGCGGCCTCGCATCGATACGTGTGCGTCTCTTCGAGACAATGTCGAGGCGGTGCGCTCTGCGAGCGCGACGCACCGTGTTTCGGACACCTGGATTCGTCACGAGCGGCGCGAGAAGTATGGCTGGAGCCAGTCGCGCTTCGTGGAGGAGCGAGGCGACTTCCATGAGTACCTGACGCAATATGCCGTCAGGACATGTTTGGGCAGTGAGTGGACCGAAAGCCACTCATACCCGCGACGCTCTTGGGTGCGCGAGGAGTGGACTTATAGCCGCGTCGGGTGGCCAGAGGTTCACTACCGCGTCGGGATCGACGGCGGGCAAAGGGTACAGATTGTCGTAGGTGAGGAAGCATGATCCTCGGCCCAACCCTCACCACTGCGCGCCTCATCTTGCGTCCGCCGCAGCAAGACGACATCGAAGGCTTTGCTGCGATGGCGCGGGAAGAAGAGACCATGCGCTTCATCGGCGGCGTCACCACGCGCGATGGGGCGTGGCGCACGATGGCGGCGCTGACCGGCGCGTGGGCGCTGCTCGGCTATTCGATGTTCTCGGTGCTGCGGCGCGACACCGGCGAATGGATCGGTCGCTTGGGCCCATGGCGGCCGGGCGGCGAGCAAGGCTCTTGGCCCGGGACGGAAGTGGGCTGGGGGCTCAAGGCCAGCGCGATGGGGCAGGGCTTCGCCGCCGAAGGCGCTGCAGCCGCCATCGACTGGGCCTTCGATCATCTCGGCTGGGATGACGTGATCCACTGCATCGACAAGAACAACACGCCCTCGATCGCGCTGGCCGAGCGCTTGGGCTCAACGCTGCAGCGAGAGGACGTGTCGTTGCCCGCACCGTTTCAGGATCACCTGGTCGATCTCTACGGCCAGTCGAAGACGCAGTGGCGCGCGCGGCGCGGCGCCTGATCGTCGCTGTGCGCTTGTATAAGCGGCGCGGGGCGCCACTATAACGCCAAGCAGTTTGGGGACACGCATGCAGAAGATCGTTATTGGACTGGCGGCGCTTGCGTTCGCCTCTGGCGCGAGCGCGCAGACAGCGGCGCCGGCGCCCGGTTTTGTGCAGGCCATCAATCCGGCGCGCGAACAGCCGCAAGCGGCGCCGGTCACGCCCGCGCAGCAGCGCACGATCGATCGCCTGCAAGCCGCCGCGCTGCAAAGCGACCACGCTTACGAGATCGTCGAGGATTTGGTGACGCAGGTTGGCCCGCGCCTTGCCGCTTCTGAAGCAGAAGCACGCGCGCGCGATTGGGCCGTTGCGATGCTGCGCGCCAACGGCCTCAGCAATGTCCGCATCGAGCCGTTCACGATCCCGTACTGGGATGCAACGCGCGAAGAAGCGCACATTGTCGGCGCAAACGGTGAGCGCGCCATGGTCGCCGCCGCGCTCGGCGGCTCGCCCTCAACGCCTGAAGGCGGCGTCACCGCCGAAGTGGTGCGTTTTGCTGACATGGCCGCGCTCGAAGCGGCGCCCGCAAGCGCTGTTAGTGGCCGGATCGTTTTCATCGATGAGCACATGAACCGCGCACAGGATGGCGCGGGCTATGGCGTCGCTGTGCGCAAGCGCGGCCGTTGCGCGCCGGTGGCGCAAGGCAAGGGCGCCGTGGGCTGCCTGATCCGCGCCGTCGGCACCGACACGCATCGCTTCGCGCACCAGGGCGGCTCCTCGCGGCAAGCCGACGGCGCCTCGCTGCCGGCGATGTCGATTTCGCCGGCGGACGCCGATGTGCTTGCAAACCTGGTTCAGCGCGGCGCCGTGCGTGTGCGCCTCGATATCCGCGCCGACATCCGCGACAATGCGCAGTCCGGCAACGTGATCGCTGAAATCCGTGGCCGCGAACGGCCGGACGAAATCGTCCTGCTCGCCGCGCACCTGGATTCCTGGGACATGGGCCAGGGCGCCATCGATGACGGCGCCGGAGTCGCCATCATCACCGCCGCTGCGCGCTTGATCCGCGAGCTGCCGAGCCGTCCACGCCGCACCATCCGCATTCTGCTCGCCGGCTCGGAAGAGAACGGCGTGCATGGCGGCGCTGCTTATGGCCGTGCGCATGCAAACGAGAACCACATCGTCGCGCTGGAGAGCGATTTCGGCGCCGGCCGCGTCTGGCGTTTCGACACGCGTTTCTCCGACAGCGCCATGCCGTATGCGCGCGCGTTCCAGCGCACGCTTGCCCCGCTTGGCATCCTGCCGGGCAACAACGAAGCCGACGGCGGCGCCGATGTGGGCGCCATCCGCCAAGCTGGCGCGCCGGTGGTCGATCTCAGCCAGGATGGCAGCGACTATTTCGACTATCATCACACGCCGGACGACACGCTTTACGCCATCGATCCGGCCGCGCTTCGTCAGAACGTCGCGGCCTGGGCGACCTTCGTGTACCTCGCCGCTGATAGCGATTGGGTGTTCCGCGATCCGCCTGCCGCCGCTGCGGCGCACTAAAGCCAGCCGGCCTCGCGCAGAGGCCGCACATTGGGCCGGCTCACTGGCGCCTCGGCGCCGCCCTTGAGCACCAGCACGGCGCGATCGCCTTCGCGCCGTGCGCTCTCCACCGCCTCGCGCGCCACCCACCAGGAGCGGTGCGTCTGCGCGCCCTCGAGGCCATCGAGTTCAGCGATAGCGTCGGCGAGCCGCATCAGAATGAGGTCGCTGCCCTTGGAGGTGTGAAGGCGCAGATAGTGGTCCTCGGCTGAAACGGCGTAGAGCACTGCGCCCTTCAGCTTTGGCGGCAGCCGTTCCAGAAAGCGCACCGCTGCTGGTGCTGCGCCCGCCGCCGGCGCGTGCGTTACCCGTCCCGGCCAATTCACCAGCACCATCAGTGCGGTCATGGCGCAGCAGATCACCAGCACGCTGCCGAACAGTGCGGGCAGGGCGCCCACGCCCAGGTGCGCGGCAAAGACGAGGTTGGTGTAACCCCAGACAAAGAGCGTCGACGGCACGCTCATGACCAGCGCCAGGATCGCCCCGAACAGCCATGGGTTCATGCGCGCGTTCGGAATCCGTGCGACCAGCAGCGCCGTGAAATTGCCCAGCACGCCGCCCGCCATCATCAGCGGCGCCCAATAGAGCAGGCGGGTGAGCAGGGGCGTTTGCCCGGTGCCCATCGCGCCCACGAACGCCAAGAATGCGCCAGCTGCGCCGGCGATGCCTAGATTGCGCGCCCAGGCCTGCCAATTCGGCGGCGGATCGCCCGCATCTGGCGCTTCGCCAACCGCCTCTTGGGTCGTTTCGCGTATCGGATCGGCAGGTCCACGCATGTTCGGGTGCAACGGCTCCACGGTTCGGAGAGGGCTTCTAGCAGAGCCGAGTTGGAGCTTCGATCCCGTGACCACAAAGCAATCCGTCCTGAGCGCCGCCCGTCCTTACCTCCCCTGGGCTGTGTTCGCGCTTATCCTTGGCGCCGTCTTCGTCCCCAACTGGCGGCTGTTCGTCGGTTATTTCGAGCAGCACCCGGTCACGCCCCACGCGCCGGACTGGGCCCTGGCCGCGCGCTTGCCGCTCATGATTAAGCTGCATGTGCTGGCCGCGCTATCGGCGCTCGTGATCGGCGGCGTCATCCTGTTCAAACCGAAGGGAAGCGGTTTCCACCGGACGCTTGGCTGGGCCTGGGTGCTGGCCATGGCGGCAGCCGCCATCTCCAGCCTTTTCATCACGGAGCTCAATCGCGGCGCCTGGTCGATCATCCATCTGCTCAGCGGCTGGACCATCATCGGCCTGCCGATGGCGATCTATGCGATCCGGCGCAAGCAAGTGCAGACGCACCAACGGGCGATGACGGGCATGTTTATAGGCGGCCTGATCGTCGCCGGCGTGCTTGCCTTCATGCCGGGCCGTTTCATGTTTGACTTCCTGCTCGGCTGAGGCGGCCCGGAAGCGGCCTGTCCACCGCTTTGCTCACATTTCTGAATGGCGCGGGGCGGCGGATCACCCTAAGAAAACGCCGCTCCCATGCCCAACCAATTGCGCAACGTCGCTACGCTGATCGCAGCTGTGACGATCCTGCAGATCGCAGGCGGGCTCTTAGGCGTGCGTCTGCCGCTGGCGTTCGCCGCCGAAGGCCATTCGCGCACCGCGCTCGGCTTGGTCGCAGCATCCTACTCGGCCGGCTTCATGATGGGGGCGATGATCGCGACGACATTGCTCGCGCGCGTCGGCCACATCCGCGTCTACGCCGCCAGCGCCGCCATCTTCGCGGTGACGACGCTGATGCTGCACTTCGCGGGCGATGTCTGGAGCTGGGGCTTTGCGCGCATGTGCGCGGGCGTGGCGGTGGCGCTGATGTTCGCCGTTGTCGAAAGCTGGATGAGCCACTCGATCTCATCGAACGCGCGCGGGGAGGTGATGAGCATCTATATGGTGCTCACCAAGGGCGCGATCGCCATCGGCCCTTTCTTCGCCGCCACTTATGCGCCGCAAGCGCCCGAGCCGTGGATGATCTCGGCCGCGCTCGCCGCGCTGTCGATGGTGCCGGTGTGCTTCACCGCCGCTGAGCAGCCCGCGCCGCCCAAGGCGCAGCCGCTGGCGCTGGTCGAGCAATTCGCCACCGCGCCCGCAGCCGTCATCGGCAGCTTCGGCGCCGGGCTGGTGAATGGCGGCGTGCTGGCGCTCGCGCCGCTCTACGCCTCGCAGCATTATGGACCGGCCGCGGCGGCCAATTTCTATGCGGCGGCCTTTACCGGCTCTTTGTTGCTGCAATGGCCGGCTGGACGCGTCTCGGATCGCGTCGACCGCCGGCTCGTCATCGCCGCGCTAGCCGGGCTCGCTGCTGTGTGCGCGTTCGCGTTGGCGCTTTGGAGCGGGGCGCTCTCCAACGTGCAGGCGATCCTGTTGTTCTTCGGCTGGGGCGCAGGCGCGCTCAGCTTCTACGGAATCGCCGTCGCGCACATGGCCGACCGCGCCGAGCCTGGCCGTCTCGCACAATCAGCAGCGGGGCTATTGTTCGTCTGGGCGAGCGGATCGGTGATCGGGCCGCTGCTGATGGGCCCGTTGGTGGATTGGTTCGGCATCGCCGGCATGTTCTGGTTCGCGGGCGCTGCGGCGCTGCTGGTTGCGCTGGCCATGTTCTGGCGCCGCACCACGCGTGAGCCGGCGACCACCAAGGAAGAGTTCGCACCGCAGCTCGGCACCAGCGTCGCCGCAGGCGAAATCGCCTATGGCGACGAAGACGCAAAGCCGGCCCCAGGCGCGATTGCAGGCGTCAGCAATCCGCGCTAGCGGCGCATGTGGTCTCGCTCGCGACCCTCTTTCGTGACTCGCTGAAGATCGGCTGCCTTGGCTTCGGCGGACCGGCCGGTCAGATCGCGCTCATGCACCGCGTGTTCGTTGACGAGCGCGGCTGGATCGATGACGCGCGCTTCCAGCGCATGCTCGCCTTCTGCATGGTGTTGCCCGGCCCGGAAGCGCAGCAGCTCGCGACCTATGTCGGCTGGCGCCTGCGCGGCTGGCAAGGCGCGTTGATCGCCGGTTGGCTGTTCGTCATCCCCGGTGCGCTGGTCGTGCTCGCACTCTCGTGGCTCTACGTGAATTTCGGCGCCGTGCCGCTGGTGGCGGCTGCGTTCGACGGCGTGAAATGCGCGGTGGTCGCGCTTGTGGCGGAAGCGTTGATCAAGATCGCCAAGCGCGCGCTGAAGACGAAGCTTGCTTTGCTGATCGCCGCCGCCGCGTTCGCCGCGCTCGTTCTCGGCGCGCCGTTCCCACTTGTGATCGTGGCGGCAGGCTTGGTCGGCGCGTTCTCCAACGCAGGGGTGGGCGCGCGCGCCGTGGCCGCGCAACCCACGGCCCTCGGGGGGAAGGGGCCTGCGCTGCTCTGGCTCATTCTCTGGCTCGCGCCGCCCGCGCTGATCGCCGTCACGCTCGGCCCCGATCACGTGCTGTTCCAGATCGCGCTGGTGTTCTCGGTGCTGGCCTGCGTGACCTTCGGCGGCGCCTACGCGCTGCTGGCCTACCTCACCACCGAAGCTGCAGCGCGCGGCTGGCTGACGCCGCCGCAGATGATCGACGGCCTCGGTCTCGCAGAAACGACGCCTGGCCCGCTCATCCTCGTCAACGAGTTCGCCGGCTACCTCGCTGGCTGGAACGCGGGCGGCGGCGCGCTGGCGTTTGCGGGCGCGGCTGTCGCGCTGTGGTGCACGTTCGCGCCGAGCTTTGTCTGGATCTTCGCCGCCGCGCCGTTCGCCGAGCGCCTGGAGCACAACCGCCGCGCTGCCGGCGCGCTGGCCGCCATCACCGCCGCCGTGCTCGGCGTCATCGCCAAGCTGGCGCTGTTCTTCGCTTCGCACGCGCTGTTCGCCCGCCAGTTCGCCCTCGGCCCGCTCGAGCTGCCGGACCTCGCGTCAGTCCGGCCCTGGATGGCGGCGCTGGCCTTCGGCGCGGCGCTCGCTCTGATCCGCTTCCGGCTGAACCTGCTACTCGCGCTGGCGATTTGCGCGGTCTTGGGCTTGGCGGCGCGGGCGCTCGGCCTGTAAGAGGTCCGCTCCGATTTCCCGAAGGGTCGCCGATGAACATCCACGAGTACCAAGGCAAAGCCGTCCTCAAGAGCTTCGGCGTCCCGGTGCCGCGTGGCTATCCCGCCTTCACGGCGGCGGAGGCGGCCGAGGCCGTGACGAAGCTGGGCGGCTCGGTCTGGGCGGTGAAGAGCCAGATCCATGCTGGCGGCCGCGGCAAGGGCAAGTTCAAGGAAGCGAGCGCGGGCGAGAAGGGCGGCGTGCGCATCGCCTTCAAAGCCGAAGACGTGAAGACGTGGGCGGACCAGATGCTCGGCAGCACGCTCGTCACGCTGCAAACCGGCCCGGCCGGCCGCGTGGTCAAGCGCCTCTACATCGAAGAGGGCGTGAAGATCGCCAAGGAATTCTATCTCTCGGCGCTGGTCGATCGCGAGCAGAGCCGCGTCGCGTTCGTCGTCAGCCAGGCTGGCGGCATGAACATCGAAGAAGTCGCGCACGACACGCCGGAGCAGATCACCACCGTCGGCATTGACCCGACCACCGGCGTCACCAAGGCCGACACCGACAAGGTCGCCGCTGCGCTCGGCTTGTCCGGCGATCTCGCCGCGCAGTCCGCCGATCTGGTGACCAAGCTCTACGATGCGTTCGTGAAGAGCGACATGAGCCTGCTCGAAGTGAACCCGCTCATCGTCACCGAAGACAACAAGCTTCTGTGCGGCGATGCGAAGGTGAGCTTCGATTCCAACGCCGGCTTCCGCCATCCTGAATGGGCCGACCTGCGCGACCTTGGCGAGGAAGACGAGAAGGAGATCGAAGCCTCCAAGTACGATCTCGCCTACATCTCGCTGGATGGCGACATCGGTTGCATGGTCAACGGCGCGGGCTTGGCCATGGCGACGATGGACATCATCAAGCTGTTCGGCGCCGAGCCGGCCAACTTCCTCGATGTCGGCGGCGGCGCCAGCAAGGAGAAGGTGACGGCGGCGTTCAAGATCATCACCGCCGATCCGCGCGTGAAGGGCATCCTCGTCAACATCTTCGGCGGCATCATGAAGTGCGACGTCATCGCCGAAGGCGTGATCGCCGCGGTGAAGGAAGTCGGCCTGCAAGTGCCGCTGGTTGTGCGCCTGGAAGGCACCAACGTCGAACTCGGCAAGAAGATCATCAACGAGAGCGGCCTCAACGTGATCTCGGCGGATGATCTGGAAGACGCCGCACGCAAGATCGTGAAGGCGGTAAAGGGGTAAAGCTGCGGCGCCAGCTGAAATCTTGGTGAGGCGCTCCCTCCGTGGCCGGCTGTCTCAACGTGCGTTCTGCCGCGCATGCGCAAGAAGCTAGCAGCCATTGAACGCATGCCGCACGCCGAACGCGCCGAGGCCCGAATTCGGCGGATCGACACGCCCTCACGTATCTGGCCCGTACGTTCTCTATGTGCAGGTAAGCGCCGACCGCGTAGAGGTGCTACGCATCCTGCACGCGGCGCAGGACCGCGACGCCATCATGTCTGGGATGGAAGAAATGATCGGCTATGTAACGCTCGGCACGAACGACCTTCAGCGCGCAGCGGCGTTCTACGACAAGATCGCCGGTGCGTTCGGCGTGAAGCGGATGATGGAGAACGACACCTTCATCGCCTGGGGCGAGCCCGGCGGCGGCCCCGGCATCGGGCTCACCAAGCCGTTCGACGGCAAGTCGGCCACGATTGGCAATGGCGTGATGGTGGCGCTGGAGTGCAAGGACCGCGCCCAGGTGGACGCGCTTTACAAGCTGGCGATGTCGCTCGGCGCGCAGGACGAAGGTGGCCCTGGCGATCGCGGCGGCGGCTTCTACGCTGCTTACTTCCGCGACCCGGACGGCAACAAGCTCAACGCCTTCGTGATGGGCTAATCTTCAGCTCAGCGTCGCGCCGCTGAACATACGCTCCACGTCCGGCATCAGCGTTGCGTCCGCGGCACAATAATTTGCCGCGAGAGGCCGTTCTAGAGCGCCGTGCGGGGCAGGGATTTGCATCCGCGCGCGGTGGGCGCTAGGACGGCCACCGCTTCGCGCGAGCGCCGCGCCTGGGGGCCGATTTGTCTATTCTCGTCAACGCCAATACCCGCGTCATCTGCCAAGGTTTCACCGGCAAGAACGGCACGTTCCATTCCGAGCAGGCGATCGCCTACGGCACCAAGATGACGGGCGGCGTCAGCCCCGGCAAAGCCGGCACAACCCATCTCGGTCTGCCGGTGTTCGCCTCCGTGGCCGAGGCGAAGGAGAAGGCGGGCGCCGACGCGACCGTGATCTACGTGCCCCCGCCGGGCGCCGCCGCCGCTATCGAAGAGGCGATCGACGCCGAGATCCCGTTCATCGTCTGCATCACCGAAGGCATCCCGGTGCTCGATATGGTGCGGGTGAAGGCCAAGCTGCAGAAATCGAAGTCGATTTTGCTCGGCCCGAACTGCCCGGGCGTGCTCACGCCGAACGAGTGCAAGATCGGCATCATGCCGGGCCAAATCTTCCGCAAGGGCAAGGTCGGCGTCGTTTCACGCTCCGGCACGCTGACTTACGAAGCCGTGTTCCAGACCACCAATGAGGGCCTGGGCCAGACCACCGCGGTCGGCATCGGCGGCGACCCGGTGAAGGGGACGGAATTCATCGACGTTCTGGAGCGCTTCCTGGCCGACGCCGAGACCCAAGCCATCATCATGATCGGCGAAATCGGCGGTTCGGCCGAAGAAGACGCCGCCCAGTTTCTGGCCGACGAGAAGAAGAAGGGCCGCTGGAAGCCGACCGTCGGCTTCATCGCCGGCCGCACCGCGCCTCCGGGCCGGCGCATGGGCCACGCCGGCGCCATCATTTCCGGCGGCAAGGGCGACGCGGAATCGAAGATCGCCGCCATGGAAGCGGCCGGAATCAAGGTCGCTCCGCACCCGGCGGCGCTGGGGCGGACCATGAGCGAGCTGCTCAAGGCCTAATCGCAGCTTTGCGCCAATGCAGCGCTTCAATCCTCCGGCGACGCACTTTAGAAGGGGCGCCGCTCCGGGCGCGCGCCTATATCCCCCTCAGATGCGCACGGAATTTCCGAGAGGTTAGCGTTCCATGGCGGATGACGCCCGCAGCCTGCCGAACACCGCAATGCTGGAAACCAGCTTCCTGTACGGCGGCAATGCTCAATTCGTCGAAGACATGCATGCCCGCTATCTGGAAGATCCCAATTCGGTCGATCCCAGCTGGCGCCACTTCTTCGATCAAGTGCGCGACAATCCCGATGCGGTGCGCCGCGCTGTCGCCGGGCCTTCGTGGTATCGCGCCGATCTCGCCGCACCGAAGACGACGGAAACGACGCGCCTGCTAGACGGCGGCTGGGCCGGGCTTTCAGATCACCTTGAAAAGCGCGTGCAGCAGCGTCTGCCGGGCGCCTCCAAGCAAGACGTGCAGCAAGCCGCGCGCGACAGCGTGCGCGCGCTGATGATGATCCGCGCCTACAGAACGCGCGGCCACCTCGCCGCCAATCTCGATCCGCTCGGCATCGAAACGCGCCCGTATGCGCCGGAGCTCGATCCGGCGACGCATGGCTTTGGCCCAAACGACCTCGACCGTCCGATCTTCATCGACGGCGTGCTCGGCCTCGAAACCGCGACCATCAATCAGATGCTCGCGATCCTGAAGCGCACCTATTGCTCGACCTTCGGCGTCGAGTTCATGCACATCACCGATCCGGCCGAGAAGAGCTGGATCCAGGAGCGCATCGAAGGTCCCGACAAGGAGATCGCCTTCACCACCGAAGGTAAGCGCGCGATCCTGCGCAAGCTGATCGAAGGCGAAGCGTTCGAGAAGTTCGTGCACAAGCGCCATCCCGGCACCAAGCGCTTCGGTCTCGATGGCGGCGAAGCGATGCTTCCTGCGCTCGAACAGATCATCAAGCGCGGCGGCGCGCTCGGCGTCGAAGAGATCATCTTCGGCATGGCCCACCGCGGCCGCCTCAACGTGCTCGCCGCAGTGATGGGCAAGCCGTACCAGGCCATCTTCCACGAATTTCAGGGCGGTTCATCCACGCCCGATGACGTGCTCGGTTCGGGCGATGTGAAATACCACCTCGGCGCCTCGAGCGACCGCGCGTTCGACGGCAACAACGTCCACCTGTCGCTGACGGCGAACCCTTCGCACCTCGAAATCGTCAACCCGGTCGTGCTCGGCAAATCGCGCGCCAAGCAAGCGCAGCGCGCGACCTGGACCGAAGAGGGCCAGGACCTGTTCGACCTGCGCGCACGGGTGATGCCTCTGCTTATTCATGGCGACGCGGCCTTCGCAGGGCAGGGCGTCGTCGCCGAGTGCTTCGCGCTCTCCGGTCTGCGCGGCTACCGCACCGGCGGCACCATGCACTTCATCATCAACAATCAGATCGGCTTCACCACCGCGCCGCACTATTCGCGCTCGTCGCCGTATCCGTCCGACGTTGCATTGATGGTGCAGGCGCCGATTTTCCACGTGAACGGCGACGATCCGGAAGCGGTCGTGTTCGCGGCCAAGATCGGCACGGAATATCGCCAGCGTTTCGGCAAGGACGTCGTCATCGACATGTTCTGCTATCGCCGCTTCGGCCACAACGAAGGCGACGATCCGACGATGACGCAGCCGATCATGTACCGGCGCGTGAAGGATCAGCCGACGACACTGGAAATCTACGCCAGCCGCCTGATCAAAGAAGGCGTTGTCACCCAGGCCGATGTCGACGGCTGGCAGAGCGAGTTCAACAGCTTCCTCGACCGCGAGTTCGAGGCCGGCAAAGGCTATCGCAGCAACAAGGCCGATTGGCTCGATGGGGTCTGGTCAGGCTTTGCGTTGCCGGCGGACGATGATCGGCGTGGCAAGACCGAAGTGCCGCTGAGCAAGCTGCAGCAGATCGGCCGCCGCATCACCGAGATTCCGGCTAATTTCGACATGCACAAGACCGTCCAGCGCGTCGTCGAGGCGCGCCGCAAGGCGATCGATGAAGGCCGCAATGTCGATTGGGCGCTGGCCGAGCATCTCGCGTTTGGCACGCTGCTCGATGAAGGCTTCCATGTGCGCCTGTCCGGCCAGGATTCCTGCCGCGGCACGTTCAGCCAGCGTCACTCGCATTTCGTCGATCAGCAGAGCGAAGCGCGCTACACGCCGCTCAACAACATCCGCCCAGGCCAAGCGCACTACGAAGTAATCGACTCGCTTCTCTCCGAAGAAGCGGTGCTGGGCTTCGAGTATGGCTACTCGCTGGCCGAGCCGAAGACGCTGACTCTGTGGGAAGCGCAGTTCGGCGATTTCGTGAACGGCGCCCAGGTGGTGATCGATCAGTTCATTTCTTCGGGTGAGCGCAAATGGCTGCGCATGTCGGGCCTCGTCATGCTGCTGCCGCACGGCTACGAGGGGCAAGGTCCCGAGCACAGCTCAGCGCGCATCGAGCGCTTCCTGCAGCAATGCGCCGAAGACAATCTGCAAGTTGTCAACTGCACCACGCCGGCGAACTACTTTCACGTGCTGCGGCGTCAGCTCCATCGCGACTTCCGCAAGCCGCTGATCGTGTTCACGCCGAAATCGCTGCTGCGCCACAAGAAGTGCGTGTCTGACCTTGCTGAGATGGGCGAGGGCGCCTCGTTCCATCGCGTGCTGTGGGACGACGCCCAGCTCGGCAACGGCCACACGGCGCTACGCCTCAAGCCCGACAGCGCGATCAAACGCGTCGTGCTGTGCTCAGGCAAGGTCTATTTCGATCTGCTCGACGAGCGCGAAAAGCGGGGCCGCGACGACATCTATCTGCTGCGGCTGGAGCAATTCTATCCCTGGCCGATGAAGTCGGTGATGCATGAACTGGCGCGGTTCCCGAACGCGGAGCTGGTGTGGTGTCAGGAAGAGCCAAAAAACATGGGCGGCTGGACCTTCGCCGATCCGTGGCTGGAGCTGACCCTGGACAAGCTCAACATCCGCGCCAAGCGCGCACGCTATGCCGGCCGTCCGGCGACGGCGTCGACCGCGGCGGGCTTGATGAGCAAGCATTTGAAGGAACTCGAAACGCTTCTCGAAGAAGCGTTGGGCTGAATCGGAGCTGAGACGTGACCGACATCGTAGTGCCGACCTTGGGCGAGAGCGTCAGTGAAGCGACCGTCGCCAAATGGCTGAAGAAGGCCGGCGACAGCGTGCGCAAGGATGAAACGCTGGTCGAACTTGAGACGGATAAAGTCTCGGTCGAAGTCTCCGCGCCGGAGGCAGGCGTGCTGAGCGAGATCGTCGCCGGCGAAGGCTCGACCGTCAGTATCGGCGCTTTGCTCGGCCGCATGGGCGGCGCCGGCGCCCAGCCCGTGCAAGCCGCGCCGAAGGCGGAAGCGCCCAAGCCTGCGCCTGCGCCGCAGGCGACCGCCAAACCATCGCCGCCGTCGGTGCAACGCATCGCCGCTGAAGCCGGCGTCGACGTCACCGGCGTGTCCGGTTCGGGCAAGGACGGACGCCTGACCAAATCCGATGCGCTCGCTCTTATCGAGCAGCGCGCCGCGCAGCCGGCACCAGCGGGCGCGCATCCGCCGTTGCAGGCGCGCGTGGTCAGCGACCGCGAAGAGCGCGTGCCAATGACGCGCCTGCGTCAGACCATCGCCCGCCGCCTCAAGGAAGCGCAGAACACCGCCGCGATGCTGACCACGTTCAATGAGGCCGACATGTCGGCCATCATGGCGGCGCGCAACAAGTACAAGGACAGCTTCGAGAAGAAGCACGGCGTCAAGCTCGGCTTCATGAGCTTCTTCGTGAAGGCGTGCATCGCCGCGCTGAAGGAAATCCCGAACGTCAACGCCGAGATCGACGGCAGCGACATCATCTACAAGAATTTCTACGACATCGGCATCGCTGTCGGCACCGATCGTGGCCTCGTGGTGCCGGTGGTGCGCGACGCCGACCATAAATCGATGGCCGATATCGAGCGCGAAATCACCGAACTCGGCGTCAAGGCGCGCGACGGGCATTTGAAGCTCGAAGATCTGCAAGGCGCCACGTTCACGATCTCGAACGGAGGCGTCTATGGCTCGCTGATGTCGACGCCGATCCTCAACGCGCCGCAATCGGGCATCCTCGGCATGCACAAAATTCAGGACCGCCCGATCGTGATCGACAAGCAGGTGGTGGTGCGGCCGATGATGTACCTGGCCCTGAGCTACGATCACCGCATCGTCGACGGCAAGGAAGCCGTCACATTCCTCGTGCGCGTGAAGGAAGGCCTCGAAGATCCCGAGCGCATGCTGCTGGACCTGTAAGAGAAACGCGGGCCGTCGGGCCCGCTTACTTGCGCTCTTGGTGCAGCACGGTGAGCGCAAGCCCGCTGGCGGAGATCAGCGTGATCGCCGCCATGGCGTAGGCGAGGGGGCCGAAATCTTCGAAGAAGCTCTGTAGCGAGCCGGCCTGCACGATCGGGATCAGCGAATAGCCAGCCGCTAGGCCCCATGCGCCGCACAGCAAGCGCAGCCCGCCTGACATCTTGCGCAGGGTGCGAAAGCCCCCGAGCGCCAGCAGCGCGCCGATCACGGCCATCGCGATCAGGCCGATATCGCCGTCGAAGCTGAACACGGCGATGCCGACAAACACCGCCCCCAGCGCCAGCGCCGCGATCGCGCTCAGCTTGCCCATCCACATCATAGCCGCTCCCTCCGCGCGCGCAGCTTAGGGATCACACTCGCCAAAAAGAAGAGCGATGAATCCAAACGGCTTTCCCCCGCCCATTGGCGAGCCGCAACGACCCCGATAGGATCAGCCAAGCCGCTGTCAAAGCGGCGGGAGGGGAGCCCATGACGTTCATTCTGCGCCTGCCGGCCATTCTCGTGCTGTTCGCCGCCGCCGCGCTGAGCACGCTGGGCGCGCTCGGGGCTGCGGGCATCATCGCCAATTACACCGCGCCGGTGGCGCAAGTGGCCGAAGTGCAGGCGCAAGCCGCAGAGACCGGCGCCGCCGAAGCGGGCTGGATCGACGTGGGCTTGCTGGCGGCTGCGGCAGTCTTCTTCTTCGTCTCCGCCATTCGTCTCATACGCCGCACGCAAGGCTTCTGGACCTGGCTGCTCGGGTTCGCCTGCTATGGCGGCCGCTGGGCGTGGGAGCAGAGCAAGAGCGGCGACGTGATCGCGCTGCTGCGCTCGATCAACATCACCGACTACCTCAACCCGCAGGCGATCATCGCCGATCCTGGGTCGAGCGAAGCGCGGATCGGCTTGCTGGCGATCTTGCTGATGGTTGGCCTGTTCACGCTGGTCATTGACGCGGCGGACCACGCGCACTGGGACAAGCAAGGCGCCTAGAGCCTTCGCTGCCGGCGCAACGCAGCCGCGCATAGCGGTGATGGCCGCGCGCGCCTAACATGGCGCAACGCTGATTTGTGGGGTGGGAATGGCCGGCTTGGTGATCCGCTTGGTCGCGGCGCTGTTGAGCGGCGCCATGCTGGCGCAAGCGCACAGTCTCGAACCGCTTTGGCCGATCGCGTGGTTTGCGCCAATCCCGCTGCTGCTCGCTGTCGCCAACGCGCGCGCTTCGGTCGCCGCATTGCTTGGCGCCATCACCGGCGCCGCCTCCGTCGGCGGTCTGTTCGCCTATCTCTTGAGCCTCGGCGGCCCTGCACCGGTCGCGATCGTCGTCGCACTCGACGCGCTGACCTGGGGGTTGATCGCACTGGCGTGGCGCGCCGGGGTGCGCCGCCTGCCAACCTTCGCCGCCATCCTCGTGCTGCCCGCCATGGCGATGGGACTTGAGACGCTGATCGCCGCTTACTCGCCGCATGGCTCGGCCAATTCGCTTGCCTACAGCCAGATGGACTTTCTGCCGGCGATCCAGGTCGCCGCGTTCGGCGGCGCGCCGGCGGTGACGTTCCTGGTCGCGCTGTTTGCGGCAACCGGCGCGATCATGATCATCCGGCGCAGCCTCTTCGCGGCTGTGGCGCCGGGGCTCATTCTCGCCGCTGCGCTCGGCTGGGGCTGGAGCCGCATTCCGCCGAGTGGGCCGCTGCGCGAATCCGAGGTGTTGCACGTTGCGCTTTTGGCTGGCGACCAATTCGGCGGCGTGCCGCACGATTGGCGCCCGGTGTTCGAAGCCTATGCCGCGCAAGTCGAAATGGCCGCCGACGGCGATCATCGCGTCATCGTCATGCCCGAGAAGATCGCGTTTCTCACCGAAGCGGAGCGCGAAGCCGCGCTTGAGCGCTTCGCCGAGATCGCGCGCCGGCGCGATGTGGTGATGGTTGTCGGCGTCGATGTCGAAGAGGAGGGCGCGCGCTACAATCGCGCCTATGTCTTCCGCTCCGACGGCGAGCGCCTGAGCTACGACAAGCGCCACATGATCCCGGGGCTGGAGCAGCGCTACACGCCCGGCCGCCAGTCGGTCAGCTTCGAGCGCGGCGCCAGCCGGCTCGGCGTCGCCATCTGCAAGGACATGGACTTCCCCGCGCTCGGCCGCTCTTATCCGGGCGCGCGCGTGATGCTGGTCCCAGCATGGGACTTTGGCGTCGACCGTTGGCTGCACAGCCGCATGGCCATCCTGCGCGGGGTCGAGAACGGCTACACCATCGTGCGCAGCGCCCGGAACGGGGCGCTCACGGTCAGCGACCGTTACGGCCGCGTGCTGGCCGAAGCGGTGAGCGGTCCGCAGACGCTGTTCGAGGCCGAGGCGCCGCTCGGCGCGCCGGGACCGACCATCTACGAACGTGTTGGCGACGTGTTCGGCTGGGTCTCGCTGGCGCTGTTCCTCTTGCTCGTCATCTGGGCCGGCTTCAGCCGCGCGCGGGCAGGGCAGAACCCCGCAAAGGCGGATTGATCGCGCCGCGACCGGGCTTATGTTCCGCCCATCTCTTCGCCGCGCGCCGAAGCACGCGCCACCACCACCGCCGGAGCTTTCATGTCGTACGATCTCGTCATCATCGGGGGCGGCCCCGGAGGCTACAATTGCGCCATCCGCGCCGGTCAGCTCGGGCTGAAGACCGCGATCATCGAAAGCCGCGGCAAGCTCGGCGGAACCTGCCTCAATGTCGGTTGCATCCCCTCGAAGGCGCTGTTGCACGCGAGCGAATATTACGAGGCGGCGGCGAAGACGTTCCCGTCGATGGGTGTAAAGATCACCGGCCTGTCGCTCGATCTGCCGCAAATGCTGAAGCAGAAGGAAGACGCCGTCGACGGCCTCACCAAGGGCGTCGAATTCCTGATGCGCAAGAACAAGGTCGATTACGTCAAGGGCTTTGGCCGCATCGCCGGTAAGGGCCGTGTCGAGGTGAAGCTCGCCGATGGCGGTTCGCAAACGCTTGAAACGAAAAACATCGTCATCGCCACCGGCAGCGTGCCCACGCCGCTGCCGGGCGTCGACATCGACGAAGAACGCATCGTCAGCTCCACCGGCGCGCTGTCGCTGAAGCAAGTGCCGGGCAAGCTGATCGTGGTCGGCGCCGGCGTCATTGGCCTCGAACTTGGCAGCGTCTGGCGCCGGCTCGGCGCTGAAGTCACCGTGGTCGAATTCCTCGACAAGATCACGCCGACGGTCGATGCGGAAATCTCCGCCGCCTTTCAGCGCGCGCTGAAGAAGCAGGGCATGAAGTTCGAGCTCGGGCACAAGGTCGCCGGCGTCGAAAAGACCAGCAGCGGCCTGTTGGTCACGATCGAACCGGCAAAGGGCGGGCCCGCGCGCACACTTGAAGCCGATGTCGTGCTGGTGGCGATCGGCCGCAAGCCGTTCACCGAAGGCCTCGGCCTCGACAGCGCCGGCGTCAAAGCCGATCCGCGCGGCTTCATCCCGCATGACGGTCACTTCAAGACCAATGTCGAGGGCGTCTATGTGATCGGCGACTGCACCACCGGTCCGATGCTCGCGCACAAAGCCGAAGACGAAGGCATCGCCGCCGCGCAGATCATCGCCGGCCAATGGGGCCACGTGAATTACGACGTGATCCCGAACGTCATCTACACCGATCCCGAAGTCGCAACCGCCGGTAAGACGGAAGAAGAGCTGAAGGCCGCCGGCGTCGAATACAAGGCCGGCAAGTTTCCGATGATGGCCAATTCGCGCGCGCGCACCAATCATCAGACCGAAGGCATGGTGAAGGTGCTCGAAGAGGTCGCGACCAAGAAGGTCGTCGGCGTGCACATGCTGGGCTCAGGCGTTGGCGAGATGATCGGCGAAGTCTGCGTCGCGATGGAGTTCGGCGCCAGCGCCGAAGACATCGCTCGCACCTGCCACGCCCACCCGACCATGAGCGAAGCCATCAAGGAAGCCACCAAAGGCGTCGACGGCTGGACCATGCAGGCCTAGGCTTGCAGTGCAGAGCGGGCAGGGGGATTACGCGGGAATGACCAACGCACTCTCCGTTCGCGCGCTTACGAAGAAGTTCGGCGAGAAGACTGCCGTCGATGCGCTCGATCTCGATATCCGCGCCGGCGAGCTTTACGCGCTGCTCGGCCCCAATGGCGCGGGCAAGACGACGACGCTGCGCATGGTCACCGGGCTGTTGAAGCCCGATTCCGGCTCGATCCATGTCTTCGGCGCCGACGCCGTCGCCGACCCGATCGCGGCCAAGCGCATGCTGGCCTGGCTGCCGGACGAGCCGGCGCTCTACGACAAGCTCACCGCCTGGGAATATCTCGAATTCATCGCCGGCCTCTGGGGCGTTGACGCCAAGGCGGCGGCGCCACGGGCGGAAGAGCTGCTGAAATTCCTCGGCCTCTGGGACAATCGCGACGAGCGCACCGAAGGCTTCTCGCGCGGCATGAAGCAGAAAACCGCGCTCGCCGGCGCGCTGATCCACGATCCGAAGCTGCTCATGCTGGACGAGCCGCTCACCGGCCTCGACGCCGCCGTAGCGCGGCAAGTGAAAGACCTGTTGCAGCAGCGCGCACGCGCGGGCGGCTCGGTCATCCTCACCACCCACATCCTCGACGTGGCCGAGCGCGTCGCTGACCGCATCGGCATCATCCAGCACGGCAAACTGTTGGCCGAAGGCACGCTGGCCGATTTGCGCAGCAGGGCAGGCGGCGCCAGCGCGACGCTGGAAGATGTGTACCTGCAACTCGTCGGCGCCGCGCAGGCCGGAGCGCTGTGATGTTCGGGCCCGGGGGCGTGCTGTTCCTATTGCAGCATGAAATGCTGCTGACATGGCGCAATTTTCGCGCCTCCGGCAAAGGCCGCAACGTCCGCCGCGCCATCTTCTATTCGATCGTGATCACCGTGCTCGGCTTCGGCGGCTACTGGACCGCGCGTTTCCTCTCTGAGGTTCAGCCTGAGCCGACGCACTTCATGCTCGGCGCCGTCGGCGCCGTGTTCGCCATCCTGTTCTCGATCATGGTGGCGCAGGCGCTGATGCTGATCACGGAATCGCTCTATCAGCGCGGCGATCTCGATCTGTTGCTGTCATCGCCGGTGCCGCCCTGGCGCGTGCTGATGGTGCGCATGGGCGCGATCGCGATCAATGTTGGGCTGTTCTACCTCATCCTCGCCACCGCCGTGCTGGTGTGGCTGCCGCATTTCGGCGGCTGGGCCTGGCTGCCGTTCGCGCCGAGCATCTTCCTGCTCACCATCTTCTCGACCGCAATCGCGCTTCTGGTCGCGCGCGTGCTGTTCTGGCTGATCGGCCCGCGCAACACGCGCGTGGTTGCGCAAATCCTCGCCAGCATCGTTGGCGCTGCTTTCTTCGTTTCGACCCAAATCGAGCGCCTGACCGAAGACGAAAGCCGCTCGCAGGCGATGGCGGTAATGTTCAGCCGTCTCGTCGGTTTCCTCGGCAATGCGGCAAACCCGCTTTCGCTGCCGGCGCGCGCCGCCTTCGGCGTGGGCTTCGACATTTGGATCTGGGCCGCCGTCGCCATCGGCATCTATCTCGCCGCCGTCTGGTGGTATGCGTCGGGCTTTACCGCCGACGCGGCTGCGATCTCCGGGCTCGGCACGCGCAAGCGCCGTGTCGCGCGTGCAGCCAAGCCCATGCGCGGCGGCGTGATGGCGACCTTGCTCAGCAAGGAATGGCGCCTGCTTGGACGCGACCCGCTATTGCTGTCGCAAATCCTGCTGCAATTATTCTACCTGATCCCGCTCTTCCTGGTGTTCGGCACGCGGTTGGGGGAGGGCAATCTCAACCGCCTCGCTGTCGCCGGCTTTGCTTCCGCCTTCGTGCTGTTGGTGACCTCGCTCGCCGCCAGCTTGGCTTGGCTCACGGTCTCGGCCGAAGACGCGCCTGATCTGATCGCCAGCGCGCCGCTGGATCGCGATCAGATCGACAACGCCAAGGCAATCGCCGCCGCCATTCCCGCTGTCGCGCTGCTCGCGCCGCCGGTGCTGGGCGCGGCGATCGTGGTGTCGCCGATGGCGGGCTTTTGGCTGCTGCTCGGCGGCGGCGCGGCGATCGTTTCCACCTGCCTGATCGCCGTGTGGCACCAGACGCCGGGCAACCGCAAAGACTTCCGCCGCCGCACGCGCGGAAGTCTGATGCTCAATCTCGGCCGCTCATTCGTTGCGTTCGCCTGGATTGGCGCTACCGGGCTCGCTGTGTCCGGCTGGCCGCTAGCGGCGCTGATCCCGGCGCTGATCGCGCTCGGCCTGCTGCTGGCGCTGCACGAGAGCCGCCCGCGCGCCCAAGCGGCGGCTGCATAATCAGCTTGTGAAAATTGCCGAATCCTCACTTTGCCTTGCGCGGCGTTTGAGTTCTTCTCAACGCCGCCGAGCGAGGGGAGGACGGGACTTGCTCATACTGACAACGCAGCGCCTAGCGCTGATGGCGCTCGACCGCGAACTCGCCACCTTGCAGGCCGGCAGCCGCAGCGCCTTCTTCAACGCCATCGCCGTGATGCACGAGCCGCTCTGGCCGCCCGCGCCGTTCGAGCTGGCGGCGTTCGAGTGGGCCGCGCGCCATCTCGCACACGATCCGCAGGGCGAGGGCTGGTATGGCTGGGCGCTGCTCGCCAATGAAGGCGAGCGCTCGCCGCCGCGTCTGGCTGGCATCGCCGCTCTCATCGGCCGCCCCGATGACGATGGCGACGTCGAACTCGCGTTCGGCCTGCTGCCCGAGTTCCGCGGCCGCGGCTACGGCGAAGAGACGGTACGCGCGCTGGCGCAATGGGCGTTCGCTAATGGCGCACAGCGCGTGGTCGCCCATCTCGACCCGGAAGACGTGATCGCCGCGCATACGCTGTCGACCAGCGGCTTCCGCGATATCGGCGATGCGCCTTATCCCGGCGTCGCCCGCTGGGCGCTCAGCGCCGAAGCTTAGCCGGCTCCAGCCTCAAGGAAGCGCCACGCGCTATCCGGCTATTCGGCCGCGTTCAGCAGCGCGTGCAGACTATCTAGATACGCAATCCATGCGTTTCGGCCCGACTTGGTCAGATGCACCAGTGTCAGCGGCTTCTTGCCGGCGAACTTCTTCTCGATGCGGACGTAACCTGCTTCCTCAAGCTTGGAGAGGTGGGTGGAGAGATTCCCATCGGTCGCGTTCACCTTGGCCTTGAGCTCGACGAACGAAGCGGGGGAGACGGTCGACAGATAGGCCATGATCCCGAGACGCAAGCGGCCGTGGATCACGTCGTCGATCGTGGTGTGGTCGAAGCGGGACACGTCCGGCCTATGCCATCGCCGCCGGCTCACGCCGGAGCATCACGATTCCAGGCACGATCAGCACGATGATGCAGGCGGCTGCGGCGATCAGATAGGTCCATGACTCATGCATGAAGAACCAGAGCGCCGCGCTCACGGCCCAGGCGATCCAGGCGAAGCTCTGCAGCCAGGGATGACCGCCCGCGCGTGCGCTCGCATAGATCGCCACGCCATAAAGTCCGAACCCCGCCGCCATGATCGCGTCTGGCGCGGTGAAATCGTGCGTGACCATCGCGCGCAACACCGCGCCGACAACGCAGGCGATGATGGCGAGCGCTGCGCCGTTCCAGACCGCGCGATCGACTTGATTGGAAATCGCCGCACCGCCCGGCAATTTGCGCACGCGGCGCGAGAGCAGCGTGACGCCGATGGCCGCTGCCGCGCCAAAGCCCATCCAGGTGAAGCCGATCACCTGCTGACCCACCGGCCAAGCGCCGGACAGCACCGACCATTGCGCACTATAAGAAATGGCCAACAAAACACCGAACAGGACAAAGTAAGAGCCGCCGATCAAAGGCGCGTGCCGGCCTTCCTCGGCCAGCGCGCGGGCATAGGCGAGATCCTGCAGAACTTCATCGCGCGTCATGGCGTCCCTCTCCAACTTTGCAAAACAAAGTACAACGAGACGTAAATCGCGTCAAGCACAGTCAGCGTTGCGGATGGAGGAGGGGAGAGAAGTCAGCGCCAGCGAATAAGAAGCGGCGCGGGAAATATCAGCGTTTGTACGAAATGCGGGAAAGTCTGCGGCGTTCGAAGCGGGAGCGGGGAGAGCGGATCACCGGCGAACGCATCAACATCCTTTGTCGTGAAAGGTCCCGAAAAGCGAAGGGGGATGCCTCTCAGCATCCCCCTTGCTTGCCTCGATTACATCGCAGCAGCGGCCGCCTTCTTGGTCGTGCGGCGCTTCGCAACCTTGCGGGTCGCCTTGCGGACCGGCTTCTTCGCGGCCTTGCGGACCGTCTTGCGAGCGGTCTTGCGGGCCGGCTTCTTCGCCGCCTTGCGGACCGACTTCTTCGCGGTCTTGCGGACCGTCTTACGGGCGGCCTTGCGGGCCGGCTTCTTCGCGGTCGACTTCGTCGCCTTCTTAACCTTCTTAGCCATTTTCATTTCCTCATCTTTACTTGTGTTTGGTACTCGGTTGGATGGGAGTTGTTTGACTCTCCGAGGATTTTTTTCGCGCAATTTGGTTTTCAAGTAGTTGCTGCAAGCACTCGCGCGAATTTTTCTGCACGCTCGCATTTTTCACTGCGCGAACACTCTGCAATTTCTCTGCGAGCCTTGATTTTCAAGGGCTGCAGCGTTGTACGCGCGTGCGAAAAACGTCACGCGCGCGGATGTGCGCGGCGATACGACTGCAAAATTTTTTTCGCTTCGACGCTCGCATAGCCTTGAGTCGTCGACAGCGATTCGTGTCCGAGCAGCTCTTGGATCGCGCGCAGATCGCCGCCGTTGGCGAGCAAATGTGTTGCGAACGCATGCCGTAAAGCGTGCGGTGTGGCGCTCGAAGGCAGCCCAAGATGAACGCGCAGACGCTGCATCAGTGCTTGCGCCATGCGCGGGGAGAGGGCGCCGCCGCGGGTTGCGCGGAATAGCGGCGCATCATGAGTCAGCGCATAGGGGCAGAGCGCGGCGTAGCGTTCGACCGCCTCGCGCGCCGCCGGCAGCAGCGGCACGATGCGCTGCTTGCCGCCCTTGCCGGTGACGCGCAGCGCCTCACTCAGAGGCCGGGCCGCGCCCGTCAGCGACAGCGCCTCGGAGATGCGCAGACCCGCCGCGTAGAGCAGCGTGATGAGCGCTGCATCGCGCGCGCCGATCCAGGCCTCGCTGGCGTCCGCATCCGCTTCGGCGATCAGAGCCTGCGCGGCGGCTTCCGAAACCGGGCGCGGCAAGGGGCGCTTCAGCTTGGGGCCGCGCACCAGCGCGAGGCGTGCATTGGCGAGCCCATGCCGGCGCTCGATATAGCGATAGAAGCTGCGGATCGCCGCCAGTGCACGCGAAACCGAGCGATCCGACAACGCATCAGGCCCTTGCCGCCGATGCGCCAAATAGGCGCGTAAATCGCGCGGTTCGAGGCTGGCGAGATCTGCGGCGCTGACCTCGCCGCCAAGGTGCTGCGCGAGAAAGCCGAGGAAGGCGGCGACATCGCGCGCGTACGCTTCGAGCGTGTTGGCGGCGAAGCGCCGCTCATCGCGGAGATGGGCGATCCATTGGCTGAGCAGCGCGGCGGCGGTGGTCATGGCAAGAAGCTAACGCGCATTTGTAACTAACTCACACTGTCAGCCTGGACGCGGAATACGCTATCTCGGCGCCAGGGCCGGATGGCTCGCCCTGGGGACCGGCTCCGGTCGGCTGGGGTGCGTGAGACATGGCGCCCCGCGCGCTTCCACCGAATCCTCCGAGCGCCTAGATTCATGCCGATGAGCTCCACCGCCCGCCGCCGCGCCCTCGACGCGCTGAAGCGCCAGCGCGCCCCCGCGCCGGCCGGGCCGCTGTTCGCGGTGGCGGAGGAGGGCGAGTCCTTCGTCCACGACACGCTCGACAAGGTGGCGGTGCTGTTCCCGCTGCCGCTGCCCGAGCCGTTCGATTACCGCGCCTCGTCCGCGCTTGGGCTCCAGGCCGGCATGCACGTGATCGCGCCGATCGGCTCGCGCCTGGTGCGCGGCGTGGTCTGGAAGGTCGAGCACGGCCATCCGGGCGCGGCGAACCTCAAGGCGATCGAGCAAGTGCTGCCCGGCACGCCGCTGCCGGAGACATCGCGCGCCTTCATCGACTGGGCGTCGAAATACCTCGTGCGTCCGCCCGGCGATCTCTTGCGCATGGTGGTGCGTTCGCCCGACGCATTGCTTCCGCCGCCGACAAACACGGTGATCGCACCGACAGGCGAGCAACCGCCGAAGCTCACCGAAGCGCGCCGCCGCGTGATGGAAGAAGCGGCGAAAGAACAAGTGAGCGCGGCCGAACTCGCGCGCCGCGCCGACACCTCTTCAGCAGTTGTTAAGGGGCTGGTCGATTGCGGCGCGCTGGCCAAGCTGGAAATCAGCGAAGACCCGCCGTACCCGCCGCCCGATCTCTCG
The DNA here is from genome assembly GCA_016791385.1 of Hyphomonadaceae bacterium. GTDB lineage: Bacteria > Pseudomonadota > Alphaproteobacteria > Caulobacterales > Aquidulcibacteraceae > Vitreimonas. The sequence goes on from JAEUMR010000049.1 coordinate 67,978, forward strand.
CGCCAGGGCAAAGCGCTGTCCGACATTCAAACCGCCGCCGCGCAGGACGTGTGCGCCTCGGTGCGCGCGGGCGGCTTCCATGTCGCGCTGCTCGACGGCGTCACCGGCTCGGGCAAGACGGAAGTCTATCTTGAAGCTGCCGCTGAAGCGCTGAAGCTCGACCCCACGGCACAAGTGCTGGTGCTGCTGCCGGAAATCGCGCTCACGCAAGCGGCGATGTCGCGCTTCGAAGCGCGCTTTGGCGTAACGCCAGTCGAGTGGCACTCCGCGATCGGCCACAAGGCGCGGCGCAGGGCCTGGCGTGAGATCGCCGCGGGCAGGGCGCGGCTCGTGGTTGGCGCGCGCTCGGCGCTGATGCTGCCTTACCAGAATCTGAAGCTGATCGTGGTCGATGAAGAACACGACCCATCCTACAAGCAGGAAGAGGGCGTCATCTATCAGGCCCGCGATCTCGCCGTCGCGCGCGCCAAGCTCGGCCAGTGCATGGTGATCCTCGCCAGCGCGACGCCGTCGCTGGAAACGCTCGTCAACGCGCAAGCGGGCCGTTACGCGCATGTGAAGCTGCCTTCGCGGCATGGCACGGCGGAATTGCCCGATGTCGAACTGGTCGATCTCAAGATCGACGCGCCGGAGAAGGGCCGCTGGCTGTCGCCGAAACTGATCCGCGGCGCGGCCGAGGCGCTGCTGCGCGGCGAGCAATCGCTGTTCTACATGAACCGCCGCGGCTACGCGCCGCTCACGCTCTGCCGCGCCTGCGGCCATCGCATGAAATCGCCCGAGACCGATTCATGGCTGGTGGAGCACAAATATTCAGGCCGCCTCGTATGCCATCTCACCGGCTTCTCGATGCCGAAGCCGAAGGCGTGCCCCGAATGCCTAACGCCCGACAGCTTCACCTCGATCGGCCCCGGGGTTGAGCGCATCGATGAAGAAGTGCGCGCGTTTTTCCCGCAGGCGCGGATCGAGATATTCTCGTCCGACACCGCCCCCGATGGCGAAGCCGTGCGCGCCATCGTCGAGCGGATGGAGCAGCACGAGATCGACATCCTGATCGGCACGCAGATCGTAGCCAAAGGCCACAACTTCCCCAACCTGACGTTCGTCGGCGTTGTCGATGCGGACCTCGGCCTCAAGGGCGGCGATCTGCGCGCGGGCGAGCGCACGTTCCAGCTGATCAGCCAGGTCGCCGGCCGCGCTGGCCGTCACGAAAAGAAGGGCAGGGCCCTCATCCAGACCTACGCGCCGCAAGAGCCGGTGATGCAGGCCCTGCTGGCGCAGGACCGCGACGCATTTTTCGCCGCCGAGATCGCCGAGCGCGAAGCTGCGGGCATGCCGCCTTACGGACGGCTCGCGGCGGTGATTGTCTCCGCGCCGCAGGAAGAGCTGGCCAACGATGCAGCGAAGCTGATGGGCGAGAAAGCGCCGGTCGTTGACGGCTTGGACTTGTGGGGCCCCGCACCCGCGCCGCTCAGCGTCATCCGCGGCATGCACCGGCGCCGTTTCCTCATCCGCGCCAACCGCAATGTCGACATCAGCGCCTTCCTCGCCGCTTGGGCTGGCCGCGTGAAACTGCACAGCGCCGTGCGCGTGCAGATCGACGTCGATCCGTACAGCTTCCTTTAGCAACTAACGCCACGGCGCCTTATGCGGCCGCCTTGCGCGTCCGATCTCTCTCGCCCAGGCTCGCGGCGAGGGAGTTGCCATGTCCATTCGTCCGTCCGGCGCGCTTACGTTCGACGCGTTGCGTCCGCCGTCGCCCTTCATGAGCGAGACGCACCAGAGCTGGCGCGAGAGCGTGCGCAAGTTCGTCGAACGCGAACTCATGCCGAATGTCGCGGCGTGGGATGAGGCCGGGTACGTGCCGCGCGAGGTGTTCCTCAAGGCGGGCGCGTTCGGCCTGCTGGGCGCGGGCTATCCCGAGGAATTCGGCGGCTGGCGCGACGGCTACGATCGCTTCCACGGCATCGTCACCAGTGAAGAGCTTGCGCGCATGGGCGCGGGCGGCGTCAGCGCGGCGCTGATGGTGCACGGCATCGGCCTGCCGCCGATCCTCGCCATCGGCTCGGCGGAGATGAAGCAGCGCATCGCTCCGCCAGTGCTGCGCGGCGAAGTGCAGATCAGCCTCGCCATTACCGAGCCGGACGCCGGCTCTGACGTCGCCGCCATCACGACGCGCGCTGAGCGGCGCGGCGAGCACTACATCGTCAACGGAAGCAAGCTGTACATCACCGGCGGCATGACCTCGCGCTACGCCACCACCGCAGTGCGCACCGGCGGGTCCGGCGCAGGCGGCATCTCGCTGCTGCTGATCGATCTCGAAGCAAAAGGGGTGGCGCGTACGGTGTTGAAGAAGCAGGGCTGGTGGGCCTCCGACACCGCAGCCATCTATTTCGACAATGTGGCCGTGCCAGCCGCCGATCTGATCGGCGCCGAGAACCAGGGCTTCGCCGGCATCGTGCACAATTTCAACGGCGAGCGGCTCGGCATGGCCTCCGGCGCCATCGCCAGCGCGCGCGTCTGCATCGAGGAGGCCGCCGCCTGGGCGCAGCAGCGCAAGACCTTCGGCAAACGCCTCGCCGATCACCAGGTGATCCGGCACAAGATCGCCGAGATGGTGCAGCGCGTGAACGCGGCGACGGCGTACCTTGAACACTGCGCCTGGCGAGTGACTCAAGGCGAGACGCCCGTGGCTGATCTGTGTCTGCTCAAAGTGCAGGCGACGGAGACGCTGGAATTCTGCGCCCGCGAGGCGACGCAGATTTTGGGCGGCGCCGGATTCATGCGCGGGGGCCGCGTCGAGCGGATCTACCGCGAAGTCCGCGTCAACGCGATCGGCGGCGGCAGCGAGGAGATCATGCGCGATCTCGCCGCCCGGCAATTGGGCCTGTAGCGCAAGGCGCCGGTTGCATGCCGCCGCGCAGGGGAGCCATAGTGCAGGCATGACTTACAAAGCCTTCGATCTCACTGGCCGCGTCGCGCTCGTCACCGGCGGCAATGGCGGCATTGGCCTCGGCATGGCCGACGCCTTGGCGCAGGCGGGCGCCAGCGTTGAAATCTGGGGCACGAACCCGGAGAAGAACGCCCGCGCGCTGGAGCAGCTCAAGGCGCACGGGACGAAGGTGAACGCGCGCATTGTCGATGTGTCGAAGGAAGAGAATGTCGTCGCCGGCATGCAGGCGACGCTGGCGGAATTCGGCCGCATCGATTCCTGCTTCGCCAATGCTGGCCTCAGCAATCGTTGGAAGAGCTTCCTCGATATTGGCGGCGACGATTATCGACGCGTCATGTCGATCAATCTCGATGGCGTGGTGTGGACGCTGCGCGAGGTCTGCCGGCACATGAAGTCGCGCGCCGAGGCGGGCGATGCCGGCGGCTCGGTGGTCGCTGTCGCAAGCCTCGGCGCCTTGTTCGGTGCGCCGCGCAACCAGGACTACACGGCGACGAAGGCGGCGGTGATCAGCGTCACCAACGGCATTGCCGTTGAGTTCGCGCGCTACGGCATCCGCGCCAATTCATTGCTGCCGGGCTGGGTCGCCACCGAGCTCACGCACCTCTCGCAGGAGAGCGACATCTTCAATAAGAACGTCATCGGCCGCGTGCCGATGCGGCGCTGGGGCAGGCCGGATGAGTTTGGCGGCATCGCCGTCTATCTCGCCAGCGACGCTTCGAGCTTCCACACCGGCGACGCCATCCTGATCGATGGCGGCTATTCGAAATTCTGATCAGACATCGTCCTCGCCGGCCTTGCCGCCTTCGCTCTCGAACCGCTGCAATTGGCGCACGTCCGGCTGCGTGAAGCGCAAGCGCACGCCGGCGCCGAGATCGTCGTCCTCATCGAGAAACACAGCGCCCGATTGCTCAAGCGCGTGCCGCAGCGCCATGCGCGCCCGCTCATCGAGTGCGGCCCCCGATTCGAAATCGCGGATGTCGCGCTTGGCGACGCCGGACAGTTCGGCGAGGGCCGGGCGGGACATCTGCGTCAGCGCCCGCGCCGCGCGGCAGAGCGGGCCGGAGAGAAGGGGGCCGGTGATCTGCATGCGCGCGCCTCCGGCGGCATTGTCGCCGCGTCCGCTGCGCTTGTCACCGGGCGCCTTTGATGTCCGGAAACGGCCAGCGCGCCCACCAAACTTGGACGATATTCAGGCCATGGAGAACAAGCGATGACGAAGCACCTTGAAGCGGCCGTGTTCGGACTGGCGGCGTTGCTCAGCGCCGGCGTAGCCAGCGCTTCACCTGAAGACGACCGCCGCGCCGTCGCCGCGCTCGATACCGCCTACCAAGCCGCCGTCGAGCGCAACGACGCCGAAGCCATGGGCGCCATCCTGCACCCGGACATGATCCTAGTCATCGGCCGCGGCGCGGTGTTCACGCGGGAGGACTTGCTGCGCTCGGCCCGCGACCGCGACGCCGTGTACGAACACCAAGTCGAGGACGAAGGCACGCAGATTGTCCGCCTCTATGGCGATGACACCGCTATCGTCACCGCGCGCTTGTGGCTCAAGGGCGCGACCCGCGAAGGCGAGGCGTTCGATCGCCGGCTTTGGTTCAGCGACACCTATGTGCGCACGCCGCAAGGCTGGCGCTATGCGTTCGGCCAAGCCTCGATCAGCTTGCCGCCGGCGCCCTAGGCGCCCTCGAACGCCTTGATCAGCAGCACGACCGCTTCCGCGCCGGCTTTACGATCCTTGGCGATCTCGGTGTATTCGGGCGAGGTGGCCCAAGCGCGGAAGGCGTTGGTGTCTGCGAACTGCATCAGCACGACCTTGTTGCGATCCCACCATTCGCCTTCGAGCACGCGCGGCGCGTCGTCGGCGGCGAGCAGCGCGCCATTGTATTTCTGCAGGATCGGCAGAAAGCGCGCCATGTAGCGCGCGTAAGGTTCGGGATCGTGGATGCGCAGCTGCGCGAGGGCATAGACGGTCACTGGCTTACCCTCTGCGCAAGCGCAGGCGCGCGCACACTTGGTCGGGCGAATAGGGGATGGCATCGCTACTGCCGTCCGGCCGCGTCTCGAACTCGATCGCCTGCTTCAAGCCGACGATCTGCACGGCGCCGTCGGCGGCTTCGTAATAGCCGATATAGAGCGGTCCGCTCGGCGCACAGATGAACGGTGCGCCCGAACTCTGCGGTGTGTGCTGCGCATAGAGGACGGGCGCCTCGTCGCCGAACAGGCCCATCACCTGCGCCAGAGCGCCGCCGGGGGCCTGCGCCATCACGTTCTCGGGTGCGTGGTTGGCGGCTTGAAACATCATCACGCGTCCGTCGCTGTGGCGGAGCGTGAATTGGATCAGCGGGTCCTGGCCTTCCGGCGCTTCGTACACTGTGCGCTGCACGCTGAGGCGATCGCCGGACAACAGCGCTGTCGAGGCGTCCGCCGGCGTCAGTGCATAGGTTGTGGTCTCGCGATGCTGTTGCGGCGAGGCGCAGGCGGCGAGCGCGAGCAGGGCGGCGGCGATCAGCTTACGCATGCGGCGCCTCGCCCTTGGCTGCGGCGGCCGCGTTGCGCTTCTTCGCGGCGTTGCGCGACATCATGTTGAGGCTTTCGACCAGCGCCGAGAACGCCATCGCTGCATAGATGTAGCCCTTCGGCACATGCACGCCGAAACCTTCGGCGATCAACACCATGCCGATCATCAGCAAGAAGCCGAGCGCCAGCATGACGACGGTCGGATTCTTGTGAATGAAGTTCGCCACCGGCCCGGACGCCAGCATCATCACGCTCACGGCGACGATCACCGCCGCGACCATGATCGGCACATGCTCGGTCATGCCGACTGCGGTCAGGATCGAGTCGATCGAGAAGACGATGTCGAGCATGATGATCTGCACGATCGCGGCGCCGAAATTCATCGTCACCGCGCGCGTGGTGTCGAACACGTCGTCATTGGGTGTGGCATCGACGCTGTGGTGGATCTCCGTCGTCGCCTTCCAGACCAGGAAGATGCCGCCAGCGATGAGGATGAGGTCGCGCCAGGAGAAGGCGGTCTCGAACTCGGGATTGCCGTGCGCATCGACGCCGCCTTGAAAGCCAAGGTCGATCAGCGGCGCGGTAAGCCCGACGATGAAGGCGATGGTCGATAGCAGCACGAGGCGCATGATCAGCGCCAAGCTAATGCCGATGCGCCGGGCGTTGCCGCGCTGCTGTTCGGGCAGCTTGTTGGTCAGGATTGAAATGAAGATCAGGTTGTCGATGCCGAGCACGACTTCCATCACGATCAGCGTGACGAGCGCGGCCCAGGCCGCCGGATCCGCCAACAGCGGCTCTACATTCCAATCCATGCCGAAAGAGTCCCCTCTGGTGCGCGACTTGATGTAGGGGATTGCCGCAGCCCCGGAAAGGGCAGGCGGAGGCCGGCATGCAAGCGGAGTTCGAGCCAATCGGCGTGGTGCGGTCGCCGCGCAAGCAATTGGGCGACGATTTCTGGGGCGCGGTTGAAGCCGAGATCGTGCTCGGCGAGCGGTTTTCCGAAAACGCCTTCGCCGGCATCGGCGATTTCAGCCACGTCGAGGTGATCTTCCTGCTGCACCGGATCGACCCGGGGAAAGTCGAGATGGGCGCCCGCCATCCGCGCGAGCGCAAGGACTGGCCGCTGGTTGGCATTTTCGCCCAGCGCGGCGCCACCCGGCCCAATCGGATCGGCCTCTCGCGCGCGGCCATCGTCGCACGTGAGGGGCGGGTGCTGCGCGTGCGCGGCCTCGACGCGATCGACGGCACGCCGGTGCTCGACATCAAACCGTGGATGGAGGAGTTCGCGCCGATCGGCGCGACGCGGCAGCCGGCTTGGGCCACCGAGTTGATGCAGAACTATTATAAAGAATAGGCGCTAGCGCCGGGGCTCGCGCCCGATCTCCAGCAGCGCGCTGAACATCTCGTCGGAAAAGCGCACGAGGGCGACGCCAGCCTTGAGCTGCGCCTTCGCCTCCGTCATCTCGACGAAAGCCTCTGCCATGGCGGCGTCATCACCGCCAGTGACCGCTTCGAGCAGGCGCGGGCTTGCTTGCCCGAAGCGGTCAAGGGCGCTGGTGAGGGCCACGGCGGCGTGGGGGATCGCCGTCATTTAGTGACGGTAACACCGTCCGCTTAAGCTCTCGTTCAGAAAGCTGGTGAATGCGTGAAAACCACGTTTCACGCGGCTCACGCATGGATGTCGCGATCCTTGGTTTCCGGCCAGAAGAAGAGCGTCACCAGCGTGGCGAGCGCGGTGATGATGGCTGGGAACCAGAGCCCCATGTAAATTGAGCCGGTCGCTGTGTTGATGGCGAACACGATCGCCGGCAGCAGCCCGCCGAACCAGCCGGTGCCGACATGGTATGGGAATGACATCGCCGTGTAGCGGATGCGGGTGGGGAAGAGTTCAACCAGCGCCGCTGCTTGCGGACCGTAGAGCGCGCATGCAGCGACGATGAACAGCGCCATCATGCCGATCACGCCGATCTTCTCCCCGAATACACGCGCGATTTCAGCGAAGCTCCAGCCCTGCATCGCGCCCGCGGCCGCGGCGGGGTAGCCCGCTTCGGTGAGCGCATTGCGCAGGCGCTCGGCGAAAGCGGTGCGGGTGGCGCGGATTTCGGACGCGCTTTGGCCAACGGCGCTCGCGCTCTCAACCTCGATCGAGCCGCCGATCACGACGCGCGCGTTCTGCCCCTCGGGGGCGGCGACCGTAGTGTAGGAAACGCCGGCGTTGGAGAGCGCGCTTTTGGCGATGTCGCAGGAGGTGGCGAATTGCTGCGCGCCGCCGGTGAGGTCGAGCTGGAAGGTGCAGTCGCCTGGGCTGGCGTGAACGACCACGGGCGTAGTGTCCGACGCTTCCGCCAGCGCCGGATTGCCGGCGCGGGTGATGTAGTGAAAGCCGGGGAAGTAGAGCGCCAGCATCAGCACCATGCCGAACAGCATGACCGGCTTGCGGCCGAGCGTGTCGGAGAGGCGGGCAAAGAAGATGTAGAGCGGCGCCGAGATCAGCACGACCGTGATCATGATCAGGTTCACGGTCTGGCTGTCGATCTTGAGAATGCGTTCGAGATAGAATTGCGAATAGAAGTGCGCGGTGTACCAGACCACGCCCTGCGCCATCATCACGCCGAACAGGGCGAGAATGACGATCTTCAGATTGCGCCACTCGGTGAAGCTCTCCGCATAAGCGCGCTTAGAGAGAGCGCCTTCGTCTTGCAGCTTTTTGAAAGCGGGACTCTCTTCGAGCTGAAGCCGGATCCAGACCGAAACCAGCAGCAGGCCGATCGAAACCCAGAACGGGATGCGCCAGCCCCATTCGCGGAATGCGTCCTCGCCCAGCAGCGCGCGCGCTCCAAGCACCACGCCGAGCGCGCCGATCAGCCCAATCGAGGCGGTGCCCTGAATCCATCCGGTCGAAGCGCCGCGGCGCTTGGGGTGGGCGTGCTCGGCGACATAGATCGCCGCACCGCCATATTCGCCGCCGAGCGCAAAGCCCTGCAGCACGCGCATCGCCACCAGCAGCACCGGGGCCCAGATGCCGATCGTCTCCGCCGTCGGCAGAAAGCCGATGGCGAAGGTGGAGAGGCCCATGATGGTGATGGTGATCAGGAAGGCGCCCTTGCGGCCGGTGGAGTCGCCGATCTTGCCGAACACCAGCGCCCCGATCGGGCGGACGATGAAGCCGACCGCGAACGTGAGCAGCGTGAAGACGAACGCCTGCGCGTCCGGCAGGCCGGCGAAGAAGTGCGTGCTCATCACCGAAGCCAGCGCGCCGTAGACGAAGAAATCGTACCACTCGAACACCGTCCCGGCGGCGGATGCGGCCACCACTTGGCGCATCTTGGCCGGTGAAATGTCATGGCTCGTCTGCGCGGACGCTTGGGCGTCGGTCATTTCGCGTTCCCCCCGCCGAACTTGGCGCTTTTGTCGCTGATGCGCCGCGCCAGGGGCAGGTTGTCAAGCCGGAACGGCGCGTGTTACTTCGCGCGCGCGTCAGGGGGTCTGCGTGGGAGAGCGCAACGGCCCCACTGACGTTTGGGTTTTCCCCAAGCGGCGCAATGAGCCGGCGGCGGTCAGGAGGCTGATCGCGGCGGCGGATTCAGCGAGATTCACGTGGCGCAGACCTTCGATGGCGAGGCTTCCGAAGCGGCAGCACGCTATGCCCAGGCGGTGTTCGATTTGGCCAAGGAAGCCAAGGCCTTAGACGCGGTTGAGCAGGACTTTTCGAAGTTCATGGCGGCTTGGCGGGAGAGCGCTGACCTAAGGGAAGCGGCCCGCTCGCCTCTGATCGAGCCGGAAGAGAAGGCCAAGGGCCTAGCCGCCGTCGCCGGCAAGCTCGGCCTCAGCGAGCTTGGCCGCAACACGATCGGCGTCGCCGCCCTGAATCGCCGCGCCGCCGAACTGCCGGCCATCGCCGCCTCTTACCGCGCGCTGGTGGCGCGCGAACGGGGCGCCCGCCAAGTCGAAATCATCTCGGCCCGCCCGCTGCCGGACGCCGAAAAGAAAGCGATCGTCGACTCGCTGGGCCAGCAGCTCGGCGCCAAGGTCGAGGCCGAAACCCGCGTCGATGACAGCCTGATCGGCGGCTTCGTTGTCCGCGTCGGCTCGCGCCAGTTCGATGCATCCGTGAAATCAAAGCTGGACGCGCTGCGTCTGGCGCTCAAAACCGCCTGAACATCAGAAAAAGAACCGCCAGAGGTACGATATGGACGTCCGCGCCGCTGAAATTTCCGCCATCCTGAAAGAGCAGATCAAGGGCTTCGGCACCGAAGCGAAGGTCTCCGAGATCGGCCGCGTGCTGTCGGTCGGCGACGGTATCGCCCGCGTCTACGGCCTGGAGAGCGTCCAGGCCGGTGAAATGGTGGAATTCCCGGGCGGCATCAAAGGCATGGCGCTCAACCTCGAGCGCGACAATGTCGGCGTCGTGATCTTCGGCGAAGACCGCGGCATCAAGGAAGGCGACACAGTTAAGCGCCTCGGCGAGATCGTCGACGTGCCGGTTGGCAAGGCGCTGCTCGGCCGCGTCGTCAACCCGCTGGGCGAGCCGATCGATGGCAAGGGCCCGATCAAGGCCGCCGAGCGCCGCACCGTGGACGTGAAGGCGCCGGGCATCATCCCGCGTAAGTCGGTGCACGAGCCGATGCAGACGGGCATCAAGGCGATCGACGCGCTGATCCCGATCGGCCGCGGCCAGCGCGAGCTGATCATCGGCGACCGCCAGACTGGCAAGACCGCCGTCGCGCTCGACACCATCCTCTACCAGCGCGAAGCGCACGATAAGAACGCGCCGGAGAGCGAAAAGCTCTACTGCATCTATGTCGTCGTCGGCCAAAAGCGCTCGACCGTCGCCCAGCTCGTGAAGACGCTCGAAGACAAGGGCGCGCTCGGCTACTCGATCATCGTCGCCGCCACGGCCTCCGAGCCGGCGCCGCTGCAATTCCTGGCCCCGTTCGCCGGCTGCGCCATGGGCGAGTACTTCCGCGACAACGGCATGCACGCGCTCATCATCTATGATGACTTGTCCAAGCAGGCCGTCGCGTATCGCCAGATGTCACTGCTGCTGCGCCGCCCGCCGGGCCGCGAAGCCTATCCGGGCGACGTGTTCTATCTGCACTCCCGCCTGCTCGAGCGCGCGGCGAAGCTGAACGAAGACAACAAGTCGGGTTCGCTGACGGCGCTGCCGATCATCGAAACGCAAGCCAACGACGTGTCGGCCTACATCCCGACCAACGTCATCTCGATCACTGACGGCCAGATCTTCCTGGAAACGGACCTGTTCTTCCAAGGCATCCGTCCCGCGCTCAATGTCGGCATCTCGGTCAGCCGCGTCGGCGGCAACGCGCAGATCAAGGCGATGAAGCAAGTCGCCGGCCCGCTGAAAGGCGAACTGGCGCAGTACCGTGAAATGGCCGCGTTCGCGAAGTTCGGCTCCGACCTCGACGCCGCCACGCAGCGTCTGCTGAACCGCGGCGCGCGTCTGACCGAACTGCTGAAGCAACCGCAATTCTCGCCGGTGCCGGTCGAAGAGCAGATCGTGCTGATCTACGCCGGCACGCGCGGCTATCTCGACAAGATCGCCGTCGCTGATGTCGGCCGCTACGAGAACGAGCTGATCGCCTGGATGCGGTCGAAGAAGGCGGACCTTCTGAAGGCGATCGTCGACAAGAAGGACATCGGCAAGGACGGCATCGAGGACAAGATCAAAGCCGCCCTCGAAGAGTTCACCGCGACGTTCGCCTAAGGGATCGCAATGCCGAGCTTAAAAGAGTTCCGCAATCGCATCGCCAGCGTGAAATCCACGCAGAAGATCACCAAGGCGATGCAGATGGTGGCGGCCGCGAAGCTGAAGCGGGCGCAGGGGCAGGCGGAAGCCGCGCGCCCCTATGCCGG
>JAEUMR010000067.1 GCA_016791385.1 Hyphomonadaceae bacterium
GGAACGTGACGCCGCTCTAAGCGCCGCTTTCGCCTCAGGCGCGAACTGGCGCCACCCTTAAGCGGAGACTGCGCTGGCGCGCTCCCGGGCGAGCGGCCATATCTCGCTGGAGAGGAAGTCCGCCGGCGCCGCATGAAAATCTGGATCGTCCACGCCTTTACCGACCGGGTCTTCACCGGCAATCCGGCCGCCGTGGCGCCGCGTGAGCGCTGGCTGCCCGACGCCGTGCTGCAAGCGATCGCCACCGAGAACAAGCTCTCGGAAACCGCCTTCATCGTGCCGACGGGGCTGAAGGGCAATTACCAGATGCGCTGGTTTACCCCGGCGACGGAAGTGCCGCTGTGCGGCCACGCCACGCTGGCGGCAGGCGCGGTGCTGTTGTCGGAGATCGAGCCTGATCTGGAAGTGGTGGTGTTCGATACCCACGCCGGCGCGCTGGTCGTGCGCCGCACCAATGAAGGCTACACGCTCGATCTGCCGCGCAAGCAGCGCTCGTCCTGGACGCCGCCGGAAGAGCTGATCGCCGCGCTCGGCGTCGATGAAATCACCGACGCCTATATCGCTGAATACGCCAACATCGTGCTCGACAACGAAAAGCAGCTGGCCGAGCTGAAGCCGGACATCGCCGCGGTCAATCGCATCGTGCGCGGGCCGCGCCAAGGCATGCTGGTGGTCAGCGCGCCCGCGGATGAGGGCAAGCCGTACGATTTCGTGCAGCGCTTCTTCTGCCCGGGCGTGGGCATCGACGAAGATCCGGTGACCGGGTCGGCGTTCGCCGATGTCGCGCCGTATTGGTGCGATCGCTTCGATCTGGAGAGCGTGGTCGGCTACCAGGCCTCCAAGCGCGGCGGCTACATGCGCGCGGTGCAGACGCTGTCGAGCGTGCGCTTGCTGGGACAGGTCGCGGTGTATCTGCGCGGCGAACTCGATGCGGCGCTGACGCGCCAGCACAACCGGCTCGGCGAACATCCCGAGGCGCCGCAGCGCAAGAAGCGGCGTGCGCGCAAGGCCAAGGCGATGCCGGCGATCTTCGAAGATCCGATGCTGCCGGGCCTGGAGGCGGAGGCGCCGCCTTCGCCGCCGACCTCGCATCCGGCCCCGCCCACGGGCGATGAACCGCCCGCGCCGCGCATCATCGTCACCGGCGGCAAGTAGCGCGACACGCCGCCACGCTGCCGGGACAGCGGCGCACGGCGCATAATGCCGGCATGTTTGGGACGGGGCGTTCGGCGCACAAGCGTTTCGCGCCGGTGTGGGCGTTGCTCGCACTGGTCGCGATCTCTGTGCGCGCGCTCGTGCCCGCCGGCTACATGCTGGCGCCGTCCGCGCAGGCGGGCGGGATGGCCGTCACCATCTGTACGGCGCAAGGCGCGGTCGATGTCGTGCTCGATCCCGCCGGCGGCGAGCACAAGCAGAAGAACGACAGTCAGCAACGCAGCGCCGACGCGCCGTGCGTGTTCGCTGGCGCCGCGCCGCTGGCCGCGCCTGACGCCGCAATCGCGCTGGCAGCGCCCGCGCTTCCTTCGGCGCCTGTCGACTACGTCTTTGCCGCGCTTGCGCCGGGCCGTGGTCTTGCTGCGCCGCCACCGCCGTCGACCGGGCCGCCGATCCTGATCTGAACCGCCACTCACGCGGGCGCGGCCACGCGCGTCTGCGCACGTTCATTTAGATCAGGTCACATCACATGAAACCGTTCACGGGCCGCAAGGCCACGCTTGCCGCGGGCATCGCCGCGCTCATTCCATTCGCCGCGCATGCACAAACACCGCGCGAACTGCCGCCGATTACCGCCGAAGACCAGCAGCCGGATACGGCGCCGAGTCAAACCACGCTGTCGGGCGAGCAATTGCAGCAGCGCCAGGGCCAAACCAGCGACTCGATCGCGCTGCTCAGCGGCGAGCCCAGCGTCTCCACCTATTCCAACGGCGGCATTTCCAGTCTGCCGGTGCTGCGCGGCCTCAACAGCGATCGCGTGCTGGTGACGGTCGATGGTGAAGCGATCACCGCGTTCTGCCCCAACCACATGAACCCGCCTGGCTCTTACGTGCTGGCCAATCGCGTGAGCGCGATCAGCGTCAGCCCGACGCTGGCGCCGGTCAGCGCGGGCGGCGACAACATCGCCGGCGTAATCGCCATCGACAGCGCGCGGATCGTGTTCTCGAACGCGGGGACCATTCGCGCTGGCGAGGTGGGCGTTTCCTATCGCAGCGCCGCGGACGCGTTGGGCGCAACCGTGTCGGGCTATGTCGCCGATGAGCGCATTTCGCTTGGCTATGATGCAGCGTGGACCGAAGCCGACAACTATCGCACCGGCGGCGGAAACCGCGTGCGCTCCACCGCGTACCAAGCCTTCGATCACACGCTGACGCTCGGCTTCCAGCCCGCCGAAGGGCACGAGCTCAGCTTGCGCGTGGGCGAAGCGCGCGTGCCGTACGAGGGCTTCCCGACCCAGCGCATGGATATGGTCGACAATTATTCTGTGTTTGCCGACGCCGGGTACGCGGGCGCGTTCGGCTGGGGCCAGCTCAACGCCGATCTCTCCTGGCGCCACGTCGATCACGAGATGAACTTCCTCGAAGACAAAGGCGGCGCCGCCATGGGCGGCATGCCAATGCTGACCGAAGGCGAAGACATCAGCGCGCGGCTGTCGGTGGATGTGCCGCTCAGCGGCGGCGGCGCCGTGCGTGCGGGCGTCGAAGCGTTCCAGACCCGGCTCGACGATTGGTGGCCGGCCGTGCCGATGAGCATGATGATGGGCCCCAACCCCTACATCAACATCAATGACGGCCAGCGCGACCGGCTGGCTGCGTTCGCCGAATGGCAAGCGCATCCGAGCGCGCACTGGACCACCAATGCGGGCGTGCGGTTCGAGCGCGTCGAAACCGATGCCGGCGATGTGCAGCCCTATTCCTGGGTCATGAACATGATGAACATGGCCGACATCAACGCGGCCAACGCCTTCAATGCGCGCGAGCATCAGAAGTCGGACGACATCGTCGATGCGACGCTGAGCGCAGTGTGGCGCCCGAACGCGGACACCGCGCTCGAACTCGGCGCTTCGCGCCGCACCCGCGTGCCGAACCTCTATGAGCGCTACGCCTGGGGCGAGGGGGCCATGTCGAGTTCGATGACGGCGCTGGCCGGCGACGCCAACGCCTATGTCGGCGACATCGATCTCAAGCCCGAAGTGGCGCAGAGCATCGCCGCCACCGTGCGTCTGGGAACGGATGCAGGGGAGCGGTCGCTTGTGCTCAGCGCCTATTCCTCTTGGGTCGATGATTTCATCGACGCCGATCTGATGGCCAATCTGGCGAACGGCTTCGTGCAGTTGCGCTTCGCCAACCACGATGCGCGTCTCTACGGCTTTGAAGCCAGCGGCCACGTCAATCTGTGGTCGAACGAAGCGTTCGGCGATGGTCGCCTGCGCGCCTCGATCGCCTACGTGCACGGCGAGAACGAGGATACCGGCGACAACCTGTATCACATCGCGCCGCTGTCCGGCCGCATCGCGCTCGATCAAAGCGTGGGGCGCTGGACCAACACCGCCGAGATCGAGCTGGTTGGTGAGAAGGACCAGGTGAACGCGCTGCGGCGCGAGCCGGTCACCGGCGGCTATGCGCTCGCGCATCTGCGCAGCAGCGCAGATTTCGGCCGCTGGCGGCTCAGCCTGGCGGCGGAGAACCTGTTCGATACGCGCTACGACCTGCCGCTCGGCGGGGTTTCGTATGGCGATTTCAGAGCAGGTGGGTCTGTGCCGCCGATCGGGCCGCTGCCGGGACCGGGGCGCTCGATCAATGTCGGACTCAACGTCTCGTTCTGAAGCATGCTCCGGTTCGTCCGCCCGCAAGGCTTGGCGCTCGGAGGCATTGCCTCCGTGGCGCTGCACCTTGGCGCCGTGGCGGCGGCGCTTGCCTTCGTGCACGCGCCGCCGCCACAGCCGGGCGCACGGCCGCTCGTGGCGGTGAGCGTGGTGCAAGCCATGCCGTTGACGCAGCCGCTTGCGGCGGCGCCAACGCGTATGGGCGCCCCGCGCGTAGCGGCGAGCCCGTCAGCGCAAAGCGTGCGTGCGCAGGATGTGAGGTCTGACGCGGCGAGCGATCGCAGCGAACCGGATGCGTTGGGCGGCGAACCGGCGAGCGGCGCGCCTGCTCTGATTTCCGCCGCACAAGTGCTGGATGCGTATTCTTCGTCGGTTTGGACGCGGCTGGCGCAGAGCCGCCCACACAGCGTGCGCGGCGCAGGGACTGCCCGCGTCGTGTTCGGCCTTGATGCGAGCGGTCATGTCCGCTTCGTCCGGCTCGCGCGCTCCAGCGGCAGCGCCGCGTTCGACCAAGCCAGCGTTGCGGCGGTGCGCGCCGCAGCGCCCTTTCCTACTCCGCCAGCAACGCTCAACGAGAGCGAACTTGTGTTCGAAGCGCCGATTGAAAGTCAACGCCGCGGCTGAAACGACGCATTGCCAACCGCTTCAAACAAGGGCAGGTGGTATCCGGGCCATCCGCTCCCAACGGCGGACGCCCATCTGTGAGGATGGGAGACAAGTTGATGACAGGTACCCCCAAGCCGGCAGTGCGCCCGGCCGATCCCCGGTTTTCTTCGGGACCCACCAAAAAACGCCCTGGCTGGAGCACCGATGCGTTGAAAGACGCAGCGCTCGGGCGTTCGCACCGCGCCAAGCCGGGCAAAGCCAAGCTCAAAGAAGCGATCGACCGCACGCGGGCGATCCTGGGTGTGCCTGAAACGCACAAGATCGGCATTGTCCCGGCTTCGGACACCGGCGCCATCGAGATGGCGATGTGGACCATGCTCGGCCCGCGCCCGGTCGACATCTTCGCCTGGGAGAGCTTCGGCGAGGAATGGGTCACCGACGCCAAGCAATTGAAGCTCGACGCCAAGGTGCACACCGCCGGCTATGGCGCGCTGCCGAACCTCGCCTCGGCGCGGCGCGACGCCGACATCATCTTCACTCAGAACGGCACCACCTCCGGCGTGCGTGTGCCCAGCTTTGACTGGATCGCCGCTGACCGCGAAGGCATCACCATCAACGACGCCACCAGCGCCGTGTTCGCCCAGCCGGTGGATTGGGCCAAGTGCGACGTGACCACCTTCTCCTGGCAGAAAGTGCTGGGCGGGGAGGCCGCGCACGGCATGCTGATCATCGGCCCGCGCGCGATTGCGCGGCTCGAGAGCTACACGCCCGAGCGGCCGCTGCCGAAGATCTTCCGCCTGACCAAGAAGGGCAAGGTCGATCTCGAAATCTTCGAAGGCTCGACCATCAACACGCCCTCGCTGCTGGCGACGGAAGATTATATCGACGCGCTGAAATGGGCGGAGTCCATCGGCGGTCTCGACGCGCTGATCGGACGCGCCAACGCCAACACCAAGGCGCTGCTCGATTGGGTGGCGAAAACGTCGTGGGTGGCTTCGCTCGCCGACGATCCGGCGACGCAATCGAACACCGGGGTTTGCCTCAAGGTGGTCGATCCGCGCGTCACGTCGCTCGACGATGCCGGCCAAGCTGAGTTCGCCAAGAAGCTCGCGGCGCTGCTGGAGAAAGAGGGCGTCGCGCTCGATGCTGCCTCCTATCGCGCTGCGCCTCCGGGCTTGCGCATCTGGTGCGGCGCGACCGTCGATGCGTCCGATGTCGCCGCGCTGACGCCGTGGCTCGACTGGGCGTTCGAAACGCTCGTCAGCGACCTGAAACAAGCCGCTTAACCTCACGCTTCCCGGCCGAGGCGGCGAAGCCGCGCAGAGCCGGGACCCAGAGATCGAGGAACGCACCTCGCTGCTCTGGATCCCGGATCGCACCCCGGCCTTGAGCCGGGGCTGCGTCCGGGAAGCGAGCAATTATCGATAGGAAGTCCAATGCCAAAAGTCCTCATCAGCGACGAACTCAGCGAAGCTGCGGTCAATATCTTCAAGAGCCGCGGCATCGAAGTCGACTTTCAGCCCAAGCTCGGCCCCGACGCAGCCAAGCTGAAAGAGATCATCGGCAATTATGATGGCCTCGCCATCCGCTCGGCGACCAAAGTCAAAGCCGACATCATCGCCGCGGCGAAGAATCTTAAAGTCATCGGCCGCGCCGGCATCGGCGTCGACAATGTCGACATCCCCGCCGCCACCGCCAAGGGCATCGTGGTGATGAACACCCCGTTCGGCAATTCGATCACCACCGCCGAACACGCGATCGCGCTGATGTTCGCGGCGGCGCGTCAACTGGCGGCGGCGGA
>JAEUMR010000007.1 GCA_016791385.1 Hyphomonadaceae bacterium
TGGTTTGGGGCGCCATCGGTCCTGAACCCCGGCTTTCATACGCACTTCTAACCGCTGTCGGCGTCCTTATCATCGCGTGCCCGTGTGCTCTGGGTCTGGCGGCGCCGATGTCGATCATGGTCGGCGTCGGACGCGCGGCGCAGGCAGGCGTTCTGGTGCGTGATGCGGCAGCTTTGGAGACGCTCGAAAAAGTCGACACGCTGATCGTGGACAAGACCGGCACGCTGACCGAAGGCAAGCCCGTCTTTATTCGCGCCACCAGCACGGCAGGGGATTGGAAGGATGTGCTCGCCGCCGCCGCAAGCTTGGAAGCAGGCAGCGAACATCCGCTGGCGACGGCGATCATTGCCGGCGCCACGCAGAGCGGCGCCGTCATTCGCCCGGTTGCGAAATTCAACGCCGTCAGCGGCAAGGGCATTGAGGGTGAAATCGAAGGCGCGCTCTACGTTTTGGGCAACGAAGATCTGATGGCCGATCGCGGCATCGACATCGCCGTCGTGCGAGACGCGGCCGAAGAGGCGCGCGTCAAGGACGGCGCCACCGTCATGTTCTTAGCCGACGCGTCGAAACTCTTGGGCTATGTCGTCGTCGCCGATCCGATCAAAGAGAGTGCGGGCGCCGCTCTCGATGCGCTGCGGCGCGCGGGCGTACGGGTCATCATGGCGACAGGCGATGCACCCGGCACAGCGCTAGCTGTCGGACGCCGGCTTGGGTTTGTTGAAGCCGATATCCGCGCCAACGTGAAGCCCGAGCATAAGGCGGAGCTCATCAGCGAACTCAAAGCCGCGGGCCGGCGTGTGGCGATGGCCGGCGACGGCATCAATGATGCCCCAGCGCTTGCGACCGCCGATGTCGGCATCGCCATGGGCACCGGCGCCGATGTCGCCATGGAAAGCGCGGGCGTCACCTTGGTGAAGGGCGATCTCACCGGCGTTGCGCGTGCGCTCAAGCTCTCGGTCGCCACTATGCGCAACATTCGTCAGAACCTCTGGCTCTCGTTTATCTACAATGGCGCCGGCGTGCCGATCGCGGCGGGCGTGCTTTACCCGGCGTTGGGCTGGACGCTGTCGCCTCAGCTTGCAAGCCTGGCGATGGCGCTGTCGTCAGTGAGCGTTATCGTCAACGCGCTGCGGCTTGGCCGGGTGCAGCTCTGAAGGGGGCAAGGGTGAGCGAGCAAGGTTTCACGCCAGCGCTCGGGCGAGCGGAGTGGACAGGCTTCTACGATACAGCCGTTGCGATCGCGACGCGTGAAGGGCGCTGGCGGCGCGCATTACTTGATGCGATCGCCCCCCAGAGCGGCGAACTCATCCTCGATGTTGGCTGCGGCACCGGCACGATGTTGCTCGCGCTGAAGGCTCGCGCCCCGGGCGCGCGTCTCGTCGGTCTCGATCCCGATCCCGATGTTCTCGCGCGCGCCGAGAAGAAGATGCGCGGCCGCATCGACGATATCGCGCTCCTAAATGGGTTTGCGCGCGACGCGGCCCGTCATATACGCGACGCCGACAAAGTCTATTCGAGTTTGGTCTTTCACCAGGTCCCTATTGCCGAGAAGCAAAACGGCTTTGAAGCGATCCTCAATGCGCTGAAGCCGGGCGGGGTATTTCATCTTTGCGATTATGGCCTCCAGCGCACGCCGCTGATGCGCCAGCTCTTCAAGCAGGTGCAGAACCTCGATGGGTTCGAGAACACCGAGCCCAATGCGCGCGGCGTGCTCCCAGCGCTCCTGGTCCAAGCCGGTTTCGACGAGGTTGAAGAACGCACAGTTATCCCGACGCCGACCGGATCGATCTCGCTCTACCGTGCGCTCAAGCCTCGGCCCTAGCGGCGGGCTTCTTGCGCCGCCAGCGGAAGCGGTAGGGGATCAGCATAATGCCAGCGATGGTCGACAAGAGCGCCAGCAACGACACGATGATGATCGGCAAATG
>JAEUMR010000032.1 GCA_016791385.1 Hyphomonadaceae bacterium
AGGTGGTTCTCGGTCAGGTCGATGCGCCAGGATCTGAACCAGGAATTGGCGACGACATTGGCGGAGATGAACGCCACGAACAGCGCCAGCGCTGCGAGCAATGCGAAACGGCGTGCGCTCATGGCTCAGCCTCCCCGCCGCGCATCAACCGCAAGCGCGGTGAAGCCGATGAAGAGCGCAATGAGGCTCACGAAATAGAACACGGAGCGGAACTCCACCACGCCGCGCTGAGCGGCGTCGAAATGGTGCAAGATCGAGAAGCGCGCGACCGCTTCAGCGAGACCGCCGCCAATCGCGCCGGAGAAGAAATCCAGCACCAGCGGCAAACCGAGCGCGGTCAGCACGAACGAGACCAGCACCGCCAGCACAAAGGCGACGATCTGCGTGTTGGTCAGCGCCGACATGGCCGAACCGATGGCGATGTACGCGCCCGCCATCAGCAAGCTGGCGAGATAAGCGGTGAAAATGGCCGCGTTGTCCGGCGCGCCGAGGATGTTGACCGTGATCCAGAGCGGCAACGTCAGCAGCAGCGCAACGCCCGCGATGGTCCAGGCCGCCAGGAACTTGCCGAGCACCAGCGACCAGGTCGGCGCAGGCAAGGTCAGCAGCAGCTCGATGGCGCCCGAGCGGCTCTCTTCCGCCCATAGCCGCATCGCCACTGCCGGCAGGAAGATCATGAATATCCAGGGATGGAAGGCGAAGAAGCCCGTCAAATCGGCCCGGCGCGCTTCGAAGAAGCCGCCGACCTGGAAGGTGAAGAGTCCAATCGCAAACAAGAACACGGCGACGAACACATAGGCCGTCGGCGTGGTGAGGTAAGAGAGCAACTCGCGGCGATAGATCGCGAGCATGCTGGCAAGCCCAGGCCGCTTCTTCACGCGCGTTCCTCCCCTGCGGTCAGCGTCGTGAACGCGCGCTCAAGGCTGCCATGTTCTTCGATCAAAGCGGCAGGCGCCTTGTCGACGACGATGCGGCCGCGGTCGATTAGGATCGCGCGCGTGCACACCGCCTCCACTTCCTCAAGGCTGTGCGTCGAGATGATGAGCCCGCGCTCCTCGCCCAGCTTCTTGATCAGGTCGCGTACGGCGTGGCGCTGGTTTGGATCGAGGCCGTCCGTCGGCTCGTCCAGAATGAGCAGCATTGGATCGTGCAGCAGCGCGGCGGCGAAGCCGACACGGCGGCGATAGCCCTTCGACAAGGTGTCGATCGGCCGGTTGATGCTGTCGCCCAGGCGCGCGTCCTGTGCTGCGCGGCGCACGGCGTGGCGGGCCGCCTCGCGTGTCATGCCGCGCGCTTCGCCGATGAAACGCAGGAAATCCCACGGCGTCATCTCGCCATAAAGCGGCGCGCCTTCGGGCAAATAGCCAACCCGCTCCTGGGCGCGCCGGCGCTCTTGCGCGACATCGATATTGAAGATGCGCACTGTGCCATCGTCAGGCTCAAGATAGCCCGCGATCATGCGCATCGTGGTGGTCTTGCCGGCGCCGTTTGGACCGAGGAAGCCGACGATTTCGCCAGCGTCCATCGAGAAGCCTATGCCATCCACCGCGACGCGGCGGCCAAACGACTTCCGCAGCCCGTCGACCTGCAACAGCATGTAGAATAGGACCTCGAAGAAAAGCGAGCGCCGCTCTTAATTCGCTTTGGACAAAAACACCACCGCTGTTCGCGCAGCGTTGCCCGGCGAATCACGGCTGGTCGGGAAGAGATGAAGATTCGCCCTCAACCGTCCGGCCCGGCTCGCGGACACATGCGCGCACGTCTGTCGACTGGGCATGAAAAAGCCCGCGAAAATCGCGGGCTGCTGGGAAGCGATGTGGCCGACCGAAGCGCGCACCCGGGGGGCTGGGGGGGCTGATGGATACCGGATACGAGCCTATCTCCGGCCGGCCACGCACATAAAGTCGCGCCGGCTTTGGGCGAGAGCAAGCACAAAATCAGGCTAAAACCCGACCTCTGCGCATTTGTAATAATGTAGCGAATGCGCTTTTCTGTTGTGCACAGGTTCTCCACAGCGGAGTTGTGAAGAATGACCACGCGAACGGTGTTTTTCGAGCGTCTGGAGCTGGATCGGCTGCTTCGATTCTACGGCCAGATGGTCGCCGCCGGCGAATGGCGCGACTACGCGCTCGATGCACTACCGGACCGCGCAGTGTTCAGCGTCTACAGGCGCACCAGCGAGGCGCCGCTCTACCAGATCGAAAAGCGGCCGGAGGAAGCGCGGCGCCAGGGCGCCTACAGCGTGCGCGCTGTCGATGGCCGCATCCTGCGGCGCGGACATGACCTTGCGCGGGTGTTGGCGGTGCTGGAGCCGAAGCGCATGCGGGTCATCGGCGAATAAAAACGCCCCGGCCGAGACCGGGGCGTTTGCATGTCTTGCGCTAAGGCCGAGTTTTAGCGGCGCCCGCCCATGATCCGCAGGATCGACAGGAACAGGTTGATGAAGGTGATGTAGAGGCCGAGCGCGGCGTAGGTCGTGCCGACTGAGATCGCCCGCTGATCGCCGCCCAGATCATAGTACATGTACTTGATCATTTGCGTCTTGTAGGCGGTCAGGCCCGAGAAGACCAAAACGCCGATCACCGAGATCGCGAAATCGAGGCCATTGATCGGAGCGCCGGTGAAATAGGCGAAGCCGAGGTTCACTACCGAGGCGAGGATCATGCCGATCACGCCCATGTAGAGGAACGTGCCCCAACCTGTGAGATCACGCTTGGTGGTGTAGCCCCACAGCGACAGACCGCCGAACGTCGCGGCCGTGACCAGCAACGCTTTGACGATAGTCATCATGCCCGAAGCGCCAGCCGCGTAGATCGCGACCGTCAGGCCCAAGCTGAGACCCATCGTGGCGACGACGCCCCAATAGATGATGTTGGCGGCCGTCGGCGACGGATTGCGCATGAAAAAGTTCGAGATCAGGATCAGCGCCAGCGGCGCGAACAGCACCACGAATGCCTGCGGGCCGCCAAAGAAGAGCTGCAGCAGCGCCGGCGTGACCGCGACGCCGTAAGCGATGGCGCCCGACAGCAGCAGGCCCAAGCCCATCTTATTGTAGACGCCCAGCATGAACGAACGCAGGCCGGCATCGACTGCCATGTCCGCGCGCTCGGCCGGGATCGACCGCGTCTGGAAGTGGTAGTCGCTCATTCGATTTACCTCCTTGCCGCAACGGGGGATCCTGTGCGGCGCTGCTTGTATATGGCCACGCCCAGCGGCGGCAGCAAGAAAAACCGGGCAGCTTCCCGCTGTTGCGCCCTCCCCCGGCGCGCCCCAAAATGCGGTTGGCGGAAACCGCTCATTACTGTGCCGCGTTAGTAAACGACCGGTCGAAAACTGCATTGGGGCAGGGCCACGGTCGAATCGCGCTAGGGAGCGGTCGCGGAGGAAGCCTCGGTGGCTGACGAGAACGACCCGAACACCCCTGAGGACGAGCGCCCGCCTGGCGCTCCGTCTGAACCCGGCGCGGAGCGCGCTGAGGCAGAGGCGGCCGCGCCCGAGAGCCTGACCCAGGAGACGGCTGATAGCTCTGAGCCTCCAGTCGCCGACGGCCCCGCCTCAGAGCCGCTGGCCGAGCAGCCTGAGACGCTAGAGCCGCTCGCCGCCCGTGACGTTGCTGCGGAGCAGTCCGCCGAGCAGCACGAGGCGCTGGAACCCATCGCCGCCCGCGGCGCGGAGCCGGAGCCGCCTGCAGAGCCCGAAGCGCCCGTGTCGCCTGCCGTCTCGCCCGAGCAGCCTGCGGGCGACCTGCCGGCGAATTATTTCCGCGCCGCCGGCGATCCGGACGAGCCGCCGCCCGAACCGGACAGCTCCCCGCTCGCCGCCCTGCGCACGCGTGCCGAAGCCGCTTGGGCAGCGGCTCAGCCCAGATTGCGGCAATGGCGCGATACCGCCGCCGCAGCGGGCGAAGAAACGCTTCGCCGGGTCAAGGCCGTCAAGGGACCGCGCACCCTGCACGAAGCCGCCGTCTGGAGCGGCTGGGCCGCGGCCGGCGGCGTCGCGCTCATCATCGCGTTCTTCTTCTTCGTCACTTGGGGCATGCCCTCAACTGACGATCTGTGGGAAGCGCGGCAGGGCCAGTCGATCACCTTCCTCGACCGCAATGGCCACGTGATCCTGCGCGAAGGCGCGCAGAACGCACCGCCGGTGGATCTGGCGTCGTTGCCGGCCTACGTGCCGCAAGCCTTCATCGCCATCGAAGACCGCCGTTTCTATCACCATCTCGGCGTCGATTTCGGCGGCATGATGCGCGCGAGCGCGACCAATCTGCGCGCCGGCCGCGTCGTGCAAGGCGGCTCGACCATCACCCAGCAGCTGGCGAAGAACCTGTTCCTGACCAACGAGCGCTCATGGCGGCGCAAGGCGCAGGAAATCATGCTCGCCTTCTGGCTCGAGAGCCGCTTCCAGAAAGATGAGATTCTCGCGCTCTATTTGAGCCGTGTGTACTTTGGCGCCGGCGCTTACGGCATCGAAGCGGCGGCCGAGCGCTATTTCGACCGCCCTGCGCGCGAGCTGACACTGCTGCAATCGGCGATGCTCGCTGGCCTCGTCAAAGCGCCCTCGCGGCTCAATCCGGCAAGCCAGGACATCGCCGCCGCGCGCGACCGCGCCACCGTCGTGCTCAACGAAATGGTGAACATGGGCTACATCAGCGCCGCCGAACGCGACGCGGCGTTGCAGGAAGAATTGGTGATCAGCCGGCGCAATCCGGCCGGCGTCCTTTCGTATTATCGCGACTGGATCGATCCGCTGCTGAGCCAAGTGATCGGCAACCAGCGCGACGACTTCATCGTCGAAACCACCATCGACATCGCCGCGCAGCGCGCCGCGACCGAAGCGGTGCAGACAGTGCTCGGCGAGCAAGGCGAAGCGCGACGCGTCGGTCAGGGCGCCGCCGTGGTCATGGACGATCAGGGCGGCGTGCGCGCCATGGTGGGCGGGCGCGATTACGAGCAGAGCCAGTTCAACCGCGTGACCCAGGCGCGGCGGCAACCGGGCTCTTCGTTCAAATACTTCATCTATCTGGCGGCGATGGAGAACGGCCTGACGCCATGGAGCATCCGCGACGATGCGCCGATCACCATCTCCATCCCCGGCCAGCCGGACTGGACGCCCGGCAATTACACCAACGAATTCCATGGCCCGGTCACGCTGACGAGCGCGTTCGCCAACTCGTTCAACATGGTCGCCATTCGCGTCGCCAACGAAGTCGGCGGCGACAAGGTGATCGACGTCGCGCGCAGGCTGGGCATCACCACGCCGCTGGCGAACTACCACTCGCTCTCGCTCGGCGCCCAGGAAGTGAACCTGCTCGAAATGGTCGGCGCTTATGGCGCGATGGCGTCCGAAGGCTATCGCGTCGAGCCGCACGGCATCGCCCGCATCCGCCGCGCCAACAACAGCGAGACGATGTGGAGCTGGCGGGCCCAGCACCGCGAGCGCGTGATCGAAGAGCGGCCGATGCGCTACATGAACCTCATGATGGAGCGCGTGGTGCAGGCTGGCACCGGCACGCGCGCGCGCATGAGCAGCTTCCAGATTGGCGGCAAGACCGGCACCGGCAACGATTACCGCGACGCGTGGTTCATCGGCTTCACCCCCGGCATGGTCGCCGGCGTGTGGGTCGGCAACGACAATTTCACCGAGACCGCGCGCGTCACCGGCGGCTCCCTGCCCGCCGACATCTGGGCGCGCTTCATGCCGGTGGCGCTACGCAACACGCAATCGCGTCCGCTCGAAATGCCGCGCGAGGAAGATTACGACGAGGGCCTGCCCTCGCCTGAAGCGCCGACTATCACGGCAGTCGGCGCGCCGCTTGGCAGTGGCATCGGCGCGCAACCGGCGCCCCCGCCCGACAACAAGGATCGTTCGCTCGATTTCGGCCCCGAGGGCTAGCATCAGGCGCCAGTGCGACGGCGCAAGCTGTTGCGCAGATCGGCTCCGGCATGCTTCGTTGCGCCGACGACTTCAGGAGGCGCGGCATGCAATGGACCAACAACGAGCGCGGCTATGGCTGGCTCTCGATCGCTCTGCATTGGATCGCCGCGGCCATCATCATCATGATGCTGCTGACCGGCTTCCGCGCTGAGCAACTTGGCGAAGCCGGCGACCGCGCGGGCCGGGCCGCGGCGATGGGATGGCACATTTCCATCGGCGGCGCGCTGGCCCTGATCCTGCTGATCCGGGTGATTTCCAGCTATGTGCAAAAGCGGCCGACGCCGATCGAGCAACCGCGTCCGCTGATGCTGCTCGCCGGCGCAACGCACCATCTGCTGCTGATCGGCATTCTGCTTCAGATCGTGTCGGGTCCGCTCGCAGTTTGGTCAGGCGGGAGAGCGATCAACATTTTCGACCTCTTCTCGCTGCCGAGCCCGTTTGCCGAGCGCAATGGCGGCGCACATGAGCTGGCCGAAACGCTTCATGCGATCGGACGCTGGATCATCATCATCTTCGGATCGTTGCACGTGCTCGCCGTCATCCGGCACGCGTTCGGCAAGACGGGCGTGATGCGCCGGATGCTCGCCCCGCCAGCTTCGAACTAACGCACCAACCCAACCGCGTGCAGCGCGCTGCCATGTTCGTGCAGCCAAGCGCGCCCGCGCTCGTAGTCCGGCATGCAACGGCGCACATGCGCCCAGAAGCGGCGTGAATGGTTCATCTCGCGCAAGTGCGAGACTTCGTGCGCAGCCAGATAATCGAGCACGAACGGCGGCGCCAGGATAAGCCGCCACGAGAACGAGAGCATGCCGTCGGCCGAGCACGATCCCCAGCGCGAGCGCAATTCCTTCACCTGCAAGCGCGCAGGCTTCACCTCAAGCGTCACAGCATGGCGCGCAACCCGGTCGATCAGATCTTCCCGCGCCTGATCCTTGAGAAAGCGCAGTAGACGCGCCTCAAACAAGGCCACGTCGGGCGCGGGCACGATCAGGCGCTGGCACGGCGCCGCCTCCAGCCGCGCCGCCGCGCGGCCGTGCTCATACACGAGCTCATGTTCAACGCCGCGCAGCGTGATCCGCGCGCCAGGCGCGAGGCGAACCCCCTGCGGCAAGCGCGACAATTCTTGCGCGATCCAACCCGCCCGCTCGGCTGCGAATTGCGCGGCGTGCTTCAAGTAGCGCTTCGAGGGCGCGGTAGCGATGGCTTCGCGGCGCGTGGGATCAATGCGCACGGAGACGTGGCGCGCGCGTGGATTGACGATCAACTTGACCGGCACGCGCCGGCCGTCGATCGTTTCGATCTCGGTCTGAGTTTCTTCGACCTTCCGCTGCGAATCGAAGCGCATACGAAAGAATCTCACGAAGCGGCGTTTCACGCACGCCAAACTCGCGCTCCATGCGCGAGGCGATCTGAGGATAAAGCGCGCTATTCGCCGACAAGCCGGAGATTCGAGCGGCGAATGCCGCGCGCCGCCGGGCTTTGGAACGCGCGCATGAACTCGCGCACCCGCGGATAGATTTCGGTCTTGAAGCGGCGCCCGCTGAAGACGCCGTAATGTCCTACGCCGGGCTGGATGTAGTCGCGTTGCATGTGCTCGGGCACGTTCACGCACAATTCGTGCGCCGCTTGCGTTTGGCCAATGCCGGAGATGTCGTCGTTCTCGCCTTCGACGGTCAGCAACGCGGTCTTGCGGATAGCGCCAGGATCGACGCGGTGGCCGCGATGATCGAACTGGCCCGCAGGCAGACTATAGCGCTGGAACACCTCGATCAGCGTCTGGATGTAGAACTCTTCAGAGAGATCCATCACCGCAAGATACTCGTCGTAGAATTCGCGGTGCTTTTCCGTGGAATCGCCGTCGCCCTTCACCAGGTTCTGGAAGTACGAATAGTGGGCATCGACATGGCGCGAGAGGTTCATCCCCATGAAGCTCGCGAGTTGCAGAAAGCCTGGGTACACACGGCGGAATGCGCCGGGGTAAAGCGCCGGCACCGTATGGATCATGTTGTTCTTGAACCAATCGATGTCGCGCGTTTCTGCAAGCTTGTTCGGCGTCGTCGGCGATTTGCGCGCGTCGATCGGCGAACCCATGATGGTCATCGTCGCCGGCGCACACGGATCGTCTTCTTCCGAAAGCAGCGAGACTGCCGCAAGCACAGCCGGCCCCGGCTGGCATACGGCGACGACATGGGTGTCGGGCCCGAGCGAGCGCAACATGCCCATGACGTGATCGATATAGTCGTTGAGGTCGAAGCGCCCGCCGAGCACCGGCACCATGCGCGCGTCGGACCAATCGGTGATATACACTTCGTGCTCAGGCAGGAACGCTTCCACCGTGCCGCGCAACAGCGTCGCATAATGGCCCGACATCGGCGCGACGATCAGAACTGTCGGATCGCTGCCCTCGCCGCGCGCCGAACGCAACGCATCGGCGTCGCGCTCGAAGTGCGTCAGGCGGCACCACGGCGTCGACCACGCCGTCTTTGGCGTCACCGCAACCTCGACCCCGTTTACGCTCGTCGTGGGCAGGTTCCAAAGCGGCTTGGCGTACCGGCGTGTCATGCTTTCGAACAGATCGGCAGCGGCGGCGGCCGTGCGCGCGACATCGGTATCGGCCGCGGGATTGAGCGGAGATCGCAACATCGACGACTGCATCATCGCCGCGATCCGAAGCGGCGCTACAGAGAGGTGACCCAGTTCATAGAGCGAATAGAGCATGCCTAGCTTTCGTGCTGCACTGCAGCAATCCGCCGAACATAGTGGCGGTTTCCCGTTTCAAACAAGCTAAGACGCCTGCCTGGGGCTCCCTTCCCCCGGGCACGAGACCCATTTTTTCGGGTTCCCGCCGCAGCCCGTTAACCTCTGTAGCGACGGTTATCCGGACCGCCAAGGCTTCAGCTGCGCTCCAAGCCGGCGGCAATGCAGGCGGCAATGGTCTCCGGCGGGGTGGCAACCATCGGGCTCGTGGGGTTGCTCGGATCGGAGCGGCGCATGGTCGGGACCACCGCACGGGTGCGCCATTGGCCGTCCATCACGTACAGGAACGAGGAATGGTCGACATTGTAGACGTCAGCCGCAGCACCCGGAATCGGCGCTTTGGCGGCATAGACGCGGAAGGCACGCTTGGCCGCCTCGATCTGCGCTTCGGACCCGGACAGTCCGACCAAACCGGAGGGATAGCCGTCAGTATGCACGTAAGCAGCCATGACGGCCGGCGTATCGCGCGCCGGATCGACCGTGATCAGAACGGGTTGAACATCATACCCGTTCGGCTGCGCCAGCGCTTGCGCCAGCGTGTACATGGTCGTGGGGCACACGTCCGGGCAGTGCGTGAAGCCAAAATAGACGACCGCCGGCTGGCCGGCGAAATCCGCTTGCGTCACCCGCGCGCCATTGGAGTCGAGGAGATCAATGGGACCGCCGATGGCGTCCGTTTGCTCCAGAATGCAGTCACGAAGCGCCGGATCGGTCTGCGCAGTCTGCTCCCCGCCGTTTCGGCTGACGAGAAAAAGCGCGCCTAATGCAGCCAAAACCGCGGCCGCCACAGCGGGCGCCACGGCTCGGGTGAGGTTACGGCGCGGCGTCTCGACGGGGTCTGCCATCACGCGACCTAGCCGCAACGCCCTGACAAGGATCAAGGCGACGCAGGGGCGCATGCGCGCTTTGACGCAGGCCAAGATTGTGCAACGCAAGATGTGACGATATCGCGAGCGAGCGCCGCGTAGGCCCTTGAGTTCGGCGCCGCAGCAAGCGCAAGAGGCATCATGTCGTTGCAGTATGAGCGCATTCCCGCCCCGGTGCCGGGCTTTTGGACAGGCGAAAGTCGCGTTCGCCTTCGCACCCTGATCCTGCTGCGTTGGCTGGCGATTGGAGGCCAAACGGTCGCGGTGCTGTTCGTACGCTACGGGCTCGACGTCGATTTTCCGTTGTTATGGGCGCTCAGCGCGATCTGCATCTCGATCGCGCTCAATTTGGCGCTGATGGCGGCGCGGCCTTCGCAGGAACTGGCGCGCGAATGGGAAGCAGCCGGACAACTTACGTACGACGTGATCCAACTCGCCGTGCTGCTCGCGCTGACGGGCGGCTTGCAGAACCCGTTCGTATTTTTGTTCATCGCGCCCGTTGCGGTGTCAGCCACGATTCTGCGCCCCGCAGTCACGGCGATGCTGGCGGCGCTCACCTTTGTTTGCGTCGGTGCGCTCTCGGTGTTGCGCTTTCCGCTGCCTTGGCCTGACGGGGGCAGTTTCGATCTGCCGCCTCTGTACCAAATGGGTATAGCCGCGGCGGTGCTGGTTGGCCTCGGCTTCACGAGCGTCTATGCGTGGCGTGTCGCTGCTGAGGAGGAGCGCCTCAACATTGCGCTCGCCGCCGTGCAGGCTGTGCTTGCGCGCGAACAGACACTCTCCGCCCTCGGCGGGCTCGCCGCTGCGGCCGCGCATGAACTCGGCACGCCGCTCGCCACCATTCACCTCGTCGCCAAGGAAATGTTGCGCGCCTCTCCACCGGACGATCCGCGCGCGGAAGACCTGCAGCTGCTGGTCACGCAAAGCGAACGCTGCCGCTCGATTCTCGGACAGCTCTCCGCCCGGCGCGAACAAGGCGATGTGATGCTTCAGCGCGCGCCGATCCGTTCGATGCTGGAAGAGATCGCCAATCCCCACGAAGGGCTCGGACCTGAGATCATCATCACCGCCTCAGGCGATGGACCCTTGGAAGTCCGGCGTATGCCTGAGATTGTCCATTCGCTGGGCGGCATCGTTGAGAACGCCGTCGGCTTTGCGCAGACAAAGGTGGAGTTCGAGGCCCGCTGGGATCAAAATCAGGTCGAGATCAGCGTCCGCGACGATGGACCGGGATTTGCGCCCGCAGTGCTTAACCGATTAGGCGAACCTTACCTCACCGAGCGCGATCGTGAGGGAATGGCGGGCGGCCTGGGGCTTGGCTTCTTCATCGCCAAGACTCTTCTGGAGCGAACCGGCGCGAAGCTGGAGGTCCGCAACCGGCGGCAGCCTGAGCAAGGCGCTGTGGTTAAGGCTATTTGGCAGCGAAACGCCATTGAAGCGCCAGCGCTTTGATTCAGTGCAATTCGGACTAAATAGAGATATTAGAGAAGCTGAACCGATGAATACTGCAGCAGCGCCGGAAGGCGAGAAATCCCTCCTGATCCTCGATGACGATGCCGCCTTCCGCACGCGCTTGGCGCGCGCGCTGGAAAGCCGCGGCTTCGAGGTCACCGCCGTCGGCACGGTGGCGGAAGCGTCCGACATCGCGGCGAAAGCGCCGCCGGCTTACGCGGTGCTCGATCTGCGGCTGGAAGATGGCTCCGGACTCTCGGTCGTCGAAGCGCTTAAGAAGCACCGTCCCGAGGGCCGCGTGGTGATGCTGACAGGCTATGGCGCGATCGCCACCGCAGTCGCCGCCGTGAAGGCGGGCGCGCTCGATTATCTCGCCAAGCCGGCCGATCCCGAAGACATCGTGAAAGCCTTGCTGGCGGAGCCGGACGCAACGCCGGAACCGCCTGAGAACCCGATGTCCGCCGACCGTATCCGCTGGGAGCACATCCAGCGCGTCTACGAACTTTGCGGCCACAATGTCAGCGAAACGGCGCGGCGCCTGAACATGCACCGCCGCACGCTGCAACGCATCCTGGCCAAGCGCGCGCCGCGCTAAGCAGCTCTGCGCTTAGGCAGCCGTATCCGTTCGAGCGGCGCGAACAGCAGCCCCAACGCAACCGTGAGCGCGATGGCGGCAAGCCACACAAGGTAGTTGCTTAGGCCAAGCTGGTCGCCCGCTAGCGACATCAGCGAATAGCCCGCGCCCTGCCAGAGATAGATGGAATAGCCGGCGCTGATGAACGGCTTCAGCAGGGGCGAGCGCGCCATCGCCTCGATCTGCGCGCCGGTGATGAAGCGCACGGCGATCAAGAACAGCGCCATCCACGCACACGAGAACAGGAAGAACATCGCGTTCGGCGGGAACTTGTTGTGCTGCATGTCGAGCGAGACTTGCCCCGGCAGCGCCAGCTTGGCGGCGGCCATTCCGGCGAGCGCGAGCACAAGCAGCACCGCATAATCGCCAATGCTCCAGCGCCGCGGCGATGCCGCGAGCATGAAGCCAAACACGGCCCAGAATGCATAAAACACGGCGTTCTTGATCAAGCCGTCGACGCCGGGCGCGAAGCTCAGTTGGCCAAGGCCGAGGATCGCGAGCCCGCCCAGCACCGCCAGCATCCATGGCTTCATGAAGCCCGGCGCGCGCACCGCGATGAACGGCAGAAGCGCGGTGACCAGCAAGAACGGCCCAACAAACCACAGGTGCCAGCTGAGCATCTTCCAAGTGTGCCCGCCCCCGCCATATTGCAGCGGGTTGATCCAAGCGACGATGCGGGCTGCGATCTCCGCGAGCGTGATGTTTCCATCCCAGCGGACAGCCGTCACGATCGCCGCAGCAACCAGCACATAGGCCAGGTACGGCAGATAGATGCGCACGCCCCGGCGCAGCAGGAAGTCGAAATAGGCGCCGGGCTGCAGTCGCCCCCGCTTGGCCCCTTCGCCGAGAAAATACGCCGCCCCCGTGATCATGAACACGGGCGGCATTTCGAACAGGAACAGCGAGGCAGGCCCAGTCGGGGCCAGCCGCAGCCAGAAGACGCCGTGCACCGCGACGATGATCCACGCCATCAGCAGGCCGCGCGCAACGTCGAGGCCGACATTGCGCTGCGGCGTTTGCTGCGCGCTCAGTAGATCAGGTGCTTGGCTCGCTCTTTGATCCATGCCTGCTCGTCCGGAACGGTGATGGCGTCGAGATCGCTCGGCGCTGCGTTTGCGTCGTCCACCCACTCGCGCAGCAAGGACGAGCCATTGATCACGTCGATCGGCAGCTTGCCGAACGCATACTCGTACGGGAAATCGCGCCACAAATCGTAGGATGGATAGAGCCGGCGGATTGCCTTGAAGCCAAGCGCTTGTACGCGCCAAGGCATGAAGGCGTTGTGATCGTAATGTGTCGGATCCTCGACATGGATCTGCACGCCGCTGCAGAGCTGCTTCACGTGCTTGTGGAACGTCGGCTCAAACCAGCACTCGCGCAGCACGCAGCCCTTGAGCCAATGCGGCGCCAGACGGCGCATCTCGGCGATCACCGCGCGCGCGTCAATGTCCGGAGCGCCGAACAATTCGAGCGGGCGCGTCGTGCCGCGCCCTTCGCTCAGCGTCGCGCCCTCGAGCATCACCGTGCCCGCATAGGCGCGCGCCATCCATAGATTGGGCGCGTTGGGCGAAGGATTGACCCAGGTACGTTCGCCGATCGGCCAGCCATAGCCCGGCGCATCGTCGGGCCTGTAGCCCTCCATGGCGATCACCCGATACGGCACATCGAGTTTGAAATGCTCGATGAACCAATGCCCGAGTTCGCCGAGCGTCAGCCCATGGCGCATCGGCATCGGCCCCGCGCCGACGAAGCTTTCCCAACCGGGGCGCAAGGTGAGCCCTTCAACCGGCCGGCCAGCGGGATTGGGCCGATCCAGCACCCACACTTCCTTGCCGTGCTCCGCCGCCGCTTCGAGCATGTAAAGCAGCGTCGTGATGAAGGTGTAGATGCGGCAGCCCAAGTCCTGCAGATCGATCAGTACGACGTCGAACGTCGACATCATCTGCCCGCTCGGACGGCGCACTTCGCCGTAGAGCGAGAACACCGGAATGCCGTGCAGCGGATCGGTGTAGTCCGCGCTCTCGACCATATTGTCCTGCTTCTCGCCGCGCATGCCGTGCTGCGGACCGAA
Organism: Hyphomonadaceae bacterium; assembly: GCA_016791385.1. Taxonomy (GTDB): domain Bacteria; phylum Pseudomonadota; class Alphaproteobacteria; order Caulobacterales; family Aquidulcibacteraceae; genus Vitreimonas. Next base: position 13,715 of record JAEUMR010000032.1, read on the forward strand.
AGCCGCCGTCACGCGTACGTCGCCGCAAGCCATCAGCGCATCCAGCGAATGCGTCAGATCGCGCGTGACCGAAGCAGGATGGGCGACCAGCGCCACGCGCTTGCCCGTCAGCGGCGCGCGCAGGCTCGCATCCTCCAACAGCCGCTCAATGCCGAATTTCATGCGAGCTCCAACGCAAAACCATCCACGTGGTGGAAGTCCGGATTGCCGGGCGGATGCTTCAGCGCCCAGTACGACTTCGCCCCGTTCGTTTCTTCAATCACCGCCGTCAGCGCCACGCGCCAACGCCCACTTTCGGCGGGCGGCACAGCGGCTGCGAGTTCATACCAATCCTCGTCCGCCTCGGTCTCGATCGTGATCGCGCCGATCTGAAGCGCGCGCATGCCAGCGCGGTAACCGTCGAACGCGTACGCCGCCCAGCGGGTCGAAGGGGAAAGATTGAACTCGCAATAATCCTCGCCGCCGCCGCGCACGAACGCCTCAAAGCAAGTGTGCTTCCACAACTCGTCCGCGCGCTCCGGATAGGCCGGCGCCGGCACGAGCACATCGGCGATCCGCCCGATCGCGCGATAGCGCAAGCGAAGCAGCGGCCCCTCGCGCTCGGCCTCGACAGCGATGGCGGACAGCGCCGCGCAGGGCGTTTCGGGATGAGGGCAGAGCTGAACCAGCATCGGACTCACTTGTGGGGCGGCCCAGCTTAACACTCTGCTGCCGCCGCGAGCGCCCGCTTGACGGGCCCCCGCCCGCTCCGTAGCAAACCGCCCGATGCCGCACACCGCGCTCCACCGCCAGAGCTATTGCCGCCCGCTCTTCTAGCGGGCCCGCGACAGCACGCCCGCGTTTCCGCCGGGATGTGCGCTCGACAAAGGCAGCCTCCCGGCCTCAAAAGTCCGCCAGGAGTCCCTCCCTTGACCAGCGAAGCCAAAGCCCAATCCGCCTTCCTCCGCGATGTGATCGCGCGCGGCCAGTTTCACCAATGCACCGATCTCGACGGCCTCGATAAAGCCGCCGTGGCGGGGGTGACCGGCTATATCGGCTTCGATATGACGGCACCGAGCCTGCATGTCGGCAACCTCACCCAGATCATGTATCTGCGCCGGCTGCAGCAGGCGGGCGGCAAGCCGATCGTGCTGCTCGGCGGGGGCACCACGCGCGTGGGCGATCCCTCCGGCAAGGAGGAGATGCGCCAGCTGCTCTCCGAGGAGCAGATCGAGAAAAACACCGTCTCGATCCGCGGCACGTTCGAGAAGTTCCTGAGCTTCGGCGCGGGCAAGAGCGACGCCATTCTGGTCGACAATTCCGAGTGGCTCCTGAAGCTCAACTATCTCGACTTCCTGCGTACGGTGGGCCGGCACATGTCGGTCAACCGCATGCTGACGATGGACAGCGTGAAGCTCCGCCTCGAGCGCGAACAGCCGATGAGCTTCATCGAGTTCAATTACATGATCCTGCAGGCCTACGATTTCGTGGAACTGCACCGCCGCTATGGCTGCAAGCTGCAGATGGGCGGCTCCGATCAATGGGGCAACATCGTCAATGGCGTCGAACTCGGCCGACGCATGGATGGGGTCGAATTGTTCGGCTTGACCCAGCCGCTGATCACCACCGCGAGCGGGGCCAAGATGGGCAAGACGGCGCAAGGCGCGGTCTGGCTCAACGGCGACATGCTGAGCCCGTTCGAATATTGGCAGTACTGGCGCAACGCCGAAGACGCCGATGTCGGCCGCTTCCTGAAGATATTCACCGATCTGCCGCTCGATGAAATCGCGCGCCTCGAAGCGCTGCGGGGCGCGGAGATCAACGACGCCAAGAAAGTGCTCGCCACGGAAGCAACCGCGCTGCTGCACGGGCGCGAGGAAGCGCGCAAAGCCGAAGACGCCGCGCGCGCCACCTTCGAGCAAGGCGCACGCAGCGAGAATCTGCCGACCTTCATCATCAGCCGCGTCGAGTTCGACCAAGGCCTGCGCGTGGCGAACGCACTGGTGCTGGCCAAGCTGGTGCAATCGAATGGCGAAGGGAAGCGCGCCATCGCCGGCAAATCCGTGAGCGTCAATGACGCCCCGGTGACGGAGGAGACCGCGGCTTTGAGCGCGGCCGACCTCGTAGACGGGGCGATCAAGCTCTCATTCGGCAAGAAGAAGCACGCGCTGCTGCGCGTCGAATAGCGCTAGCGCCCGGCGGCGTCCTGCTGTGGCGGCTGTTCGCGCTCCTCGCTGCTTTCGTTCGCCGGCGGCGGCGGATCGATGGGCGCGAGCGCATGCGAGCCTCCGCCATTGTTGTCACGCTGCACCGGTTCGAAGATACGCCGCAGGATGCCGGGCGTCAGCGCCGAAACCGGATTGACGCCAACGCGTGGTTGGCCCGCGGGCCCGTTGATCGAGTAGGTCATGCCGAACACGCCCTCGCCGCGGCGCGACACGAGCAGATCGCCGATCAACGGCACTTCGCCGAGCAAAGACAGGTTAAGGCCCGGCGACGGCGCGATGACGCCGTCGATATCGAGGTTGTCGCGCTCAAGATTGTAAGCGCCCGCGCCAGTGAGCCCGAGCGAAGGCCCGGCCATGCGCCCTTCGGTGAAAGTCAGGCGGTCGTTGGCGTAGCTCATTTCCGCGTCGAGCGCGTTGAAGCCGATGCCATCGCCATTCAGCATCTCGACCAGGCCCGTCAACGAACCGGCCGACGACAGCAGCCGCGCCATTGCCGGCAGGCGTACGACCTGGAAGTTGCGCAGGCGCACATTGAACCGCGCGCGGCTGGGCAGTCCCGCCCGCCAATCGCCGTCCGCTGAAGCAGTGCCGCCCACGACATTGTCGGCGCCCGTGATCGCGGCGACGGCGAAGCCGCCATCGTCCGAGCGCAGCTGCAGCCGGCCTGGCGCGTCCGGCGGATTGATCAGCAGCGAGAACGCGCCGCCAGAAGGCGCCCGGCCCTCCGCCGATAAACGCTGGATCGCGCCCCGATCTGTGTGCAGCGTGACCTGCGCGTTGCTGAGCGTTGCGCCGCCGCGCATCTTCAAGCGGTCGACAACGACCGATGCGCGTAGCGGCGGATCTGCGGCGGTTGGCTGAATCGCCGTGGCGGGGCGGTCATCATGCGACGAGCCCATAAAGGGCGCCGCATCAAACAGAGCCCCACGAACATTCACATCGAGGCCGTTATCGGCAGCGCGCGTGGCGGTCAGGCGCGCATCGGAGCGGCCCTCCAGCACCAGACGCGGCAGTTCCACTTCCATGATGCGCTCGCCGCGGTCGAGGCGCATGCGGCCCTGCGCGTAAATGCCGGCGCCGCGCGCCTCGATGTTGTCGAGCGCCAGGCTTCCGTCACGCTGGCGTTCGACATCGAGTTGCAACGACGCTGTCTGGCCTGCGCGCTTATTCCAGAACGCCCACGGATCGGTCACCGCCGCGTGCGTGAGATCGATATCAAGGTGCGCGTTATCGACATCAAAACCGCGGCCTTGGCCTGTGATCGTCACGCCCACACGGCCGCGCGCGTAGCGTGCGACGCTGTAGCCGAGGCGCTCCAGATCGTCGGCATCGAAATCCCCAGATATTTGGTACTCGGACGATGCGCGGCCGGGCCGGCCGATGTGCTCGGTCCAGCGCACTTCGTCGATCGCCGAAGCGCCCGCCCGGATCGGGCCGCTCACCACAATGGCGTTCTGATCGCCGCGCACCTGCAGCTGCCCCTGGCTCAGCGCAACGCGCCGCGTGCTCATATTGCCGGCAAAATCGCGCACCATGCCGTCGATGCTGAAGCGCCAATCCTCAAACGGAACCTCGCCCAGCATCGGCCGCTGCAGGCGCAAGTTCACCGCGCCCCGGCCGGACGCCGTTGCGATATCGACGGGCAGGCGCTCGTCGAGATTGAGCGGCTCCTGCGCCAGCACCTCGAGGATGTTGCGCGCATTGCCTTCAACGCGTGCGCTGATCGTCGCCATCGCGCCTTTGGGCTTGAATTGCGGCAGCTCCACGCGGCCGTTGCTGATGACGAGACCGTTGATGCGCGCGTCCGGGACGGTAATCTCGAAGCTGTTGCCGCGCAGGATGCCGGCGCCACGCGCGGCGGTTACCGGCGACATCGTCGACAGGAAGCGCATCTCGCCGCCTGTCACGTTGAAGCGCACGTCGACAGCCTCGTTGCGGAATTGGCCGGCGGCAAAGTCGCTGGGGCGAATGTCGAGGCGCGCGACCGTGTCCGTCACGCGTCCGGCCAGAAGCGTGCGGTCGAGGAATGAGCGCGCGCCTTCACCAAGCCCCATCGGCCATACCGCTGTGACCGTGCGCGCATCCAACGTGCCATCGATCTGCGCCTGAAGCTCGATGCCGGGGCGCATGCGCCGCGCGGCGCCGGCGCCAGCCTCGGCCCAATAGAGCCGGCCTGCGCCATGAATGCGGGCATCGCCGGTTTGCGCATCGATGGTGGTGAAGCGCACGCTCTGTTCACCGGTCGCGATCGCGCCGGCCACACGGACGTTCGAAAACGCAATCGGCGCCGAGAACGTGCCCGGCACGTCGAGCCGCAGCGAAGGCAGGGCGATGTCGAATGCGGCCGGCGCGCCGGGCGCGGCGCGCATGATCGCCGAGACATCACGCAGACGCGCCTCGCCGCCGACGCGGGTGCGCCCGCCTGCCAGCGTAAGCTCATCGATGATGAGTTCGTCGGTATCGATGTCGTAGCGGCCGTGGAAGCGGCCGCCCTCAAGCGTGATCTGGCCATCCGGAAGGTCAGCCGTGCCGCGCCCAAGCACCGCCTCGCCCTCGAAACGATTGACCCCAGCCTGACGGTCGAGCCCAACCGAAACGGTCATGCTCATGGGCGCATCCAGAGCCCCAAAGGGCCCGAGCGCGGCCTGCGAGAACAAGGCCCGGGGGCGCACGTCGCGGGCGCCGAACTCGATCACGGCGGATTGGAAGCGGGTGTCGGTGGTGATTCGAAGGCTGGCCGGCGCAAGCCCCCCGCCCGGCGCCTCAAGACGCGCGTCCCCCACCAAAGCAAGGGCTTGGCCCTGGCGGGCCAGTTCCAGGTTGGCGCCGGAAGCGCGCCAGCGGCCGCCGCCACGCTCGTCAATGATAGCGAGATCAGCATCGCTAGCCCGGACAGCCCGCAGCGCGCCCCCCGCGCCCACCGGCCGGAAAGCGCCCTCAAGGCCGTCGAGGAGCCTGGCCACCCGCTGCTCAAGCGTCTCGTTGGGCGGCGGCGGGGGCAGGATGATATCCGGCGGCGCCCCTTCGGGACCGAACGCCACGTGGACCGCGCCGTTGATTTTCTGCGTGAAAGTGATTTCACCGCCGCGGAATTCGGCCCGCTCCAGGCGCACGCGGCCAATCGCCAGCGGCAGCACGGCGAGTTCGATGCGCGCTTCGTCTGAGCGGGAAAGCACGCCGCCACGGCCGTCCTCGAAGGTGACGCCTACGGCGCGCAACTCAAGCGCCCCGCGCGAGGCCCAGGCCAATTCGACCCGCTCAATCCCCACCGGCCGGCCCGAGCGCGCCGCGCTCAGTTCGGTCTGCATCTGCTGGCGCAGGAAGCCCAGTTCGACCGGCCCCTGGCTCAGCCGCCACCACGCGACGCCGACCCCGATCGCGAGCGCCGCGACCAAGCCGAGCAAAATCTCGACGGCAATGAGTGTCGAGCGGCGTATCATCGCCGGGTCTCCGCCGCCCCTCTCACGCTTTTTCTAGCGGAAAGTCCGGTTTCGAAGCAAAGCATGACGCCAGTATCGCTGCACAGCGGCTTCGCCGGCGCAGTGCATCGCGCAGCTGCACGGAGCTCCGAAATGCCGAAAGTCCTCAAACCTGGCGACCCCGCACCCCCGTTTGATCTGCCGACGGCCGGGGGCGGACGCGTCAGCTTGGCCAAGCTCAAAGGCCGCCGGGTCGTGCTCTACTTCTACCCGAAGGACGACACACCCGGTTGTACCCAAGAAGCTCTAAACTTCACTGAAAAGGCGAAGGCTTTCGCAGCTGCGGCAACGACCGTTGTCGGCGTTTCGCGCGACAGTCCCGCCAAGCATGACAAGTTCGCCGCCAAGCACGGCCTCAAAGTGACGCTGGCCTCGGACGAGGATGGCGCTGTCTGTGAGGCCTATGGCGTTTGGGTGGAGAAAACCCTCTACGGCCGCAGCTACATGGGTGTGGAAAGGGCGACCTTCCTGGTCGATCCAAAGGGAAAGATCGCGCGCGTTTGGCGCAAGGTGAAAGTGCCCGGACATGTGGAAGACGTGCTGCAAGAAGTTAACGGCTCAAGCACGGCCTAATCGCGGCTTTACTTGGTAAATGCCGACTTTGGCGCGTTTTTCGCAGTTATCTTGTTAAGATACCTGAAATTCTTGTAAACGGCGCAGTGCGCCTGTTGCAATTCAGGACCGTTTCAGGTTGGATCACCGACGGCGGGGCTTACGCAATTTTGTTCGGTTAATGGGCGGTGGCGGACCATGAGCCAATTCGGATCGCGAGCGCGAGCGTTCTTCGATCGCATGTTTCCAGAGCGGCAGATTTACCACCGCAGTGGAGGCACCGTTCGTTATGTTGCGCTCTCGCCTAGTAAACAGGCGTTGCTGGCGCTTGGCGCGGTAGGTCTTGCCGGCTGGTGCGTCTATGCGACCGCCAACACCCTGCTTGAAGGCCCGCAAGCCACTGCCTCGAACGCTGAAGTCGAGCGCGAACGCGCCAAATACGATCGCTGGTTGAACGAGTCGCGCGCCCAAGCCGCCGCCAGCCAAGCCCTCCTGGAAGAGCGCACCCGCCAATTTGACCGCGCCACCCAGGATTTCGAAACCCGCCACGAAGTGCTGCGCTCGCTGTTGGAATATGCTGGCGGCAATGGCGTCCAGCTCGCAGCAACTCGCCCGATCGAACGCGATGGCGCCCGCATCATCATGGCCGCTTCGATCGATGAAGCCGAGCCGCGCCAGTCTCGCGCCGTCACCGCTGAGCCCTACCAGGTCACGACCGTTGGCTTCCGCGCCCGCGCCGAACGCCTTGAGTCCGACCAGGAGCGCACGCTCTCTGAACTCGAAGATCAAGTCGTCGAACGTGGCGAAACGGTTCGCGGCGTGCTGCGCCTCACCGGCGTCAGCATGGCCTCGCTGACGAGCCCGGACGGCGAAGAAACCGGCGGCCCGCTCGTGCCGCAGGACTTCGTCACTTATCTGCGCGACAGCGGCCTCAATCCGGCGTTTGCCGAACGCGTCGCCCAAGTCGCCGCGCGCGTGACTGAATCGCGCCGCCTCGGCGATGTCGCTAATTCGACGCCGCTGGCCCCGCCGGTCGCGGTCGATTATCGCGAGACCTCCGGCTACGGCCAGCGCATTGATCCGTTCACCGGCCGCGTCGCCTTCCACTCGGGGCTCGATCTGGCAGCCTTCGAGCGTGCGCCTGTTGTCGCAACCTCACCTGGAACTGTGGTCTACGCTGGCACTCGCTCCGGCTATGGCAATACAGTTGAGATCGACCACGGCCACGGCTTTAAGACTCGGTACGGACATTTGCGCGATATCCAAGTGCAACGTGGCGAACACGTTGCCATCGGTCAGCGCATTGGCTCGATGGGGAGCACGGGGCGTAGCACGGCCACTCACCTCCATTACGAGGTGTGGTTCCGTGGTAGGGCGGTAGACCCTATCAACTTCTTGAGGGCAGGACGGCATGTTCACGAACAAGGGTAGACCGGAAAACACCAACGTGCCCGCTCTTCCCGATCCCGTGGCTCAACGCAGACAAGCTCCTGGCAGACCTGGCATCGCCTCCATCATCGCCAATGGCGTGAAAATCACTGGCACGATCGACGCTGAAGGCGCCGAACTTCAAGTGGACGGTGAGATCGAAGGCAATGTCCGCGGCGGCTCGCTGACGGTTGGCGACACCGGCATGGTCAAGGGCGACGTGATCTCCGAGAGCGTCACTGTGCATGGCCGGGTCGAAGGCTCGGTGCGCGCGCGCAAGGTTATGCTGGCGCGCAACGCGCACGTGCTCGGCGACATCGTGCACCAATCGCTTTCGGTTGAGATGGGCGCAGTGTTCGAAGGCCAGTGCCGCTATTTGCAGGACCCGCTCTCGCAGTCGGGCCCGGGCACGCCTGCATCGCCGCAGATTTCTTCATCGCAAGAGCCGCGCAATTCGGCATTCGGCAGCGGCAGCTCGGTGTTCGGCGAGCCGAGCAGCGACGATCGCCTCGTCTCGGGCGTCATCGTGACGGGCGCCTCGAACTGATTTTGGTACTAGGGTTGGATTAGAACTTCGAAGGCCCGGCTCACCGCCGGGCCTTTTTTCTTGGCGCGCAAGGCGCCCTGCCCCGCCGCTGCTCGAACTAGTCGATGTCCTCCACCACCGTCTCGCTGGCGCCGCTGACGCGGGCCGCCAAGGACGCGGCCATGAATTGGTCGAGGTCGCCATTGAGCACGCCTTGCGTGTCCGACGTTTCAACACCCGTGCGCAGGTCTTTGACCATCTGATACGGCTGCAGAACATAGGAGCGGATCTGCCGCCCCCAGCCGATCTCGGTCTTGCTATCGGCGAGCTGCTGGGCCGCCGCCTCGCGCTTTTGCAGTTCAGCCTCGTAGAGACGCGCGCGCAGCATGTCCCAGGCCGCCGCGCGGTTCTTGTGCTGACTGCGCTCGGCCTGACAGGCGACGACAATGCCCGTCGGAATGTGCGTGAGACGAACAGCGGAGTCGGTCTTGTTGACGTGCTGACCACCTGCGCCGGAGGCGCGGTAGGTATCGGTGCGCACATCCTTGTCGAGGATCTCGATGTCGATCGAGTCGTCGATCTTGGGATAGACCCACACGCTCGAAAACGAAGTGTGCCGGCGGGCATTGGAATCGTACGGGCTGATGCGCACCAGGCGGTGCACGCCCGCCTCCGTCTTCAGCCAGCCATACGCATTCTCGCCCTGCACCAAGATCGTCGCGCTCTTGATGCCGGCGGTGTCGCCAGATTGCTCTTCCAGGAGTTCGACTTTGTAACCGTGCGCCTGCGCCCAGCGCGAGTACATGCGCAGCAGCATCTCGGTCCAATCCTGGCTCTCGGTGCCGCCCGCGCCAGAATTGAATTCGACATACGCGTCATTGCCGTCCGCTTCGCCGGAGAGCAGCGCTTCGAGTTCCGCTTTCGCCGCGCGGCCCTGCGCCAACTTCAGCGCCTCATACGCTTCGTTGACGAGGCTCTCATCGCCTTCCGCTTCAGCCATCTCCGCCAGTTCGACGGAATCGTGCAGATCGCGCTCAAGCGAGACGATGTTTGTCATCGCCGCTTCGAGCTTGTTGCGCTCACGCATGAGCTTTTGGGCTTTCTCCGGATCGTTCCAGAAGTCCGGGCGCTCCGAAAGCGCAGTCAGTTCGTCAAATCGGACTTGGGCGCGATCCCAGTCAAAGACGCCTCCGCAACAGACCCACGGCGGATTCGATTTGTTCGGCCAAAGCCGCGATGTCAGCGCGCATTCTCGGTTCTCGGAATTGGAGATGAAGAGTTGGGGGCCGATGTAAGGGAGGGAGCCCTAAACGCAAGGCCCCCAATCCCTGATCCCAGCCGCCAATTCCTAGTACAGGCCGCCCAGGTCTTCTTGGCGCTCTTGTTGTTGTTGTTGCTGCTGTTGCGGCTGAGCCCCGCCTTCGCCTGGCGCTACGCCCGTGAACTGCGACAACAGTCGCGGATCAATCGGATCGGTGCCGCCGAAGATGAAGGGCGAGGTGGCGACATCGCGCGTCGGCTCAGTGCCTGGGCGGAACGCTTCCAGGATGGTCTGGGTCGTCGTGGGGCTGGGCAACAAGCCCGTCATCGCGTCGATGCGCACCAGCCGCACGCCAGCCGGAATCCGGAACGGCGCTGGCTGGGAGTCGCGTAAGGCCTCACGCATGAAGTCGCGGAAGATCGGCGCCGCGAGGCGGCCGCCGGTTTCGCCCTCGCCCATCGTACGGGGACGGTCGAAGCCCGCCCACACGCCGACCACGAGGTCGGGCGAGAAGCCGATGAACCAGGCGTCCTTGTAGTCGTTGGTCGTGCCGGTCTTGCCGCCGAGCGGAAAGCCGAGCGCTGCAATGCTGGTGGCGGTGCCGCGCAGCACGACGCCCTCGGCCATCGAGACGATCTGATAAGCGGTGATCGGATCGAGCACTTGGCGGCGGTCGTCAGGCAGTTGCGGGGCCGCTTGGCGGCGCCAGTCGGCTTGGCAATCCGCGCACGCGCGCTGATCGCGGCGGAACACCGAACGGCCCGTACGATCTTGAATCCGGTCGATCATGACCGGCTGGATCCAGCGGCCGCCATTGACGAACATGCCGTACGCAGTGGTCATGCGCAGCAATGTCGTTTCGCCGGCGCCGAGCGCGAGCGCGAACACGGGCTGGGTGCGTTCGTCATAGACGCCAAGACGGCGGCCATATTCGAGCACGCGATCCGCGCCCATTTCGTAGGCAACCCGCGCCGTCATGGCGTTGCGCGACATTTCCAGGCCGCGCCGCAGCGTTGTCGGACCGTAGAATTCACGCGTGTAGTTTTCCGGCGACCAATTGGTGCCATCGCCCGCTTCGATCGAGAGCGGCGCATCATCCACCAGCGTCGCCGGCGTCAGGCCGTAATCGAGCGCGGCGGCATAGACGATCGGCTTGAACGACGAGCCAGGCTGGCGCATCGCCTGCGTCGCGCGGTTGAGGCCGCTCGATTCATTGAACGAATAGCCGCCCACCATCGCCAACACGCGGCCGGTGTGCGGGTCCATCGCCACCAGCGAGCCCTGCAATTCAGGCACTTGCTTCAGGCGATAGGAGCCGTTGGTCTGGCGTTGCGCGTACACGATCGCGCCGCGGCGCAGCGCACGATCGGCGTGACGGCGTGCGCCTTGCGCGGCCCATTGCGCGTCATCGTTGGAGAGCCGGCCGGTTGCGCCGTTCTCGTCCGTCAGCGTGATGGCGCCGCTGGCGATGCGCGTAACCATCGCCCGCACCCAGCCCGAAAGCTGCGGCGCGGCAGCCGCCTCACGCAATTGCGCACCCACATCGCCGGCCGCATCGCCCGCGCCGAGTGGACCGCGCCAATCGTGGCGGCGATCGTAATCCTCAAGCCCTGCACGCAATGCGCGCGCCGCGGCGAGTTGGAGCCGGGTATCGAGGGTGGAGCGGATCGAGAGGCCGCCATCATACAGCGCATGCTCGCCGTACTGATCCTGCACCTGCCGGCGCACTTCTTCGACGAAGTGCGAGGCGGCCACGAAACGGTCACCCGAGAGGCGATCCGTGGTGGCGAGGTCTGAGGCAGTGGCTTCGCGCGCTTGTGCTTCGGTGATGTAGCCACGCTCGAGCATGCGCGCGATCGCGTAATTGCGGCGCTCGACGGCGCGGTCATGGTGGCGCGGCAGCTGATAGTTCGCCGGGCCCTTCGGCAGAATGGCGAGATAGGCCGCTTCCGAGACCGTCAATTCGCTGAGCGGCTTGTCGAAATAATTGAGTGCAGCCGCAGCGACGCCGTAGGCGCGGTTGCCGAGATAAATCTGGTTCAGATAGAGTTCGAGGATGCGCTCTTTGTCGAGCACGCGCTCGATCCGTTGCGCAACAAGGCCCTCGCGCAGCTTGGTCCAGATCGCGCAAATCACGCCTTCGCACGAGGCGGCGCGGCCGGTCAGCATGTTGCCGGCGACTTGCTGCGTAATGGTGGAGGCGCCCTGGATGCGGCGCCCTTGAATGACGTCGAGCGGAATGCGCAGCACAGCGCGCGCCAAGCCCTGATAATCGAGCCCGGAATGCTCGAAGAAGCGCGCGTCCTCAACCGCGACGAACGCATTGCGGACGTGGTCCGGAATCTGCTCGATCGGCACGAACACGCGCTGCTCGCGCGCGAACTCGGCCACGAGGGCGCCGTCGCCCGCGTGCACGCGGCTGGTGACCGGCGGTTCGTAATCTTGAAGATCGGCAAGGCTCGGCAGGCCCTGCAGGGCTGCGATCAGGAAGCCGACAACGCCGAGCACCATGACGCCGGCGAAGATGGCGACGCCAACCAATACCTTGCGCCACAGCGGGCCGCCGAATAGGCCCCCGCCGCCGCCACGCCCGCCGCGTCCGCCACGGCGATCGTAATCGTCGTAGTCGTCATCGTCCCATCGGTCATGGCGGTCGTGAGGATCGTTTCGCAGCATTGCGCCCCGCTTTGCGCGTTTAAAAGCCAATCGGCCTCGCTTCGTAATGAGGCGCGAGTAAGGCCGCAACGGCCCTCGGTGAATAGCGCTGTTAGCTTAAGAATCGCGCCTATTTTAGGCGCTGGCCTGCAATTGCGGCGGCGCGAAATACGCCTCTACCGCCTGCGCCATCGCCTCGGCCATGGCCTGACGCGCCCGGGGGTCGGAGAGGCGCCGCTCGTCCGTCACATTGCTCAGGAAGCCGGTCTCGATCAGCACGGCGGGAACGTCAGGCGCCAGCAGCACGAAGAAGCCGGCATTGCGGTGCGTATTGCGCAAGAGCGGCGAGACTTGGCTGAGACACGGGATCAGAGTTTGGGCGAACTGCGACGAGCGATTGGTGGTCTCGCGCTGGTAGAGGTCGAGCAGGATGTCTCGCGTCACGCCCTGGCGCGGTGTGTCGCCAAAATCGATGTTCCAGTTCTGCGCCATGTTCTGAGCGCGGTCCGCCCCGCGCTCGGAGAGCGTGTAAACCGACGCGCCCTGCGCCTCTGGATTGGCGTGGGAATCGGCGTGGATCGAGATGAAGAGGTCGGCGTTGTGGCTGCGGGCGAAACGCACGCGATCCTCAAGCGGAACGAAGGTGTCGTCGTTTCGCGTCAACGCCACCCGATAGCCCCGGCTTTCCAGCGCCCGGCGCAACTGCAATGCAGCGTCAAGCACCACATCCTTTTCGCGCGTACCGGTGGCGCCGATGGCGCCCGGATCGCGGCCGCCGTGCCCGGCGTCGACAACGATCGTGCGTTGCCGGCCGGAGGGACGGAATTCCTGGCGCACGGGGGCCGCAGCCACCGGCGCGGTTGGCGCGAGGTCAAAACTGAGTTCCGGGGCCCGGCGCCCGCCCAAGTCCTGCCGCACTAGCCGCGCGGGGACCATGAGATCGAGCACCACCCGCGAAACGCCATCGGCCTGCTGCGCGTAGCGATAGCGCTGCACGAAACCCGCGCCCGGCCCCTCGCTGGCGCCAGGGGGAAGCGCAAGCCGGCTTTGGGCGATATCGATTACGAAACGATCTGGCGCGCTTAGGAAAAAAGTCCGCGCTTGGGCCTGTTGGCTAAGCGCCAAGGTCACGCGCGCGCCGGCGGAAGCGGGACTGACCACGACGCCATGGACAAGCGCGGGCGCATCCGCCCAAGCGGAATTGGCGGCGGCCAAGCCGGCGAAAGCGCCGGCGCCGAACAGGAGTGAACGTCGGGTCGTCGTCACGATGGCCCGTAAAGTAACCGTTCGGGCTTGCTATGCCGTTGAAAAGCTAGGTGTACGCCGCGCTAACCAACAGCGCACGCCGCGCGCCTGTCGCTTCCCTCTTGTGGGTTCCGCGCGGTTAGCCTCTCTTAGCGGCATGCGCTGGGCCCTTGCCGTTCTGGCAGTGCTGCTCGCAGCCGCTCGACCGGCGGCGGCGCAGGATTTCTCGCGCGAAGCCGCGGCCGCCGCCGAACTCCAGCTCATGTGCGCGGCCGACGCCGGGCGGTTGTGGGGCGAGAGCCTATGCGGGCCTCTGCTGGTGGCCTCGCCGGATACCCGTCAGGCATGGGCGTCACAACAAGACCAAGCGGGGGTGCTGCTGCGCCAATCTCAGGGCGGATGGGCAGGCGCTTTGCCCGCAGATGTCCCGGTCGCCAATTCCGCCGTCGATTGGGCCGGCCTGCGCTGGATCATGGTGGTGGGACCGCTGCCGGAAGAGCCCACGCAGCGCCGCGTGCTGCTCGCCGGCGCCGCGTGGCGGCGGATTGCGGCCGCGATCGGCCTGCCTGCAAGCCGGGCGGACGCTTCCCACCTGGATACGGAGCGGGGCCGGACCCTGCTCCGCCTCGAAATGCGGGCGCTGGCCACCGCCATGCTGTCGCGCGCCCGAGCCCGCACCGAAGCGGGGCGCGACGCGCTGGCGTTCCGGATGGCGCGCTGGAACGAATTTCCGGGGGCTGCGGCGGCCGAGGCTTCGCTCGACCGCTATGAAGGATTGGCCGCTTATACCGGCGTGCGTCTGGGCCTGCCTGACAATCCCCAGATCTTCGCCGCCCGCACGCTCGATCAATATGACCGCCGCCAAGCCCTGGGCCGGACCTATGCCGCCGCGACTGGTCCGGCCTATGGCCTGCTGCTGGACGAGATCGCGCCCGGCTGGCGCAGCCAATTAGGCTCGCATGCCCCCGCCGACTTGCTGGTCTCGCCCCTCCGCGCCGCCCTCCTCAGCGGCCGCGACCTCGATCGCGCCATGGAGCGATATGGGGCCGCCGCCATCGCCGCCGAGGAGCGGGCCCGCGCTTCGGCCCAGAGCGCCCCAACGAGGCAATAGCCCCCGCTGGGCGCTTGCGGCCGATACGAGCGCTTCCTTTCCCCAACCAAATCATGCAATGTCCGCCCATCGCCGTGTGCGCCGCCTGGGGCCGACCCCATGAGCGCCCGGCGCGCTCCCGCTCAGCGGATGGCGTCTGGCCCGCGGTGCGCTTCTCAGCGCCCGATCCCGGCCCTAGAGCACGCATCCCCCGGCTGGAGCAGACTAGCGCTGCCCTCGGCGGCGCCCACTCGGAGCCCGCGTATGATCCTCGCAGCGATTGATTTGGAAGCGGGCCGCGCTAGCGCCGCCGCGCGCCAAATCGCGCGAAAGGGTCATCGCATTCACACGAATTTGCGTCGCCTCGCCGCCCCGCCTGTCCCGTACGGGCGCGCCGGAGCATGTGCGCGCGACGCGCACGGAGCCCTCATCGATGGCCAAGAAAATGCTGATCGACGCCGCCCACCCGGAAGAGACCCGGGTTGCGGTGCTCGACGGAAACCGGGTTGAAGATTTCGACTTCGAGGTAGCCAGCAAAAAGCAACTCAGAGGCAATATCTATCTCGCCAAGGTGACGCGCGTTGAGCCGTCGCTGCAGGCGGCCTTTGTGGAGTATGGCGGCAACCGCCACGGCTTCCTCGCCTTCCCGGAAATCCATCCCGACTATTACGCGATCCCGAGCGCGGACCAGGAAGCGATCAAGGCTGAACTGGCTGCAGCCGAGGCTGAGTCCGAAGGCGCGGAAGAAGACGAAGAGGCGCTCGAAGAGCGCCGCCGCCGCATCCTCACGCGCCGCTACAAGATCCAAGAGGTCATTCGCCGCCGCCAGATCATGCTGGTGCAGGTGGTGAAGGAAGAGCGCGGCAACAAAGGCGCGGCGCTGACCACCTACCTCTCGCTCGCGGGCCGCTATTGCGTGCTGATGCCGAACACCGGCCGCGGCGGGGGCATCTCGCGCAAGATCACGCAAGCGACCGATCGCAAGCGCCTGAAGAAAATCGCCTCCGACCTCGAAGTGCCGCAAGGCATGGGGCTGATCATCCGCACCGCCGGGGCCAAGCGCACCAAGACCGAGATCAAGCGCGACTACGAATATCTCATGCGCGCCTGGGAAACGATCCGCGACGATACGCTCAAAAGCGTCGCCCCGGCGTTGATCTATGAGGAAAGCTCGCTGGTGAAGCGTGCGATCCGCGACCTTTACGACAAAGACGTCGACGAAGTGCATGTCGATGGCGAGGGCGCCTACAAGGAAGCCAAAGACTTCGTCCGCATGCTGATGCCGAGCCACGCCAAGCGCGTTCAGCTCTGGCGCGACCCGACGCCAATCTTCGCTAAGTCGGGCGTCGAAAAGCAGCTCGAGAACATCTACTCGCCGGTCGTTCAGCTGAAGAGCGGCGGCTATATCGTCATCAACCAGACCGAAGCACTGGTGGCGATCGACGTGAACTCCGGCCGCGCCACGCGCGAGCGGAACATCGAACAGACGGCGCTGAAGACGAACCTCGAAGCGGCCGACGAAGCAGCGCGCCAGATGCGCCTGCGCGACCTTGCCGGCCTTGTCGTGATCGACTTCATCGACATGGAGGAGCAGAAGAACGACCGCGCCGTCGAAAAGCGGATGAAGGACAATCTCCGCTTCGATCGCGCTCGCGTTCAGATGGGCAAGATTTCCGGCTTCGGCCTGTTGGAGCTGTCGCGCCAGCGCCGCCGCACCGGCGTGCTCGAAGGCACCAGCCATATCTGCGAACATTGCCAGGGCACTGGCCGGGTGCGCTCGGTTGAATCGGCGGCGCTCGCCCTGTTACGCGCCCTCGACGACGCCGCAGCGAAAGAGAAACACCACGAAGTCGCCGCGCGCACTGCAACCGATGTGGCGCTCTATCTGCTGAACGAAAAACGCGAGACGCTGGCGCAGATCGAAGCCAACCGTCAGGTGCGTGTGCGCATTAGCGCCGCCGGCGAAATGGCAGCGGGCGATTTCGAAATCCAGATTGGCGAAGACACGATCGAGGAAGGCGAGGTCGAGGCCGAAGCGGTGGAAGCGCGCCGTACGCGGCGTCCTGAACCGGTTGAAGTCGAAGAAGACGAGGCTGTCGAGGAAGAGGTCGAAGAGGCCGAAGCCGAGGAAGGCGCCAGCGCCGAAGCTGGTGAAGCCGAACGGCGTGGCCGTCGCCGGCGCGGACGCCGCGGCGGACGCCGCCGGCGCGAGGGTGAACCGGCTGAAGCGGGCGAAACACGGGAGGAGGCCGAAGCGCCTACACCGCGTGTCGCCGCCGCCAGCGAAGAACGCGGGCGCTCGAACCGCAGGCGCCGGCGTGGCCGCGGGCGCGGACGGCGCGTCTACGAAGTGGATGGCGGCGAGTGGCTTGATTTTGTCAGCGCCGATCTGAAGCACCTGACGCCCCGTCCGGAGCGTCCGCCACGCCCGGACCGCGCCGCTGAGGCCGAACAGCGGATCGAGAGTGCAGAAGCGCCGGAGGACGAAAGCGCCGACATCGCCGACATCATCGTGCATCCCGCCGTTGTCGAGGCTCCGCCGGAACCGGTGCCGGCGCCTCAACCCGCCGCGGCGGCCGTTGAGGCGGAACCGGAGGATGCAGCCGAAGAAGCGGCGCCGCTCAGCTACGAACCGGACCAGGAACGGCGCGACCGCTTCTTCTCCCGCCTCTCTTCGCGTTGGTCGAAGAAGGGCGGCTAGGGCGGGGAGCGAACGGCCTTGCTGACGCCGCAAACTGGGGCTTCAAAAAGGGCGTTCTGGCGGATGCCGGCTGAAAGAGGAACGCACATGGCTGCGTCATTGACCGCTCTTGGACGCCGCTTGGCGGGCGCCGCAGTCGCGGCGCTCGCGCTGGCCGCGCTCAGCGCCAACAACGCCTCCGCACAATCGCTCATTCGCGACGCCGAGATCGAGGAGACGCTCCACATCTACACCGACCCGCTGCTGCAAGCGGCTGGTCTCGACCCGAACGATGTCGACATCTATCTGGTCGACGACCCCTCGATTAACGCGTTCGTTGCGGGCGGTCAGAACATTTTCGTCCATACCGGGCTGCTGCTGCAGGCGCGCAACCCAAACGAAGTGATCGGCGTGCTCGCGCACGAGACCGGCCACATCGCCGGCGGCCACGGCGTGCGCCGGCGCGAGGCCATGAACCAAGCGCTAGGGCCAGCGCTGATCTCTATCGGCCTTGGCGTGCTGGCGATCGCCGCAGGCGCGCCGGATGCGGGCGCGGCGCTGATCTCGGGCTCGCAAGCGTTCGCGATGGCGAACTTCGTTCGTTACACGCAAGTGCAGGAATCCTCCGCCGACCAGGCGGGCGCTGAGTATCTCGAAGCCACCGGCCAATCCGGCCGCGGCCTGATCAGCTTCTTCAACGACAAGCTGCGTCCGTACGAGTTCATGACGCGGCGCGTTCCGCCTTACATGCTGACGCACCCCTATTCGTCTGACCGGGTTGAAGCCCTGCGCCAGCGCGTCGAGGCGGCGTCGCATCGTGATGCAGTCGATAGCGAAGACAATTTGCGCCGCTTCCGCTTCATGCAGGCGAAACTGATCGGCTTCATCCAAAGCCAGGGGCAGACGCTGAATCGCTACCCGCTCAGCGATCACTCGGCCCCCGCCCGCTATGCGCGCGCTGTTGCGTATTATCGCGTGTCCGACCTCACCCGCTCGCGCCAAGAGCTGGAATCGCTGATCGCCGAGGAGCCTAACAATCCGTACTTCCAGGAATTGATGGGCCAGATCCTGTTCGAGAATGCACGTGCGGAGGAAGCGATCGCTTACCATCGCCGCGCCGTCGAACTGGCGCCGAACCAGCCACTGCTCGAAATTGCGCTGGCGCGCGATCTCAACGCGGCGCGTCAACGCCGCGGGGCCGACGAGGCCATTCCGCTGCTGCAGTCAGCCGTGGCGCGTGAGCCGGACAACGCCTTCGCGTGGCGGGAACTGGCGGTGTCGCGCGACTTGCGCGGAGAGGAAGCGTTGGCGGAACTGGCTTCCGCCGAGCAGAACTTTGCCATGGGCGATTTCAATGCGGCCATCAGCTTCGCCGAGCGTGCGCGCCGCACCCTGCCCCGCAACACGCCGTCCTATCAGCGCGCCTCCGACATTGTGACCTTCGCCGGCAACGAGTTGCGAGACCAGCAACCGCGCAGCCAACAAACAGGCGGGCGGCGCGGCTAAGCTTGCGGCGGGCGCTGAAAGCGGCCATGTGCTGACCTCCGCTGACGGAGAGCCGAAACATGCCGCGCTTGCTGGTCGCCTTCCTGTTCCTGCTGTTCGCCGCGCCCGCGGCGGCGCAGACCTTTAATGGCCAGGAGCAAGCTGAGATCCGGGCCATCGTGCGCGACTATCTGGTGCGCAATCCGGACGTGCTGCAGGAAGCGCTCGAAGCGCTGCAGGAGCGCAGCAACGCCGAACGCTGGCAACGGGCAAAGTCCGATCCGCGCGACTTCTCGATCGGTCCCGCCGACGCGCCGGTCACGATCGTCGAATTCTTCGACTATCGCTGCCCCTATTGCATGGCCTCGCTGGAATGGGTGGTCGACGTTGTGCGCACCCGGCGCGACGTGCGCTTCGTGTTCAAAGAGCTTCCGCTCGACATCCATGGCGAACCCGCCATCGAAGCCTCGCGCGCCTCGATCGCGGCGATGCCGCAGGGCCGCTATTTCCAGTTTCACCAAGCGCTGCTCAATTATTCCGGCGACCTGACCTCGGAGCGCATCGATCAACTCGCCCGTCAGTCGGGTATCGACGTCGCCCGCATGCGCCGCGCGATGGCCAGCGAAGCCATCACCGACATCCTGCAGGACAATCGCGGCCTCGCCGTCGACCTCGGCGTCAACGGCACCCCGGCCTTCTTCATCAACGGTGAGATGGTCGCCGGCTACAATCGCCCGCTGCTCGAAGAGAAACTGCGCGAAGCGACCCGCAACGCCCAGCGTGGCCGCCGCTCCTGATCAGAGCCTGCCGGTCGCGGCCGACGCGATCAGACGCGCCTGTTTGAAGATAAGCGGCGGCGGCGCGCCGCCGAGCCGGGGCAGATAGTGCCGCGCGAGCGAAACATAACCCAACGCCGGCCACAACGCCTGCGGCGCGCGCATGTGCGCCAGTTGCGCAAGCGCCTCTTCCGCCATTTCGCGGTATCGCTGCATCGAGCCGCCGCTTGCAGGGACCGCGCTGCGGCCGCGGGCAGTCCAATACTGCTCCGCCCGCAACAGCCCCGTCGCGCCCCATGCTTGGCCAGCCGCGCGCGCAAGCATTTCAACGCCTAGCGCCATTTCCGCGCTCGCAGCTTCGATAGCGAGGCGCACGAGGCCACCTGCGGTGGCGTCCAGATAATCCTCAGCCTCACCCCAGTTCGCAAACGGCTGAACATCCAGGTCTCTGCGCCGCGCTTCGGTCATGTGTTCAAGCACGTCAGAGGAAAGCGGCATGGCCGCATGCGCCTCTGCGTAAGCAAGCAGCACCGGGTGTGATGGAGCGCCAGCGCCCGAATGAATGCGCGCAAGCGCATCGCGCCACCAGGCGAGGCGAATGTCGCCGGCGGCTGGCTGCGTCACCGTCTCACTCACATGAGCGAGTTCGTAATTGAGCGCATAAAGCGCGATGAGCCGCTTGCGCACCGGCTCGGGTGCGAAGCGGCTCGCGAGCCAACGGTCTTCGTCGACACGGTGAACGAGAGCATCGAGATCGGACATCGAGGAAGCACGGCCCGCACTCAACGCGCGGGCCGCCCATCACATCAGAACAGCGTGCTTGCGCCCGTCATCGCCACCAGCATCGGCACCGACAGGAACGTGTTCGTGCGCGAGAACAGCATCGCTGTCTTCCCGGCCGCCGCCTTTTGCGCCGCATCGAGCGAGGCGTAGCGGTCGCCGATGTTCAGCGCCTTCTGCTGGTTCGGCCAGATGATGAACCAGACATTGAACCACATGACGATGGCGAGCCACATGCCGACGCCGATGAAGATGTGCTTCGGCACGGCGAAGGCTGGATCGTCGGCGGCGCCGAGCGTCAGCGCTTGCACGAGGTAGCCTTGGTTGATCGCCAGCAGCAGACCCGTGATCAGCGTCAGCATCGCGCCCCAGCGGAACCAGTACAGCGCCGCCGGCGCGATCACCTTGCCGATCGCCGGACCGCGATGCTCTTCCGGGATCTTCGGCATGTTGGGGATTTGGGTGAAATTGAAATAATAGAGGTGGCCAATCCACATGATGCCGCTGAGCACATGGCCCCAGCGCAACGCGGATTCCCAGAACGCGCTGTCGCCGAAGCTGTAGCCAGCGACGCCCATAGCGAAATAGATTAGAAACACCACCGCCACCGCCAGCGCCGTCCAGGCGACGTAGCGGATGTTGGTCAGAAACGCGGCCATTAGCGCACTCCCTTCAGCCTTAATGGCGAAGGTCATAATCGCATTTGCCGCGTACGTCAGCGGTAACTTAGGGCGTCGCCGCGCTTTCCCGCACAGCCACGTTCTCCTCGCGCCGAGGCGCCCAGAGCAACGTTGCAGGGGCCGCCACATAGATCGACGAATAGGTGCCGATCACGATGCCGAACGTCATGGCGATGGCGAAGCCCTCCAGCGTATCGCCGCCGAATACCCACAAGGCAATTGCGGCCAAGATCGCGGTGACGCTGGTCATCATCGTGCGCGACAGCGTTTCGTTGGTGGAGAGGTCGATGACCTCCGGCCGCGGCATGCGCTTGTACTTGCGATAGTTCTCACGCAACCGGTCGAACACGACGACGGTGTCGTTCATCGAGTAACCGATGATGGTCAGCAACGCGGCGATGATCGTCAGCGTAAACTCGATGCGGAAGAACGAGAATAACCCCAGCGTCAGAATGGTATCGTGAAAGAGCGCGATCACGGCGCCCAGGCCGAACTGCCATTCGAACCGGAACCAGATGTAGACGAGCATCAGCGCAATCGCGAGCCCGAGCGCGATCAGGCCGCCTGCAAACAGCTCTTCGGACACCTTCGGACCGACGACCTCCACACGAGAGAAAGTCGCACCGTCGACCAGTTCGCGCAGGCGGTTCTGCACACGCGTCGTGATCTGGTTAGGATCGCCGCCGGACACCTGATAGCGCACCATGATGTGGTGCGGATCGTTGAACGATTGCGCCTGCACATCGCCCAGATCGAGCGCCAGCAGACCTTCCCGCACGCGACCGATGTCGATCGGCTGCGGCGCGGTCAGTTCGAGCACGGCGCCGCCGCGAAAGTCGATGCCGAGTTCGAAGCCGCGGCCGAGGATGGCGCCGAGCCGGTCCAACGGACCACCGCTGGCCGCCTGGTACATCGCCACCGGGATTTCGCGGAACCCCGCCGTGAACATCGACACGAACGAGCCGACCGTCAGCAGCACCGAGATGACAGCGGCGAATGCGGCGAAGCGGACGAACCGGAAGTTCGTCTTCCTCGAAACGAGTTTGATGAGAGGCCAAACCATGATGCTGTCTTCAACGCCTTAAATCGGGAGGTCTTTTGGCCGCGTGATGCGGAACCAGTACGCAATCAGCGTCTGTGTCACGAACGTCGCGGTGATGACGGAGGTGATGCAACCGATCGACAGCGTCCAGGCAAAGCCACGCACTGGCCCCGCGCCGAACTGGAACAGGATCAACGCCGCCAGGAATTGCGTCAGGTGCGAGTCGATGATGGTGACCATCGCCCGCGAGAAACCCGCATCGATGGCCATCGCCGGACTTCGTCCGTGCGCCTTCTCTTCCCGCATCCGCTCGTAGATCAGCACGTTGGCGTCGACGGCCATGCCGATGGTGAGAACAAGGCCGGCGATGCCCGGCAGCGTCAGCGTGGCGCCGCCCAGAGTCATTGCGCCGACGATCATGGCCATGTTCACGACCAGCGCCACGCAGGCGAGGAAGCCGAACAGGCCGTAGAACAGCACCATGAACACCAGCACGGCGATCGAGGCATAGAGCGTCGCGTGACTACCCGCCGTGATCGCGTCCTGGCCGAGTTCGGCGCCGACCGAGCGCTGCTCGATCACCGTCAGCGGCGCCGGCAGTGCGCCGGCGTTCAGCATCAGCGCCAGTTCGCTCGCGCTCTCGGCGGTGAAATTGCCTGAGATCTGCCCGGACCCGCCGCAGATCGGCTCGTTGATTGTCGGCGCCGTCAGCACCTGATTGTCGAGCAGAATAGCGAAGCGGTCGCCGGTGTGCGTGCGGCTGATGCGGCAGAAGAGGCGCGTGCCCTCGCCGTCGAGTTGGAAGTGCAGCACGAACTGGCCGGTCTGCTGATCCGTCCCTGTGCTCGCGCGCTGCAAGCGCTCGCCGGTGAATTGCGGACGCCGTTCGACGACTTCCGCGCGGTTACCGACGCCCGGATAGGGCTGCGCGACAATGGTCCCCACCGGCAAACTTTGCGCAGTCGGATCGACCTCACGCACCAGGTTGAACGTCATCAGCGCGGTCTGGCCGATGCGCTGGCGCAGCACTTCGGGATCGGACACGCCCGGCGCCTGCACGACGATGCGGTTGTCGCCCTGGCGCACGATAGTGACTTCGCTGGTGCCGTTGGGGTCGATCCGGCGGCGAATGACCTCCACCGATTGCTGTGCGGCCTGACGGCTCAGCTCGGCCAGATATTGCGTCGTCATGCGCGCTTCGATCACGCCGTCCGCACCTTCAGTGAAGGTGAGGATTTCCGCACCGCTGGTGGGCGAGCGGGCGATCGTGCGCAGCGCCGTGCGGGCGCGGGCCATGTCATTGACATCGAGCAGACGCACGCGCGCAGCATCGCCGACGACGCCGCGGCCGGTGTAACGGATCGCGGGCTCGGCCTGGCGCAACGCATTCGCCATCTGATCGGCGGTGCTGTCGAGCTGCTGACGGCGCAGCGCCGAGCTGTCCACTTCAAGCAGCAGGTGCGAACCGCCCTGCAGGTCGAGGCCGAGATTGAGCGCCTGGCGCGGCAGGAACGGCGGCAGGTTATTGCGCAGATTCTCCGGCAGGAGGTTCGGCAGCGTGAAAAGGACGCCGAACAGCGTCGCAAAGATGACGACGATTATTCGCCACCGGGGAAGCTGCAACATGTGTGTTAGCTCGCACTCGCCTTGGAATCATTGGCCGGGGCAGGATCGGTTTTCGACCGCACTTCGGCAATCGTGCCACGCACAACGCGCACGTCCGTGTTCGGCGCGAGTTCTACGCGCACTTCGTCGTCCGCGACCGACTTCACCTTGCCGATGAGGCCGCCGGAGGTGACCACCACATCGCCCTTCTTCAGGTTGGCGATCATCTCCATGTGGCGCTTGCGCGCCTGCTGCTGGGGACGGATCAGCAGAAAGTAGAAGACGACGAAAATGAGCAGATAGGGCGCAAGGCCGATAAGCATGGCGCCAGTGTCGCCGCCGGGGGCGGCGGCCGTCTGCGCATAAGCGTTCGAGATAAACATTGATCCTCGTCACGGCCCGCGCGGTGCGCGGGCTTCATGGCTGAACTGAACGTGCGGGACATGCCGCCCCGCGAAGGCGCGGACTATATCGTCCGCCCCCGCCTTTTCAATCGGCGCTGACCGCCCTCGCGCGCCGTTTCGCCGCAGGTTCAAGGCGATAGCCCAAGCAGCGGCGCAGGATCGACCGCAGTGCTGCCCTGGCGGACCTGAAACAGCAGCAGCCCGCGCCCATCGGACCGGAGGCCCAATTCGGCGATCCGTTGACCGGCCCGCACCCTTTGCCCCTCACGCACGAGCGCGCGGCGATTGTAGCCGTAGGCCGTCACGTAATTGTCGGCGTGACGGATCAGGACGAGCGAGCCGTAGCCCGGCACATCCTCGCCGGCATAGACCACATCGCCATCGGCGGCGGCCATCACCGGCTCACCCTCACGGCCGGCGATCTCAATGCCGTCGATCCGCCCGCCACTCTCGCGAGCGCCAAAGCGCGCCGTGATCTCGCCGCGCATCGGCATGGCGAAGCGCGCCGGGCCCGCAGGCGCCAGCGCCTCAGTGCTGGGCGGCGGCGATGGCGAAGCCTCAACGCCGCCCACGCCAACCGGCAACACGATCCGATCGCCCGGCCGCACCGCGTAAGGGCGCTGCATCCGGTTCAGCAGCGCGAGCGAGCGGGTATCGACAGCGTAGCGGCGCGCGATGTCCTCGAACGTCTCGTTGCGAACGACCGTGTGAAAGCGCGGTTGCGGCAGACGCAAGTCCTGACCGCGTGACAACGCGTAAGGCGGCTGCAGCCCGTTCTCCTGAATGAGCGCCAGCACCGGCACTTGGTACATCGTCGCGACGTCCGACAGCGTTTCGTTGGCGCCGACACGATGCGTGCGCGGCAAATGCGCGAGGTCGTATGGGTGCACGTCCTCGGGACGCAGCGCGTATGTCGAAAGCGGCGTGCCCTCGCCTTCCCATTGCGCCGCGCTGACCGGGGAATCATCGGAGCGGGCTCGTTGCGGCGCGCGCGTGTCGCGCGGCGGCGCGGCAGGCGCGCTCGCGCTTTGCCCATATTGAATGGAGGCAGGCGCCGCAGCAGCGCAGCCCGTCACCATCAACAGCAAGAGCGCCGCCCGCTTCATGGCCGTCTTGTCGCTGAGAATCAGCCGCGCCCGCAAACCCTCATGCTGCAGAGGGCGCCTCGTCCGGCACGCCGCGTTCGAGCGGCTGCAGGCGTATTGGGCCTAGATCCTCGCGCTGGCCGTTACGGAGCCGGACCAAGCGCTGCGTTTCACCATCGCCCACGGGCGCCAACAGCACGCCGCCCGGCTTCAATTGATCAACCAGCGCCCCCGGAATCTCAGCCACGGCCGCATTGACGACAATGCGATCGTAAGGCGCCTCCTCGCTCCAGCCATCGTAGCCGTCCGCGACATGCGCGTAGACTCGCATCAGCCGCGCGCGCCCGAAACGGCCGCGCGCGTCAGCAGTCAGATCGCGCCATCTCTCCAGCGTCACCACCTTATGCGCAAGTTCGGCGATCACCGCAGTCTGATACCCCGAGCCGGTGCCCACTTCGAGAATCGCATCGCCCGGCTGCGGCGACAGCGCCGCGATGAAACGGCCGACGATCGAGGGTTTCGTCATCGTCTGCGCGTGCGCCAGCGGCAGGCCGATATCGTCGAGCGCCAAGCCATCGAGGTGCGTGGGCGCGTAATGCGTGCGCGGCGTCTTCTCCAGCGCCGACAGCGCGCGTGCGTCGGTTACGCCGGCCTGGCGCATTTCCAACACGAACCGCATCAAGCGCGCTGGGTCGCTCATGCTACTCCACTTTCGGCGGCGCCCCGCCAAGAACGCCCTTGAGGGCGTGAATCGTCTCTCTGTGCGTAAGATCGATATGCAAAGGCGTGACCGAAATACGGCCATCGTAGATGGCGCGCAAATCCGTGCCATC
Source organism: Hyphomonadaceae bacterium (assembly GCA_016791385.1). Taxonomy (GTDB): domain Bacteria; phylum Pseudomonadota; class Alphaproteobacteria; order Caulobacterales; family Aquidulcibacteraceae; genus Vitreimonas. The sequence continues at coordinate 39,528 of JAEUMR010000032.1, forward strand.
GGCCGGATTTGAAAGCTTGCCGCGGAACCCGAGCCAGAAGTACGCGCCGCCGCGGGGGTCTGTCCGCTTGTCAGCATAGATGATGTGCTGGTCGCGCCGGCCCTGGCTGGTGACGACGACTTCCTTAACCTCCTCTGGTGGCACGTCAGGGAAATTCACGTTGATCAACACGTCCTTTGGCCAACCGTACTTGAGCAATTGGCCGACAATGCCAGGGCCGTACGTCTCTGCGGTCTCCCATGGTATTGCCGCCTCTTCGCCGCGGAAACCGCGCGCCTGGCTCAACGCAATTGCGGGAATGCCGAACTGCATGCCCTGCATGGCGCCGGCGATTGTCCCCGAAAATGTTACGTCCTCAGCGATGTTCTGGCCGCGATTGACGCCGGAAAGCACCAGATCGGGCGCTTGCCCCTCCATCAGGTGCTCGATACCCAGCAGCACGCAATCGGTCGGCGTGCCAAGCACGGCGAAACGCTTCGGTCCGGCTTGGCGCACCCGGATGGGGGCGGTCAGCGTCAGCGCGCGCGAAGCGCCCGATTGCTCTTGCTCCGGCGCAATCACCCACACATCATCGCTGAACGTGCGCGCAATCTTCTCCAGCACCGCAAGCCCGGTTGCGTGGATGCCGTCGTCATTGGTGCAGAGAATGCGCATGCGGCCCGCTTAGCCTGATCGCGCCGCCCTGTCGATGAAGCCGCTATTTCCAGACCCCAAGCACGGCCCCGCCGGCGCCCCAGGCGACCAGGAAATGCGCCAGATCGATCGGCACATACGCTTCCGTGTGGGTTCCGTAGACGTAGCTGTAGAGGCTCACGGCGAACGCAAACAACACCGCCATCAGCAGCGCAGTGGTCACCCCGCCCATCAAACCGGGCGCGTTGCGCCATTTGATGACCAGCGACAATCCGATCGCCGCCAGCAACGGCGGAACGATCCCGTATGGCATGCGCGCCATGCCGCCTTGAGCCTGCTCTGCAGTGATGCCGGTCAGAGCCATGTATTGCTCTTGCGACATCAGCAGCGCAAAGATCACGAACTCGATCGCGTAGATCGCTATCGCCGCGACAATGATCGCGAGCACGTTGTGGCCCATGAAACGCATGCCGATCCTCCCCGAATGCATCCGCACACGGAGTGGAGCATCAGCGGCGATGCGAGGCAATCAGACTAAGACGGGCCGAAGGCGGAACGAAGCGCGCGTTACGCGCGGCAGTCGATGGCCCAGATGTCGTAGGTGGGATGATCGACGGCGCTGATGCTCGGGCTCGAGGCGAACAGCCAGCCGTGGAAGATCTCACGGCGCTCCGCTTCTTCTCCTTCACGCGCCGGCGGATGGTCGAACACTTCCACATAGATGCGCACTTCCGGCGTGTCTTCCGGCGCGCTCTTGGTGCATGCGCGGGCGATCACTTCGAGCGTGCCGATGCGCGCGGGCCTACCGATCGTCAGCGCGTAATCGCTGGCGTGACCGGTGATCTTGTCGAGCCCGCGAATAATCGCGCGCTCGGCGAAAGCGGGGCTTGCAGCGAGTGCGAAGAATGCCAACGCGGCTGCAAAAGTGCGGATCATTGGGCGCCTGCCTCGTTCTGGGTTTGCGTTTGCCCCTGCCCCTGCGCGAAACTGGCCAACAGCGTCAGCAGATCGACTGCGCCTTGGGTGTACGGAATCTCGCCGCCCGACGGCAGCGGATCCATCCCCGCCGGCTCGATCGCGACATACGCTCCACCCAGCAGCCCGTCGCTGGAAATGCGCGCCGTCGATTCATCGAGAATGTGGACGTTGGGATCGATATCGAAGGTGAGCCGCGCCATGTAGGTTTCCGGATCGAGCGAAACGGCGCGCACGACGCCGACCTTCACGCCCGACACACGCACATCGGAGCCGACATTGACGCCATCCACGCGCTGGAAGCGCGCTGACAATTCATAGCCGCCACCGGCCGTGCGCTGGCCCGCTTGCGCGGCAGCAAAGGCGAAGAAGCCGACTGCGACCACAGCGACGGCGGCGCCGAGAAGCGTTTCGCCCCAGCGTTCAAAATTCATGCTCACGACGCCTCCTCTTGCTCCGGCGTCCAAGCTTCGTAATCGGATGTTGAAGCCTGCCTAACGCCGCCGCGCGCGAGCGATCCTTTGGGGCGATAGGCGTACTTCGTGCCGGTGAGGTTCGGCACGTAAGCCTGCTCCCACTTCTGCCGCTTCAGCGGCCGCACCGTCGGCGGCTCGTCGAGCGTGTGGTGCATCCAGCCGTGCCAATCCGGCGGCACTGCAGAAGCTTCGGAAAGACCGCTGTAAATCACATAGCGGCGCTTGCGCCCTTCAAGGCTCGCGCGCCGCTCTTCGAAATAGCGGTTGCCGAATTCATCCTGGCCCACAAACACCCCGCGGCGGCCGACATCGAACAGAGTTCCGAGCGTGGCTCCGTTCCACCACGTGAAAATGCGCTTGAGCATGGGCCGTATTTAGACTCCAGAAGGCCGAAAAAGAGGCTTTTCGCGTCACTTTCCTTCGGCGGCGCGAATATGGCGAAGCCCCTGCGCCGCGTCCAGTGCGAGGTCGAAACAATATCTTGGGATAAGTCGCTGCGGGCACATACTATATATTGATCCGGCAAACCAGCCACGCGTATGCTGCGGGCGCTCTCATGGAGACGCCCATGTCCGGTGATTTGGATCACGACCTCGATGCCGCCCCCGCACCGGCCATTGCCCCTGCGGGCTGGTCCGAGCTGATGGCGCAAAGCGCCCTCGATGAGGGGGTGTTCGTCGACACCGCCATTGGTCCCGACATCGCCGAGGCGCTCCGGCGCGCCGCCGGCCGGATCGCCGCCTGGGCCAAAGACGCCGCGCTGGCCGAACCGCTGCTGAACCTGCTGGACAGCGGGCGGGCGGTGCTCGATCCCCCGTTCATGCGCGCGGCGCTCTCGCCCGGCGCTGAACTCACCCTCTCCGCCGCGCTGCTGCGCTGGCCGGCCGACCCCCGCGAAGAGCTCAAGGCGCTTTCGCGTGCGCAGGCGCTGCTTGCGTCCGGCGCAAGGCTCGGCATTGCCGGCGCGCCATCCGCCGCAGCGCTCGATGCGCTCGACGCAGCCGCGCGCATGGCCGATCCGAACGGCGGCGAAGGTCCGCTGGTGCTAGTGCGTCCCGGCGAAGAGAGCGCCGAAGCGTTGCTCGCAGACGCCAGCGCACGCACGCGCGCCGCGACAGCGCTCGCCGCCGGAGCGCGCGCGCTTGATACAGCGCTCGCTGATCTCGCCATCGAAGCAGTGCGCAGCGGCCTTAATGCCGACCATGGCGGCGTTCGCAGAAAAGCCGCTGCAGCCCGGCTTGCGGGCGCACCGGACGGCGACATTCTCGCCGCCCTTTCAGGCGCTGTCGCGCGCGGCGCCTACAGCGCCGCCTTGGACGCAGGCGCCGAGCCCGCGCGCCGGCGCATTCTGATTGCAGCGTCCGAGACCAGCGCCCATCACCTCACCGCCTTTGCCGGCGCGATGATCGATCCGAGCGGGGCCCTGGCCGGCGATGAGGAAACCAGCGCGATCGGCGCGAGCCTTGCCCTGTCGCGCTTCCACGATGATGACGGACTCGATGCCGGCGCGCTCGAAGCAGCGGTGCGCGTGCTGGTGCGCGCCCTCGACGCCGGACACGGCGCGCATGGCGCGGCGGCGCGGCGGCCCGTGCTGCTCCGGCTTGAGGGCCTGAGCGCGCTGCTGCTGCGCGCGGGCCTCGCCTATGACAGCGACGAAGGGCGCGGCTACGCCGCCGGCATTGCCGCGCTGGTACATGCAGCGGCGATTTCCGAAAGTGCTGCCTTGGCCGAGAAACTTGGGCCTTATGCCGAGTGGTCGCGGCACCGCCGCACAGAAGAACTGGCGGTCAAAATCGCCCGCGAAGCAGTCCAGGCGCTGAGCGGAGAGGCCGCCTCGCGCGCTCAAGCAATTTATCGCGACCTGCCCAGCCCAAAGAGCGGCAGCCTGCGCGTCTCGCCGGTGCTTGCCTTCGCCAACGACCGCGCCAGCAGCCGCCGCTTGGGCCTTTCCGCGTCCGGCCTCGCGCCGCTCAGCAACGCAATCGTCTATGGCGAACGCGCCGATGGCGGCTTCGGGCGCCTGCTGAGCGATGATGCACACGCCGCGCTCACGCACCTCGGCTACGGCGAGGAAGAGATTTCCGCGATTGCCGAGCACATTGAGGGGCGCCGCACGCTCGATGGCGCGCCGGGCGTCAATCTGATCAGCCTCGCCGCCAAAGGCCTCACTGACCCTGCGCTGCGGGCGATCGAGGAAGCCGCCCGCGACGCGCTCAGCCTTCGCGCAGCCGTGCACCCACTCGTGATCGGCGCTGAGTTCTGCGAGGACGTGCTGAAATTGCCGGCGGACGTCGCCGCCGGCAAACGCGGCGATCTGCTGATGACGCTTGGCTTCAGCGAAGCAGAGATCAATGCAGCCGAAGCCTATTGCATGGGCGCCAGCGACGTCTCGGCGGCGCCAACACTGCTGCAAGAGCATGCGGCCGTGTTCGCATCCGCCGCTGCGATCGCGCCAGAAGCGCGCATCGCCATGGCCGCACAACTTGCCCCGTTCGCGCGCAGCGCCGTCGAGCTCGCGCTGACGCTTGAAAACGCGAACCGCCGTACGGCGCTGCTCGATGCGGCGCGCGCGGCCAACGTTGCGCTGATCGACATCCGCGCCGAAGCGCCGCCGATCACGTTGACGCTGGCGCCGCTCGACGAAGAGATCGAGGAGCCGCGCCCCACACCGAAGCCAGCGCAGATCGCGGCGGAAACGCCCGCACACGTGGAGCGCCGGCGCCTGCCGGAACGGCGCAAGGGCTACATCCAGAAGGCCACGGTGGGCGGCCACAAAGTCTATTTGCACACCGGCGAATATGACGACGGCGAACTCGGCGAGATTTTCATCGATCTGCACAAGGAAGGCGCCGCCTTCCGCTCACTGATGAACAATTTCGCCATCTCGATTTCGATCGGCCTGCAATATGGCGTACCGCTCGAAGAATACGTGGACGCCTTCCTGTTCACGCGCTTCGAACCAGCAGGCGAAGTGCGCGGCAACGACACCATCCGTCACGCCACCTCCATCCTCGACTACATCTTCCGCGAATTGGCGGTGTCCTATCTGGGCCGCACCGACCTGGCGCAGGTCGATCCCTTCGACGTGCGCGGCGACGGGCTGTCGAAGCGGGCGCAGGACGCTGAAAGCGCCGCGCGGCTGCTGATTTCACGCGGCTTCGCCCGCGGCGCAGCGCCCGACAATCTGGTCATGCTGCGTCCGCGCGCCGTGGTCGAAAACAGCCGCGACCGGCGCGACGCAAAAACAGCCCCGCCGCCGCGGCCCGCGGCGAGCAGCGGCTATCGCAGCGAACCGTGCGCCGCCTGCGGCCACTTCACGGTGGAGCAAGACGGCAAGTGCGCAGCTTGCGGCGCAACCGGCGAAGCCAGCGGCAGTTAACGCGTTAAGCATGGCGCGGTTCGTGCGACGCCAGCGGCAATTCGCTGGAGTTGCGCCGATATGAAACGCGCTGCGCTGTTCGCTTGCCTGATTGCCCTCGCCACGCCTGCGTTCGCACAGGCGCCGTCAGCCACGGGCGGGCCGATGCTATCGCAGGCAGAACGCGATGCGATCGCGGCGCGAGTGCGCGGCGGCGCCAGCTGCGCCCGTTGCGACCTGTTTCAGATCGATCTTTCCTATCAAGCGCTGGCGAACCGCACCTTCTCCGGCTCGCGCATCCGGCAAGCCGATTTCTCGCTCGCCACCGCCGACGGCGCCAACTTCAACGGCGCCAATCTGTCGCTGACCAATTTCTTCGGCGCACGCCTCAGCCACGCCGATCTGCGCGACAGTAATCTTGAGGGCGCGACGCTTGTCGGCGCCTATCTGGGCGGGGCGCGCATGCAGGGCGCGGTGCTGACCGGCGCCAATCTCTCCGGGGCCGAACTGGCGGACACTGTGGGTCTCAGCCAAGCGCAGCTCAACAGCGCCTGCGGTGACGCCACCACGACGCTGCCGCCCGGCCTTACGCTGCCGCGCTGCTAATCCGGGTCCCAAACTGAACGCTGTGTGAGGCGCGTGCGAGGCTGCTGACAGCCGGCGCTCTGACGCTGCGGCGATGCGATCCGCCCTCAGCAAAGTCCCGGCCGTCACCCTGACATTCTGGGTAATCAAGATTCTCGCCACCACACTGGGCGAAACAGCCGGCGACACCGTCACCATGACGTGGAACATGGGCTATCTCGCCGGCACGGCGATCTTCGTTGGCGCGCTCGCAGCGCTAGTGCTGCTGCAGATCAGAGCCGACAAGTTCCATCCCGCGCTGTACTGGGCGACAATCATCGCCTCCACCACCGCCGGCACCACTCTGGCCGACTACGCCACACGTTCGCTCGGCATCGGCTATGTCGGCGGCTCGACCTTGCTCTTGCTGCTGGTGCTGGCCTCGCTCGGCGTCTGGCACGCCTCGGAGCGGAGCATCAATGTCGACACCGTCAGCACGCCAAAGGTCGAAATCTATTATTGGACCACTATCACCTTCTCTCAGACCCTCGGCACGGCGCTGGGAGATTGGATGGCCGCGAGCGCGGACGATCCCGCGGCCACGACGGGCTCGCTCGGCTTAGGTTACGCAGGCGGCGCACTCGTCTTCGGCGCGGCGCTCGCGGTGATTGCGGCGCTCTATTTTTGGACCAAAGCTTCGCGCGTTCTGTTGTTCTGGGCCGCCTTCATCCTCACGCGGCCACTGGGCGCCACCGTCGGCGACTTCCTCGACAAGCCGCTCGATCACGGCGGCCTCAATCTGAGCCGGCCGATTGCCTCGGCCGTGCTGATCATGCTGATCGTCGGGGCCATAATGTTCTTCCCGCAACGCGCAGGCGAACACCGTCCCTCGGCCCCAGCAGCGGCCAGCTGATCAGCTCTTCGTCTCGACCACGCGGATGTGCAGCTCTTTAAGCTGCTTGGGCGTCACTTCGCCTGGCGCGTTCATCATCAGGTCCTGCGCCTGCTGATTGAACGGGAAAACGATCACCTCGCGGATGTTCTCCACGCCCGCCAGCAGCATGACGATGCGGTCAACGCCCGGGGCTGAGCCCCCGTGGGGAGGCGCGCCATAGCGGAACGCGTTCAGCATGCCGCCGAACTTCTCTTCCACCACCTCGCGGCCGTAACCGGCGATCTCGAACGCCTTGATCATGATCTCCGGCTTGTGGTTCCGGATCGCGCCGGAGCTGAGCTCAACGCCGTTGCAGACAATGTCGTACTGGAACGCGGTGATGCCGAGGATCGTGTCCTTGTCGTTCGGATCGAGACCCAGAAACGCCGCGTGATCGTAGTTCGGCATCGAGAACGGGTTGTGCGAGAAGTCGATCTTCTTCTCGTCCTCGCTCCACTCGTACATCGGGAAGTCGACGATCCAGCAGAATTTGAACTGCTCCTTGTCGGAGAGGTTCAGTTCGTCGGCGACCTTGTTCCGTGCTTGCCCGGCGAACTTGTAAAAGACGCTCGGATCGCCGGCGACGAAGAACGCCGCATCGCCCACCTCCAACCCCAGCTGTTCGCGGATGGCGTTCGCCTTTTCCGCGCCAATGTTCTTGGCGATCGGGCCAGCGCCGCCTTCTTCGCCCTCGCGCCAGAAGATGTAGCCAAGTCCCGGCTGGCCTTCACCCTGCGCCCACGAATTCATGCGGTCCGCGAACGCACGCGAGCCGCCGCCGGGCGCGGGAATCGCCCACACCGCCGTCTTCGGCTTTTCCAGGATGCGTGCGAACACGCCAAAGCCGCCGCCGCGGAAATGCTCGCTGACATCTTGCAGGATCAGCGGATTGCGCAGGTCCGGCTTGTCTGAGCCATATTTCGCAATCGCTTCAGCATAGGGGATGCGCGGGAACGTGCCCGCTTTGGTGACAGGCTTGCCGTCGCCGAATTCCTCGAACACGCCGGCCAGCACCGGCTCGATCGCGTTGAACACGTCCTCTTGCGTGACGAAGCTCATCTCGAAATCGAGCTGGTAGAACTCGCCCGGCGAGCGGTCGGCGCGCGCGTCTTCGTCGCGGAAGCAGGGCGCGATCTGGAAGTAGCGGTCAAAGCCCGCCACCATCAGCAGCTGCTTGAATTGCTGCGGCGCCTGCGGCAGCGCGTAGAACTTGCCGGGATGGATGCGCGAGGGAACCAGGAAGTCGCGCGCGCCTTCCGGCGATGACGCCGTCAGGATCGGCGTCTGAAACTCGACGAAGCCCTGATCGATCATGCGCCGGCGCAGCGACGCGATCACCTGCGAACGCAGCAGGATCGAGCGATGCAGCTTCTCGCGGCGCAGGTCGAGGAAGCGAAACTTGAGGCGGATGTCTTCCGGATAGTCGGGCTCTCCGAACACCGGCAGCGGCAATTCCTCCGCCGCGCCCAGCACTTCGAGCGCGCTCGCCTGCACCTCGATGCCGCCAGTCGGCAGGTTGGCGTTCACTGTCTCGGCGGTGCGCTCCACCACCTTGCCGTCGATGCGGATGACGCTCTCGGCGCGCACCTTTTCCGCGGCGGCAAAGGCCGGCGAGGACGGGGCGATGACGATCTGGGTCAGCCCGTAATTGTCCCTGAGATCAATGAAGAGCAGGCCGCCATGGTCGCGCTTTCTGTGCACCCAGCCGGACAGGCGCACCTCCTTGCCGGCGTCGGCTGGACGCAGGGCGCCGCAGGTCTGGGAACGGTACGCGTGCATCGAAATGCTCCGGGGTCTCGGATTCGGGGAAATTCGGCGCGGACAGGCGCATGCGGGGCCCCATTTTGTCAAGCAAGGCCTCCGCTATCCGATGAGACCGCCCCTTGACCCATCGGGCGGCGCGTCCCAACCACAGGGCCAAATGCGCCTGATTACGAAAACCGATGAGCTGGCGGGGTTCTGCGCGGAATTGTCCGCGCAGGCCTTCGTCGCGGTCGACACTGAATTCATGCGCGAAACGACCTATTGGCCGAAGCTGTGCCTGATCCAGGCGGCGGGGACGGAGGGCGAGGCGGCGATCGACCCCCTCGCCGATGACCTGGACCTGTCGCCGTTCCTGGACCTGATGGCGAACGCCTCGGTGCTGAAGGTCTTCCACGCCGCGCGCCAGGACCTGGAAATCTTCTTCAAGCTGGGCGGGGCCCTGCCCACGCCGGTGTTCGACACCCAGATCGCCGCCATGGCCTGCGGCTATGGCGACAGCGTCGCCTATGACGCTTTGGTGCAGCAGGTGCTGAAGCGCCGGCTCGACAAGTCTTCCCGTTTTACCGACTGGAGCCGGCGGCCGCTGTCGGAAAACCAGCTCGCCTACGCGCTCGCGGACGTCACCCACCTGCGCGATCTCTATCCGCGCATGCATGCCAGTCTCGACCGGCAGAACCGGCTGAGCTGGCTCGACGAAGAGCACGGCAACCTCGTCGATCCGGACATCTACGACACCACGCCTGAAAACGCCTGGCAGCGGCTGAAGCTGCGCAAGACCACGGCCGATTATGTGCTTGGTCTGCAAGTGGCGGCGGCGTGGCGGGAACGCCAAGCGCAGCTGCGCGACGTGCCGCGAGGCCGCGTGGTCAAAGACGAGGCGCTCTATGAGATTGCGGAGATCCGCCCGAAGAGCCCTGCCGATTTCGAGCGCATGCGCGCGGTGCCGCGCGGCTTCGGCAATTCGCGCGCGGCGCAAGAGCTGATCCACGCGCTCGACCGCGCCTTCAGCGACCCCAACCGCAGCGCCTACAAACACCAGCGCCCGCCGCCGACGCCTTCGGGGCTGGGGCCAACGGTTGAACTCTTGAAAGTGCTGCTCCGCTACGAGGCGGAAGCACATGGCGTGGCCCCGCGCCTGATCGCCTCGGCCGCTGATGTCGAAGCGATCGCGGCCAGCGATGACGCCGATGTCCCCGCGCTGCGCGGCTGGCGGCGCGAAGTGTTCGGAGAGCGCGCGCTCGCGCTGAAGCACGGCAAGCTTGCGCTGAAGCTGAAAGACGGCCGCGTCGTCGTTGAAGCGCCCTAATCGGCCTTGAGCGCCGCCGCGCACGCAGCCTTGAAATCGTAGGCGACGAGCGTCGCGCAATCGGGCCAGTTGCGGGTTTCAAGCCAATATTGCGCGAGCCCTAGCCGTGCTGCGAGCGCAGGAAAACGCGGATGACGCCAGATTGGCTCGCCACCGTTGGAAACGAACAATTGCAGCGGCGACTGCGCCCGCGCCATGCCGAACGCCTCGTGATTGTCGGGCGTAAGCCCGCGCCCGGAATCGAGCGCTGCATTGATCACGTCGAACGCGCGTTCCGCGCAGCCGCGGCCCGCAGCCGCCAGTACGCTTGAGAGGGGGAGAGGCCCGTCCAGCGCGGCAAAGTGCGTGAGCATCCGCTCGCAGGCCTCTTTGCGCTGCGCCTCATCGAGCCGCAGCACGGCGATGTAGTTGCGCAGCACGCCAACGTCGCGTTCACTCACGCCGCGCTTGGGCGGCACGCCGGGCCGCGACAGCGCTTCAGCTTCGTCAAGCCGCCCCGCCGCACACAGCGAACTCCACATCACGTACCAGATGAACGCAGAATCCGGCCAACGCGCCCACGCAGCGCTGATAATTTCCAGCGCCGGCTCGATCTCGCCGCGCGCTGTCATCAGGCTGGCGCGCAATCCTTCCACGGCCGGCCCGAGCGGATCGAGACGGCTGGCGATTTCCAGCGCCGCCGCCGCATCGCGCAAACGCCCGACGCTGTAGAGCCAGGCCGAGCGGGCGACATGCAGTGACGCATCGTTCGGCGTGCGCTTCAGCGCCTCGTTGACGAGGCGAAGCTTCTCGGCGTGCTCGCCAAACGCCGGCTTGAGCAGCGACAACGCAGCGAACGCCTGCGCGCAGTCGGGATCGAGGTCGAGCGCGCGATTGGCGGCGGCGAGCGCCGCCTCGTGCTCGGGCGAACCGATCATGTCGCGGTCGCGCGGCAGCAGGAACGCGCGCACGCTGGCAAGCGCGGCCCAACCCTGTGCGAAATCCGGCGCCAGGCCGACGCAGCGTTCAAGCAGGATCGCGGCTTGGTCCTCCTCGGTGTCGTTGAGCATGAGCCATATCTGCCGCGCGCGCAGGTACAGCTCATAGGCAGCCGGGTCGATCGGCATCGCCGCGCGCTCGGACTGCACCAGCGACCGCCGCAGCGAAGCGGCCACCTTCGCCGCAATCTCGTCTTCCAGCGCGAACACGTTGCTGCGCTCGCCCTCGAACCGCTCGCTCCAAAGCGCCACGCCGGTGCGCGCGTCGATCAACTGGGCGCTGACACGCATGCGATCGCCGGCGCAGCGCACCGCGCCGTCGAGAATGTGCGTGGCGCCGAGCACGCCAGCCGCCTCCGCCTTGCGGTCGCCGCGAAATTGAAAAGCCGATATCCGCCCAATCACTTTGATCGAGCTCTGCCGCAACAGCGTCATGATGATTTCGTCAGCGACGCCTTCGGAGAAATAGTCCATCTCCGCAAGGTCGCTTTCATTGTCGAACGGCAGCACCGCCAGCACCGGTTCGACCCGCTTGGCGCGCGGCTTGGCGGCGGCGACAGCTTCCAGCGTAAAGATGTCGATCGGCTCGCTCATCTTATCGAGATGGACAGCGCCCGCAGGATGCAGCCGCTGCGCCAGCTTGCCGCGTACCGCACGGCGCACATCCATCGACACCATCACCCCGCCCGGCGGCGCGAGTTGCTGCAAACGCGCCGCGACATTGACGCTGTGGCCGAGCAGATCGCCGGTGCCGGTGATCATCACGTCGCCGACATGCACCCCGACGCGCACATGCTTGCGCTCGACATTGCTCCACAAGCCCTCAGCAGCCGAAAGCGCGCCGGCCGCGGAGGCGAATTCGAGCATGAAGCCGTCGCCGGCGGTATTGAAGATGCGCCCGCCATGCGCCTGCACGACGACGTTGAGCAGATCGCGCAGACGCGTCACCAGCGCCAGCGCCTGCGCCTCGTCGGTTTCGGTCAGCGCCGAATAGCCGGCGACGTCGATCGACATGATCGCCGCGAGCTTCTTCGGGCCGAGTTCTTCCGTCACGCGAACCCCCGGGTGCGAGGGAGCGGCTCTAGCACATTCCTGAGCCGGGTTTAGCCCTGATCGCTCGGGGTGTCCTGGAAATAGGGCTCGACCTTGCCGTTGTACTTGATCGTCAGCTGCTTGCCGCGCCGGTCGAGCGTCTTGCCCACGGCAAGGCGGACCCAGCCTTCGCTGACGCAATATTCCTCAACGTTGGTCTTTTCGTTGCCGTTGAAGCGGATGCCGACGCCGCGCGCGAGCACGGCTTCGTTGTAGTGCGGGCTGTCAGGATCGACCGCGAGCCGGTCAGGCGGGGTGTCACTCATAGGATCTTCGTCTCCGCGGTCAGACCGAGCGTGCCCGCGGCAAAGTCGAGCCGGCGCTGTACTGTCTCGGTCAACAGATGGGCCAGGCCCTTCTTCACCCGAAGCAACAGCACTCCGTCAACTACGCTCAGCTGGAAAGAGGAGAGAAGCGCCTCGTTACGGCCCGACAAATCCGCGCCCAGGCGGAGCGCCGCCCCCACCGCGAGCGCCGCCGCCTGCTGATCCTCATCGAGCAGGCGGACATAGCCCGCCGGCGCATGGCGCGGCGGCGACTTGGTGTAGCGATGATGGATGGCTGCGGCCAGGAAGGCGCGTTCCTCGTGGCTGATCGCCGCGAGCGGGGCGCGCAGCACCATATCGAAGATGATCTCGACGCGCTGATCGGGATGGAGCGGGCCGCCGATGTCGGCCAGACGCGCCGCGGCCCCGCGCAGCACCGCATCCCGCTTGGCGCTGAACACGGGCTTTGAGCGATCGAACATCGGCGCGATCCAGCTCTCCAGCAGCTTGCCAAATCCGCGGCCACGGGCAGTGCGGCCGGCGATCGCTTCCGCCGCCGCGATCAGCGGATGCTCCGCCAGCGTCTCTGGACTCATGCGCTCGATCAGCACGCCTTCGCGCAAACCGAAGGCGGACAGCACGACGCGATCGAATTGCCCTGCCTGCATCACGCGCTCGAGCACAGTGGCGGCGTAGGGCAAGGTCTCCGCCCGCTTCGCCGCCGCCTCTTCCAGGCGCTCCAGCGAGCGTTTGCTTTGCTTGCGCACGACATCGGCGACCTTGAGCACTTCGGCGCGGCTCATTTCGTGATGATGCAGCACGCCGAGCGGGTGATTGCGCAGCGCGATGTCGATGCGCCCAATGGCGCGCCAGGCGCCGCCGACCGCGTAGAAATCGCCGCCGCGCTTGCCCAGCACCGACGATTTCGCCAGCGCCTTCGTCACCTGCTCGCTCACGCGCGCATAGTCGAACTCGCCATCGGCGCGCGCCAGCGCCAGCGGACCGAGCGGAAATGTTTCGCCCTCGCCCGCGCCATCCGGGCTGATCTGAATGAGCTCCAAGCTGGCGCCGCCAAGATCGCCGACGACCCCCTTCGCATCCGGCGCCCCGCCGCTGACGCCCAGCGCGGACAAACGCGCTTCATCGCCGCCGCTGAGCACGCGCAGATCAAAACCGATCTCGCCCTTGATCCGCTCGACAAAGGCCGCGCCGTCCTTCGCCTCGCGCACCGCCGCTGTGGCGACGGGAAACACGCTCTTTACGCCCTGCGCGTCCAGCAGCGTTGCATAGCGCCGCAGCGCCCGCAGCGCCGCTTCGGCGCCGTCCTTTGAGAGCGTGCCGTTGCGCTGCAAATCGCGGCCGAGCCCAGCCATGACCTTTTCGTTCAACGTCGGCGTCATCGCGCGGCCATCGATGCGATAGACGACGAGACGCACGGAGTTAGAGCCGACGTCGATGACGGCGGCGTCCTCGCCGTCGCGAAGGAAACCGCCGTTCACAGGCGCGAACCAGAATTACGAACGGCGCGCGCCGATGTGATCGAACGCGGCAGGCGCGTTGCCTTTGCCCGAACGCCCGCGGCCCGAAAGGCTCGGGTTGCGCATGAAGTAATTATGCGCCGAGAACGGTTCGTCAGGCAGCTTGGAGACATCGACCCGCTTAAACACCCCATCCTGGTCCATGTACCAGGATTGCGCCTCGTCATTGAGGTTCGCGACCATGATTTGGTCGAGAACTTGCTGGTGCACGGTCGGATTTTCAACCGGACACAAGACCTCAACCCGCCGCTCCAGGTTTCGGGGCATCCAATCCGCCGACGAGATGAAGACCTTGGCCTTCGGGTTCGGCAGTTTCGCCCCGGCGCCGAAACAAACTATCCGGGCGTGTTCCAAGAAGCGGCCGACGATCGATTTGACGCGGATGTTCTCGCTCATGCCCGGGACGCCCGGCCGCAGGCAGCAGATGCCGCGCACGACGAGGTCGATCTGCACGCCCTCGTTCGAGGCACGGTAGAGCGCATCGATGATCTCGGGATGCACCAGGGCGTTGAGCTTGGCCCAGATGTAGCCGCCGCGGCCAGCTCGGGCGTGGCCGATCTCGTCCTCGATCAGCTGCAGCAGCGTCGCCTTCAGATTCACCGGCGACATCGCGATCTTCTCAAGCTCGTGCGGACGGGCGTAACCGGTCACGAAATTGAACAGCTTGCCTGCATCGCGGCCGAGCGCGGGATCGCAGGTAAACAGCGATAGATCGGTGTAAACGCGCGCCGTGATCGGGTGATAATTGCCCGTCCCGAAGTGCGTGTAGGTGCGCAGGCCATCCACTTCGCGCCGCACCACGAGGCTCACCTTTGAGTGGGTCTTGAAATCGATGAAGCCATAGACGACCGAAGCGCCGGCGCGCTCCAGCATCTGCGCCAGTTTCAGGTTCGCTTCTTCGTCGAAGCGCGCCTTGATCTCGATCAGCGCAGTTACGTTCTTGCCCGCCTCCGCCGCCGCAACCAGCGCAGCGACAATCGGCGAATCCTTTGACGTGCGATAGAGCGTTTGCTTGATCGCGACCACTGCGGGATCAGCCGCCGCTTGGCGCACGAACTGCACCACCGAGTCGAACGACTCGAACGGATGGTGCACCAACATGTCCTTGGCGCGGATCGCGGCGAAAGAATCGCCGCCGAAATCCTTGATGCGCTCGGGAAAGCGCGGCTCGTGGCGCGGGAATTTGAGATCGGGGCGGTCTTCCTGCACCAGCACCGAGAGCGCCGACAGGCCAAGCATGCCATCGATAACGATGACGTCGCGCGGATCGGCTTCGAGTTCGTGAATGATGAAGGCGCGCAAATCCTCGGGCATGAGCGCTTCGATCTTCAAACGCACGATGTCGCCGAGGCGGCGTTCCTTCAGCCGCGCTTCGAACTCACGCACCAGATCTTCGGCTTCTTCCTGAATTTCGATGTCGCTGTCGCGCACGACGCGGAACGCGCCCTGCGATTCCACGACGTAGCCGGGGAACAGCTCGTCGATGAACATCATGATGGTGTTTTCGAGCGTCAGGAAGCGCCGCGGCGCGCGCTCGCCGGGCGTCTTCGCCTCGACCTGCGGTGTCACGTCGATGAACCGCGTCACCTGGCTGGGCACCGGGATCAGCGCGTTGAGGGCGCGTCCATCGCTCTTGCGCTTAAGCTTCAGCGCGATGGCGAAGCCGAGATTGGGAATGAACGGGAACGGGTGCGCCGGATCGACCGCGAGCGGCGTCAGCAGCGGGAACACCTGCGCCATGAAATATTGCGCCAGACGCTGGCGCTCGGCGTTGCTCAGTTCTTCCGGGTCGAGCACGAAAATGCCGGCCCCGCGCAGTTCAGCGCGCAGCGCCCGCCAGCGATCCTGCTGACGCGCCATCAGCTGCGAGGCGGCTGCGTGCACCTGCACCAGCTGTTCGGTCGGGGTCAGCCCGTCGAGGCTGAGCACGGTGGCGCCCGCCTTCACCTGCTCATGCAGGCCGGCGACGCGCACCATGTAGAATTCGTCGAGGTTCGACGCCGAGATCGACAGAAACCGCAGCTGCTCCAGCAGCGGATGGTTCGGGTTCTCGGCCTCTTCCAGCACGCGCGTATTGAACGCGAGCCACGAGAGCTCGCGATTGAGGAAGCGCTTGGGGCTTTCCATCAGCGGCATGTTCTCTGCCGCAGCGCGCTTCTTGCGCGGCTTCGCCATCTGTTAACCGTCTCCCGTACCAGCCCACCCGGCCTCTGCTTTCAGCAGGGCTCGTTTTGCGCCCGCCAGCGAGACGGGACGCGCCCCCCGGACCAGGTCTGCGTCGAGCGCGGCGGCCCAGGCGCGGGCCGCGGCAAAGGTTCTCGGCAGCCTCTTCACGAGGTAGCGGACGGCATCATCGCTCAATTGAATGAATTGTTCGCGACAAATGCGGCGTAAAATCACCTCCATCAGCGCTTCGTCGGGCTCTCCCAGCCGCGCCACCGGCAAGGCGGCCAGCCGCGAGCGCAAGTCGGGGATCGCCACAGTCCATGCCGAGGGCGACGTGGCGCTCACCAGCAGCACCGCCCCGCCATCGCTCCGGGCCAGGTCCAGGACCCGCCAGAGCATGGCCTCGTCCCGCTCGCCGTCGGCGTCGTCGATGACCAGGCGCCCGCCCGAGGCGCGGTAGATTTCCACAGCGTCGTCGGGGGCCGCGAGGGGAGAGGCCTGCCGCGCCCCGGCCTCCAGGGCCCAGGCCAAGGCGATATGAGTCTTGCCCGAGCCCTTCGGCCCCGTCAGCGCCAGCGCCCCGCCGGGCCAGGCGCGCCAACCCGTCAGCAGCTTGGCGGCGTCACGGTTGGCCCCGGCGACGACCAGCGTCTCGGGCGACCGCTCGCCCATGCGGAACTCGAACAGCCGCGGCTGATGCATCTCGGCGATGCTTATCTCCCTGCGGGCGCGACGCGCAGCGTCGGTCCCATCGGGCCGTTCTCGAGCCGGACGCCGCGGCGGTTAAGTTCCGCCGAAAGCTGGTTCTGGTCGCCGACGAATGAGAACGACACCAGCGCGCCTTCACGGCCGACCGCCTCGATGCGGATTTCCGAGATCAGCGTCTGCGCCGCGCCTTCGAGCGCTTCCTTGATGTGCTCCCATTGCGCCTGGTCGCTGTAGAGCGCGGAGGCGGCGATGCGGCCGCCTTGGGCGGCGACTGTTGTCGAGCCGCCGCTGCGCGAGGCCTTGTATTCGTTCTGCAGCTGTTGGCTGGCTTGATCGGCGAGCGAGGCGAGCGCGGCGCGCAGCGAAGCCGCGTCCGTTCCCGCCAGCCGCGCGCTGACCTGGCCGCGATCGCGTTGAGCCGCCGCGCTCACTTCCACCAGCGACGCCGTCGCCGTCGAGCCCTGCAGCCGCAGCGTGGCGTAGATCGCCGAAGCCGCCGCCGCCGTGCGCGCGAAGGGCGCGGCGGTTTGCCAAGCCGGCGCACCCTGCAATTCAGCCGGCGCGACAGCGAGCGGCACCAGTTCGCCGCCAAAGCCGCCGCCTTCCCAGACGGTGCGCCACAAAGCGGCGGCATCGTCGGCAGTCCCGTCCGCAGCTAACGGCGCCACAAGCACCGGCGCCGTGCGCGCATCGATTACTGTGAGGCCGCGCTGGCTCAGCACCGCGCGCACAGCCGCTGGATCGAAGCGCACGCTGAGGCGGCCGATATAGCGGGTGGCTGAGCGGCGCTCTTCCTCGACGTCGACGCTCAGCACCAGCCGATCGAGCGCTGCGCCATCCAGCGTCGGCGCCCCGCCGCGCGCGGTGAGTTCGTCGGCGCGGGTGATGCGGCGCGCCAGCCGCTCGAAACCAGCCCGCTGGGCGGCGGCAAAGCCGGCCTGCTGGGCGGCGGCGGCGTTGGCGGCGGTTTCGTCCACATAGACGCCTGACACGGCGTAAACGTCGCGCGATTGAGCGCTTGCGAGGCCGGGCGCAAGCGAGCACAAGGCCGCCAGAAACAGCGCTGTGATGGCGGCCAAGGGCGTGGCTTTCATTACGGTACCTCTTTACGCGCGGCGGGTGAGCCTACCCGGCGCGGAATCGCCTATCAATGTGGCGGCTTCTGGACTCGACGCGTGAGCAAATCCACTGCACCCAACGGACTGACCTATCGCGACGCTGGCGTCGATATCGACGAAGGCGAGCGTCTTGTCGACCTGATCAAACCGGCGGCGAAATCCACAGCCCGCCCTGGCGCCGAGGCGGCGCTGGGCGGCTTCGCGGCGGTGTTCGACCCCAAGGCGGCCGGTTTCAAGGACCCGATCTTCCTGGCCACCACCGATGGCGTCGGCACCAAGCTCAAGATCGCCATCGAGAGCGGCCGGCACGAAACGGTCGGCATCGACCTTGTCGCCATGTGCGTGAACGATTTGTCCGCCCAGGGCGCCGAGCCGCTGATGTTCCTCGACTATTACGCCACCGGCAAACTCAATGCCGATGAGGCGGCCAAGGTCGTGGGCGGCATCGCCGAAGGCTGCCGCCAGGCGGGCGCGGCGCTCGCCGGCGGCGAGACCGCGGAAATGCCCGGCATGTACGGCAAGGGCGATTACGACCTCGCCGGCTTCGCCATTGGCGCAGCCGAACGCGGCACGCTGCTGCCGCGGGTCGACGAGATGAAGCCGGGCGATGCAATCATCGGCATCGCCTCCAGCGGCCCGCACTCGAACGGCTATTCGCTGGTGCGCAAAGTGGTTGAGCGCGCCGGCCTTGGCTGGGATGCGCCCGCACCGTTCGCGGAGGGCAAGAGCCTCGCCGAAGCGCTGCTGACGCCGACGCGCATCTACGCCAAGGCGCTGAAGCCCGTGTTCGACGCCAAGTTCGCCAAGGGCGCCGCGCACATCACCGGCGGCGGACTGGTTGAAAACACGCCGCGCGCATTGCCCGACCACCTCGCCGCCGAGTTCAACTGGAACGCCTGGCAGCGCCCTGCCGTGTTCGCGTGGCTGCAAACGGCGGGCGGCGTGCCTGAAGAGGACATGCGCCGCACCTTCAATCTCGGCGTCGGCATGATCCTGATCGCCGATCCGGCCCGCGCCGGGGACGTGATCACCATGCTCACCGCCGGCGGCGAGAGCGCCTTCCAGATCGGCGTCCTGAAAGCGGCATGAAACACGACCGTCATCCCGGACGCGCGGAGCGCGATCCGGGACCCAGGGGCAAACGCGGCGGCCATGGCCTCTGGGTCCCGGCTCTCCCTTCGGTCGGCCGGGATGACAGTGTGATGTGTTTGGTGGCGCATGACTAAAAAACGCGTCGCCGTTCTCATTTCCGGCCGCGGCTCGAACCTGCAAGCGCTGATGGACGCGCAGCAGGACGTTTACGAGATCGTGCTGGTGGTTTCGAACGTGCCTGGCGTTGCGGGGCTTGAACGCGCGCGCGCGGCGGGCATCGAAGCGATCGCGCTCGATCACAAGCCGTACGGCAAGAACCGCGAAGCGTTCGAGCGCGATCTCGATGCGCTGCTGATCGAGCGCAGAATCGAACTCGTCGCCCTCGCCGGATTCATGCGCGTGTTAACGCCCTATTTCGTGCGCGCCTGGGCCGGACGCCTGATCAACATCCATCCCTCGCTGCTGCCGAAGCACCCGGGCGTAAACACGCATGCGCGCGCACTGGAAGCGGGCGATGCCGAACACGGCTGCACGGTTCACTTGGTGGTCGAGGAAGTCGACGCCGGCGAGATCATCGGCCAGGCGCAGACGCCAATCCTGCCCGGCGATACGCCGGAGACGCTGGCAAACCGCGTGCTGGAACTGGAACACGCCCTCTATCCGCGCTGCCTCGCGAACTTCGCGCGCACGCTGGCTGCGTGATGGCGGATGGTCTGCTTTTCACCGGGAGCGGACATAGATCATCGTCGTGGACCGCTCAGCTGGGTGCCACTCTGTGTGGCTGCGAGGCGGCGGCCGGCATCAACGGATCGTTTGGCACAGTCGGCTGAATTGAAGAGGCGTTCGCCGTCAACTCAGACACCCGTACCCCAAACGTCAGTTCACCCCGGTCGTACACCTCCAGAGTGTCTTGATTGTCCCACAGCTCGTTTGCAGGTAGCACGCCCCTTCGAAGGTTTCGGCTGACAACCTGAGCGAACCGCACTCCATCCGCCGAGATGTCAGAGCCGCCAGTGCGACCGCCTCCATCAGGCAGACTTGGGGCCACAAATCGCTCACCAGCTCCTTGCGCGTCGTATGCAATGTAGCCGTGAAGAAGTTCACGCGTCGGTCGCTGGGGCATGCCCCTCTCGTCATACCAATCGCTGGCATTCGCGTTGTTCAGCGACACAAATGCGATGACGCGTCCGTCGTTCGTGGGGCGCATGCCCCGTGCGCCCTGGTGCGCACCACTTGCGGGAAACGGTGTGGGCCAGGCAGGCAACGTCTCGCCGGGCGCGACTCTAAACGAAGCGACCCCACGAATCTCGCGAGCCCACTGCCAGGACCACCGATTTTTCTCGTCGCCGTCGCCCCAATAGTGCGATGTACGTCCATCGGGCCGCGTTAGCGCCCGGATAAACACGGGTTCGAACGTGCCTCCGAGAAAGAGTGCACCAGTTCGGTCATAGAAGAGACTGGGTGGGAAACTCACCTGTCCCTCCGATCGTCTCGTTGCTCGTCCGTCAGAGACCGAACGTTCAAAGAGCGCGTAAGCCATTCGAGTAGATGTACTGTATGGCGGATCACCGAGCAGCACGCCTTCAAATGCCGCGAGCATGTTTCCATCAGCAGATAGGACCGGGTGACGGACATGCGGTATGCTCGCCAGCAATACTAACGGTGATGGATCGCGTGGCCGCA
Source organism: Hyphomonadaceae bacterium (assembly GCA_016791385.1). Classification (GTDB taxonomy): domain Bacteria; phylum Pseudomonadota; class Alphaproteobacteria; order Caulobacterales; family Aquidulcibacteraceae; genus Vitreimonas. Next base: position 60,178 of record JAEUMR010000032.1, read on the forward strand.
AACGCCAAACGCTTGATCCCTCACCGCCGAATACGCCGCCCGCACCTGTTACGAAGGTGAGTTCGTCGCCATCAGGCGACCACGCCAGGTCTCGGATATCCGTATGTCCCGACGGCGCTCGAACAATGTAGGCACGCCTGGTCTCGGCATCGAAGAGCACGAACTGCGTTGCGGGCGAGCCCAGGAGCGTGAAAGCTACGAATGCGCCGTCAGGGGACATCGCCATGTCGCCTACGCCATGGCAAGAATCGACACGGGGACATGGATATGCTTGCGCCAGCACCGGGTTCGGACAAGCCAATAGCCATAAGGTGAAGGCGAAGATCAGTCGCAGCATGCCGCGTAGCCTAACCGCTTTTCGCGGTGTTCGCATTGGGCCAAGAACCGAAATCTCCGTCATTCCGGGGCTCGCGGAGCGAGAGCCCGGAACCCAGGGGCAACCCGCATGTCGTTTGCCCCTGGATTCCGGGCCGCGCCTCCGGCGCGTCCGGAATGACGGTCTGCTCTTCGCGGCGCTCTCAACGGGTCGACGCAACACACATTGGACCCAGCGCGAAAACACCACGCCGCCTTGCGAAAATCTATCCTACACCCGCGAACCTGCGCGATACTGCGCTCATCCCGCACAAGAGAGGTTCATGTGCTAGCCGAACAGCTTGAACGTGCGGGACGTGATTGAGCGTGAGGTTGCTCGAACGAGAACCAGAGCCGGCGCGGAAGACCCCTGAAAACGCCGGGGACCAGGAGCTGGCCGCTCCATGCGCGCCGCCGGGGATCCGCATCTAAGCGGTGAAACACCCGCCGTGAGGACCCGATGGAAAACAATCACGACGGGGCGCGTGCGCTGCGCACGGCGCTGCCGCAAGCAGCGTCGCTTTGAACTACCCCCGGCGCAGCCCACGCGCCCCGCCTCTCACTTGCAGCGTCCGCTTCCGGCGAGACGGCGCGTCCGCGCGCGCCTAGGTCTCAGTCCACGTTTTGTAGTCACGCACGGCGTTGATCGTCGCCGCCGCCCAGGCGCTTCCTTTAAGCCGCGCCTGATGCGCCTCGAACGCAGCGCGGTCATCGAATGACTCGGAAACCTCGAACACGCCGCCATCTTGCTCCGTTACAACAAAGGCGCGGCAGCCAGGCTCAGCACGCGTCAGCCGCACATGCTCTTGCAACGCAGCCCGTGCGCGCGCGAGGTCTTCGGCCGGGATGGTGATCTTTCCGCTCAGATGAAACGTCATGGCGGAAGCCTAAACGCAACGTCCGCTTCTGACGAGACGCGGCGTGCCCGCGCGCCTATATCTCGGACCAACGGAGAGCTTTCCATGGCTGAACGCGACTACGTGCTCGGCACGCACGACGATGAAATCTACCGCCTCGGATTCCAGCATCGCGTCTGGCGCCCGCGCGCGCTCGACGCCTGGGCCCGTGCGCGCATCGGCGATGGCTGCAAAGTGATCGATTTCGGCGCCGGCCCCGGCTTCGCGACGATGGACCTCGCCGAAATGGTCGGCCCGCAAGGCGCGGTCTATGCGCTCGAACGCTCGCGCCGGTTCCTCGATACGCTGGAAGCGCAGGCCAAGGCGCGCGGCTTCACGCAAGTGAAGCCGTTTGAGGTCGATGTCGTCGCCGATCCGCTGCCGGTCTCCGGCGCCGATGCGGCCTGGGGCCGCTGGATCTTCGCCTTCCTGCCCAAGCCGAAGGAGGCGCTGAAAAAGCTGGTCGGTGCGGTCCGCCCGGGCGGGGCGCTCGTGCTGCACGAATACATCGATTACCAGACCTGGAAGCTGGCGCCCGCGGCGCCGAATTTCGAACGCTTCGTGCAGGAAGTGTCCGACAATTGGCGCGCCTCAGGCGGCGAACCGGACATCGCCCGCGACCTGCCGGCCTGGCTGACGGAAATGGGCGTCAAGATCGAAAGCCTGCGCCCGTATGTCGATGTCGTCTCCAAGGACGACAATGTCTGGCGCTGGCCGATCGGCTTTTTCGACATCCACATCGACCGCCTGCTCGAACTCAACCGCATCACGCCGCAACTGGCCAAGGACATGCGCGACGAGTTCGCGCGCGTGTCGGCTCAACCCGGCACGCTGATGGTGACGCCGCTGGTGCTCGAGATCATTGCGAGGAAGCCGTGAGTTCCGCCCCTGAAATCCGTCCGGACCCGAAGCACGACATCGACTTCTACAAAATGACGGTGGAGGACATCGCGCGCACGAAAAACCGCCAGTATCAGATCACCTATTACTCGGCTTTGGTGACCGGCGCACTGATCGTCGCCAGCAAGATCATCTCTGAAATGCCAGAGAAATCGCTGCTGATGCTTGGACTGATCGTTGCGGGCATCACCACCAACGCAATAGCGACGACAATCTTCCAATTTCAGCTCGACGGAGCGTTGCACAAGTTTCGCACCCGGCTGCATTCAATCGGCGCAATGCTAGGGAGAGCCAACGAAGCGCCTACCCTGAAACGTTCGCGCGACTTGCCGCTAACCTTGTATCTGGTGGCTTTTCCCTGGGCCGTCGCGCTGTTCGCCGCCTGGTATGCGGTTGAAATTCTTACCTGACCGGCTCGCGCTTTGCGGCCGCGCAAGGCTCTACTCAGCGGCGCGGCTTAGGCGTAGGCTTGTTTTGCTTCAGCAAGGAGCATCGTCATGGATGACAAGAAGCAAGCAGGCCAACCCGGCAAAGGCATGGGTGGCGATAAAAAGCCCAGCGATCCGGGCAAGGGCAATCCGACGCCCGTGAAGCAAGGCGACAAGAAGAAGTAATCCCGAAAACACTGCGGGAGCGGCCGCCTTCGCAACCGCTCCCGCTCGCGTTTCGAAATTGGCGGCGTGTTAGCCGACGATCTCTTGGTCGCCGAAGAAGAACGCGATCTCGCGCTCGGCGTTCTCAAGACTGTCCGAGCCGTGCACCGAATTGGCTTCGATCGATTCGGCAAAGCGCTTGCGGATGGTGCCCTCGGCCGCGTTGGCCGGATTGGTCGCGCCCATCACGTCGCGATACTTCGCCACCGCGTTCTCGCCTTCGAGCGCCTGCACCACCACCGGGCCGGAGATCATGAAGTTGACGAGGTCGCGGAAGAACGGACGCTCTTTGTGCACCGCGTAGAAGCCTTCGGCCTGGCCCTCGGACAGCCAGATGCGCTTCTGCGCAATGATGCGCAGACCCGCTTCCTCGATCACGGCGTTGATCGCGCCGGTGATGTTACGCTTGGTCGCGTCCGGCTTGATGATGGAAAGCGTGCGCTCGACGGCCATGGGATTTCTGGGCTCCGGGTGAATTGGAGCCGGGTCTATAACCGGGGCCCTTCACGCCGCCAAGTGCGTCAGAAACAGCGCAGCGATCCGACTTTGCCGTCCACGCCAACGAAGATGTTTAGCCGCTGGGGCGAAAAATCCTGCGTCACCATCATCCCTGGGGTGATGATCCGCGTGCGCGGCGGCAGAGCGGCCCGGTCAATCTGGTCAGCTGGCGCGCCCATCAGATGACGGAACCGTGCCGCTCCGCAGCTATCCTGCGCGGTCGCTTCGTCAGGCGTTTGCGGCGCGGCTGCAGGCGGGGACGTCGTGCAGCCGCCGAGCAGCGCCAGCACGAGGATGGCCGCGCTCATCCGCATCGCATGCTCTCCACCTTGCCGTCTGCGCCCAGCTGGATGTTGAGCCGCTCAGCGCTGTAATCGAGCGTGACCGCGCATTGATGGCAAATGACACGGGCGCCCGCAGGCAGCGCAGAGCGATCGATCGCGGCGCCGTCTTGGCCAATCAGGGACTGGTGTGCGGCCATCTGGCAGGTGTCGGGCGCGGGCCGGCCGATCGCTTCACGCTGCTGTTGGGTCGCCAGGCGATCCAGGTCGCGATACGTCATCGGCTCGTCATTGCTGCAGGCGCCGAGCGCCAATAGAGCCCCAAGCAACAGACGCTTCATCCCTGTTTCTCCCAACGCCCGGAGGCGCTCTCGCGCCAATATGACGCCGCAACGCCAGCTTCGCGCGCCTGCTTCCAGCGCGATCGCGCCAATTCCAAGGCGCGCTCGTCGCGCCCGTCGAACATGAGGCACGCCCGCTCGAACGTCGAGATGTCGCCCGGCTCGGCGCTGTCGACCAGAAACAGCGCCTGGGCGTTGTTCGGATTTCCCGCGTCCAGCGTCAGCCACACCGGCTGGCGCGCCGGATCGCCCTCGCGCCCGTGCGGCACGAAACTGTCGTCGCGAAACGTCCAGATCGCCTCGTCGAGCTGCTCAAGCCGCTCCGGCGTGCTTGCGCGCACCAGCGCGCGCCAGCCGCGTTGCAGGCACTTCTCCAGCAACGGCGGCAGCGCGCGCTCAAGCTCGCTGCGTTCAAGATGGTAGAACCACAGTTCCGCCATCACTCCTCGAAGCGGCTGGCGATCACGCGGTTCAGCAAGCGAACGCCATAACCTGTCGCCCATGCCGGCGAGATCGGATCTTCGTAGGGCCCCGGTTTCCAAGCCGTGCCGGCAATGTCGAGGTGCGCCCACGGCGTGCCGTCTTTGATGAAACGCTTGACGAATTGCGCACCGACGATCGAGCCCGCCACCGGCTTGCCGGCGATGTTCTTCATGTCCGCGTTCGGGCTGTCGATCAGCTTGTCGTAGGCGGCGCTCAAGGGCAGGCGCCACACCGGCTCGCCCTCGGTTTGGCCCGCAGCGATAAGCGCATTGGCGAGATCTTCGTCATTGGCGAAGAGGCCGGCGTTCTCGTGCCCGAGCGCAACGATCACGGCGCCGGTCAGCGTCGCCAGATCGATGATCGCGCTCGGCTCGTACTTGTCCTGAACGTACCAGACCGCATCAGCCAGGATCAGGCGGCCTTCAGCGTCGGTGTTCAGCACCTCGATGGTCTGGCCCGACATGGTGTGCACGATGTCGCCCGGGCGCTGCGCTTTGGCGCCGGGCATGTTCTCCACCAGCGCGACGATGCCGACGACGTTGGCCTTGGCCTTGCGCAGCGCAACCGCTTTCATCGCGCCCGCAACGGCCGCGGCGCCGCCCATGTCGCCCTTCATCTCGTCCATGCCAGCGCCCGGCTTGATCGAGATGCCGCCGCTATCGAAGGTCACGCCCTTGCCGACCAGCGCGACCGGCTTGGCCTTCTTCGACGCCGCGCCGTTCCAGCGCATCGCCACAAGGCGCGCGGGGTGGGCCGAGCCCTGCGCTACGCCGAGTAGCGCACCCATGCCGAGCTTCTCCAACGCCGGGGGTTCGAGCACTTCGACTTCGACGCCGATGGTCTCAAGATCGCGCAGCCGCTCGGCAAAGCTCTGCGGGTAAAGCACGTTCGGCGGTTCGCTGACGAGGTCGCGGGCGAAGAATACGCCCTCCACCACAGCCGCATCGACCTCGGCGCGGGCCTTAGCGGCGGCGGTGCCGTCCATCGAAATCTCGACGGCAGTGAGAGTCGGGCTCTGCTCGGGCTTCAGCTTGGTGCGATAGGTGTCGAAGCGGTAGGCGGCCAGACGCGCGCCCATCGCCGCGTGCGAGCCCGCTTCCGCCTTCGAGACGCCCGGCAGGGCGTCCGGCATCAGCACCAGCTTTTCCGCGCCGGACGTCAGCACCCGCTTCACCGCGTGCCCGGCCCAGCGCTCGACCGCGAGGCCGTCTGCGGCTTCCGGCTTGCCCAACCCGATGACGAGCACGCGGGCGTAATCCACACCTTCAGGCGCCAGCACGTCAACGACCTGCCCCGCGCCGCCCGTGAAACGCCCCGCTTTCATTGCTTTAGCGATACGACCACTGGCCGCCGTATCCAGCGTTTTGCCCGCGCCCAGGAGCTCGCCGCCCTCCGTCGCCATGACTGCCACAACATCGCCGCCGCCGGCGGTCACAAATCGGATGTCCATTATTACCCCTGGGAACGGCGGGAGCTGCCCGCTTCAACCTCGGTCGGCGCAGTGGTAGCGATGCCGGGCGCACTTGAAAAGCGAAGCGCAGGGTCGCAGCAGCGGCTGAATCTACGGGCGGCTACAGGAACACGATGAATACCATTGCGACCTACGTGTTCCGGCAGGCGATGGGGCCGCTCCTGGCGATCCTGGGCGCCCTGGCGGCCATCGCCATCCTGACCCAGGGCCTCAACCAGCTCGACCTCATCGTCACCAACCGCAACGCGGGCCTGGCCTTCGCCTGGGTGACGCTGCTGGCGCTGCCGCAGCTGATCTCGCTGATCCTGCCGATGGCCGTGTTCATTGCGGTCGTCTACGCGCTCAACCGGATGCAGAGCGAAAGCGAGATCGCCGTGCTCTATGGCGCGGGCGTCTCGCGCCAGCGCATTGCCGGCCCGATCATCCAGTTGGCGATCATCGCTGCGCTCGCGCACCTCACCATCAACGTGATCGTACAACCCTGGGCCTTCGCGCAGCGGCGTGAAGTGCTTTACTCGCTGCGCACCGACATTGCCTCCAGCCTGATCGAAGAAGGCTCTTTCACATTCCCGGCCGAAGGGCTCACGCTCTATGCCCGGTCGCGCGGCAGCGGCGGTGAGTTGCGCGACCTTCTCATCAATGACGGCCGCCCCGAGTTGCCGATCACCTATACCGCGCGCGCCGGCGCCATCGTCACCAGCGACGGCGTTCCAGCGATCGTCATGCGCGATGGTCAGATCCAGCGGCAAAACGCGTCCGGCGAAGTCGACGTGCTCGATTTCGACCGCTACGTGCTGCGCATGGGTGCGGTATTTCAGGAACCGCAGATCTTCTTCATGAAGGCGTCCGACCGCGGCCTTTACGACCTCTTCTTTCCAGATCGGACCGCGCACTTCGATCAACAGAACGTCAACAAATTCATTGCGGAAGCGCACGCCCGGTTAGCTTCGCCCTTGCTGAACATCGCGTTGGCCATGATCGCGCTGACCGGCGTGCTGGTCGGCGAATTCAGCCGCCGGGGCTATGGACGGCGCATCATCATTGCTTCGGTGGCGGCGCTGTTGGTGCGCTTGATAGCCGTCGCGCTGCAAACTGCAGCGACTGAGGAACCGAGCCTCAATCCGCTGCAATACGCACTGCCGCTCGGCGTCCTCGCCCTTGCTGCGCTCATGCTCGGCGGCAAGCGGGCGCGGCGCCGGCGCGTCTCGATGGGGCCCTCGGTGGTGGAGGCGCATCCATGAGCTTCCTGCTTTCGCGCATGGGCCGTTATGTGATCAGCCGGGTGATCGGCGGCATCCTGGTCGCTTTGATCGCGGTGCTGGCTTCGATCCTGCTGATCGATTTCGTCGAACAGATGCGCACCGTCGGCACCCGCGCGGACATCGGCGCGCTCGACGCACTGCGGCTAACGCTGCTGAAGACGCCGATGCTGATTGAGCAGACGCTGCCGTTCGTGACGCTGGCCGGCGCGATGATGGCGATCATCGGCCTCAACCGATCGAGCGAACTGGTGGCGATGCGCGCAGCGGGCATCTCTGCTTGGAAGTTCCTCACCCCCGCGGTGTTCATCGGCTTCCTGCTCGGGCTTCTGGTTGTCACCGCACTCAACCCGCTCGGCGCACGGCTCTACCGTGAGTTCGAAGCCGAGAAGAGCGATGCGCTGTCATCCTTCGCCGGCGGTCCCGGCCAGAACGGCATCTGGATTCGCCAGGGTGACCGCGACGGCCAAGTGGTGATTCACGCCGACCGCGTCGATCCGAGCGGCACGACGCTGCAGGGGGCCACGTTCATGTTCTTTGAGGTACGCGATGATGCGCTCCGCTTCGCACGGCGCATGCGGGCCGAAACAGCGCAGCTGCGCCCCGGCTTCTGGCAGCTGACCGACCTGGTTGAGGCGACACCCGGCGGCCGGCCGGTCCGGCACAGCCACCTGGCGATCCCCACCACCCTCGACGCCACCGAAATGCTCAACCGCTTCGTGACCCCGGCAAGCCTTTCCTTCTGGGAACTGCCGGGCTTCATCAGCGACGCCCGCACCGCCGGCTTTGCCCCCACCCGCTACGAACTCAAATGGCAGAGCCTGCTGGCCTACCCGCTGCTGCTGGCGGTGATGGCGGCCCTGGGCGCCGCGTTTTCGTTGCAGTTGCAGCGGCTTGGCAACCTCGCCCGGTGGGGGGCGATGGGCGTCACAATCGGCTTGGTGCTGTTCTTTTACAGCCAGTTGGCCGGCGCTTTCGCCATTACCCAGTCGGTGCCCGCCATCGTGGCCGCCTGGAGCGCCCCATTTGCCGGCATGTTCATAGCCCTGGCTATGGTCGCCTTCCTGGAGGACGGCTGAACAGCCACAGCTCCGGAGAAGACTCTCCCCGGCGGCGTCCGGCGCTGGACGCCCCCCGCCGGCGCCGTCTAGGTAACTGACAGAGGGACTCGCAGAACAAGGGACGCGGGGATGCGCCGGTCGGGGGAGATGGCGGAGCGATCGACGGAGCGCGGCGCGTTCGGCTGGGCCGCGCTAGCTGCGGCCTTGGCCGTCAGCGTGTCGCCGGCCGCCCTGGCGCAGACGCAGCCAGCGCCGCCCGCGCCCGAGGCTCAACAGAACGACAACGTCCTGCTCGACGCCGATGAGATCATCGACGACCAGCAGGCGCAGACCATCACCGCCCAGGGCGACGTCAATGTGCGCTACCAAGGCCGCACCATGCGCGCGGACCGGCTGGTGTACGACCTCAACAGCGGCCGCATCACCGCCATCGGCAACGTGCAGATCGCACTCGAAGACGGCTCGGTCACGTTCGCAGAGCAAGTCGAAGCCGACGAAGCGATGAATGTCGGCGCCGCGCAGGAATTGCGCGCGCACATGGAAGGCGGCGGCACGCTTGCAGCGCGCGCCGCCATCCGTCACGGCGAAGGTGAGAGCGAGCTTCGCAACGTCATCTATACGAGCTGCCCGGTTTGCGAAGCCGGCGATCGCCCGCCGACCTGGAGCCTGCGCGCGCGGCGCGCGATTCAAGATCGCCAGAGCCGCACGATCTCGTATCAGGGCGCGGTGCTCGAAGTCGTCGGCGTACCGGTGCTCTATCTGCCGTACCTCGCGCACCCCGACCCGACCATCGAGCGCGCCTCGGGCTTGCTGCCGCCGCAGATCGGCCGCAACCGCCGCCTCGGCACGTTTTATGGCCAGCCCTATTATTGGGCCATCTCGCCGTCACAGGATTTGACCGCAACGCTGCGCGTGCACAGCAACGTCAATCCGCTGATGGGCCTGCAATATCGCAAGCGGTTCTGGTCCGGTGATCTGTCGCTCGACACGACCTTCACGCAGGAACAGCTGTTCAACAGCGACGGCGATACGTTCGGCGATGATCGCTTCCGCTACAGTGCGTTCGCTGAAGGCGCGTTCCAGATCAACGATTACTGGAAGTGGGGCTTCGGCCTCGAGAACATCTACGACGACGAATATCTGCGCCGCTATGACATCCGCGGCGCCGGCGAACGCCGCGGCCCCTATATCGGCCACGACACGCGCCTGATCACCCAACTCTACGCCACCGGCCAGAGCGAGAATTCGTACAGCTCCGTCGCGTTCGTGAACATCCAGGACTTCCGCGAACAGACCGCACTGGTCCCGGAAGTGCAGCCGCTGATCTTGCCGATCGCCGAGACCGAGTACGTGATGCTCGACCCGCTCCTGCGTGGTCAGCTCCGGCTGCAGGCGAACACCGCGCTGCTCAACCGCAACGACGACGGCGTTGGTCCGTTCGAGGGCCGCGACGGGCGCCTGTCGCTGTCCGCCGTGTGGCGCAAGGACATGGTATTCGGCCCAGGCATGGTGCTCAGCCCGTTCGCACAAGCGCGCGGCGACGTGTTTTCTATCGAAACCTCGGCGGATCACTTCGAGAGCTTCACGCGCGGCCTTGGCCTCGTCGGCACTGAAATCAGCTGGCCGTTCATGCGGCCCGGCGAGCGCTTCGACCTCATTGTCGAACCGGTCGTGATGGGCGCGCTCGCCAGCGACGCAGAACCCGATCCGCGCATCGTCAACGAAGACAGCCTCTCGTTCGAGTTGGACGATACCAACCTGTTCCGGCCCAACGCCGCGCCCAATTACGACCTCTGGGAACCCGGCGGCCGGGTCGCGGCGGGCGTGCGCGCCACCGCGCGCGGCCATTCCGGCGAAAGCGCCTCGGTCATGTTCGGGCGGCGCTGGCGCGACGAGCCCGCGGCTGGTTTCACCCCGCAGAACAATCTCGACAGCCAGGGCAGCGACTGGGTTGGCGCGGTGCAAACCGACCTCGGCGCCAATTTCGGGGCCGAAGCGCGCATTCGCCTGGAGGACGAAACCTTCGCCGTGCAGCGCATCGATATCGGGGTGCGGGCCGCGGCCGGACGCTTCAGCGCCAACGCCCGCTACTTCCAGATCGACAACTCGCTGGTGTCGGACCCGAGCTTCCCGAACGAGGAACTGACGGCCAATCTTGGCGTAGACTTGGCCCGCGGCTGGCGCATGCAGGTCGGCCTGACGCGCGACCTCGATTCAGACATAAATCTGCGCCAGGACATCCGCGCGATCTACGAGGACGATTGCACCTTCCTCGAGATTTCCTACACCCGGTCGGAGACCCAGCGGGGCACTATCGGGCCGGATGAAGGGCTGCAGATCAGAATCGGTCTGCGCTCGCTTGGGGTATTCGGCGGAAGCTGAGGCGGAGCAGGACGAACAAGAATGAACTGGAAACAGGTTTCCGCCTTCGCGGCCATGGCTGCGTCTCTGTGCTTGAGCGCGCCCGCGTCAGCGCAGAATGCCGAGGGCGTTGCCGCCATCGTCAACGACCACGTCATTTCCACCTACGACGTGCGCCAGCGCGCCAGCCTCCTGCTGGCGTCCGCCCGCATCCAGCCGACTCCGGAAATGCAGCAGCGCGCCCGCGCCCAGGCGCTGCGCGACCTGATCGACGAGCGGCTGCAAATGGACGAGGCCGCTCACTTCGACATTACCGTGTCTCCCGACCAGGTCGATCGCCGCCTGGCCGACATCGCGCGTCAGAACAACGCCACGCTGGAGCAATTCGCCGCCTCGCTCGGCCAGGCCGGTATTTCGATTTCATCGCTGCGTTCGCAGGTCGAAGCCGATATTGCGTGGCAACGCCTGATCAGCGGCCTCTACGGCTCGCGCGTGCGCATCTCCGACGTCGAGGTTCGCGAAACGCAGCAGCGCATCGCCGCCAACGCGACACGCCCGCAATACCAATTGTCCGAGATTTTCCTGCCCGCCGAATCCGAGCAGGAATTTCAGGAAATGATGCAGGGCGGCATGCGCCTGCTTGAACAGATGCAGCGCGGCGCGCCCTTCCCGGCGGTCGCGCGCCAGTTCTCGGCTGCGCCCTCGGCGGCAGCTGGCGGCGATCTCGGCTGGATCGCCGCGCCTGAACTGGCGCCCGAACTGCAACCGATCGCCGAGCGTCTGCAAGCCGGGCAAGTCTCGCTGCCAGTGCGCACCGCAACCGGCGTCTACATCATCGCCATGCGCGACCGCCGCGCGGGGGCCGACGCAGGCGCCACCTCCACGGTTTCGCTCCGCCAGATCAGCGCGCCGGCTGCGCGGGAAGCCACGCTCCAGCGCGTGCAGCGGCGCATCGAAGGTTGCGGCAACCTGGAAGACCTCGCCCGTGGCATCGATGGCGCAAGCGTGGTCGACCTTGGGCAGACTCAAGAGTCCGACCTTTCGCCGGCGATCCGCGAACGCATCACCGGCGTCGAAATCGGCCGCGCCAGCCCCGTGCAAGTTCAGGGTGATCAAGCCTCGACGGTCGTCGTCTGCGCCCGCGAAACCGGCGGGGGCGGCATTCCTTCGCGCGAGGAGATCGAGGCTCGCCTGCGAGAGCAGGAACTGACCATGTTGTCGGATCGCTACCTGCGCAATCTCCGCAGCGAAGCGACCATCATCACCCGCTCGCAATGACGCGATGAAGCCGCTCGCCGTCTCGATGGGCGATCCCGCCGGGATCGGTCTCGAACTGGCGGCGCGTGTATGGGCGCGGCGCGAGAGTGCGCCGCCCTTCTTCCTGGTGGGCGATCCCAGCGCGTTCGAGCGCGCCTGCGCGCGCATCGGCGCAGCAAAACCGCGTCTCAACGTCATTACCGACGCGGCGAAGGCGACCGCTGCGCCGGGCGCGTTCGACGTCCTGCACGTGCCCTTGGCCATGCAGGAAACGCCGGGCGAACCCGATCCCGTCAATGCTGACGCAACCGTAGCCGCTATCGAGCAAGCCGTAGCCGCCGCGCGTACCGGCGCCGCCTCCGGCGTCGTCACCCTGCCGATCGCCAAGTCCGTGCTGCAACGGACAGGCTTCGCATTTGCCGGTCACACCGAATACATCGCCCACCTCACCGCGGACATGCCATGGCAGCAGACTCGCGGCCCGGTGATGATGCTCGCCGGCGCGAGCCTTAAGGTCGCGCTGGCTACGATCCATGTGCCGCTCGCACACGTGCCGTCGGCCTTGACCACGGAGCAGATCGTCCATGTCGGCGAGGTCGTCTGCGAAGCGTTGCGGCGTGATTTCGGCGTCGCCGAACCGCGCTTGGCGCTGTGCGGTCTCAACCCGCACGCAGGCGAAGACGGCCATATCGGCCGCGAAGAGATCGAGATCATCAATCCCGCCGCCGCCCTGCTTCGCCGCAAGGGCTGGAAAGTCAGCGATGCGCGCGCGGCCGACAGCCTCTTCCATGAAGAAGCCCGCCGCGGCTTCGACGCGGCGCTCGCGCTCTATCACGACCAGGGCCTCATTCCGCTCAAGACGCTGCACTTCTGGGACGGCGTCAACGTCACGCTCGGCCTACCCATCGTGCGCACTTCGCCCGATCACGGCACGGCCTTCGACATCGCCCGCAAAGGCGTTGCGCGCGATGACAGTTTCCGCGCCGCACTGGACATGGCGTGGGACATGGCTCAGCGCCGGGCACGCGCACGCGCATGAACGCCGACGAATTGCCGGCGTTGCGCGACGAACTCGAAGCGCATGGGCTCTGGGCTAACAAGGGTCTTGGCCAGCACTTCCTGCTCGATCTCAACATCACGCGCCGCATCGCCCGCGCCGCCGGCGACATCGCGGGAAAACCGGTTATCGAGGTCGGCCCAGGTCCAGGCGGGTTGACGCGCGCGCTGCTCGAAGTGGGCGCCGATCCGTTGATCGTGATCGAGAAGGACGCGCGCTTTCTGCCGCTGCTGGAGCCGCTGAACCAATGGAGCGGTGGCCGCTTGCACATCGTGCAGGGCGACGCGCTCGAAGCGGACGAAGCTGAACTGCTGGCGCGCTTCGCCCCCAATGCTGCGCGCGCCGCCATCGTGTCGAACCTGCCCTACAATGTCGGCACCCCACTTCTGGTGAAGTGGCTCAAGGCCGGCCCCTGGCGCGGGGAAATGACGCTGATGTTCCAAAAAGAGGTGGCGCAACGCATCGTCGCCAAGCCTGGGACCGATGCCTATGGCCGGCTTGCCGTGCTGGCGCAGGCGCGCTGCGAGGCCAGGCTCGAATTCACCGTGCCCGCGCGCGCGTTCACGCCGCCGCCCAAGGTCGCTTCCGCCATCGTGCGCTTGACGGATCGTCAAGACGCCTACCCCGACCTCGCCGCACTGGAGCGGGTCACCGCCGCCGCTTTCGGCCAGCGCCGCAAGATGCTGCGCGCCGCCCTGCGCTCGCTCTGCCCTGAACCGGAAGCCCTGTTGCGGAGGGCGGGCCTTGAGCCAACCGCGCGCGCCGAGGAAATCGGTCAAGCCGGCTTCCGCGCCCTGGCGGACGCCTGGCGCGGGACTTGATCTAAGTATTGAATATAGTTCAGTCTGCCGGCGCTGAGCGGAGCGAAATTCGAGTGCCGGTAAAGGCTTTTCTCAATGACCAGCTGTCGCTGCGCGTCCATATCATGCACGACGCGATGCAGGTCGGCGACTTCCTTGAGATGGCGCGCTTCTACGCCGAAAATCTGCACTACACCGAACGAGACCTCATCAATATCATCGATGGCAGCGCCGATTTCTCCGCAATGACCCGCGACGATCTCGCGACGCTCGCGGAGGTATTCGCCACGCTGCAGCGCGGTTTAAGGACCGCCATGATCCGCCGTTCCCTCTGGGTCTGCGCCGACACGCATGCGTGGCGGCTGCTAGAGATCTGGCTGAAAGACCGCCATTCACACGATGGGCGGGCGACCGATGTCTATCTGGTCGCAACGCTCGATGACGGCGAATGCGCCTATGACCGCGCCGAACTCGAGGCCGTGAAGCACTGGCGTGGCTTTGAGCAATTCGCCACTTTCGCCGCCGCCGATTGACGGCGCGCCGTTTTCGGCGATTGCTGCTGCAGCGACAGGGGACCGATCATGAAGCTGAGTGGCGGATGCTATTGCGGCGCTGTGCGTTATGAGGCGGAGGGCGAGCCGAGCTTCAGAGCGCAATGTCATTGCCGCGAGTGCCAGTACATCACCGGCGGCGGGCCGAACTTCTTTCTCATGATGCCCGCGCAGGGCTTCCGTTATACCAAGGGCGAACCAAAAGCGTTCGCCCGCAGCGACATCGCCAACGCTTATACGCGTGAATTCTGCGGAACCTGCGGCACGCATCTGGTGACGCGCCGCGCCGACTTGCCCGCCGTCGTGATCAAAGTCGGCACGCTCGACGACCCCAAGCTGTTCGAAGGCCCGCAGATGGCGATCTACACGATCGATAAGCAGCCCTTCCACGTGCTACCCGAAGGCTTGCCAGCGTTCGAGCGCCTGCCTGGGCGCTAGATTCCCTGCTTCAATCGCTCGACGTGCAGCTGCAGCCACATCTGCCGGTGGCGCTTCAGGCGTTCGGCAGCGAGGATTTGCCTGATCTGTGTGAGCGTCTGTTCGAGCAGCGTGTTCACCAGCACGTAATCGTACTCTTCCCAGTGGCTGATCTCATCAAGCGAGCGCGCCATGCGCTTCTTGATCACCTCTTCGCTGTCTTCGTTGCGCGCGCGCAGGCGGCGCTCCAGCTCCGCCATGGACGGGGGCAAAATGAAGATGCCGACAACGTCCTGCGGCTCGGCCGCTCGCAACGCCCGCGCACCTTGCCAGTCGACGTCGAACAACACATCGCGCCCCTGGATCAGCATCGCCTCGACCGGTGCGCGCGGGGTGCCGTAATGGTTGCCGAACACCATTGCGTGTTCGAGGAACTCGCCGCGATCGGCCATGTCCTCGAACTGCTCCTTGCGCAGAAACTTGTATTCGCGCCCGTCGACCTCACTCGGCCGCGGCGCGCGCGTGGTGGCCGACACGGAGAGCGACATGTTGTCGTCCGCTTCGAGCAGCTTCTTCGCGAGCGTCGATTTGCCGGCGCCCGAAGGGCTCGACAGCACGAACATCAGGCCGCGCCGCGCGACGTTCTCATTCAACATTGGCGGCTTGCTCCTTGATCTGATCGACCACGGTCTTGAGATCGAGCCCGATGCGCGTCAGTTCGAGTTCTGACGATTTCGAGCACAGCGTGTTGGCCTCGCGCGTGAGTTCCTGACTCAAAAAGTCGAGCCGCCGCCCTGCCGGCTCCGGCTTGGTGATGAGGCTGCGCAGCTCTGCCGCGTGCGCGGTGAGGCGTTCCAGCTCCTCCTGCACGTCGGCCTTCGCCGCCGCCATCGCCGCTTCCTGCGCCAAGCGCTGCGGATCGATCTTGAGTTCCGGCGCAAGCGATTCCAGGCGCGCGCGGATGCGCGCGAGCGCCGCGTCCGGCGCCGCCGCCGCGGAAGCGCGCGCCGCGGCGATAAGCGCGTCGAGCCGATCCGCCGCCTCTGCAAAGATCGCGCGCAGCGTCCGCCCTTCGGCCTGACGCGCCTCGGCCAACTTCTCGAGCCCCGCCTCGAAGCCGCGCATCAGCGCCGCTTCAAGTGAGGCGCGCGCCTCATCGTCGGCGCTCGTCTCTTCGCTCATGAGCACGCCGCGCACGGCCAGCAAACCATCCCAGCGCGGTTTGGCGACGCGCTTCCCGAACGCTTCGCGCGCGTCGAGCAAACGTTCGACCAGCGCCATATCGATTTTGAGCGGCGGCGCAGCGGCGAGATCGCGCGTCAGGGTCAGCGTCGCCTGCAGCGAGCCACGCTTGAACTTGGCCGCCGCCGCCGTGCGCGCGGGCGGTTCCAGAGCGTCGAATCCGGACGGCGTGCGCAGCTTCAGGTCGAGCCCGCGCCCGTTCACGCTCTTGAGTTCCCATATCCAGCGCTGGCCGGCGTGCTCGCCCTCGGCCCGCGCAAATCCGGTCATGCCTGAGATCGTCATGCGGCTTTGTCGCGTAAGTGTCTGGCGATTGTCACGTGGGCTTTATCCGAGTCGGCCATCCAGGGACCGGATCCTAGCACGGGCGCCACAGCGGCGCTCTTGCACTCCAGCCAACCCCGCGGCCCGCCCCGATTGGTCGCGCCCCTGACGCCTTCCGCTGCCCCGCGGGAGGCGTCTTTGTTTCAGTTGTCCGGCCGCTCTTGAGCCAGGCGTTGCGCCTCGATCTCGCGCCAACGGCGGACATTGGCTTCGTGCTCGGCAAGCGTCGCTGCAAACACATGCCCGCCACTGCCGTCGGCGACGAAGAACAGCGCACTCGACTGCGCCGGATTGGCCGTCGCTTCGAGCGCGGCGCGGCCGGGATTGCAGATCGGCGTCGGCGGTAAGCGATCGATGCGATAGGTGTTGTAGCCGGTATTGAGCGCGATCTCGCTGGCGCGAATGGTGCGGCGCTGGCCCTGCGCATTGACAAGGCGGCCGTCGACACAGCGGTTCGGGAATTGTTTGCACACGCCGTAGATAATGGTCGGATCGCTTTCCAGCCGCATCGGCCGGCGCAGGCGATTGACGAACACCGCCGCCACCATTGGCCGCTCTTCGGCAACACCGGTTTCACGCTCGACAATCGACGCCAGCGTCACCAATTCCTCCGGCGACGTGACCGGCAAGTCCGCCCGCCGATTGGCCCAGATTTCCTGCAGCGCCTGATCACGCGCGGTGCGCATCTGCTGCAACAGCGCCGCGCGCGTCATGCCGCGCTGGACATGATACGTCTCCGGCAGGATCGAGCCTTCTGGCGGCGCTTCCGGCATGTCGCCGCTCAGCACATCGCTTTGCTCGATGATGCGCATGGCCCCGGCGATAGTGACGCCTTCCGGGAAAGTGATGGCGTGCTGCAGCGCTGCACCGCTCGACATCATCTCGACGATCTCGCGCACTGAGGCGTGCGCGGGAATACGATACTCGCCAGCCTGCAGCGTGTCGTTCGACGCGTAGATGCGGTTGGCGATGCGGAAGAGCAGGCTGTCTGTAATGAAGCCTTCGCGCTCAAGGCCCGCCGCGATGTCAGCGCCGCTCGCCCCGCGCTCCACCACGAACGACTTATCTTCGTTGGAAGGGCCTGGCCGGCTGATCGTGCTGAAGAAAAAAGCGCCGGCGAACACGACCGCAGCCGCGGCTGCGATCAGAAGCCAGAGCAGAACAGAGAAAAACCCGCCGCCACTTCTGCGGCGCGGCTCATAGCGCACCATCAATCCACCGCTGTCAGGATCACGGCCGCATTCGTGCCGCCGAACCCGAACGAATTCGACATTGCCGCCTTCACCGGCCGCTTCTTGGCCTTCAGCGGCGTCAAATCTATGGCGGATTCGACCGACGGATTTTCCAGGTTCAGCGTCGGCGGCACGACCCCGTCGCGCATCGCCAGCGCGCAGAAGATGGCCTCGACCGCGCCCGCCGCGCCCAAGAGGTGCCCGATCGCCGACTTGGTGGACGACAGCGAAAGGTTCGCCGTCGCGTTGCCGAACAGGCGCTCGATCGCCTTCAGTTCGATCTCATCGCCCAGCGGCGTCGAGGTGCCGTGCGTGTTCACGTAATCAATGTCGCCAGGGGTGAGCCCCGCATCCTTCAGCGCCGCACTCATGGCGCGGAAGCCGCCATCGCCGTCCGAGGATGGGGCGGTAATGTGATAGGCGTCGCCGGAAAGGCCGTAACCCTTCACTTCGGCGTAGATCTTCGCGCCGCGCGCCTTGGCGTGTTCGTATTCCTCAAGCACGACGCAGCCTGCGCCTTCGCCCATGACGAAGCCGTCACGATCCTTGTCATACGGACGCGACGCCTTCTCCGGCGTGTCGTTGAAGCCGGAGGAGACCGCGCGCAGGGCGCAGAAGCCAGCCAGGCCGAGCCGGCAGATCGCCGCTTCGGCGCCGCCTGCAATCATCACATCGGCGTCGCCATGCACGATCAGCCGCGCCGCATCGCCGACCGCATGCGCGCCGGTCGCGCACGCCGTCACCACCGAATGGTTCGGGCCGCGGAAGCCGTGCCGGATCGAAACATGGCCCGAAGCCAGATTGATCAGCGCGCTCGGGATGAAGAAGGGAGAGAGCCTGCGCGGGCCTTTCTCTTCCAACAGCAGCGCGTTGTTGGCGATCGCGTTGATGCCGCCGATGCCTGAACCGATCAGGACGCCTGAGCGGTTCTTCTGTTCGTCGGTCTCGGCGACATAGCCGCTGTCGGCGACCGCTTCGTCAGCGGCTGCGATGCCATAGAGAATGAAGTCGTCGATCCGAGACTGCTCTTTCGGCGAGAGCGTGTTGTCGGGATTGAACGCATGCGCATCGCCGGCGCCGCCGCCGCGCCCATCGACGCGCGGCACAAGGCAGCCAATCCGGCTCGGCAGATCGTCCACCTTGAAGTGTTCGATCTTGTTCGCGCCAGACTGGCCCGCAATGAGCCGCTCCCACGTGGCCTCGCGATTCGCGGCCAGCGGTGTGACGAGCCCGATGCCTGTGATGACGACGCGCCGCATGCGCGCTGGCAGGGCTTAGCCCTGCTTCTCCGAGATGAACTTCACCGCGTCGCCCACGGTCTGGATGTGCTCGGCTGCGTCGTCCGGAATCTCGATGCCGAACTCTTCTTCGAACGCCATCACCAGCTCGACGTTGTCGAGGCTGTCCGCGCCGAGATCGTCGATGAACGAAGCCTTGTCCGTCACCTTCTCCGGCGGCGCTTCCAGGTGCTTGATAACGATCGCCTTAACGCGCTCAAACACGTCCGACATGTATTCGCCTCGCCAGTTTCAGAATGAGAATTGCCCGCCCCGAGGGCGCTCGTGAGCGGCCTTTTGACCATACGGGGGGCCGGGCGCAAGCTTTTTTCACGGCCCGGCGCTGAAGAGCCGCTTTAGATCATGGCCATCCCGCCATTGACGTGCAGGGTCTGGCCGGTGACGTAGCCCGCTTCTTCGCTCGCCAGATACGCTGCCGCGGCCGCGACATCACCGCCCGTTCCCAGCCGTCCAGCCGGAATCTTCCCCAAAAGCGCGGTTTTCTGGGCTTCATTCAGCACGTCCGTCATCGGCGAGGCGATGAAGCCGGGGGCAATGCAATTGGCCGTCACGTTGCGGCTGGCGACTTCAGCCGCCAGCGCCTTGGTGAAGCCGATCATGCCCGCCTTCGAGGCTGCGTAATTCGCCTGTCCGGGGTTTCCGGTGACGCCTACAACCGAGGTGATGGCGATGATCCGGCCCCAGCGGTTCTTCATCATGTTGCGGAGAGCCGCTCGCGAGAGGCGGAAGTAACTCTCCAGATTGATCTTCAGCACCGACTGGAAGTCCTCGTCCTTCATGCGCAGCAAGAGGCCGTCCTTGGTGATGCCGGCATTGGCGACAAGGATATCGAGCCGGCCGCCGAGCGCGGTTTCGGCTTGGCCGATCAGCGCGTCCACCGCGGCGGGATCGGAGAGATTGCACGGCGTGATCGGATGATCGCCGCCGATCTCGGCCCGCACCTGCTCCAACGCATCCACGCGCGTGCCCGAAAGCGCCACGCGTGCGCCCTGCGCCGCCAACGCCTTGGCGATCGCGCCGCCGATGCCGCCCGAAGCGCCCGTCACCAGCGCGGTCTTGCCTTGAAGTGAAAACATGAACCCTTGCCCTTTTCGTCATTCCGGCTGGCGCGCAGCCCGGCGCGTCACACGCTCTTCGCGAACGCTTCCAAATCAGCGGGCTCGTTCAGCGCCAGCGCCTCGGCATCCGGCGCGTTGCGCTTGACCATGCCGGAGAGCTGCTTGCCCGCGCCGACTTCGACAAAGCGCGCAACGCCGCCCTCGCCCGCCATCCATTCGACGCTCTCGCGCCAGCGCACGCGCCCTGTCACCTGCTCGACCAGAAGTTTGCGGATCGCCGCCGGCTCGTTCACCGGGCGCGCCGTCACGTTGGCGACCAGCGGCGCCGCCAGCGGTGCGATTTCAGTCTTCTCCAGCGCAATCGCCATCGCCTCGGCGGCGGGCTGCATCAGCGGTGAGTGAAAGGGGGCAGAGACATTGAGCGCAATGGCGCGCGCGCCTCTTTCCTTCGCTGCCGCCAGCGCCGCGTCGATGCCCGCCTTCGAGCCGGAAATGACGACATTGCCGACATTGTTGTCATTGGCGACGACGACGACGCCCGCCGCCGATCCCGCTTTGGCGATCTCTTCGGCCAGCGCGACATCGACCTTGCCGATCAGCGCCGCCATCGCCCCTTCTCCGACGGGTACGGCCGCCTGCATGGCGTTGCCGCGGGTGCGCAACAGCCGCGCAGCGTCGGCGACGCTCAGCGCCCCCGCCGCCGCCAGCGCGGAATATTCGCCGAGCGAATGACCGGCCACGTAGGCCGCCTTGGTCACCGGCACATGGAATTCGCGCTCCAGCACGCGCATTGCTGCAAGGCTTACCGCCATCAGCGCCGGCTGGGCGTTGGCGGTGAGGGTCAGCTCCTCGGCGGGGCCTTCGAAGATGAGGCGCGACAGCCGTTCGCCCAGCGCCTCGTCCACTTCCTCGAACACCTCCCGGGCCGGGGCGAAGGCGTCGGCGAGGCTCTTGCCCATGCCGGGCGTCTGGCTCCCCTGACCGGGGAAAATGAAGGCGATGCTCATGGGGCGGCGGCTTAGAGCAAGCGCAAAGCCGCGACAATGCCGCGAGGCCCGCTCCTGGCGCTCCCTCTAGGCATCCCGCAGCGCCCGCCGCCCTTGCTTTCCACAGCTCGATCCCGTATCTGCCGCCCCTTCGCGACCCGCGGCCCCGGGGGCATCCGCTGCCCGGGGTCCATCGTCTTGGCCGGTTCTTCCCCGGCCGGGGCGCCGCAGGTCCTCAAGGAAGAGGGAACATGGCCTATTACGAACACGTGCTGATCGCACGTCCTGAAATCTCGCCCCAGCAAGTCGATGCGCTGATCGAGGACATCACCAAGACCATCCAGGATCTGGGCGGCGCCATCGGCAAGACCGAATACTGGGGTCTGCGCAACCTGACCTACCGCATCCGCAAGAACCGCAAGGGCCACTACGCGCTCGTCAATATCGACGCGCCGGCGGCGGCCGTGCACGAACTCGAGCGGCGCCTGCGGATCAATGAAGACGTGATGCGTTTCAAGACCATCCGCGTCGAAGCGCTCGATGAAGAACCGTCCCCGATCCTCGCCCGCCGCGACCGCGAGGAACGCCGCCGTGCGCGCCGTGAAGGCCGCGAGGGCGAGGACGGTTTGGAATTCACGGGCGAGGAGGAATAATCATGGCCGCTAAAGCTGCTAAGGGCGCGCCCAAGTTCAACATCGCCAACATCCCGGCCCGCCGTCCGTTCGGACGCCGGCGCAAGGTGTGCCCGTTCTCCGGCCAAAACGGCCCGAAGATCGACTACAAGGACGTGAAGCTGCTCCAACGCTACATCAGCGAAAAGGGCAAGATCGTCCCGGCCCGCATCACGGCCGTGTCCGCCAAGAAGCAACGCGAACTCGCGCGCGCGATCAAACTCGCCCGCGAACTGGCGCTGCTGCCGTTTGCCGTTCAGTAAGGAGACCAGCACATGCATGTCATCCTGCTTGAACGCGTCGAGAATCTCGGCGGCATTGGCGACGAAGTGAAGGTGCGCGACGGCTACGCGCGCAACTTCCTGCTGCCGCAAAAGAAGGCGCTGCGCGCCAACGACAGCAACCGCAAGGTG